>CADBCV010000014.1 GCA_902793285.1 Oscillospiraceae bacterium
ACCGAGTTTAATGTCTACCCGACCACGACCATCTATGTTTTCCCGAACGCGAATCCCGGCTTCGTCCTGGATAAGATCATCTGGAGCTATATCGACGGCACAGCCAGCTATGACATCACCGAGGCAAAGAACTTCGTCATGCCCGCCATGGATGTTGTGGTGTACGTGACATTCAAGCCGCTTGGTTCCTGATATACGCACTTACTTCTTAGATCTGACGATCTGCGTCGGTATCGGCGCAGATCGTTCAGACCGTCAAAAGCATGTACCAGATAAGGAAAAGCGTCCAGTATTGGGCGCTTTTTTGTCGCTCCATCACGCGAAAAATGATGAAAACATTTTTGTTATAGGAAGATTTTGCGGATATTGCGAATATCCGCCTTTTAGAGCCTTCACCGGACTGTTAGAGAGTAGAAAGCAAAAAAAGAGAGATATAGCGATGAGCAACTGGTACATATCTTTTCACCATAGGGAAGAGTGCATCGCAGTTCACCGCTTTTTTGATAACAGCAGCCAAGTATAAAGCCGAAGGAACGAAGAGCATCGTTGTTCCCTCGGCTTTAACATTATGACTCTATCAGGCTCTTTATTTCCTCCAGAATTGCAACGTAACGGGAAGCTTTCTCTGGAGACATTCCCGTGAAGAAATCAGCAGCGATCTTTGGAATCTGATCAGCATTCAGTGCCGTTGAAAAAATAACAGCATCAAGGCTTATGTTCAATCCCTGCGCTAACAGGGCAATCGTTTCAAATTTGCAATTTGACTGAAAGTTTTCGACCTTCATGATTGTGCGGTACTGTCGTGTATCCACAGAGGAAGAAGAACAGCAGAGCAGCTATGAAAACCAGTGCAAATATTATACCGACATGATCATGCAAAATCCCCAATGGAGCATGGCGGGGCCTCCGCGAAAAAACGTGATGAATTCATGCGCATGATCAAAGCCTGTAAGAAAGGCAAAATCAATCTAATCCTGACGAAATCCATCTCCCGCTTCTCCCGAAATACGGTAGACTGCCTGCATTACATCCGCCTGCTAAAAAGCTGGGGCGTGGCAGTGATATTCGAGAAGGAGAACATTAACACAATGCAGGAGGACAGCGAGTTCCTGATCACCCTGCACGGCGCTTTCGCACAGCAGGAGGTTGAATCCATCAGCGCCAATGTCCGATGGGGTGTACAGCAATCCATGAAAGAGGGCAAGGTCAGGATTCAATATAAAAAGCTGTATGGATACCAGCGCGGCGAAGATGGCAATCCGGAAATTATCCCCGAGCAGGCGGAGGTCGTGGATGAAATCTATGCCAGGTATCTTGCGGGTGCGAGTCTTCGCATGATCCAGAATTGGCTGGAAGACAGCAGGATTCCCAACAAGAAGGGCAAAGCGGAATGGCCGCTCGGTTGTATTAGAGGCATCCTCACCAGTGAGAAATACTGCGGCGATGTGCTGATGCAAAAGACCTATACCACCGACTGCATCACGCACAAGGCTGTCAAAAACAATGGAGAGCGCCCCCATGTATCTGGTGCAGAATAATCACCCGGCCATCATAGACCGGGAGACCTATGACGCGGTGCAGGCGGAGTTTGCAAGACGCGCCGCTCTCCGCAGCCCGTCCAAAAACGCGCTGACCGGGCAATCCTGTTATACCAGCAAATATGCTCTCTCTGACCGTGTATACTGCGGCGAATGCGGCACCAGATACAAGCGCACGACATGGGCAAAAAACGGGAAAAAGCGTGTCGTCTGGCGTTGCGTTAGCCGCCTCGACTATGGGACGAAATACTGCCACAGCTCTCCGACTGTGGATGAAGATAGATTGCAGGCCGCGATCCTTGCGGCGCTTAACTCCGCCATGAGTGAAAAGAAGATCCTGATCAATCAGATTGCGGGGGCCATGGAGATCGAGCTGCTCCCGGCGCTCGACAGCGCCATGAGTCTCGCGGATATCACCAGACGTCTGGTGGAATTGGAGCAGGAATTTCAAACCCTGCTGGCCAAGGCTGCCGGTGACTTCGGAAATGAATCCTATACAGATCATTTCCGCGCTCTGGCTGAAGAAATGGCAGAGCTGAAAGATAAGCGCAAGAGCTTTGAAACCAGGCGCGCAGGCAGCGAAACCGACCTTCGCATCAGACAGGCCGTGGAGATCATGGAAAACAGTTCCGCCGCAATCACAACCTGGGATGAGTCCACGATTCGCCAGCTAGTGGATTGGGTGAAGATCCTCAGCGCAGAGGAAATCCTTGTCTGCCTCCATGGGGGAATCGAGATCAGGCAGAGGATGGAACAAAACCTTTGACTACTAGATAATAACATCGTATAATTAATACTATTAGAATGAAAAAATGTGAATGCTGAACAATAGCTGAGGTATTATATATGGACTCTTTTTTAGATAGTGAAAACAAACCTAAAGATTGGCCGGTTAATGCAAGAGAGGCAAAGCTAGAAGCTGTATATCGGACAGTAACGCAATATAAGAATAATCCCAATTACATAAATAGAGAAGTCTTGTTAGCTCTATTAAATGAACATGACTTAAACCAACGGTCTTATTTAGGAGAAGTCAGAGTTTCAGACTATGAAGCAGAAATGACCAATCTATTATACACCATGGGATTAATGTACAACATCAACTCGCTGAGAACATTTATATATGAAATTGTAGGTGATACTACAAGATTTCAAAAGATGCAGTCTTGGTTTGGGGAGTTGTCCGGTGAAAAAATAAGTATTGATATCCCGGCTTATGATAACTGCTTGCTTCCGCCATTGAAACTATATCATTATGCTTACCAGAAATATAATTTGGATAAAGATAAAGAGTTTTCAGAAAAAATTGTCGATCTGGTAAATGAATTATTAGCATATTATGACTCCGAAGAGATGCTAGAGTCAGTTACCTCTGCATTTGTTGAAATGCTATATGATTTGAGCTGTGCACATGGTGCGAAGAAAACAGCAATATGGAGGTTTTCCAGAGAGGATCTCTTAAAATTATTCCGATTAGAAAATGAATTAATAGCGAGGACAAAGCAAGTCCCAACAGAGCGTCCGTTAAAAGGTCTATTAATGATGCAGATTAGCAATTTTATATTGAAATCAAGAAACGATTATAATGAGGATAGCATATGCAAATATATCTCTCAAAATGCGGCGCGGAAGGGAATAGAAAATCATCAATTATGGATGAAAAAGACATCTCTACTGAATGATCAAAGAGAAGCGCACGTCGTTCCAGAGCTGTTTAAAGAAGCAGGGTGGATTCCTTACACATGGGCTAACAATATTGACTTTACTGCAACTCGTACATATTATGTGACTTCTTTTTGTAAAGAAATCAATAACGAGGAAATGAAGAAAGACTATGGCGAATGTATATATGGTTATAAAGACGATAGAATCGCCGAGTTAATTGCACCGGTCTATATGCAGTTGCTTACAAGGCGAAAGGAAGCTGATGATCGATTACCAGAAGCAGTAACAAGACCCTTTTTGTCCCAAGTTATTGCATTTGATATTCTATACGATAGAGCACAAGCAAAAGAAGAGCTCATCTTTTTGATGAATATTATTAATGAGTTTTGTATTCCATACGAAAATAAGAAGTCTTTTCTACAAGAGATAATGCAATATTGGATTCTCTCAGTAAAGGATCAAGGTCCATGGGAGAAAGAAAAAGAGCGACGATATGTGCTGTGATGATACATTTCTAAAAGTCAAAACGACCCTATTCTTGTTACCTGATTTTATTCTTGGTGATAATCCGGTAAAGAATAAAATACATCAATTCGTGGACGAGAAAAGACTTGCTGTTTCATGGAAAGACTATTTATTTTGCGAAAACTGCTTGAACAGGGACTTTGATGCAATTCTTGATGAACATCGAATTACCTGCCCTATCTGTGGATCAAAAAGAATCAAACGAATTCATCCTAAATAGCGAATGAATTAAGACCTACGATCAGCTGTTTGGCTTGAAGTAGGGTATCTCTAATGTACTGAACTATCATTTTGATAAATGAAGACGAGAGTACAAGCAACTCTAAATTGCAAAAGTTCTAGGATCAGTCAATCCGAACTGGTTGGGATGAGGAAGCCGAGGAATGGTATTTCTCTGTTGTAGACGTGGTGAGTGTTTTGACCGATCAGGCCACAACACGAAATGCAAGTACATACTGGGCTGACTTGAAGAAAAGGCTTAAAGAGGAAGGCACCTACCAGCAACTTACAAACTGTAATCAACTGAAATTGCAATCACATAAAGACAGCAACCATCCATGAAGCAAATCATGAAAAAAGAATACGAAGAGTGACAGAAGTACAAGGCAGCGAAAGCAAAGGGACACATCCTGCTGCCGGATATAGTCCAGTTCATTTGCGAGGCCAATGGCTCCGACGCGGAAAAGATCCGCTGGCGCTTCCTTGAATTTCTACCGAGGATCACAGTACACAAGGAGAGGATGTCCCTGTGAGAGTTCTCGATTTGGATATGGATTATTTCATGAGGTCCGTAGCAATATTCATCAATGAATCAGAACCAGAGCGTTTATCGGAAGATGAATATGGCGACTGTATCTGGACAGAAAGAGAAGTTAGAGATTTCCTGGAAGGAAACCTCGGACTTTCAAAAGGCAACAAGATAAGAGGCAGAGTTGTTGCTGGGCACAATGAATCACTATTCTTTTGGAGAGAGCTGATAGAGAAAGGTGAGCTTTCTACACCTTTTGATGTTATCCATGTGGACTCACATGCTGATTTAGGCCTTGGATATAGTTCTTGGACACATATACTTGACTATCTACTGTACTATCCAGTTGAAGAGAGGCCCCAGCATCCGCGGTACTTCGACACATCAGGGCATTTGCGTAGTGAAGGGATTGGGGACTACTTGCTTTTTGCGGTTGCATACAGATGGCTTTCCAGTATTATATACTGTGGAAATCCCCATGGAGAATGCAATGACTATCTGTTGGCCACTTTGAAAGATTTCAAAGAAAAGCCCATCTGGGATAAGCCAGTTCAGAATACAATTCAATTGCTGTACAATCCAGATATGCCCTTCCCTCAAGATGACGATCCCGAATATGTGAAACGACAGTATATTAAGAACAGTCAAAAAGAGCCTGAAGTTCCATTTTCGATCATCCCGACGGTTGAAGATGTTCATTTTGACGGCAACTTTGACTTCGCAGTACTCGCGCAATCGCCTAACTATACTCCTGCCAATGCAGATTATATAATGGACATTTTTCGTGAATATATTATTGAGACATAAAAAAGCCTGCTTATAAATATGCAGACTCTATTTCAAAGAGAGATATTCTATCTGCATTAAGAACCAATCACATAAGATTATTTGAAATAGATGCAGGAAGGAATATGAATGATAAGATTGAATGGAGCAAGTGATTAGAAGCCACTTAGGCCACTGAATTCAAACTTCCTTGTGGCATCTTTAGTGTTCGGATTAGACACAAGAACCACACTAAAAAGTGTGGTTCTTTTTGTTTTTCTCGTAATTTTGGTCTCTTTCTTGTCTGGAAAGTTAAGCTGATTTTTTGAAGAGGCTGAGTATTAAAACTCAGCCTCTGATAGAGAACGCGATTTGTTTTACAGCTTTACCAGATATTTTGCCTGGTCTTCAGGCGGAATCTTCAATGCGGTCATGGCCTGGTCAGCGGAAATATTCATGGAATCCATAATGATTCTGATGCTGTCAATTTGCTCCTGCTCACGGCCCTGTGCATTGTACCTTGATTGAAGGACTTTTCAAGGCAAAAGAAAGAATCAAGTGTTAAATAGATCCTCCACACGCAATGACTTTGTTCCGTCTCCTCAGTGTATAGTCCATCCAAGAAATCATGACTCTGCATTGATCCGCTTGGTGGCGCGTCAAGCGGCGCCTTTTCAATGAAAACCAGTTTCAAAAGTTGCCGGGCCCCTGCGTTAACGCAAGCACCGCTCAGATCCGTTCGGATCTGAGCGGTGCCTTTGTATAAGACGCTGTTTTACAGCGTCTTATTTGCTTTGCTTATCCCAGTTGAGCCAGGCAGTCGGCGAGCATGGCGCGGTAGGTGTCGGGGCTGGCGCCTTCAAAGGGGGCGGTCAGCAGTCTGCCCTCGCTGTCCACGAAATAGGTGGTGGGCCATGCCATGAGGGAGATGTCCTCCTCGATCTCCTCCGTGCCGCGCAGGTTCAGGTAGGAGGCGTCCGCGTCGAGCAGGAGCTGCCCGGCCGTCGCGGCGACCTCGTCGTCCATCGCGTCCGTGCAGAGGCCGACGAGCTGGCAGCCCTGCGCCTCAAGCTCCGCGGCCATCTTGCCGAGCTCGGGCAGCTCCGCCCTGCAGGGTGAGCACCAGGTTGCCCAGCAGTTGACCACGGTGACCTTGGCCTTGGAAAAAAGCTCCGCGCTGTCGACGGCATTGCCCTCAAGGTCGGTAGTCTTGAAGGAGAGAACGTCGCCGGCCTTCTTGGTGTTGGGCCACTCGGGAGCCGAGAGCTTCAGGCCGGAGAGAAAGAGAGACGGGTCCTTGAAGAGCGTTTCAAATTCGTCGAAGAACTCTCCCATGACAGGCTTGACTTCCTCCGGAGCGTCCTGCAATCCCGCATACTGGGTGAGGAAGAAGCGGCAGTCCGCGTCGGAGCCGATCTCTTCAAAGGTGCAGAACGCGTCCTCACCAAGGCCGAAGTCCTCCAGCAGCGCGCGCAGCTCCTTCTCCCCGCGCTCGCCGTTGAGGATGAAAATATCATAGAGCGGGAGACTCTCATAGCCGCTCAGCCAGGAGGGGTGGTCGGGGTCGGCGGGCAGCTCTTCACCGTTGCCGGAGGCCGCCGCGGCAGCTCTGCTGAGGGTTATATAGGCATCCATGTCTGCCGGGGAAACGGCAAGATAGCTCACGGGAATATCCAGTACGCCATCGTCGATGAAATTGTAGCCCAAATTAACTTGGCCCTTCAGGTTTGCAAGAGCTTTGGGCGTTTTATAATACACACCGATCTGGGGCATGTCGATGACATCGGCATCGTCCTCCTCGGCTTCCTCGGCGGCGCCCTCCGGACGGACGGTGAGGACCACGGTGTCGGGAGTCTCGGGAAGGGGATAGTCGGTGGTGTCCTTCTCATAGCCGGCGGGTACCTTGAGCAGATGCGCCGTGTAGGTGCCGGCGGGCTCGTCAAAGGCGGCGATGCCGTCCGCGCCGGTCTTGCCGACGAGGCACTGTTCGTCGGAGCAGAACTTCACCATCACGCCCTCGACGGGGCTGCCGTCGGGATCGACGACCTGGATCTGATAGCCGCCGTCGGCAAAGGCGCCGGCGCCCAGGGCCGTCAGCATCAGGCAGAGCGTCAGGATCCTTGCGATCGTTTTCTTCATTCTCGAAACTCCTTTTTGTATTTGACCGAGGCCTGTAACCAGGCCGTTCATCACACAGGGAACGGAGAGCTCACGCGGACGCCTGCTCGTACAGCGTTGCGAGCATCTCCGGCGTCACGGAGCCGCGCTGGTTGTACACGACCTCGCCGCGGCGGTTGAGGACGATGGTCTGCGGCATGGCGGTGGTGCCGCCCACGAGGTTCCAGATCCCCTCATCCTCGTTCTCCACGGCGAAGGGCATGACCCAATCCCTGCCGAACGCATCCAGATATTCCTGCGGATCGTCCGCGATGATATCGGAGTGCAGGGCCAGCATGGCGATGTCGCCCTCGTGCTGTTTATAGAGCGCGCTGAAATACGGCAGCTCCTTCACGCAGGGGCCGCACCAGGTCGCCCAGAGATTGATGAACACGGGCGTGCCGCGGAAGTCGGCCAGGTGGAACTCGCTGCCGTCGAGGCAGGTAATGGTGAAGTCCGGAAGCTGCTGCCCGACCTCGCAGCCGAGGGGGGCGTCGCTCGACCAGTCTGCCGGGGCCGCCTCCTGCGCGGGCGCTTCCGCATCCGCGGCGGCGGGTTCAGCGGCGGGCGCTTCCGCTTTTCTGATGTTGGGGTCGAGAAAATTATAATACGCGAGCGCCGCGCACAGTATCACGAGAGCCACAGCCCACATAATCTTTCCTGACTTCCTGCGCTTTGCCTCGGCATCGGGCCTGTCGTCCGCGCAGCCGCCGGCGGGGGCCCTGAGCGTATAGCCGCCGGCCTTGAGGCTGATGGCCTTCTGATTGCACACATCCATGCACTTCGCGCAGTGGATGCACTCGTGGTCGCCCACATGCCGCACATCCATCCCGCAGCTTCTCACACAGGCGCCGCAGTGGTTGCAGCGCGCGGGGTCCACCTTCACGCCCACGACGGCGAGCTTGCTGAAAAAGCCGTAGATCGCGCCCAGAGGACACAGAAAGCGGCAGAAGCTGCGGTAGCAGAACACGCAGGCAAGGCCGATGACGAGCATGATGACGAACTTGCGGGTGAAGAGAATGTTCAGCATCCCGAAGTCCCCGGCGTTCGCGGGGTTTGAGAGCAGGAAGATCGCGCCCTCAAAGGTCCCCGCGGGGCATATGTACTTGCAGAAGGCGGGCAGGGCCACGCCGTGGGCAATGCCGTACCAGGCGGTGATGCCGACGACAAAGAGCGCGAGGATCACATATTTGAGATACGACAGCGCTCTCGTTGCGCGGTTCTTTTTGAGCTTCGGCGTGGGCAGCTTGTGCAGCAGCTCCTGGATGAGCCCCAGCGGGCAGAGCCAGCCGCAGACCGTGCGGCCCAGGATGAGCCCATAGAGCATCAGGATGCCGAAGACATAGAAGCCGATCTGCTTGTTTGTAGTGCCGATCGCGTTTTGCAGCGCGCCCAGCGGACACGCGCCGACAGCGCCGGGGCAGGAATAGCAGTTGAAGCCCGGCACGCAGAGGCCCTTGGTGGTCGGGGTTTTGCTCTTGTAGATCTCCCCCTCGAGAAAGCCTTTGACATGGGCGTTATACAAAAGCGCGCAGTAGAGCTGCACGAGCCGTCTCTTGGACGGGCGGTGGGAGGCCCACCAGGCAGTTTTCACATTATCCAAGGCCGACACACTCCGTACAGATCCTGATCGCCTTGTTGACGACCGCCGCCATGCTGCCGTTGCGGATGCCCAGAATGATGAACACCACCGCGACCGCAAGGAGAAGCCAGCGCAGCGCATTTCCATTCCGCGCGGGCTTTTCCGTCTGTGGCTCGGCCTTGATGCCGGCCGCCTTTTCTTCCTTGATGCGTACCATAATGGCGTCGTACTCCCTTTGGATGCTCTTGCCCTGCAAAATTGCCGAGACGATCAGCACGGCAAGGCCCAGGATGATCCAGGGGAACACATGGACGGCAAACTGCCCCATCACCTGTTCCAAATCATCGTTCGGGAAGTGCGCACCGTCCAGCATATAAAGCAGCACCGGCAGCATACAGAGCCCGAAGCCGCCCCAGCCGCCGTACAGGAGCTTTTTCTGCAGGGCCTCCTCCTTTTTCATGGCGTCATCCGGCCGGGCAACACGCGCGCGCATGAGATCGCGGCTGAGCTCCGGGTCTGTGACGGGCTTGTTTTCGTTCCCGTCCCGCACGTTCAGCACCGCGCAGGCCGCCGTCACGCCCACGGCAAGCAGGAATACCGGCAAGACGGGCTTGAGGGCCGCGGCGGCCTTTTCGCGGGTATAGACCCAGGCCAGCGGATTTTCCTGCTTTTCGGCAATGCCGGAACGGTAGATCCCGACAGCAGAGACAGCCAGCATCACGACCAGCGCCACGCACAGGAGAGACTGGGCGATCAGCAGGATTTTGTTTCGTGTCACATGCATCATGCTCCTTCTGCAGGCGCGTCAGCTGTTCTTTCCCGGAAGCCTTGAGGCAATTGCCGCGATCAGATTCGTCATGGGCATGGTCTGCAGGGTGATGACGCCCGGCCCGGTGACGACCGTGTTGAACAGGCTCTCGCCGCCGAAGAGGACGTTCTTCACGCCCTTGACCTGCTGGATGTCCATGGTGACCGTCTCGTCCATCATTGCGAGATGCCCGGTGGAGATCAGCATCTGCTGTCCTGGCTTGAGGCTGTAGTTGATGGTGCCGCCGTCGATCTCAAGGAAGACGGTGCCCCTGCCGGAGAGCTTCTGCATGATGAAGCCTTCGCCGCCGAAGATCGCGGTGCCGAGCTTCTTCTGAAAGTAAACCTCCGACTGGACGCCGGCCGTGCTGGCAAGAAAGGCCCGCTTCTGGATGATGACGGGCTTCTCCGGGGTGACCTCCACGGCCAGAATGTCGCCGGGGAAATTGGAGGCGAAGGCGATGAGGCCGCCGCCGTTTCGGGCCGTATAGTGGTTTTGAAACGCGGACTCGCCGGAGAAGACGCGGCCGAAGAGCTTCCCCGCTCCGCCGCTCTTTGTCTCCATCTCCATGTTCGGCGACATCCAGCTCATGGCGCCGGCCTCGCAGATCATGGACTCCCCCTCGTCGAGCGAGCAGATCACCACCGGCATGTTGTCTCCGTGAATATTGTACTGCATTTCCGTTCCTCCTGTCAGATGTATTGGTTTAACGCGGGGTACGTGGGATAAGGCGCATTACCAGATGATCACGCGGTCGGCAGGGGCGAGGTACATGCCGTCGCCCTCGGTGATGCCGTAGAAGTCCAAAAACTCATCAAACTGCTGGAGCGTGCAGTTGATGCGCAGATAGGACAGCGGGTGCATATCACTGATGAGGACATAGGCCATCTGGAGAGTATCCTTGGCGAGCCACGCATCGGCAAAGGCGCGGAAGAAGGCGTCATAATCGAAGTCCTCCATCCCGGCGGCAATACGCAGCGCCACCTTCATGCCCGCCATATCGGCCCCGGCCTCACCGGTCATGATGCTGCCGTAGAAGTCCTGGCCCTCCCAGGGGTGCATGGCGTTGTAGTAGTCCGCCATCTTCTGGTTGCGCTCCAGGAAGGCCGCCTGGTCTTCCTCGGTCCACCAGTTGGCCATGTTGCCGTCCTTGTCGAACTGCGCGCCGGTGGAGTCAAAGGCGTGGGAAATCTCGTGTCCGATCACTGTACCGAGCTTGGCGAGCAGCTCCTCGTCGCTCATTTCACTGTTGTACATGCCGCCCTGTGCATAAGCACCGAGGATGTAGAGGCTGTTGTTGAGGGGATTGTAGAAGCAGTTGACAGTCTGAGGCGCCTCACCCCACTCCTCCTTATCCACCGGCTCGGAATATTCTTTTACACTCTCGGCAAGCGTATATCCGGCGATCTGCCGGGAGGCTTCCCACAGCGTGCCGCCGTCCTCAGGACCGGCAAAATTCAGCTCCTCACAGCTGTATTTCTCCCAGCTGTCCGGATAGAGGACGTTGGGGGTGATGGCGTCGAGCTTCTCGATGGCCCGGGCGCGGGTCTCGTCGGAGAGGAAGTCCGCCTCTTCGATGATCCCGTGGTAAGCCTCCAGGATTTCGTCGGTCATGACGGCGATGCGGTCCTTGTCCTCCTGCTTGAGGTAAGTCGCCGCGTACATTTCCGCCGTGGGCCATTTCAGCGCCTCGGAGACCTTGGAGGAGAAGACCGTCGCGTCATCCAGCATACCGGTGGCGCCGGTAACCGCGTTGCGGTAGGCATTGCGCCACTCATAGCACTCGCGGTCCAGGTCCGCCGATTTGGTGATAACGCCGTGTACAAGGATATAATCCTTCAGCAGGGGCAGATTTTCTTCGGTGTACAGCGCATTGAGCTTTTCAAGGCCGGCGGGATTCAGGACCAGATACGCCTCGGCCTCCGGATATCCCATATTGGCGAAGGTCTCAAGGATGGGGAGGCTGCCCTGCATCTGCTTGAGATCGTCCAGGCCCACATAGTTGAGAACGCGGCTATAATAGTCGGGACGATGTTTCTCCTCGCTGGTGTAAATCGCGGGGGCAAGCATGGTCTCAAAGGCAAAGCAGTTGTCGATCTTCTGCGCGGCCTCATCCTCGGAATAGCCGAGCTTGACGAGCATTTTTTCCGCAAGCTCCGTCATGGCCTGCTTGCCGGTTTCGCCGTAGGGGGTAAGCGCCGCGTACTCAGCGGAATCGCCCAGCAGCAGTTCCGCGTCCTCGACGATCATGATGCGGTGGCTGGAATCCAAAAGATCCTCCCCCGAGCCGCACATCCAGACGGCGCTCAGCTGATCCTCCGGGGGCGTCGCGGAAAGGTAGGCGCTCAGCTCTTCGATAGAGCCGATGGCCTCCACCTGTTCCGTCTGTGCTTTCAGCGGGGCCACGCCCACAGCGTTGCGGCTGTCCCAGTCCATCAGGAGCCGGAAGTAATCATAGGCCAGGCGCGCGTCGTGTCCCTCCGGCGCGTCGCCGAGGAACATATTCTTCAGATCCTCCGCCGCCTGAATGGCCAGGTCCACCGTGGCGCCGGCGCTGGAGTAGCCCTCCGGAATCTCCAGGGCCAGGATTTTGTCCTTGTTCACGGCAAGGGCAAAGTTGTCCTTCAATTCGGCAGTCGTTTCCTCAGTCACGACGCCGTCAAGGTCGATGCAGGGCCAGGGGGTGCCGGTGGTGTAGTCCGGCTCTTCGGCAAAGGCGGGCACGGTCAGGGACGCCAGCATGGCCAGCGCCAGCAGGATGCTGAGTAGTTTTTTCATGAATAATCTCCTTTCAATTTTATATTTATATTTTATTAAAAACATGCATTACCTGAATCCGTGAAACTTGCCTGCTGAAAAGTACGCGCAGGAAAGACGCGGGGGAAGGCCATGCAAGTTATCCGCGAAAGGGCGCAGATTGCGTGAAAGCAGAGTCCTGATTGTATCAGCTTTCCCAGACATCCAGGGATTTCAGGTTCTTCTTTTTTCCCAGCCAGAGAAGAACTGCCGCCGCCAACGCAATTACGAGGACCGCGGTCGCGGAGGCTTCCACGCCGAATTTCACGTTATAGCAGAGACTGGTTCTGGCCGTGGCGGAATTGAGCTTGAAGATGGAGAAGTCATAAACCGTGCCGCTGTTCGGCAATCCGAAGATGAAATTCTGCGTGAAGTTCCAGGCCGCGTGCGCCGCCATCGCCATCCACAGCGAGTCAAGGTAATAGACCATGAGGCCAAACGTCACGCCTACCAGATAGATACTGAGCACCGCCCAGACCGTAATCCCGGGGATCAGGATATGCATGAGCACAAAGACAATAGGATTTACCAGAATGGCGACCCACGGATTCCTGTACCCCTTTCTGAGCCGCTGATACAGCACGCCGCGGCAGAGGAGTTCCTCTCCGCCGGACTGCACAAGCACCGACAATAAGACAAGCAGGAGCTTCAGCACCGGGAGGGATGAAAAGCTGAGCTGAATATCCCCGTGAAAAACAGCGATGCCGACGCACAGGGCGTTCAGGCCCAGACCGATGAGAAGCCCCCACAGCGCCATTTTCACGGTGTTTCCCCGCGGTTCCCTGCCGAACGCGCGCAGGATCGGCTTATCGGATTTGACGAGGAGAAGGTAGATGACCGCAATGATCCAATAGCCCAGAAATCCGAAGTTGTCCCCCAGAATCTCCAGAAACGCCGCGTTCCCCTCGTTTGAGAACAGCTTGAGAATCGTTCCTATGGCCAGGCCGATGCCCGATCCCACAAGAATCATCATGAAGAAAACGAGAATCGAAACGATCATCGAATCCTTCCAGGTATAGCCGTCCCGATGGACTCCCGCGAATAAGCCCTTTTTGTTTTCCATGTTATGTCCTTCCTCCCCTTTTTGGGCTGCTGTCGTCAAGCCTGTTGAAAGAATCACTCTCGCTCCTGCGGCCTCCGCGCACAGTATATGGTATTATACCATAGCTGTTGCTTTTTTGCACCTGTTTGGTGTCATAAGCGTACGCATCATTCCAGCAGTTTCTTTTAGGTTCTGTGTATGGTTTTTCCTGTTTCACGGATTATGGTGTGAATGAACCGATTGAGTAACAGATTCATCTTTGGGCTTTGGACTTATGTAAACATACCATAAAAACACGCAAAAAAACAGTGGACGTTTCAGAATGAAACCTCCGCCATTTTTTTATCCTCTTGCGATTTCTCTCCAGATTGTTTATTCTTTATTTAGGCAGAAGAAAGGAATGACCTACGCTATGGTATTGCTCTTTGGGGAAACCCTGCGTCATTTAAGAACTAAAAAGGGCCTGTCTCAGCAGCAGTTGGCGGAACGTCTGCATGTAGAGCGCGCCAGTGTCACGAACTGGGAAGCTGGCCGCCGTATTCCGAGCATCGATATGCTCTTCCAGATTTCCGAGGCCCTGAGTGTTGATGCTACGGCGCTGATGGCAGCTGCCGGTGAGCACAGTGAGATTCCAAATGTCCTGCTGCTGGACGACGACCCTATCAGCCTCGAAGGTGAGATCCCCGTTTTGCGCAAACTGATGCCCAACTCGAATGTAATTGGCTTTACAAAGTCCACGGAGGCTCTGGCTTTTTTTCAGGAAAACCCGACAGCTCTGGCTTTTTTGGACATTGAGCTGGGACAATCCAGCGGACTTGATCTATGCCGTCAGCTGCTCGAGCTCCGTCCCCATACCAATGTGATTTTTCTCACCGCGTATCCGGAGTATTCCCTCGATGCGTGGAGCATCGGCGCAAGCGGGTTCCTGCTCAAGCCGATCGACATGGATGAGGTGCGCAGGGAGCTCTCCCGGCTGCGCTATCCTGTGATGGGGGTTCTGTAATGACGTGGATAAACCTGATATCCCTTGCGGATCTCGTGGCAATCCTGTTTGGATTGTTCGGGCTGGCTTTCATTTTCATTGCCCGCCATGTCGACAAATGGCCAAGGCGCATGGGCATCGCCATTTTGTCCTTCCTTGTTGTCCTTTCTGCGATGGATTTGGCGGAAAGTGCCGCCTTATTTTACCGTGCTCCCCTCCCGTTATGCCGTACACTGCTCCTGTCCGACGCGCTGCTCACACCTATCCTCCCCCTGCTTGTGTCGGCATATTTTCTCCATTGCTGTGGAGAGGACTGGCGCAAGAGCCGGGTCATGGTTGTCCTATGCGTGCTGACCGGCCTGTCAATCGCGGTAGAAGCTTTCCATCATCTGACAGGCGCTATAAGCGTCTCGCCGGACTATGTCGTAGTGGGCGCCCCTTGGCCCGGCTTTTATCTGGTTATGATCTTCGTGCTACCGACAGTTTTCCTGATTGCCCTGTTCCGAAGACGAAAAAAACTGAGCCGCATGCAGCGGTTCATCTTTACCATCAGCTTCCTTACGCCGGCCTATACGCATAGCGTTCTTGTGGCGCTACTCCTGTTGAGCGATCTGGTACGCCGCTATCAGGAACAGAAGGAAGAGGCCGAGCGGCAAAGAACGCGCGTTGCCGTCCTTCAAATGCGCCCTCATTTCATCCATAACACGCTGGTGAGCGTTTATTATCTCTGCGCCCGGGATCCCCAAAAGGCCCAGGAGGTCATAAAGGATTTTTCCCGCTATCTGCAAAGCAACTTCGACGCGATCGTCGAGGAGGGTACGATTCCTTTCGAGAAGGAGCTGGAACACACAAGCGCCTATCTCGCGGTGGAACAGGCGCGGTTTGAAGGGCAGCTGTTCGTAACCTTTGACACGGCGTGTACCGATTTCTTTCTCCCGCCCCTGACGCTCCAACCCATTGTGGAAAACGCTGTCAAGCACGGGCTGGACCCGAACCTTGAGCCGCTTCATATCTTTATCTCCACGGAAAGGATGGAGGATTGCGTCCAAATCACGGTGGAGGATAATGGCCCCGGCTATGACCCGCCGGCTGATAGCGACCCGCGCGCCACCCTCGAAAACATCCGGGAGCGGCTGCGCTCCATGTGCGGCGGAACGTTGGAGATCGCACGGCATGATGCAGGTGGAACGAGGGTGAAGATTTTCGTCCCTCAGCAGTCTTCATAATACCAACCTTCAAAACTTATCACGCTTATGAAGGCTGGTATCTGGCTTTGTGCCGTTGTCCCCCGATAAAACGGAATTACTGCTTTTCACGGACGCCAAGTGTTCTACGCATTTCTATCGGCAAAACGATGCGTCCGAGTTCATCTATCCTCCTAACAATACCTGTAGATTTCATATGCATCCCCCACGATAAAACCGCGTCAAAATTACAAATTATGGCATTTTTGTTCGTTTTATATAACATCTGCCATCATTATGTCATTTCTTCTGCAGGAAAGCAAGCTGTTTTTTATTTGAAAAACGGGCCGGGAAATCATTTGAGGGGGCAACTTTATTATGTTTGAAAAGCACGTCTATTAACAGTGCTTTTGCGATGATCCACACATACTGACAGGCTTGTCACTTTGTTTGAATCCGGCATTTCTCATACGATTTGAACCACAGTTTCATGTTCATCCCCATCCTTCGACTCATATCGTATTGCTCTTTCTTATACATTGATTCTCACGCTGCTGCCGCCGGTTTTCTCCTTGGTGACGAGGATCTGCTTGTCGATCTTCTCCTTGAGCTCCGCGACGTGGGAGATGATGCCGACAAGGCGATTGCCCTCCGTGAGGCCGATGAGCGCGCGCATCACGTCCTGCAGGGCGTTATCGTCGAGAGAGCCAAAGCCCTCGTCCACAAAGAGGGTGTCGAGGCGGATGCCGCCGGCGGTGGACTGGATCTCGTCCGAGAGGCCGAGGGCCAGGGACAGGGAGGCCATGAAGCCCTCGCCGCCGGAGATGGAATTCGCGCTGCGCTGGGTATCGTTGTAGTGGTCGATGACGTCGAGCTCCAGCCCGCTCTGGCTCTTCTGGTTCGAGGCATCGCGCCGCCGGATGAATTCATACTGCCCGCCGGTCATCCTGAGCAGGCGGAGATTGGCCCGCTCCAGGATGCGGTCGAACACCATCATCTGGACATAGGTCTCCAGCATGATCTTGTCCTTGCCGGAGAGGGCGCCGTTCGCGGTGTCCGAGAGGGCCTTGACGGTGGCCCAGCGCTTTTCGATCCCGGCGGCCTCCTGAATTTTGTCCGCGATATTCGCTTTGATCCCCCGGTTTGTCTGCAAGCGGCTGTAGGTCTCTTTGGATCGCTCGGCAAGCGCGCTTTTCTCCGCATTCAGCGCTGCCTGCTTTTGCGCTTCCGCCTCCGTGTCGATCTCAAGCCTGTCGGCAAGCGCCTCCCGATGCGTGTGTACCGCGGCCTCAAGCCCGGCGATCTTTTCTCTCTCCGCATCCAGCGCCTTTTTCGCACTGTCGATCTCTCCTTGCAGGCGCTTTCGCTCCTGCGCGAGGCGTTCGATCTCTGTCTCGGCCTCTTTTGCGGACGCAAAGCTCAGCTTCTCCGTGAGCGCCCCGATGCGGCTCGCGGCCGCTTTTTGATCCGCCTGCTCTGTTGTCAGGCGGTTTTTCTGTTCGCTCTGTTTTTCTGCCAGGGTTTTCAGCCGCTCGTCCTTCTGTCGGATCAGCGCGGCGAGCTCCTGCTTTCTCTTTGCTCGGCCCTGGTGCAGCTTTAAGGTCGCAGCGCAGCTCTGCTTTTCCTGCTCCCATATCCCCCGCTTCTCCGGCAGGAGGGAGACAAGGGCCTCAAAATCCGCCGCCGCAAGCAAGCTCCTGCTGTTCCGAAGCGCTGCCTCTTTTTTTGCCTTGATCGAGGAGTCGAGCTTTCCGGCCTCCTCGCTGGCCGCTGCCGCCTCCTTGTCTGCTCTCTCGGCGGCGGCCTTCGCGCGGTCGAGCTCCGCCTTGCCCGGCGCCTCGGCGGAGAGCTCTGCCGGGTGCGGATGTGTGCGCGAGCCGCAGACCGGGCAGGGCGTCCCCTCCGTGAGCGTCTGGGCGAGGACGCCCGCCTGCTCGTCGAGATAGGCGCGGTACTTCCGGTCATAGTCCGCTTTCAGCGCCGCCGCTTTTTGTGCCTTGCCGACGTAGGCCGCCTGCGCCGTTTGCAGCCTCGCAGTGAGCTCGTGGATGGCGCGGATTTCCTCTTGCAGCGCTTCGGCGCTCTGGAGCTGTTCGCTTTTCCTCGCAAGCGCGTTTTCGGCGCTGATTTGATCGGCCTCCGCCGTTTGGAGCGTGTCCAGCTCCGCCTGCATCCTGCTCCGATCCTCGGTGGATGCCTTGATGTCCTGCTCCGTCCGGGCAATTTTCTCCTCCAGCTCCGCGATGGATTCGCCGAGGGCGGTATAGACCTTGTTCTGCCTGTCCAGCTCCGCATAGTCCGGAAGCTCCGCACTGAATGCCGCGCTGCGTTTGACGGCGGCCTCGATCGCGGGGCCGTTTTTTTCTTTCTCCGCGAGGGCCGCTTGCAGCGCCGGCAGCTTCGACTGCTCCACCGTGAGCTCGGCCTGCGCCTTTTTGAGCGCCTCCTCGGTCTTCCTCTGCGCCCCGGCAAGCGTGAGGCGTTTGTTGACCTCCGCAAGCTCTGTTTCCAGCGCTTTGCCGCGCGCTGCGGTCTCCTCGTACCGCTCCGCGTCCCCGGCGATGAGCGTATCCAGAAGCGCCATGACCTCGTCCATGGGAAGGGCGCTGTCCTTTGCCTTGCTTACCTCCAGGGAGAGCACATCGTCCTCCCGGACCATGATACCCGCGATGTACTGCCGGATGCTGGTTTCGGTCTTCTCGTACTCCTTGCCGAGACGCCCGGCCTCGTCCTTGAGCCTCATTTGAAGGGCATAGAAGTTCTCCGTGTGGAAGAGCTTCTGGAAGATCTTTTTCCGCTCGTCGGTACTGGCCTTGAGGAGCTTGCGGAAGTCCCCCTGGGCGAGCATCGCGATCTGGCCAAACTGGCCGCGGTCCACGCCCAGGATCTGCGTGACGGCCTGGTTGACCTCCCGCGTCCTGGTGACGAGGCGGCCGTCGGGGTATCGCAGCTCCGCGTTGGCCTTCTCCTCGGTAAAGCCCTCGCCGCGGGTCTTGCGGCGGGTGTACTGGGGATTGCGCCGGACGGTGTAGCGCCTGCCCGCGTAGTCGAAGACAAGCTCGACCTCGGTGGGCGTCTCGGGCTTTGCATATTGGGAGCGGAGCATCCCCGCGTCGCGGTTGTCGCCGCTGGGTTCGCCGAAGAGGGCGAAGGTGATGGCGTCGAAGATCGTGGTCTTGCCCGCGCCGGTGTCGCCGGTGATGAGATAGAGCCCGCTCGTACCGAGCTTGTCAAAATGCACCGTCACCTCTCCCGCGTAGGGGCCGAAGGCGGACATGGTGAGCGTTACAGGTCTCATGCTTCTCCCTCCCAGATTTTTTCGATCAGCCCTTGCAGAAGCGCCACCTGCTCCTCCGTGAGTTCCGTGCCGTTCTGCTTCTCATAAAACGCCGCGAACACTTCCATGGGGGCTTTTGCTTCCACGTCCTCCGCCCTGTCGATCTGCGACAGGTGCCGGGTGCGGGCGTTGTCATAGCTGAGCTTCATGAGATTCTGATACACCGTGCGAAGACGCGCCATGGCCTCCGGCACGTCCGCCTCATCCGTCAGAGTGATGTGGACGTAGTCCGTCTGATAGCTGGTGTTTTCGTAAAAGCTCTTACGCATCAGCTCCTCATAGCGCCCGCGGAGCTCCACCATGTCGTGCAGGGGTGTGAGCGGCACGGTGCGGATACTGAGCGTGCCCTTTTCCCCAAGCTCGACCACGGTCACGGACTTCTCATGCCTGGCCTCGGAGAAGGAGTACTTGAGCGGCGTGCCGCAGTAGCGGATGGTCTCCGAGATATTCTGCGGCCCGTGGATGTGGCCCAGGGCGGCGTAGTCAAAGCTCTCGAAGACGGCGGCGTCCACGTTGTCAAGGCCCCCGACCGAGACCTCCTCCGACTCTGATCTTTCCGCCCCCGTGACGAACTGGTGGGCGAGGAGGATATTGCGCTCAGTGTCGTTCGGCATCATATTCCCGATTGCGGCCCGGAGGGCGTCGGTATAGCTTTCGATCTCCGCCTCCGGGAAAAAGCGCCGGACGTGCGCGGGCTTCACAAAGGGCAGCATGTAGACGTTCACCGGGCCGAAGGAATCTTGCAGCGTGATCGGCTCCACACGGCCCCTGTACACCGGGGTGAGGTGCACGCCGCTCGCGTCCATGAGCCGCCCGCCAAAGGCCAGGCGCTCCGGCGAATCGTGGTTGCCGCTGATAACGAAGACCTGTAGATTCCGTTCGGCGAGGCGGACGAGGAACTCGTCAAAGAGCTCCACCGCCTCCGCCGAGGGGACGGATTTGTCGTACACATCCCCCGCGATGAGCACCGCGTCCGGCTTTTCCCCGTCGATGACGTTTAAGATTTTGAGCAAAATGTACTTCTGATCCTCCAGCAGGGAAAACTCATTGAGCCGCTTTCCGAGGTGGAGATCGGAGAGATGGATGAACTTCATGGGAATTTCCTTTCCTGTGGATATTTTTGCTTTTCCCGGGCGGGGATGCGTGCTATAATGTGGCGCAAGCCATGGGACTCCACGGCTTGAATAAAGAAATGAGGTAGTACAACATGAAAAAAGCAATCAATTGGATAAGCCTGGTCCTTGCGATCGCCGCGCTGTGCCTGTCCGTCGTAAATCTGACCGCGGCGCAGAAGCCCGCCGAAGAGCCTGTCAAGGACATCCAGTATGTGATGTTCCTCGGCACGAACGACAAGGATACGAACGCGCCGGTCTTTTCCCCCGAGGAGGCCAAGGTCAAAGCGGCCGACATTCTGGTTGAGCATTTCGGCGGCTATACGATCCAGGAGGCAAACGGCGGCTGGAAGGACGGGGAGACGCTCTATCAGGAGTACACGCTCGTGATCTATCTCAGCGACACGACAAAGGACGCCGTCCACGCCGCCGCGGATGATCTGCTCCGCGTATTCAACCAGAGCTCCGTCCTGATCCAGGAGAACGAGACCGGCACGGAATTCTATTCCGGCTGAGGGTGAAAACAGAGCGGCAAATGACCAATGTCATTAAGTTCGTGTCATTCTGAGGAGCATAGCGACGAAGAATCCCGTACCTCCTGCAGCCAACCACGGGATCCTTCGCTTCGCTCAGGATGACATTCCTTATTCGTGACATTGGGCAAATGACCGCTCTGGTTTTTTTATTCGGAGATCACCGTGTCCAGAATATAGGGCTTCATGGAGTCGTCGATCTCGAAGCGCACGTTGTCGCTGAAGGAGATATCCTCCCCGGCGCGGATATAGACGGTCGGGACCGCGTGGGGGTACACGCCGCGCCTTGACGGCTGCTCATCCAGGCAGTCCGGCGTGAGGCTGCCCTGCCGCGCCCAGCGGAAGGCGGAGTCCCGGATCGTGACGTTTCGGATCGGGGACTCCCTCTCCCCGGCGATCATGACGGCCCCCTCGCAGGTGATGTGCAGAGCATCCATGCAGACCCCCTCGATCACGCCGGGGGTGCGCTCGACCCCCGCGCGCCGGGTGGCGGAGAGGAAGACCGGCTCCCCCTTGCCCCACCACACGACGACCTCGGAATCCTGGCGGACCCGGTCCCGGTAGCGGCGGGTGCTGCCGGCGATGTGGTGGATCAGGATGTCATGAATCCGGCCCCCGTCCCGGGACCAGATGCCGATGCCGCGGGTGCATTGGTCGAGGATGCAGTCGCCCATGGTGACATGGTGGATGTCGCCCCAGGTCTCCGTCCCGATTTTGAGGGCGGAGGAGTGGGAGCGGAGGATGCAGTTTGAGATCAGGATGTTCGAGCAGTCGCCGTATTTTTTCGTCATGGGGGCCGTGGTCTTCACCACGATGGCGTCGTCCGCGCAGGTGATGATGCAGCCTCGGATAATCACGTTCCGGCAGCAGTCGGGGTCGATGCCGTCGTTATTCGGGCCCCGCTCGTTATTTTCGATGCGGACGCCCTCGATCAGCACATCGCGGCAGCCCGCCATATGGAGGGTCCAGAAGGCGGCGTCGTAGAAGGTCACATCCCGCACGGTGAGTTTTTTCACGTCCTCGAGAAAGCTCATCCGGGGCCGATAGCCGCGCACCTTGAGGGGGCTTTCGTGGCTGCCGCCGTCCGCGTCGTCCTCATAGAAGACCTCGCGGCCGCGCCCGTCGATCCGGCCGGGGCCGGAGATGGTCACGTCCTCGGCGTGCCGCGCGAGAAGGAAGCAGCCCCCCTCCCAGCCGGTATCGCGGTTGTCGTCATCAAAGCCGCCCATGAGGTCGGGCATATCGGCGGGGTCGAGACTCGAGACAAGCTCCGCCCCGCTCTCGAGATGGAGATCCACACGGGACTTGAGGCAGATGGTCCCCGAGAGGAATCGCCCCGCCGGGACCGTCACGCGCCCGCCGCCGGAGTCGGTGCAGGCGTCAATAGCCTGCTGGATGGCCCGGGTGTTGAGGGTGACCCCGTCCCCCACCGCGCCGAAATCCAGGATAGAAAAGTTCATGCGGCCGCCCCCCTTTCGACGGCTTCGCCGCTCTCTGCCGACGCCGCGCTCTCCAGGTAGGCATCCAGCCTTGCCTGCACGTTCTGCTCCAGATTGCGGTAGAAGAACTGATAGTCATAGAGGTGATACACCCCGTCCGGGAAGAGGGAGATGCCGCCGGGATAGTCCGCGGGCGACACGTCCGTCACCTTGAGCGCGCCGCGCACCTCGTCGAGATATGCGCCGGTCAGGGCGGGGATCTCCCGCTCGATCTCCCCGGCGTAGTTGGTAAAGCAGGCGCCGAGGTTGCGCTCCTTCCCCGCAGGGGTGCTGTCGGTGGTCCAGCTCAGGGGGTTGATGGCATAGGTCTTCACCCCGGCCGGAATCAGGAGGGAATCGTTGATCTCCTCGGCCTCGCTGTTAAAGAGGACCACGACGCCCGTGTCGCGCTCCCCCGCCGCGGGACGGAGATGGGGACAGGCCGCGACATCGTCCTCGGTCATGCGCCAGCCGATGGCGTAGCAGGCCACCAGAAGCTCCCGCACCGCGGGGTCGGAGAAGCAGTCCTCCACAAGGCGAAGGGCGAGCTCCGCCCCCTGGGAAAAGCCCGCGACGATGATGGGCCTGCCGCCGTTATCGTGGGCCATATAGTATTGGAACGCGTTTTTCACATCGGCGTAGGCCGTGCTCAGATAGCCCAGGCGCTCGAGCTCTGGAAGCTCATAGGCGCTGAGGCCGAGCTGCCGGTAGTAGGGGGCGAAAAAGCGCGCGTCGTCGTCATAGATGCCGCGCTCCATATTGGTCGCGCCGAGGAATTTGGCCTTGGTCTTTTCATCGTCCAGGGACATGTTGTACGCTTCCTTCCCGCTGTAGACAGCGGGCGCGATGAAGAACACGTCAGCCCGCTTCTCCGACGGGCCGCTCTCCCGAATGGCCCAGTTGGAGGCCCTGGCATAATCCGGGGCTTTCTCCCCGGCGAAGAAAAAGTACGCCCCGGCGCAGAGCGCGAGACACAGCAGCAGCGCGATTGCGATTTTGGTCTTTTTCAATGGATTATCCTCCTGCTGTTATTTCGTTCAGGCGGCAGTATAGCATTTTCCCGCAGCCTAAGCTCTGTTCTCGAGCTCGCTCACGTGCATGTACTCGTCATAGGTGCAGGCGCGGTCGATGATGCCGTCGTCCGTGATCTCGATGATGCGGTTTGCCACCGTCTGGGTGAGCTGGTGGTCATGGCAGGAGAAGAGGATGTTGTACTTGAACGCCTCGAGCCCGTTATTGAGGGCGGCGATGCTCTCCAGATCCAGGTGGTTTGTGGGCTGGTCCAGGAGGAGGAAGTTTGCCCCCGAGAGCATCATGCGGCTGAGCATACAGCGCACCTTCTCCCCGCCGGAGAGGACGCGCACATTTTTATACACATCGTCCCCGGAGAAGAGCATCCGGCCGAGGAAGGTGCGCAGGTAGCTCTCCCGCTTGTCCTCGGAAAACTGGCGCATCCAGTCGATGAGGTCATAGTCGCAGTCAAAATAGCTGTTGTGGTCCTTGGGGAAGTAGCTGGGCTCGATGCTCGCGCCCCATTTGACGCTGCCGGTGTCCGGCTCTTCCTCCCCCATGAGGATCTTATAGAGCATGGTGACGGCAAGCTCGTTCTTCCCGACGAGGGCGATCTTGTCCTCCTTCCCCACGATGAAGCTCACGTTGTTCAGGAGCTTCACCCCGTCCACGGTCTTGGAGACCTCCGTGACGAAGAGGCGGTCCTTGCCCGGCTCGCGGTTTGCCTTGAAGCCCACCCAGGGGTAGCGGCGGTTCGAGGCGGGCAGCTCCTCCACCGTGATCTTGTCGAGGAGCTTCCGGCGCGAGGTGGCCTGGCGGGACTTGGACTTGTTCGCCGAGAAGCGGGCGATAAAGGTCTGCAGCTCCTGGATCTTCTGCTCGGCCTTCTTGTTCTGGTCCTTGATGAGCTTTTGGATGAGCTGGCTGGACTCGTACCAGAAGTCGTAGTTGCCGACGTACATTTTGATCTTGCCGTAGTCGATGTCGACGATGTGGGTGCAGACGTTGTTGAGAAAATAGCGGTCATGGCTCACGACGAGGACGGTCCCCTCGTAATCCATGAGAAAGTCCTCCAGCCACACGACGCTCGCGAGGTCGAGGTTATTGGTCGGCTCGTCTAAGAGGATCACGTCCGGGTGGCCGAAGAGGGCCTGGGCGAGCAGGACCTTGACCTTGAGGCGGGGGTCGGTGTCGCGCATCAGGTTCTGGTGGAGACTTACCTCCACGCCGAGGCCCTGGAGGATGCGGGAGGCGTCGCTCTCCGCTTCCCAGCCGCCGAGCTCGGAAAACTCCTCCTCCAGCTCGGCCGCGCGCAGGCCGTCCTCATCGTTGAAGTCGGGCTTTTCATAGATGGCGTCCTTCTCCTTGCCGCACTCGTAGAGGCGCATGTTGCCCATGATGACGGTGTCGAGGACGGTGTAGGCGTCAAAGAGGCTCTGGTTCTGCTTTAATACCGACATGCGGCGCTTGGGGTCCAGCACCACGCTGCCGCTCGTGGGCTCGAGCTCCCCGGAGAGGATCTTGATGAAGGTGGACTTGCCCGCGCCGTTTGCGCCGATGATGCCGTAGCAGTTGCCCGCCGTGAACTGCAGATCCACGCGGGAGAAGAGCACCGTCGGCCCGAACTGGATGGAGAGATCGTTGACAGTCAGCATAGTTTTCTCCTATAGATGGTTATAGTATAGACAGTATAACGTCTCGCCGCGCCCTCTGTCAATGCGGCAAACTTGACTTTTCCGCCGCGCGAGGGTAAACTGACCGCAAGAACCTGACAGGAGCTTTGCCATGCCGAAAAACACGCGCAAAACCGAATATCTCTGGACGGCGGCCGCGGTGCTCGTGATCCTCGCCTATCTCGCCGTGTTCACCGTGATCGACTTTCGGGGCTTCGGGCGTCTCGCCACCTCTGACATGTATGAGGACACGCTGGTCGCCCGCCTCATGTGGGAGGAGAAGAGCCTTTTCCCGAAGCGCTATCTCTTTGGGAACCAGTTCTATGTGTGCGCAACGCCGGTCCTCGCGGCGCTCTTCTACGGGCTCACCGGCAGCATGAACCGGGGCATGGCCTGGGCGACGCTCTGCATGTCGGCGCTTCTGCTCTTGGCGATGGAATGGATGCTGCGCCCGGTGGTGAAGCGCCCCTCCCTGCGCGCGGCGGCGCTCCTGTGCCTGCTCGCCTCCGTCTTCGGGCCCTTCTCCGTCATGCGGGAGGACGGGCAGCAGCTCTTTTTCGCCATGTGCAGCTTCTACGCCTGCTATCTCCTGTGCTTCTTCGTGGTTCTCGGCGACTATGCCCGCGCGAAGAGATCCGAGGCCCTGCGCCTGCCGGCCCTGCTGTGCGCCCTGTTTCTGTGCTTCTGCACCGGGATGCAGAGCCTGCGGCAGACCTGCGTGCTGATTTTGCCCCTCCTCTGCTTTGAGGGGCTGCACATGCTCCGCTGCCTTTTGAAAAAGCAGCCGATCTATCCCCGCAGGCGCCGGATGCGCCTCTGGCGCTGTCTCGCCTATGCCGGGGCAAATGTGCTGGGACTCCTGGTGATCCGCCTGCTCCCGGTCAGGCGGCACGAGATTTACACCGGGGCCTCTGTCTTCACGGGGGCCTCCCTCGCCTCCAAGCTCCGGGACCTGCACGCGGCCCTCGTCACCGTGACAGGCTACGACGCGACCCGCAAGGGCGATGGCAGGCTCTTTTTCATCCTGATGTTTCTCGGCTCGACGCTCCTCGTGCTCGCGGCGTTTTATCTGCTTCTGCGCGGAGAGCGTCAGGCGGACGGGGCCGGCTGCTTCTGGCTTGTGGCTGTGCTCGGCTGTGCCGCGGTGATCGCGGCCTCCTTTGTCACCGCCGTGCAGCTCAGGCCGATCTACCTCTTCCTCTACTACGCGCTGCCCGCCCTGTCCCTCGCGGTGATTGCGGAGAAGGAGACGCGCCTGCGCCCGGTGCTGCTCACGCTCGTGTGCGTCCTCGCCGCTTTGAACCTCCGCTTCAGCTACAGGGAGGATTTGCGCGCCGCCCTCTCCCGGGAGCCCACCCCCGCCCAGCAGGCGGCGGACTGGGCGGTTCAGAACGGGTATGAGCTTGTCTACGGGAACCACTCCTACTCTGCGCCAGCCGTAGCCGCGCCCTCCGACGGGGCGCTGATCGCGGGCTGCTGGCAGGACGACTGTATCTACAGGCTCTCGCCCTACATCAACATCCGCGACATCTACGCGCTGGACGACGCGGAGCGCGCTGTGTTCATCTTCACGGAGAGCGAGCTGCCCCTCATGCGAACCGAGGCCGCGGGCAACGGCACCGAGATGACCCCCTGCGTCCAATACGGCCCCTTCTGGGTCTACACCGCCTCCAAACAGTGCCTCTACCCCATCACCGAGGTCATCGACCACGTCCCGGAATATAATTGATTACAGCGAGGCAAAGAGGCTGTAAAAAAGCCGGTCCCATTCAAACCGCCTGAAATCAACACCGTAGGGGCGGGCGTCTCGACCGCCCGGCGAAGATGGCGTGAAAAAAAGAATCAGCCTTCGGCGAATTCGTACATTGGTGTGTACCTTTTTGCCGAAGGCTTTCTTATTTTTTGGGCTGTACCGCGCGGGGCGTCCGGGAGGCCGCCCCCTACGATGCCAATTGACTTTTTTCACAGCCCCTTTGCCCTTGTTTACTTCTCGAACAGGGTGATGATATGTCTCGGGCAGACCTCGGCGCATTTGCCGCAGCCGATGCACTTGTCGGTATCCACCTGGGCCAAAAACTCCGTGACCTTGATGGCCTCCGCCGGACACTCGCGCTGGCACTTCATGCAGCCGATGCAGCCGACCGAGCAGAACTTCATGACCGCGGCGCCCTTGTCCTTATTGCGGCAGGCGGGCATGATGCGCTGGCTCTCGGGGATGAGCTTCACGATGCTCTTGGGGCAGGTGTCCACGCACGCACCGCAGCCGACGCACTTGGAGCGGTCCACCTTCGCGACGCCGTTTACGATGTGCATGGCGTCAAACTGGCAGGCGCGCACGCAGTTGCCGAGACCGATGCAGGCGAAGGTGCAGAGCTTGTTGCTCTTGCCGCCGAAGAGCATGGCGGCCTGGCAGTCCTCTGGTCCGGTGTAGTTGAAGCGCGGTTCCGCCACGCCCTCAGCCCCGGAGCAGGGCACGAAGGCGACCATTTTCTCCGCCGCCTCATTGGACGCGCCCATGATCGCGGCGACCTTCGCGGCAGTCTCCGCGCCGCCCGCGACGCAGCGGTTGCAGGGGGCCTCCCCCTTCACGACCGCGGCGGCATACCCGTCACAGCCGGGGTAGCCGCAGCCGCCGCAGTTTGCGCCGGCAAGCGCCTCACGCACGGCCGCCTGCTTGGGGTCGACCTCCACGTAGAAGATCTTGGAGGCCAGGGCGAGCAGGCCGCCGAACACGCCGCCCAGCACGCCGAGAACCAGCATGGAAAGAAGGATTGTTGTCATAGCGCACTACCTCCTCATACCGGGATGGACATGCCGCTGAAGCCCATGAAGGCCAGGGCCACGAGAGCGGCGGACACAAGGCAGATGGAAAAGCCGCGGAAGCACGCGGGATATTCGGCAAACTCCACGCGCTCGCGCACACTCGCAAAGAGCACGATGGCGAGCAGGAAGCCGATGCCGCCTGTGATGCCGTAGACCAGAGACTCGATGAAATTGTAGTTATTCTGGACGTTCAGCAGCACCACGCCGAGCACCGCGCAGTTCGTTGTGATGAGGGGCAGGAAGATACCGAGCGCCGCGTAGAGCGAGGGGACCATCTTCTTGAGGAACATCTCCACAAACTGCACGAGCGCCGCGATGACCAGGATGAAGGCCAGGGTCTGCAGAAACTCCAGATGCAGGGCGACGAGGATATACTCGTTGATGACCCAGCAGATGGCGGAGGCAAGCCCCATGACGAACACGACCGCAAGGCCCATGCCGACGGCGGTGTCCACCTTGTTCGAGCAGCCCAGGAAGGGGCAGCAGCCGAGGAACTGGGAGAAGATGAAGTTGTTGATCAAAATCGCTCCCAGCGAGATCGTGATAATACTGCTCAGCATGATTCTTCAGCCTCCTTCTTCTCTTCTTCCGCCCGTTTGGCCTTCTTGTCCTCCGCCTTCTTGAGGGCGTACTGCATGGCGGCGATCAGAAAGCCCAGCGTCAGAAAGCCGCCGAAGGGCAGGGACATGATGGACATGCCGTAGCTCTCCGGGAAGATCTGGATGCCGGCGCCGGTGCCGTCGAGCGTGAAGCGAAAGCCGTTCGTCACGTCGATGAGGCCGCCGCCGAAGCGCCCCGCGCCGAGAAACTCGCGCACGACGCACATCACGATCAGAACGCAGGTGTAGCCGAGACCCTGGAAGATGCCGTCAAAGAAGGAGTCCTTCACGGGGCTCTTCTGGCAGAAGGCCTCCGCGCGGCCGATGATGATGCAGTTGACGACGATCAGCGGGATGAACACGCCGAGCGCCTCGCTCAGCGCGGGGACAAAGGCCTGCAGCAGCAGGTCCACGATGGTGACGAAGCCCGCGATGACCACGACGAAGATGGCAAGGCGGATCTCCCCCGGGATGATCTTGCGGATCGCGGAGATGACCACGTTGCAGCAGGTGAGGATGATGAGCACCGAAAGGCCCATGCCGACGCCGTTGAAGAGCGTGGTGGTGATGGCCATGGTGGCGCACATGCCGATCTGCTGGACGAGCACGGGGTTATTGGTGATGAGGCCCTCTGTAAACTGTTTTTTCCGGTTCATGCACTCAGCCCTCCTTATGCCAGAGATTTGACGGCCCGGATGGACGTGGCGACCGCCTCGGTAATGGCGCGGGAGGTGATCGTGGCGCCGGTCAGGGCGTCGATGCTGCCGCCGGCGTTGGCGAGGGCGATCCCCTCATCCTGGCCGACAAACTGCGCGCGGAAATTCACGCCGACCTCGCCTGTGCTCGCGGCGTTGGCGCCGAGACCTGAGGTCTCGGAATGCTCGATGACGGAGATGCCGGTGCACTTATAGTCGTTGTCCACGCCGACGGCGAGGGTGATGTTGCCCTGCGCGCCGGAGAAGACGGACGTCACGACATAGCCGACGCCCTCCGCCTTATGTACGGTCTGCACGGTGGGGAAGTCGGGGTTATTGAACTCGAGCTCCTCAAAACGGTCAGCCTTCAAAACGCTTGCGAAGGCCGCGGCGGTCTTGGCCTGGCGCTGCGCGTCGATGACGGGGGCGGTGATGTTGTTGATGACGCCGAGCACGCCCGCGACAATCGCGCTGATAAGAAAGAGGACGAGGGAGAGCTTTAAGATCTTATTCATGACACAGCCTCCTTCTTCGCTTTCTTCTGCGCGGCAAATTCCGCCCGCGAGACGCCGAACTGACGGCGATGGCAGAGCTTGTCGATGGACCAGGTGCAGAGGTTCATGATGAGGATGGCATAGGAGCAGCCCTCGGCATAGCCGCCGAAGTAGCGGATGAGCATGGTGAGAAGGCCAATGCCGATGCCGTAGAGCACTTGGCCGTTGATGGTGACGGGGGAGGTGGCGTAGTCGGTGGCCATGAAGATGCCGGTGAACATGACGCCGCCGGCGCAGACATTCTGCAAGGCCCAGTCAAGGTGGCTGTACCCGCTGTGGCCGAAGATAAGGCTCACGCAGAACACCGTGCCGATCACGGCGAGAGGGATGCGCCAGCGGATGACCTTGCGGGCGATGAGGTAGGCCGCGCCCGCGAGGATCGCAAAGGAGCTGATCTCGCCGATGCTGCCGGGGATCGCGCCGAAGAAGCTCTGCGCGAGGGTGAAGGGCATCGCCTCGCCCGCCTTGAGAAAGCCCAGCGGCGTCGCGGTGGTCACCCCGTCGATGACGACGACGGTCAGAACGCCCGAGTAGGACGCGGTGAGGAAGGCGCGGCCCGCGAGTGCGGGGTTTAAGAAGTTCTTGCCGATGCCGCCGTAGAGCTGCTTGACGATGACGATGGCAAAGAAGTCGCCGATCACCGCCATCCAGACGGGCGTCTGCGGGGGCAGGACCATGACGAGCAGAAGGCCCGTGACCGCGGCGGAGAGATCGTCAATGGTGAGGGACTTTTTCAAAAGCCGGCGGTAGCCCCACTCGAAGAACACGGCGGCCGCCATGCTGGACACCACGAGCAGCAGCACGTGCCACCCGAAGCGGTAGACGCCGAAGCCCACGATGGGGAGGGTTGCGACGATGACATCCAGCATGATGCGCTGGGTATCGCGGACGGTGCGCACCTGGGGCTGATATGTCACATCAAAGAGGAGTTTTTCCTTTGTTTCGTTCATTTCGCGGCCTCCTTTGCGGCGGCTTCCGCCTTGGCCTTCTCCTTGGCGGCCCTGGCCTGCAGCATGATCTTCGCGGTCTTGAAGGCGTGGGTCAGCGGCATTCGCGCCGGACACCGGAAGGTGCAGCTTCCGCACTCGATGCAGTCGGTGACGTGGTATTTCTCCAGCATCTCGAAGTTGCGCTTCTTGTAATACTGGTACATATAGGTCGGCTCCAGGCGCATGGGGCAGACGTTGATGCACTTGCCGCAGCGGATGCACACAGGCTCCTCCACGGTGTAGTCCTCATCCTCCGTGAAGAAGAGGACGCCCGCGGTGCCCTTGACGGTGACCGCCTCGAGCGTGGTGGCGCAGATGCCCATCATCGGCCCGCCGAGGACGATCTTGCGCGGGGTGCGCACAAAGCCGCCGCACTGCTCGGCAATGTAGCCGAAGCTCGTCCCGACTCTTATGAGGGCGTTGACCGGGGCGGCGAGGGCGCTGCCTGCGACGGTGACGATGCGCTCCACAACGCTCTTCCCCTCATAGCAGGCTTCATAGATGGCATAGGCCGTGCGGGTGGAGATCACACAGCAGCCGACGCCCGCGGGCAGGCCGCCGGGCTTGACCTCGCGCCCGGTGAGGGTCTTGATCTGCATCTTCTCGCCGCCCTGGGGGTACTTCTCCTCCTCGGGCACGATCTCGACGCCGTATTTCGCGGGGTCGAGGGAGTTGAGCAGGTCGATGGCGTCCTGCTTGTTCTTCTCGATGCCGTAGTAGACCTTGTCCACGCCCTGGGCGATGCGGGCAAGCTCGATGCCCTTGAGAAGCTCCTCCGGGTGGCCGCGCATGGTCAGGTGGTCGCCGTTTATGTAGGGCTCGCACTCGGCGCCGTTGATGATGAGCGTGTCCACCTTGCCGCGCCCGCTCTGGATCTTGAAGGCGGTGGGGAACATGGCCCCGCCCATGCCGACAACGCCGGCCTCGCGGATGCGCCGGAGGATCGCCTCGGGATCTTGAAGCTCTGCGGGGGTGAGCGGCTCCATCAGCTCCGGCGTATCCTGGAAATCGTTCTCGATCACGACGGACATGATAAGGTCGCCGAGGGGGTGGGGCCTGGGTTCCACGGCCACGACCGTCCCGGAGACGGAGGCGTGGACCGGGGCGGAGACCGGCGCCTGGGCGTCGCCGATCTTCTGGTACATCTTCACCGTGTCGCCCTTTTTCACCAGGGGAGTGCAGGGGGCGCCGATGTGCTGTGCCATGGGGATCACGACCTGCTTCGGCGGCGCCATCACCGTCACGGGAACCTCGGGAGACTTCCGGTAGTCGGGATGCACACCGCCCTTAAACTTAAATGCCATTCGCTTCACCTCGTTTTATATAATGAGGAAATGATAATCTGCTTTTTCATTTTAGCATAAACCGCTCGGCGCTGTCTACTTTTTTCCCCGGTTTTTTCGTAATTTTTCATGACAAGTTTCTCACAAGGGTATGCTGTTCTTGTGGAGATGTTACAATGCTCTTATCCCATCGCCACGTCCAGGGCCATCATGAGGGCGAAGCCCCCGATGAAGCCGAGGGCCCCGATCCTGCCCTTCGCCTCGGGGCAGAGCTCGTGCGCCGTGACATAGAGCATGGCCCCGGCGGAAAAGCTCAAAAGCCAGGGCATCGCCGGATGGACGAGGGCAGCGGCAAAGACCGCGAGCATCCCGAAGACCGGCTCCACCGCGCCGGAGGCGGCGCCCCAGAGGAAGGCGCGGCCCCGGCCCATGCCGCCCGCGCGCAGCGGGAGCGAGACCGCCGCCCCCTCCGGGAAGTTCTGCACCCCGATCCCGAAGGCAAGCGTCAGCGCGGCGGCGAGGCGCTCCCCGTCCCCGGCGAGGGCGAAGGCGAGGCCCACCGCCATCCCCTCCGGGATGTTGTGGAGCGTGATGGCGGTAAAGAGCATCCGCCCCCGCTCCCCCGCCCCGCTCTGCAGGGCGTCCGCCGCCGTGAGAAAGAGTGCGCCCGCGAAAAGCCCCGCCGCCGCGGGGAGCCAGGCCGGAAGCCGCCCCTCCGCGGCCGTCTGCCCGATGGCGGGCAGAAGCAGGCTCCAGACGGAGGCCGCCGTCATCACCCCGCCGGCAAAGCCCGGCAGCGCGGCCTGAAAGCCGGGCAGGGGGCGATTGAAGAAAAAGACCAGCGCCGCGCCCAGCACCGTCATGATAAAAATAAACTGTGTGCCCGCGAGAGCCCACAGAAGACTTGCAGTCATGGCAAACCCCTCCGCAATGCATCTGTACCCAGATTATGCGGAGGGGCGGGAAAATGTGAGAGATTACCCTCTCCCGGGGTCGATCATGCCGATGGACTCGACCATGTTGTCCTCCCCGGAGAAGGCGGGCTCGCCGCTGTCGCGGATCTCGAGCTCGCGCGCGATATGCTCGAGGGTGTCGAGGCTGTCCGTGCCGGTCACCGTGACGAGCCAGCCCTTTTCGGCGTTGAAGAGCAGGACGAAATTCGCCCGCTCATAGACCCAGCGGCCCCGGCAGTTTGTGTAGTCGCTCGTGAGGAAGGTGACATGCCAGTCGTCCCAGTCCTCCTCTTTGACGACCGTGACCTCGCCGTTGATGACGGTTTTGAAGTTGCCGGCGCGCACGTTCCCCGCGCCGACGATATAGGGGATCTCGGCCCCCGTGCCGCTGTCGGAGAGATAGCCCGTCCAGCCCTCCGCATCCGTGTAGCCGAAGTCCGCCTCACTCGGCAGATACCAGCAGCGGAATTCCGGCCGGTTCGTGCGCTCCTTCGGCCCCTCATAGCTCAGGATCATCCCGGCATCCGGGAAGACGATCTTCTGCTCGTCCGTGAGCTTGCCGGATGCGTCCGCCGCGCGCCAGTAGCCGATCACGGGCTCGTCCGTCTTTTTCATGTTCATGAACCACCCGCTCACGGCGTAGGCCGCGGCCCCCATGAACACGGCGATCGCCGCCGCGAGCAGGAAGGTGCGGACGGTCTTCTTCCCCCGGCGCGGCTTCGGCTCCGCGATATTGAGCTTTTGCATGACAAGCGCGTTCACCCGCCGCGCCATGGCCCTGTCCTCCGCCCCGAGTTCGATCTTCTCCGGGCAGCTCTCGTCCATCAGATCAGAAATGCGGATCTGCACAGCTATACCCCCTCTCCGTGAAATACTCCCGCAGGCGCTCACGCCCGCGCCGGAGCTTTGTGCGCACGGTGGCGCCGTTCATGTTCAAAACCGCGGCGATCTCCTCCGTCTTCTGATAGAGGAAGTAGTGCCGGCGAAAGATTTCCCCGTCCGGCTCGCCGAGGGTGTCGATGGCCTCCCGGGCGATGTGGGTCAGCTCCGCGCGGAGGACCTCTTCCTCCATGTCCTCGGGCGCCGCGAGCTCCAGAAGGTCGTCCTCCAGGGGCTCCGCGATCCTGGCGGCGCGCAGGGCGTCCTTCGCCAGGTTTCGCACGACGGCGGCAAGCCACGCCCTGAGCTTTCCGGGCACCGGCTCCGCCCGGTGCTCCCAGAGGCGGACGAAGGCGTCGGACACGGCCTCCTCAATATCCTCGCGCGGTAGCTGCGGGGCCATGATGTTGGAGGCGACGGTATAGAGATAGGAGGAATAGAGGGCGATGATCTCCGAGAGCGCGGCGGTGTCCCCCTCCCGCAGCCGCCGGAGGAGCCTCTGTTCATGCATTATCCAGCGCCTCCCCGGTCTTTGGATCAAAGCGGACGATCCCGTCGTAGTCCTTCAGCATCTCCTCATCCGCAAGGCGCACCAGATAGCGCCCCGGCAGCGTATCGCTCAGGACAGAGAGGGTCTCAAGACTCATGTCGGCAAGGCAGAGGGTCTTCCCCTCCCTCTCCCTGTCCTGCCAGGCGAGGGAGAGGAAGACGCCCTCGCGCCCCCGCAGGAGCCACATCATCTGCTGGCCGTCCTCGCTCCAGCCGTCCGGGGTATGGATCTGCAGGGCGAAGGTCTCGGTCTCGTCCCGCGAAAGCCCCTCCAGCGCCTTGAGCGTATCCGCCTCGAAGCAGAAGCAGCCGCGCCGCTCATAGTCCCGAAGCGCGGCCTCCGTCTCGTCATAGAGGCCGTCCGGCCAGTAGTCGATGTCGAAGCGCAGGCGCACGGACTCATAAAACCGCTCGAACATAAAATGTTCCTCCAGCTCCTCGCTGAGTTCGAAGAGCCGCGCGGGCGTCATGGTGACGACGGTGAGAAAGCTCCAGTCGGGCGCTCCGTTCTCGAGCGTGTGCATGGCGATGACCCGGGCCTCCACGCCCTCCAGCGCGTCGAACAGGCGGGCCATGCGCATAGCCTCCCCCTCGTCCAGCTCGAAGCGGTCGCTGTGGGGGACGAAATCATACGGCTCGTCCTGCGGGAGGGAGCGGAACAGCTCCAGCTCCTCCGTCCGCGCGTGGAAGCGGCCGAAGCGGGCGTAGAGATCGTCCCAGGTGATCGTGACGGGCTCGGCGCTCTCCGGTGCCGGGGTCTCCGCCTCGAAGGTGCGGACGTAGGGCGTGGCCTCCGGCGCGTGGGTGGGCCAGGGCATGGGGCTCTCTTTCGCGTCGGCCCCCGCCCCGGCAAGGAGGAAGGCCGCCAGCATCAGGATAAGGATTCCATGCGTTCTCTTTTTCATGGGGTTCTCCTTTCAAGTGCACTCGTCTATATAAACGACGGCGAAGGAGAAAATGTTTCAGCCCGGGGAAAAAATATCTTGCGCCAAGCAAAAACGTAGGGGTCGATCCCCGGATCGACCCGCCATATCACAGCGGGCCGATGAGGGCATCGGCCCCTACGACCAAGTATCTATGCAATTTTTCACACGTCGCGGATCTCGACGGCGAGGCCGTTGAGCTCCACGCCGGCGTCTGCGGAGACGAGCAGGTACTTGTGCCCGTCGATGATGCGGGGCTGGATGAGGTAGCTGTACTTGGGGTCCACGCTGATCTTGACCTCGGGCGTCTCGATCTCCATCTTGCTCGCGCTGGAGATGTTCGCCGGGCGCAGGGGCGTCCCCTCGCCGAGCTCCTCGGCCATGCGGCGGGTGAACGCCTCGGCGTGCTCCGGGCTCACGCCGCTGTTTTCAAGGATGTCGCCCATGTCGCCCTCGGAGAGGGTCAGGGGCTCCGGGTCCTTGCTCTCCTTGTGGACCGTCATGCGTTCGGAGAGCTGCTCGTGCACAGCCTGGATCACATCAAAGCTGCACTCGGCTTCCAGGCTCTGGCTCAGCATCTCGCCAAAGAGCTCCTTCTGCCGCGCGGCAGGGATGGGGGCCTCAGCCCGGAAGACGGCCTCGACAAAATCCTCGTGCCCCTGGCTTGCGTCCCTGGTGTAGAAGAGGGCGTTGTAGATATTGGCGCTGCGCGCATCGAAGGCGGGGAAGAGAAAGCCCAGCTCCGGCGCGGAGACGACCTGCCCAATGGCCGCGCTGTGAAAGCGCCGCTCCTCCGGCTCGTACCCGAGCTCGGGCTTGCCCTCCTTCACGGGGCAGACGCAGCAGACAAAGTATTTGTAGAGCTCGCCCCCCTCGTCGTCCCGGCTCCCGTCCTTGCCGTAGTGGGGCACGTCGTACACGTCATAGGCCATGAGGATGAGGTAGTTACGCTCCTCCATGTCGAGCTTTTCGATGATGGCGCGGCAGAACTCCTCCCGCAGGGCGGCGTCCTGGAGCTCTGTCCTGCGAAGCTGGGAGAGAAGGCGGTACTGCTCCCCCTCCATGACCTCGCGCGTGGCGAAGCTGATGTCCAGAAGGTTCTTCCCCAGCGCGCCGGAGAGGGTCTTCTTCAAGAGCGTGAGGTATTTTTCCGTCTCGTTCTGGCTGAGCAGGCCGAGAGATTCCTCAAAGCTCGCGATGATCTCCTTGTTCGTGTTCACATAGCAGCCGTAGATACGCTGGATGTTGTTGTGGTCCGGGCGGAAGCGGCGCCGGATCTCGCCGAGTTCTTTTTGATTCATACCTTGTTCCTTTTTAGCTTTTCATTGAGTTTGCGGTAGATGCGCGAGACGAACCAGGGCTCCGAGGATGCCTCCAGCGCCCCGTCCAGGGTAAACCAGCGCACGCCGCTGTTCTCCTCCTCGCAGGCCGTGAGGGGGTCGCGGTCGTCTGCCTCCAGAAGGTAGGTGACGTTCAGGTGCAGATGGCTCGGCACATAGGCCCCGTGCTTTTCGTGCCCGTCCACCGTGAGGGATTCGAGGGAGAAAATATCCTCCGACAAAAGCCTCGCAGAGGCAACCCCTGTCTCCTCCCGCACCTCGCGCAGGGCCACCGCCGCGAGATCCTCCTCCCCGTCGGCGTGGCCGCCGGTCCAGGACCAGGAGTCGTAGATCTTGTGATAGACCATCAGCACCTTATCCCGCGCGGGGTTCACTACCCAGGCCGAGGCCGTCATGTGCGCGGTGCGGTTCGTGCGGTAAAAGGCGTCGGGGTTTTTGTCCAGGAAGGCGAGGATCATGTCTTTGTCCGCCGCCTCCTGCTCGTTATAGGGGCGGTAGTTTCGGATCGCCACGCGAATGTCCATGAAAATCCTCCTCTGCCGAGATTCTTCGTCGCTGCGCTCCTCAGAATGACAGGGTATCGAGATAGGCGCGCACATCAAAGGGGCGCACCTGCTCATCCTTTCTGAGATAGAGCGGGTGGTGGGGGTGGCCTTTGTTGGAGCATTTGCCCGCGCAGAGCCACTCAGCGCCGTAGTCCTCGCCGATCTGCACCATCTCCCGCACGCAGGCGGGGAGATAGGGCCGCTTTTCGATGATGGTGCCCCAGGCCGCCCAAACGCTGGGGCGCACCCCCGCGCCCACATTCCCGAGAATGTAGCGGAAGGCGTCCATGTTCGCGCGGTGCAGGTCCGCGTTCAGCGCCCGGTCCATATCGTCCGGCCGGGTGGCGCGCTGGGCATAGACGTTGAACATCAGAAAGCTGTCAAAGCCGTTGCCCGCCGCGATGCGCTGCACGGATTTGAGCGTGGGGTCCAGATTGTCCGGCTCCGCGGTGGAGGGGTTGATGCCGATGCAGATGAGGGGGTTTTTCCCCCGCGTGCCGAGTATGTAACGGTATTCGGTATAAAAGTCCGGCACATAGAGCCAGCGGGTCCTGTCATACTGATCCCCCCGCCCGGAGAGCGAGAGGGCGGTATCAAAATCCAAAAGCTCCACAGTCTGGCTCGCGCCGCTTGGAATGTGCATGGTTTCTCCTTATATATGCAAAATCAGCTTTGCGACGTAGATATAGATGAGCAGGGACACGGCGTCCGTCACGGTGGAGATGAGGGGGTTTGCCATGACCGCGGGGTCCACCCCCAGCTTCTCGGCGAGGATGGGCAGCATCGCGCCGACGCTCTTGGCAAAGAGGACGATGAAGAGGATGGAGGTACTCACCGTCGCGGCCACTGAAACCGTGACCGCGTCGTTGTGCAGGAGCATCCCGTCCAGCAGCAGCATCTTCACAAAGTTCACCGCCGCGAGGGCGACGCCGCAGAGGAAGGCGACCCGCAGCTCGCGCCACGCCACGCTCAGGGCGTCGCGCGGCTCGATATCGCCGAGGGAGAGGGCGCGGATGACGGCTGTGGAGGCCTGCGCGCCGGAGTTGCCGCCCGTGCCCATGAGCATGGGGATAAAGGCCACAAGCCCCGCCTGCACCGCGAGCATATCCTCAAAGGAGGTGAGGATCATGCTCGTAAACGTCGCCGAGAGCATGAGGAACATGAGCCAGGGGATGCGGTTTTTCCAGATCTCCACGATGCCCGTGCGGGAATAGGGCTTGTCCGAGGGGAGCATACCGGCGAGCTTTTCGATATCCTCGGTGGCCTCCTGCTCCATGACATCCATGACGTCATCCACGGTGACGATGCCCACAAGCCGCCCCTCCGTGTCCACCACGGGCAGGGCCATCAGGTCGTAGTCGGAGAACTTTTCGGACACGCTCTCCTGGTCCTCGGTGGTGGAGGCGAAGACCACGTTTGTCATCATGAGATCCTCAATGACGGTGTCGTCGTCCGCGAGCAGCAGATCCTTCACCGTCACGATCCCCTCAAGTCTGCGGTCCGCCGCGATGACAAAGCAGACATAGATGGTCTCCCTGTCCTCCCCGATGCGGCGGATGCGGGCGATGGATTCCTTGACGTTCATGTATTTTTTAAGGTCCACGAACTCTGCCGTCATGATGCTGCCGGCGGAGTTTTCGGGATAGCGCAGGTACTGGTTGATGAGGTTTCTCGTCTGCGGGGTGGCGGCGCGCATGACGCGGCGCACCACGTTTGCGGGCAACTCCTCCACAATGTCGACCGCGTCGTCCACGTAGAGCTCCTCCACGATCCCGGCAAGCTCCGAGTCTGTGATGGCGTTGATAATGCGCTCCTGCTCGGGCGCTTCAAAATTGGCAAAGACGTCCGCCGCCGTCTCCTTGGAGAGAAGGCGGAAGACCATGGGCATCCGGTTGTCGTCGATCTCGGAGAGAAATTCCGCCACGTCGAACTCGTTGAGCTCCTCCATGCGGCGCTGGAGCTCCTTCATGTCATGGCGGTCCAAAAGCTCCTCGAGCTGATCGGTCTGCTTCTCCACAAGGGTCTCGTAATCCAGGCCCTCTTCCTCCTCGGGCCTGTCCTTTTCGAGCTCCTCCATCTGCTCACCTCCCGCTTATTGCGTATATGGTCAAAGTCCCAGGTATGCGCTCTGTTCGTCGGTAAGTCTGTCGATCTCCACGCCCATGGCCCGGAGCTTCACTTCGGCTACCTCCCGGTCGATCTCCCGCGGCACGGGAATGACGCCGGACCTGAGCCCGTCCCGGTGCTCCGCCAGCCACTTTGCCGACATGGCCTGCACCGCAAAGCTCATATCCATGATCTCCGCCGGGTGCCCGTCCCCCGCCGCAAGATTTACAAGCCGCCCCTCCGCGATGACGAAGAGGGTCTTGCCGTTCGGCAGGACGTAGCCCTGAATATTGTGGCGCGCGTCGTATTTCTGCACGGCGATGCGCTCGAGCCCCGCCATGTCCACCTCCACATCGAAGTGGCCGGCATTTGTGAGGATGGCGCCGTCCTTCATGGTCTCAAAATGCTCCGCCGTGATGATGCCGCTGCAGCCCGTGACGGTGATGAAGAGGTCACCGATCTTCGCCGCCTCGCGCATGGGCATGACCTCAAAGCCGTCCATCACGGCCTCGAGCGCGCGCACGGGGTCCGTCTCCGTGACGATCACCTTCGCGCCGAGACCCTTGGCCCGCATACTCACACCCTTGCCGCACCAGCCGTAGCCGGAGACGACCACGCGCTTGCCCGCGACGATGAGATTCGTGGTGCGCATGATCCCGTCCCACACGGACTGGCCGGTGCCGTAGCGGTTATCGAACATGTGCTTGCAGTCGGCCTCGTTGACCATGACCATGGGGAACAGGAGCTCCCCCGCCCGGTCCATGGCGCGCAGGCGGTGGATGCCGGTGGTGGTCTCCTCGCAGCCGCCGATGACGCCGGGGATGAGCTCCCGGTACTTTGTGTGCATGAGGTGGACAAGATCGCCGCCGTCGTCGATGATGATGTTGGGGCCGGGCTCGAGCACGCGGCAGAGGCAGTCCTCATACTCGGCCATCGTGCAGCCGTGAAAGGCAAAGACCTCGATCCCGCCCGCGGCCACGGCCGCCGCCACATCGTCCTGCGTGGAGAGGGGGTTGCAGCCCGTCACAAACATCTCGGCCCCGCCCTTTTCCAGCACGCGGCAGAGGTAGGCGGTCTTCGCCTCCATGTGTACCGCGAGGGCGATTTTGAGCCCCGCGAAGGGCTTTTCCCGCTCAAACTGCTGCTCCAGAAGGCGCAGGGCGGGCATGTTGCGCGCCGCCCAGTTTATCTTCATCTCCCCCGCCGGGGCGAGGGACAGGTCACGAATCCGGCTCATAGGCTCCTCCCGTTTCTCTATCAAAAATTTGAGTATGTTATTTTACCATACGCACCCGCCGATTACAAGGAAAACAAAACCGCCGCGCCCTGTACGGGCGAAGCGGTTTTATATTGTACGGCTCATTTCATAGAGCTCATGCGGGGCGATATCCTGCCCGTCCCGCCATTCGATCCCGACCCCGCCGGGAAGAAGCCGGACAGAGCGGAAATAGGCATCGTCCTTCAGTTCTCCGTACCATGCGCCTTCGGCATAGGGTGCCACGTCAAAAAGCCTGACCTCCCCCGTCTCGTAATGAAGCCGAAGAACCATGGACGGCATGGGTTCCACCTTTGTCAGCCTCGGTTGCAGCATAGTTTCCCTCCTCAACGCAGCGGATCAATGCGGAAAAACTGTTCGCCATTGGACAGCAGCTTCCAGTTGGCCTCTAAATCCTCTTGATGGATCTCCATCCAAGCCTCGAGCAGCTTACGCTTTCCCTTTGGGATTTCGCCTTCCAGCACGGTGCCATCCAGGGCAATCACGATCTCATCCCCGGCATACTCTGCATGAATATGGGGAAGATTATGCCGTCCGCCGATCTCTTTGTACATACGGACGATGATGCCGTAAAACGTGCTCAACACCGGCATTGTCATCACCTCTTTTTTATTATAGCAGATAACGGCTTTCCGGTCAATTCCCGCTTCAATGCCGCGCCCGCGCTTGCATTTTCAGAGCCTGCGTGTTAGAATGCTTTTGCGGCACAAACGAATGAATGGGCTTTCAGAGAATGTGTTTTTGTTTTGGCAAAAACGCACTCTCCACTTTGGCATTCTCTGAGTTTGTCCATTGTTTGTGTCGCAGCAAACGGAGCTATGCGTTTTTCGTGCGCGGCTTCGGCTGCGCACTTTTCATGTCTGCTTGCAGCTCATATTACGGAGGATTTAGCCATGAGAAAGAGAAGCATCTGCATCCTGCTCACTATGCTGTTGATATTCGCCCTTGCTGGCTGCACGGGCGGCAGGGCCGCCCCCACGCCGGAGCCCGCGCCCACCCAGACCGCAGCGCCGACACCCGTACCGACGCCGGAGCCCACACCCGAACCCACACCGTCGCCGGAGCCCACGCCCACGCCCACACCCGCGCCGACGCCGGAACCCACGCCGGAGCCCACACCCGAACCGGAGCCCGCGGCCCCGGCCCCGGTGATCTATAAAAACCCGACCGAAGAGACGCGCTACGCCGGCGCGACCGCCGTCTTTATTGCGGATGCCGACCCCTATACCAACGTCGGCTGGCGCGCGATCACACCGGACGGGCAGAACGTCAGCATGGATACCTTCCAGAGTTACTTCCCCTCGTGCCGCATCCCGAATGTTTTCAGCAACGAGCTCACGCTGGTCAACCTCTCTCCGGACATGAACGGCTGGTGCTTCTTCTGTGTCTTCGGAAACGAAGGGACGCTTGTGAGCTCCGAGTGCGCCGCGCTCAATGTCCTCGGCCAGGGCGGGAGCGGGAATACCCAGGACGGTTCCGGCTCGCAGGAGAGCGGCAGCTGGTGGCGCCACGTCACAAGGGGCTGCCCGTACTGCGGCGAGAGCTTTGACTACGAGCTGAACGTCTGCCCCCACTGCGGCGCGGACGTTCCCGTGCCCGCCTTTGACGAGAGCGAGCGCACGTACGGCACCAACGATCTCCGGGACCCGGAGGTGCGCGCGCGCCTTGAGGAGAAGCTGAACACCTGCCACCAGTGCGGCACCCCGCTCAACGGCAGCCGCATCTGCCCGAACTGCCGCGTCATGAACCGATAAGTTTAGCCCGTAGGGGCGGGCGTCCCGACCGCCCGGCGAAGAAAGCGTAAAAAAAGAATCAGCCTTCGGCGAATTCGTACCATGGTGTGTACCTTTTCGCCGAGGGCTGTCTTGTTTTTTCAGACTGTACCGCACGGGGCGTCCGGGAGGCCGCCCCCTACGATGTCAATGGACTATTCTCACAGCCCCCCTTTATTTGTTTTCCTGTACGATATGTGACACGCGCGCCGCGGCCCCCTTATCTCCCAAAAAGATCATGGAATCAACAGCGCGTTGTGCGCCCCTTCGCCATGTTACATAACTATAATGATCGTATCTTATGTAAACTCTGGAGGGCCGTTTTATGGATTTTGGGGGACAGGGACGGGCTGCCGGTCTCGGTGCCGGAGAGGGCGGGATGGACAGGCGCTTTTTCGTCGCCGCGCGCTGCGGACTGTATCTCGTGATGGGCGGGGTGATGGCCTGCGCGCGCGTGCTGCACAGCGGGGCGCCCTTCGGCATGGCCATGGTGGCGAGCTCCGGCTCCGGTCTGAGCGGGGTTTGCGCTCTGGTGGGGGCCTGCCTTGGCTATTTGCTCGGCGGCGGACTCGAGTGGGGAATCCGCTACATTGCGGCCTCAGTTCTTGTGTACACGGTGGGGTTTGTCTTTCACGAGTCCGGTTTCGGAAAGAACGAGTTTTTCATGCCCGCGGCCTCCGCCCTCGTCATGGGGCTCACGGGTTTTCTCGGCAGCTTCGCGCTTCAGGGCGGGGCGGTGCCGGTGGCGGCGGAGCTCTTTCTGGAGCTTGCGCTGGCCTTCGGCGGGACCTATTTCTTCCGGGACGCGCTCTCAAGCGAGCTGCGAAGCTCCGAGACCGCCGAGGTGCGCCACAGCGTCGCGCTCATGGTGATGGCCTCCTGCGCGCTGATGGCGCTCTCGCGCGTCACGCTCTTCGGGGTGGTGTCCCTCGGGCGTTTTTTCGCGCTGCTCCTCGTGATGACCTCCGCCATGAAGGGCGGGATGCTCACCGGGGCGGCGGTGGGGACGGTGCTCGGCCTTGCGATGGACGTGTCGAGCGAGGGCCCGCTTTTCTACGCCATGGCCTACGCCTTCTCGGGGCTTCTGTCCGGCGTGTTCGGGCGGCACGGGAGGGTGGTGTACGTGCTGTCGTTCGTGCTCGCCGGGGCGCTCGCGGTCGTGTGCGCCTGGGGGAGCGTCCAGCCCGTCGGCGCGCTCTTTGAGACCTTCTGCGCCTCGGTCATCTTCATGGTTTTGCCCTCCTCGCTTTTAAACCGTGTGGGCGTTGCCCTGCAGGGCATGGACCGGGGCTGCGGGGAATCGGGTCTCCGGCGCTTTGAGGCGGCGCGGCTGCGGCGTCTCGGCGAGGCGTACGGCGAGCTGTTTGAGACCGTGCGCCGCAATGTGGCCGAGCCCCGCAACGACGAGAACGTGGCCCGCATCTTCGACCGGGCCGCGGACGAGGTGTGCATCACCTGCCGCTTCAAAAACCGCTGCTGGAACGCGGAATACGTGGACACGCTCTCCGCGCTCAACGACGCGACGAAGGCCATGCTGGAGCACGGCAGTCTCGCGGTGGAGGACATTCCCGCCTTCTTCCGGGACAAGTGCGTGGGGCTGCCCGCCTTTGTCGCCGCCGTGAACGGGGAGCTGCGGGGCCTTGCCTACCGGCGGCAGTTTCGGGCGCGCCTCGCGGAGAACCGGAGCGTGGCCTGGGGCCAGTACGCGGATGTGGCCCAGCTTTTGGAGCGCTTTGCCGACGAGCTTGGCAGCGTGAGCGGCTCGGACCCCCTCATCGAGCGGCGGCTGCTGCGCTATCTCAAAAGTCTCGATCTCGACGCGGACGCCGCTGTGTACCGGGATGGGGGCGGGCGGCTTCGCATCACGATCGAGAGCGGGCGGCTCACGCCGCTTTTGCGCGAGGAGGGCTACCTTGAAAAGCTCTCGGAGATCGCGGGCACGCGCCTCTGCCAGCCGAAGACGCCGGAGGACGACGCCTCCCGCCTGGAGCTTCTGGAGGCGGAGCCGCTGGCCGTGTCCGTCGGCATCGCGGCGATGAAAAAGCAGGGCGAGCGCGTCAGCGGCGACCGGGGCACCTATTTCAAGACCGACGCCGGGGTCCTCTGCGTCATTCTCTCCGACGGGATGGGCTGCGGGGACGAGGCCGCCGAGGACAGCCGCCGCGTGATCGGCATTCTGGAAAAATTCCTGCGCGCGGGGATGGAGCCCGCCGTCGCCATGAAGCTCTTAAACTCCGTGCTGCTTCTGCGGGACGGGGAGAGCTGGGGCTTTGCCACGGTGGACCTCATGTGTGTGGACCTCTTCACGGGGCAGACCAGCTTTTATAAATACGGCGCGGCCCCCTCCTATGTGCTCAGCGGTCGGAACATCCGCCGCGTCAAGGGGGAGACGCTGGCCGCCGGCCTCTCCGCCGGGGAGGGTACGGCGCCGGATGTGGTGCGTATGCGTCTCAAGCCCGGGTGCACCGCTGTCATTGCGACCGACGGGGTCCTCGCGGACGCGGAAGACGAGTGGCTCAAGAACCTGCTTTTGCAGGGCTTTGAGGACATGAAGGGCCTCGCCCGGGCGGTCCTGCGGCAGGCGGAGGAGCTCTACGGCGCGCTGGACGACATGACCGTGGTCACCGTGCGCGTGGAGGAGCGGCCATGATCTCGCGTCCCCGCGGCGGGCTCTATACGCTCGGCGGCAGGCTGCGGGAGCTGCTGATCCCCAGGGCGCAGGAGACCGGCACGCCGCGGCTGCGGGGAAAGATGCGCCGCGCCGTCGTGGTCCCCGCGCCGGGGGAGCTGTTCAGCGAGGCGGTCTTCATCCTGCGGGACGACGCGCTGCGCGCGCCGGGGCTCGATCAGGACGAGCTTCTGCGGGAGGCCGCCCGCGCGGCGGAGGGCTATACCGAGGAAGTTCTGCCCGCAAGGGCGCGGCGCGGCCTGCACCCGGGGGCGGCCTTCCTCCTCGGCGCGGCGGCGGCGCTCCTGCTCGCCTGGGCGCTGGGCTTTCTCTAAGGCAACACCGCACAATACGCCTGCGGCATCTTCCGGTAAATTTGTGCCCTGATTTCGTCACTTTTTCTTGAGGTACACAAAGTACATCTGCAAAATTTAGATGTTCTGTATACCCTTGTGGTGGAACCCAAATTTTCTCGGAATCTGCTCTTGCCGCATTGTGCGGTATTGCCCTAAAGCGCAAACAGGCGTTGCGCGGCGGGGAAACGGATGGTATAATAAGCCAAAACAACGAACGGGAGGGCAGCCATGAGAAAGAGAATAAAATGCGGCCTCTGCCTTTTGCTTGCGCTCATGACGCTGCTGCTCACGGGCTGCGACGCCGTGATCGACACGCTGCATCTGCCGCGCGTGACGCAGGGGCAGGTCTTTGTCCCCCGGCTTGATCCGAACCGGGCCTGCACGCTCCGCGTTCTGGGGAGCTACCGGAGCTTTCCGGAGCTTGAGCAGTCCTTTGCCGCCTTTCGCCGCTACTACCCCCATGTGGAGCTTGTATATTCCCACCTGCCGAATTACAACAGCGCCATCCTCACGGCGCTCGAGGCTGAGGAGAAGCCGAACCTCTTTTTCACCAATCCCTGGATGCTCGAGGACGCCGTATATTACCGGGTCTTTGACGCGGCGGAGGATCTCTCGGACCGCGCGCTGGGGCTCGACCTCTCCTGCGTGCGGGAGGGGCTTTTGTACCGCGACCCCGCCGGCAAGGTCCCCATGGCGCCGATCCTCTCCAACACCAGCGGGATGCTGGTGAACGAGGCGCTCTTTGAAGAGCTCGGCGTCCCGGCGCCGGTGAGCTTTTCCGCGCTGCTGGACGCCTGCGACCGCTTCCGCGCATCGGGCATCGCCTCCCCGGCACTGGGCTCCGTGGACGACGCGGACGGCCTCCCCTACGCGCTGGGCTTCCCCGTCCTCTGCGGCGCGCTGCGGGACGATCCGGCGGCGGTCGAGGCGCTCAACGACTATGCCGAGGGCTCCGGCGAGACTCTGCGCGGCGCGCTCAATGCCGTTTACAGCTTTTTCGACTGCGGCTGCGCAAATCTCGAGCGCTGCCTTGCGCTGGAGGACGCCAACGACAAAATGCTCCTGCGCTTTCTGGAGGGGGACGTGCCCATGCTCCTCTGCGGGGCGGACATCGCCTCCGGCACCGCCTCGCGCGAGCGGCAGTCCTCGGCCTTCCTCGCGCACCCCTTCCCCTACAGCTTCCGCCCTATCCCTGTGACGGAAGAGGGAGGATGGTTCCAGAGCTCGGTTCTGGTGGCGCTCTCGGTGTGCCGGGATTGCGACAATCTCGACATGACAAACGAGTTTCTGCGCTTTCTGATGAACACGCAGGAGCTCAACGCGCTGGCCCGCGCAAGAAGGCTTGTCACCGTGACGCGCGATTTCACCGCCGATCCGATGTTTGCCGCCTTCGGGGACATGGACGCGGCGCACACCGTCTACCCCCAGTCGCTGCGTCTGCAGGAGCGGGTGCTGAACCAGTTTCACAAGGCGGCCTTCGCCGTCGCGGTCGGCAAGCTCAGCGTGGACGAGGCCGTCGCCGCCTACGGGCTGATGATATAGCAAAAGGGCTTGTCTCAAAATGCGGCGTGTTCCACTATAAGCGTAGGGGAGGGGCTTGCCCCTCCCGCGCGCAGCCATTGTTTATCTTGTGAAAAAAGTACGCTACGGTATCAGGCACGTGTTTTCAAAAACTATTCGGGTTTTGAGACAGCCCCTTTTGCTATTATATGGTGCCGTTTACGCCTCGCCGAATTCGCGCTGATACAGGCGCACGAGATGCGGGGCGCCCCAGCAGAGGAAGAGCGCCACGGCGGAGCCCACCGCAGTCTGCAAAATCTGAAACGGCAGCTTTGCCACCGCGTAGGCCGGGGTGCTGTACACAAAGGCGCGGCCCAGACTGTAGCCCGTGAAGGTGACGATCCAGCCGACAACGGCCCCGACGATCGAGCCCCGGAAGGGCTTCTCCTTCATCCAGCGGTGGACGAAGAGGGAGATGAGCACCGCCTGCAGCCCGTGCACCGCGAGAGACACGAACATGGGCGCGGGGTAAAAGAGCATGTCGCCGATGAAGGCCCCGACGCCGCCCACCATGAAGGCATAGAGGGGCCCGAGCAGGACCGAGGCCGTGACAATGATCACATCGTTTAAATACATATGCCCGCCGGGGACCGGGATGGAGAGGACGCTTGTGCTCATGATGATGTTGAGCGCCATCAGAAGCGCCGTCACCGTGAGATCGCGGGTGCGGATTTTCTTTTCGTTCATGGAGATCCCTCCTTGACATTTGGTATGCCCGCATTATAATCGTGAACTGAACTTATGCATATCACCAGATAAGGAGTTTTTTATAAGACCAGATGAAATACACCATTGACCATAGCCTCCGCGAGAGCGCCTATATGCAGCTCTATGCCCAGCTCCGGGACGATATCCTCTCCGGCGTCATTCCGCGGGGGGCGAAGCTGCCCTCCAAGCGGCTTTTGGCCGGGGAGCTCGGCGTGAGCCTTGTGACGGTGGAGCACGCCTTTGCCCTGCTCGCGGACGAGGGCTATGTGGAGACGCGCGAGCGCAGCGGCTGCTACGCCTGCTTTGGCGGCGCGCCGCGGCGGGAGGCTCCCCTCCCCGCCCCGCGTCAGGCGTCGGGCGCGCTCACCGTGCCGGAGGACTTTCCCTTTTCGGTGCTCGCCAAGACCATGCGGCGGGTGCTCAGTGAATACGACCGGCGCATCCTGGAGCGAAGCCCCGGCCCCGGCGTCCCGGAACTGCGGGAGGCTATCGCCGCCTACATCGCGCGAAGCCGGGGGCTCACCGTCCCGCCGGAGCGCATTTTGGTGGGGGCGGGCGCCGAATATCTCTACGCCCTCATCGCCCAGTTTTTCGGCGCGGGCGCCCGCTTTGCGCTCGAGGAGCCCTGCTACGCCCGCATCCGCCAGGTATACACGGCAAACGGCATCGACTGTCTCGGCCTTCCCATGGGGGGCGACGGGATCGTCTCCCAGGCGCTGGAGGGCAGCACAGCCGCCGTTTTGCACGTGACGCCCTTCAACAGCTACCCCAGCCGTGTCACGGCCACGGCCTCCAAGCGGCACGAGTACGCGCACTGGGCCCGCGCGCGGGAAGCCTATATTGTGGAGGACGACTACGACGCGGAGCTCGCCTCCGCCACGCGGCAGATCGAGACGATCTGCTCCCTCGCGCCGGAGCGGGTCATCTACCTCAACACCTTCTCCCGGAGCTTCGCCCCCTCCATGCGCACGGCCTATCTCGTCCTGCCGGAGGCGCTGGTGGAGCCCTGGCGGGAGAAGCTGGGCTTCTACTCCTGCGCCGTGCCGGTCTTTGAGCAGTATGTGCTGGCGGAGTTTCTGGCGAGCGGGGAGCTTGAGCGCTACATCAACCGCCGGCGCAGAAAGCTCCGGCAGACGAAGGGGTGAAAAACGTGTCATCTTGAGCGTCAGCGAAGGATCCCCCGGGTTTTTGCACGGGATTCTTCGCTGCGCTCAGAATGACACGTTTATGGTGCGTCAGATCAGCCGCTTGCCCTTTCTGCGAAATTCGCGCGCCTCGGCCACGGTGGGCCAGGTGTAGTAGCTGCCCTTGTCCGTCTCATTTTTCCGGCGCGTGACGGTGCCGTCCGCGATATCCCGGATGGCCTGAAGCATGAGCTCCCCGCCGACGGTCTTGGTCTTTTTCATGAGGCTGAACATGCTGCGGCAGCCGGTGAGATCCACGCTGCCCTGCTCGATGATGTCCCCGTCGTCGATCTTCGCGCTCATGTAGTGCACCGTCGCGCCGCCGCGCTTCTCGTCGTTGTAGAGATACCAGAACGAGGGAAGGCAGCCCCGGTAATCCGGCAGGAGCGCGCCATGCACGTTGATGACCCCGTGCTTCGGCACGCCGAGAAGCTCCGGCTTGATGATCTGGGGCGCGGAGTAGGAGATGATGAGATCGGGGGCGAGATCCCGGACGTGCTGGACAAAGGCGGGATCGTTCGAGTCCGTGATGATGCGGAAGGGGACCCCGTTCTTCCTTGCCGCGTCCTTCACCGAGCAGCAGCCGCCGAAGAGCCGGTAGCCCGCGAGCCGGTCGAGGACCCGCTCCGCCTCCCGCCCGACGGTGACGACGCCCATCTTCGCGCACTGCCAGAGGCCGAACCATTTGTAATAGTCGCCGAGTCTGTTCTCAAGAGCGGACTTGCAGTTGACCTGCACGATCTCCTGGAGCTCACAGACCTGCGCTGCCTTGTCGATATTCTTGGGGATGAAAAAGCGGTCGGCCTGGGTCATGACCACGACCTTCAGTTTTTCGCTCATGTCTCCGTCTCTCCCTTCCGGTGCTCCTGCGCCCACTGGACGAGTGTATTGAAAATTTTCTCCGGCCTGCGCCCCGCGACGGCGGCCAGGATGCACGCCACGGTCCAGGCAATCATCTTGAGATCGAAGAGCGCGCCCATCTTATCGAGGTACACAAGGTCGAGCTCGAGTCTTGTGGGGAGGACCAGGGTCTCATAGTCCGCCGCGCCCTCCACGCTGTCGCCGTAGATATAGTCGTAGAGCGCCGAGGGGCCGGTGAGGCCCGCCTGCACCCGGCCCGCCGCGGCATAGCGCCCGCCGCGGGTGACGGCCATCTGGTCCACCGCCGCGGGGCGGGGGCCGACGATGCTCATGTCCCCTTTGAGGATATTGAGAAGCTGGGGCAGCTCGTCGATCTTGGTTTCGCGGAGGAAGTGCCCGAAGGGGAAGATGCGGTCCTCATCCCCGCGGAAGACGGCCTCGTTCGCCTTGCCCTGGCGCATGGAGCGGAACTTAAACATGCGGAAGGTCCGGTTGTCCTTCCCCACGCGATTGGCCATATAGAAGACCGGCCCGGGGTCCGAGAGCTCGATCCCCGCCGCGGCGATGAGCCAGAGGGGGGCGCTCACCGCGAGACCCAGCAGCGCGCAGCCCGCGTCAAAAAGGCGCTTTACAAAGAGATAGGTCGTATGCATGGCGCGCCTCAGAGTCTTCGGAAGACGGTCTCGAACGCCTCGGCATAGAGGCAGCCCGCCTGGGCCCCGCGCCATGCGGCGAGAGCGCGCAGCGCCTCCTCAGACCGGGGGTGCGGATAGGGGCGCATGACCCCGGCGTAGCAGCGCAGGGCCGCGAGCTTTTTCTCCACGCCCGCCTCCCCGATCTCCACAAAGAGGTTCGGCGTGAAGCGGTTTTGCGCGCTGTCCAGGGACCACTCCGTAGAGGAGGGGACCTCCATATACGAAAAGCTCCTGAGCGGCGCCATGCCCTCCCGCCGCTGGAAGAGCCGCGCCGCGGCCTGGGCGGCGCCGCTCGTCATCACATGGTCCACGTTTGTGTCCGAGGGGTGGTGCGTCACGATGGCCTCCGCGCCGAAATCCTCGATGCAGCGCTCGATAAACTGCACAAGCTCCAGGTGCGGCACGGTGTTCATTTTGATGTTCGGGAAATCCGCCGCGTAGGTCTTTTGTACGCCCAGCACCGCATGGGCGCGGGCCTGGTCGTCCCCGAGCGTTGCGGAGATGTTGGCGCGGGCGGCGGCGTGGTTTGCCATGGTGGCGACCGCCACCGCGTCCCCCCGCTCTGTCAGCTTATGGATGGTCGCGCCGGCGCCCAGGACCTCATCGTCCGGGTGGGCCACGACGAACAGATACTTCATAGTCTGCACTCCCCTCGTTGTTTTTCGGCTCACTGTATCATACAGGCCGGATTTTATCACGCTTTGGTGAGTCTGTCCAGAATGCTCCGGCGCGTCTCGTCGAACAGGAGCTCGCGGTTATGGCGGAAGTAGGCGTCGCAGCCGAACTCACCCACAAACCAGGAGGTATCGAAGCCCGCGGTGATCTCGGTCACGAAAAGGACGAGCTCCTGGCTCGGCCCCACGGCCTCCTCGAGAAAGGCGAAGGCGCTCTCGAACATGCGCCCCGTCTCCCCGGCGAGGGCTTCGCGCTTTTCCGTCTCGGCGGCAAAGAGCCCGCGCAAAAGATCCATCTGTCCCTCCGGGTCGGCGCTCGACTCCGCGAGGGCCATTTCATACGCCTCGAGGCAGTTGATCTCCCGCTGGCGCAGGCTTTTCTGCTCCCGGTCCTCCTGTCCCGCGTCGGACGCCCGCCTGAGCGTCTCGCGCCTGACGGCGAGGATCTCGGGCAGGGTCTTTGCCGGGGCCTCCGGCAGGCGGGCCTTCACCCCGGCGAGGGTGTCATACAGGGCGGCGCAGAGCGCGTCCTGACGCCGGGTCTCGCGCGATGCCTCCGAGAGGCGGGAGAGCAGCAGCCCCATCACGGCGAGCTTTTCGTCAAAGGGCGCGGCGGCAAACTCCGTGCGCGTCAGTCTCGGGGCGCGGCCCGCGAGGATATCGTCGATGTGATAGACCTCGCGGTACTTGTTATAGAGGGCGTAGTAGTTCGTAAAGTCCCGGGCCACGGCGGGGAGCTGGATATACTGCACCGCAAGCTCCGTGTCCGGCGCGATGCCGAGCGCTTCATAGGCGTACAGGATCTCGCTCAGATCCTCCCAGCCGCGGGCGGTGGCAAACTGCATCCCCTCGGCGCTGTTTTCGATGCGGTAGAAGTTCTCCTTCTTGAGATCGAGGTAGGAGATCACGGCCCCGTGCAGGCCCCGCCGCAGGGCGTACTCCTTCCAGACCGTGAAGTCCTCCTCCACGGTGATGCGCTTGACGCGGTCGAGCGTCACCACGTCAAAGTCCCGGACGGAGCGGTTGTACTCCGGGGGATTGCCCGCCGCGACGATGAGCCAGCCCTCCGGCAGCTTCTGGTTGCCGAAGGTCTTGCACTGGAGAAACTGGAGCATCATGGGGGCGAGGGTTTCGGACACGCAGTTGATTTCATCCAGGAACAAAATCCCCTCCCGGATGCCGGTTCTCTCCATCATGGCATAGACGGAGCCTAAAATCTCGCTCATGGTGTACTCGGTGACGCTGCGCTCGACCCCGTCGTAGACCCGCTTTTCGATGAAGGGCAGGCCGATGGCGCTCTGGCGGGTGTGGTGCGTGATGGTGTAGGACACAAGGCCCACGTTCTCCTCGGCCGCGATCTGCTCCATGATCTGGGTCTTGCCGATGCCCGGCGGCCCCATGAGCAGCACCGGGCGCTGCCGGACGGCGGGGATGCGGGGGTTTCCCAGCGCGTCCCGGTCAAGATAGGCGCGCAGGGTGTTGCGGATCTGCTCCTTGGCTTGTTTGATGTTCATAATCTGACCTCTGATTCAAATCGTTTTTGAGGGAGCTTTGCTTCCTCAAAAACACCTTAGGTGAGCAAAGCGAACCCTCGCGTCGATCAAACACGGCTTGTCCCCCGTAAGCCGTGTGCGATAAACGCGAGCAGCTCGATTGAATGCCTGCATTCAATCGAATCAAAGCTCCGGCATTTCCTGCAAAATCTCCTCCTGCCAGAACTCGTCGAAGCTCTCGCGGGGCTTGCGCCATGGCAGCTCCGGCGTGATGCGGATGGCCCAGGGCGGGATCTTCACGGAGAGGGGCGGCTCCTCGAGGAGGATGAAGGCCGTCTCATAATCCGGCCGCCGCTCGGGGTAGATGCCCATGCCGTCCGTGAAGTAGAGAAGACCACGGAGATTTGAAAAGCTCCCCGCGGCGACGAGCTTGTCCACATGCTCGAACACCGGGCGAAAGTCCGTGGCGCTCCCGCCCGAGAGGGGCAGGTTTTCCATATAGCGCCGGAGCCCCTCGAGACTTGTGATCTTCTGATCGGAGCGGAGCTGATCGTCGCACTGGAGGATATGGATGTTGAGCTTTCGCGTGAAGCTGTCCGTGGAGCGGAGGATGGCGTAGGTGCTCGCGAGAAACTCCCGCACGAGGGCGCCGGAGGTGGACATGGAGGTGTCGATCGCGATGACGAAGTCCTCGATGCGCCGCTCCTCCCGGGTCTCGGGCGGCTCGATGAGCGGCATGTTGCCGTAGCGCATGAGACCATAGGTGTAGTAGATATAGTCAAAGGCGTCCCCGTCCGCGTGCAGGACCTCCCGGGGCGCGGCGAAGCGGCGGAGAAACTTCCGGTAGTCCACATCGTCCCGCGCGGAGACGGAGAGCTGCTCCATCACGCCCTCGCCCCCGGCGCCGCGCTCGGACACCATGCTCTCAAGCGCCGTCTGCGAGCGGGAGGCCGCATCCTGCCAGCGCTGATCCTGGCGCTCGCTCCGCTCCCGCTCCCGCTTCTCCTCAAGGTTCCAGAGACTGTGGTCGTCCATGGCGAAGAGCCGGGAGAGGCTTGCAATCTCATACTCCGGCAGGCGCTCTCTCAGGAGCATACGGTAGATCCCCTCGGCGCTCAGGACCTTCATCTCCCGGCGGCACCGGGCCAGAAAGCGTCTGCGCGGCGGCCTCTCGTCCACCCCGAGACAGGAAAGGGCCAGGGAGTCGATGACGCTCTCCACCGCGGCGTCGCAGGCGAGATCCCAGAGGGCCGCGTCCCGCCCCCGGCGCTTTTTGAGATGGCGGAAGAGACAGTGCAGAACCATATGCAGATGCAGGCGCGCGGCGAAGGTCTGGCTTTTGAGAAAGCCCGCGGCGAGAAAGGCGGCGTTATAGTAAAGCGTCTCCCCCTCGGTCGCGGCGCTCGTCGTGACCGTGTCCCCCGGCATAATATTCAGCGCGCAGAAGGAGCCGCTCAGATACGGCAGGGCAAGGCAGAGCCGGTTTCGCCCCTCCATCAGAATGTCGCGCCCGACGGCGCTGAGATTTTCGGATTTTTCCATATTCTATAGGCTCCCTCCCGGGGATACTCCTTCCGTCACGGCCTCGCGGGAGATCGGCCGTGCCACCTCCCTCAGAGAGGGAGGCTTTCAAGGCTCCCTCCGTGAGGGAGCTGTCAGCGCCGTTCACGGCGATGACTGAGGGAGTACTCCTTCCGCCGCTGAAGCGGTCCCCCTCCCTCAGAGAGGGAGGCTATAATTCATATTTTTTGACCCCCCCGCCGCGGGTCCGCTGTGCCGCTTTTCCAGCAGGAGCGCCGTCGCCTCGGTGTCACGGGCCTCGCGCGCCTCGCGGAGGGCGGCGTCGAGGATCTCGTCCGGGCAGTCGCCGAGCCCCAGCAGGAGGCGCAGGCCCTCCGCGTCCCGCTCGCGCAGGGCAAAGGAGAGGGCGTCCCCCAGCCGGCGGCGAAGATAGGCCGCGTACCCATCCCGCGCCCGGTCCGCGAGCTCAGAGGGCCAGCGCAGGCGGTAATACGCAAGGCGCAGGGCGCTCTGCTCGTCATGCTCCGCGGCGAGATAGCCCCGCCACAGGGCGTCATAGTCCGAAACCGCGAGCGCCTTCTCCCGGAAGACCCCGTGGTAGGCGTAGCCCCCGCCGCTGATCTTGAGCTCAAAGTGGTGGGCGGGGCTGTTCTCGGTATAGTTTTCGATATATTCGGGGAAGATGAGGCGCAGGACGGACCCGTCCGGATTGCAAACCGTCACGTCGAGCTCCTGCGAGAGGGCGCGCGCAATGGCGGCGAGGGCCGGGCCCTGCCGGAGGCCGGTGCGCTGAAGCTCGATTTTGGAAAAGGCGCGGCAGTTCATAAAGCCCGCGCTGCCGATCTCCTCGAGTTCGTCCGAAAAGCGCAGCGTCTCCATGGCCCGGAGGTTCATGAAGGCGTAGTCCCCGATATGCAATAGCGCCCGGGGCAGGGTGAGGTCGGTGATATTGCGGTTATCCCAGTCCTCCGATTCCGCCCCGCCAAGGATGCGCACTTCCTCCCCCTCCGCGGGGGCGGGGGCGGGGGCGAGGGCGCGGTCCGAGAGCATTGTTACCGGCAGGCCGAAGAGCGCCTCCGGCAGGACAGCGATCTTATCGCAGGTCCGGGCGCGCAGGATCGTGACGCTCTCCGGCTCCCGCCTTACCGTGAGGCGCCAGTTTGTAAGGCCGCTGATGCTTTTCAAAGGCTTCCTCCTCAATTCAGATGATTGCAGTGGAAAAAACGCGGGATATGGGATATACTGAGTTTCATCAAACAACACATTTTGGAGGCCATACCGATGACAGATTATGACATGCTCTCTAAACGCTTTCTCGCGCTCACGGACGGGGTGCCGCACCGGATCGCGAATCTCGCGAACGCCGCGGCCCTGCTCTATCAGGAGCTGGAGGATCTCAACTGGGCGGGCTTTTACCTCATGGAGGGGGGCCGCCTCGTCCTCGGACCCTTCCAGGGAAAGCCCGCCTGCATTGAGATCCCGGTGGGCCGCGGCGTGTGCGGCACGGCGGTGCAGGAGGGGCGCACCCAGCTTGTGCCGGACGTGCACCTCTTCCCCGGGCACATCGCCTGCGACAGCGACTCCAATTCCGAGATCGTCGTCCCCCTGCGGGTGCGGGGGCAGATCGCGGGCGTCCTCGATCTCGACAGCCCCTGGCCGGGCCGCTTTGACGCGGAGGATCAGAGGGGGCTGGAGGACTTTGCCGGGCTCGTGTCTCAGATGCTGGAGCGCTGCTGAGTCTCCTCCTCTTCTCTGCGGCGGCCGCCGCGCGGGCGCACGGGGGCGCGCGGCGCAAGCTCGCGCACGTCCACGCCCGTGAGCTGCTTGATGATCCACACGAAAAACAGCAGCACCAGGATCGGGATCACGCAGGAGGTCACGATCATCACCGCGAGACTCTCCACAAAGCGGTTCATGACGGCGGAGGCTTTCTCCGTGATGCTGTCCTTCGTCTCGGACAGGCGGTTCAGGATCGAGCGGAGCATGTTCGTATCCTCCGCCGCGGCGAGCTCCGACGTCTCGTCCGAGAGCTGCTCGGCCGAGGCGATGGTCGTGTCGATGGACTCGCGGTAGGTGTCATAGATGAGGTCGGAGGTCCGGATGCTCAGCGGGATGACCGCGAGCAGGGCGAGGCTCATGAGCAGGAGCTTTACGCCCTGCCTGTCCATAAAGCGCGGGTTCCAGATCCGCCCGGCGATGAACGTGAGGCAGGTAAGCGGGAGCATCGTCCGGAAGACCCCGAGCGGAATGAGCGTCAGGAGATACTTCTCCGCGTACAGCACGCAGAGGATCAGCAGGAAGTATTCCGAGAAGTCCGCGAGCTTTTCGGCGATGGGCGTCGCGGTGTCCCCCGGGATGGCGGAGATGCCGGCGGAGGTCACGGTGGACGCCGCCATGAGCTTCAAAACCGTCTCCGTCTTTTCATCCAGGGACGCGGTATATTCCGTGTAGCGCGCGGGGTCGGACGCCTCCTGCGCCACGGGGAAGAAGGCGAGCAGCGCAAAGGCGATGAGCGCGATGCACACGGCGATTTTCGATGCGGTTCTGTTCATGTTTTCACTCCTTGTCTCTGTCCCCCTTTCGCCGGGGGAGCGCAGGCGGGAAAGTTTCTGTCGAAATACAGTCTATTTATAACATAGAATCCCCTTAACTTCAACACCCGGCCTTTTGCGGGGGCGGACAGCCCTCTCAGTCACAGCGCGGCCGGACACGCGCTGTGCCAGCTCCCCCAGAGGGGGGGCCAAGGACGCAGGGCCGCGCTTGGCCCCCTTGCCTAAAGGGGGCTTTGAAATGCGGGGGAAGGCTAATAACGGCTCCCTCCCTAAGGGAGCTGTCATCGCCGCTCGCGGCGATGTCTGAGGGAGTGCTCCTTCCGTCATCCGGCTTGCGGGGGACGCCGGATGCCACCTCCCTCAGAGAGGGAGGCAAAAGCGCGCAAAAAGCGCCGTACACCCCTAAAAATGGGTATACGACGCCCTTACAATTTATGGAAGAGGCTGCCAGCCCGAAATTAACTGACTGACTGACTCATTTTCCGCCCTGCCGCCATGTCTGTCAGCCCCTTTCCCATAATATATTCGATTTTTTTATAGAAAAATTTTCCTTACGTCAAGGGCTTTTGGCGATATTTGCCATGGTTTTTTCGGCACACATGAAAAACCCCGACGGGTGCTCCGCCGGGGTGCGTTTTGGGTTCAGCAGGTCGGGGTGAACTTCTGCTTCGTCTGCTGGCGCTTCTGCTCGGGCGCGGTATCCGTCTGGTACCAGCCCTTCGCCGCCATCTGCTGGTAGAGCGCGTCGCCCATGCTGAGAGCGTCGTCAAAGGCCGCGGAGAAGGTCTGGCGTACCTGGGCCGTGCTCGATTCGATGGCCCCGTGCATATACAGGTCGCACACGCCCTTCGCGTCCAGAAGCAGGCCCTCCATAATGCATTTGTCGTCCATGTCTGTCACCTCACACAAGATCGTAAAACTGCCGGTACATCTGCCGGTGGCGCTCGGCCATCTGGGTCACCTGCGTGCGCAGGGCGTTGTCCTGGAGCCGGTCGGCGGCGTTCTGGAACTGCGCCGCCAGAAGCTGCGCGTGCGAGAGCGCGTCATCCACATAGAGTAGCTCTTTCGTCGTCATGGGGATTCTCCTTTCCAAGTTCGGGATCGCGCCGATCCCTCTGACGATAGCTTTCCCCGGCTTTTTGTGTTTATGCCGGACAGATTTTTTTGTTGACAAGCGCGCGCCGCTATGCTATCATACTCAAGCGGCATCGTGCAGAAGTACCCAAGAGGCCGAAGGGGCTCCCCTGCTAAGGGAGTAGGCCGGTTTAGACCCGGCGCGAGGGTTCAAATCCCTCCTTCTGCGCCAAAGAAAAGTCTTGATTTCGTTATGAAGTCAAGGCTTTTTCTTTTTTTGAACTGGATTTGACCCCTGAAAAGTTCGTTTTTTATATAGTTGTATTTCAGTTCCCCTTTGTTTTCCCCTTTAGACGGTTTTCGGGGGAGCCGGAAGGACGGATTGAATATACTTCTCCATGCGGGCGGCACTCTCCTTGGCCATGGCGGTCTTTACATGGCCGTACTGCTGAAGCGTAAAGGCAGCGGTATAGTGGCCGAGATTCCCCTGAACGGTTTTGATGTCGTCGCCGGCTTGGATGGAAGAAGTCGCATAAGTATGTCGCAAATCATGGAAGCGTTGACTGTCACAGCCGATCTCTTTTACAAGGCGCTTAAAGTTGTTATAGACTGTGACCGGCGAAAGATGCTCCCCGATTTCATTGGTAAAAACAAGATTCCACTTATCGTCAAATCCGGCACGGTTTCTGGCAAGCTTTCCCTGTATAACCTGTTGCTCACGGAGCAGAGCAAGTACGGTATCTGCCACATATAGGGTTCTCGGCTTTCCGTTCTTCGGCGACCCGAGATAGAATTCCCGCGTTTCTCTGTTCTTTAGTAGCTGTTGTTTTACGGTGATGGTGTGCTGCTCCCAGTTGATACAATCCCAGGAGAGGCCGAGAATCTCGCCCTCACGCAGTCCGGTGAACAAAGTAATCAAGTAAATGATTCGGTATTTATGGGAACCGATCTGCTCGACAAAACTCTTGATCTCCTCGTCCTCCATGGGCGTGATCTCCTTTTGCTGGACCTTGGGAAGATCAATGCCAATGGCGTCCGCTGGATTACTCGCAATGTACTTCAGGGCGACAGCTCTGGAAAGCGCGCGATGCAGTGTCCCGTGGATATTTTTAATTGTTTTGGGAGACAGCGGTTCCCCTGTAGCCGCATTACTGAGATTGTTATAGAATTGCTGAACCATCAGTGGCGTCAGCTTGGATAGCTTTACCTTTCCCAGCGCGGGAAGGATATGAACTCTGCAGGTTGTCTTATAGCTGCTGACGGTGTTTGGCTTAATGCTGTTCAGATATTCGTTCTGCCAGATTTCCAGCCATTGCGCAACCGTTAACTTGCATGGCTCCACATAGGTACCTTTATCGACCTCAGCCTGCAGAGCCTTGTACTTCTGGATGACCTCTTTCTGCGTCTTCCCGGAGAGCGTGCGCTGCTTCTGCTTCCCCGTCAGGGGATCGTAGCCCGTTGTGCATTTGACCTCGTAATAAGTATATTCTCTTCCGTTTTTGATCTTTGTTTTGATATAAGGAACACACATCCCAGCGGGCGCGCGTTTCCTTGTCGTTTCTTTGCGCGGCATGTTTGCCTCCTTTCAAATCTGCCGCACAGGATGTAGCATAATCATTTTACACCCCGTGCAGCAGTAGCGTCAACGAAGAATTACCCGGCATTGGAAGAGGGCAAGAGATTCCGAAGACTCTCTTTGGGAATCCGATACTGTTTTCCAACCTTAACTGCTTCTATCTCACCGGATCGGACATAACCATAAGCAGTACTAAGCCCGACATCCAGAACCTTAGCTAGTAATTCCACTGACAGGAACATCGGCAGTTCCTCATAATTACAATACAAATCGCTCACCTCACTTTCGTCTCTGATTCGTAGGGTGTCTCAGAAAAGATTGCCCTGTTTCAAGGCCATGACAAAAATGTCCGCCCTTCGCTTTTTGTAAAGTTGGAATGACTTGAAATCATCCGTACTGTCTGTATTTCCGTACTGCTTATTACGGTGGCAGATCGGAGTAGATTCCTACATAACCTCTAACATAGCGTCCATTGACTCGGATACGGTTGGTCTGCTCCAAGCGGTAATCGCTGGAGAGCGCTGCCATCTGGACGCAAAAGCTGTGTAGCGATAGAGCGTTGAGCGCATTATCCTGACACCAGAGCTTGTACAGCTCATAGAGCCGCTGGGAGCTAATCTCATAGTCCGCTTTGAACTCGATGTATCCCTCAGATTTGAGGAAGGCCGTCACATTGTTGCCCTCGGAGATGTTCTCCTCCAGGTTCTGCCTGGCCTGCTCGCTGATGGTGAATTGGTAATTATTGGCGATCAGACGTTTCAGGCCCTCCAGCGCCCAGAGGAATATCGCCTCGGCCTCCGCAATCAGCTTTTCGGAAAGGAAGGGATCATCGACCCGATCCCGCGGGCGGTTCTTAGTCGTCAGAATGATTTGTCGTCGGAAGAAACCGTAACTTCGGTCATACAGAGATTTCATCGTGCCATTTCCGAAACCGATCAGCCGTGCGTACATGGTTCCCTGGAAGCTCTGCTTACCCTTCTTCTCCAGATCCATCGGCAGCTCCGATGTGACAATGGTCTTGATGATATTCGTCTGGGGCAGTGCCTCCATCTTCATGTCGTCGTCCAACATCAGAAGCTGAAACTCCAGATCGGCGCGGGCGAAGGGGCTCGTCTCCACCTTGGCGATGCTGCCCGTTTTCATGCTTGTCCCGAACAGGGCGGAGAGAACGGTTCCGATCCGGGATTTGCCCTCGCCGCCTTTGCCAATCACCATCAGCATCTTCTGAGCCTTGGTGCAGGGGATCAGGCAGTAGCCTATGTATTCCTGCAGAGTCAGGATATCCTCCGGGGCCAGCAGCTCATTCAGGAACTGCAGCCATCGTCGCGGTGTCTCCGCCTGCGGGTTATACGCGACGGCAAGCCGGTTCATACAGAAGTCCTTGGCAGCTTCAAAGCGTCCGTCCAGAAATAGTGTTCCGTTGGCCATGTGGATGCGATCCTGGCAGATGGGAAGAGGATCGGAATAGCATTCTGTCCGCAAGGCGTCCAGCAAGGCCGACACTTTTTTGTATATGCTCGTTCTCCAGTAGGGCTTGATCTGGTTGTAGATCTCGTTTCTGACCTTATCCAAATCCGGGACTTTGCCGTCAACGGTGAAAAGACTCTCGTGAATACAGATCATCGGGTGCTCTACCAGAAACGCCTCGCAGAACCGCACCTCATCGATCTTCCCCTTTACCAGCCAGATCGGCTTTTCCCACGAAGATGTCACCATATTCAATCACCCCTTTCCTCAGTGCTGTCTCATAGCGTTCTAGGACGCCATCAGTCAGATAGGCGATCACATCCCGTTTCTCTTTTTCTGTGCCGCCCTCCAGAAAGTCCGACAAGCAGCAGATGAAGTCGTACATCTGGCAAACCTCGGCGTACTGCACGGGAATGGGTTTTGCTCTATCCGTTGGAATAACCGCTTGTTTCTGCCTGCGGAGTTGAAGCTCCATAGCCAGCAGAACTTCCCGGCAATGTCGTAACGGTTCTCGCGGACGAGGAGGCGGATGCGCGGGCTCAGGTAAGCATCCGGCTCCAAAGTCCTGATTCAGCTTGTCTGCCGCCTCATAGGGCGACAGGTGGAACAGCTTGGCCGTGAAGTCGATTACGTCGCCATCTGCGCCGCAGCCGAAGCAGTGATACCGTTCGTCCAGTTTCATGCTGGGGTGCCGGTCCTCATGGAAAGGACAGCAGGCCATGCTGTGCCGGTTGATGTTCAGTCCATAGCGTTCCGCCGCCTCGCGGACTGTGACGAGGCTCTTTACCGTTTCGTAGATATTCATACTTTTCCTTTCTGTCAGAGATGTCGATCTCCTTCACTCATCACAAAGGGCAAGCCTCAATAGCAAGTACTCATCCAAATATTTTTTCCGTGGCAGAAGGCTGGTACAAAAAAGATTGCCCTTTGAGGGAGGTCGAAAATGCCCGCCCTGTCAATGCTCTATGGAATAGCTTTTCTTTCGATCCGCTTGCTTGCGCCGATCATTTTCGTCAACGATCTGCTGCGCTTTATGCAAGCGTCCTATGGCAGACGCTTTCTCCTGCTGCGGTGTGATGGCTTTTCTCGGTTCGGGCGCAGGATGTGTTTCCACCTCTTGCGTAGGAGCTGCTTTCTCCTTCGGTGGCGCTAAGCAGATACGGACAACACTCAGGTTCTCCAGCTCTTCAGATAACTCGTTTACTTTCGGCTGAAGCCATTCCAACTCTTCTTTTAATTTGTTTCGCTCTTTTAAAAGTGTCGGTGTGGGAACTTTTCCGTCCGGGTAATATTTGCGGATCAGCCTCTGCGCCCGGTAGTACGCATCCAGCGCGTCCTTGTGCTGGCGATAGTAATCCTCACGCCACTTCTTAAGGATGATGCCGGTTTTCTCCTTCTGGAGCGGTTCATACTGTTTAATCGTTTTCGGCGCTTTCAGCAGCGCGTCGATATCCCGGATGCGCTTTTCCTTGCCGCGCACGGTATTGCGGATTTTCGATAAAGCAGCTTCTTTCTCCGCAACGTGCTGCTCCAATTCCGACAGCGTGTTGATCTCATGGGTTTGCAGATAGACGACCGCTTCGGAGACACGCTTCAAATCCTTTGCGCTTCCCTTGGTTTGGGCATACGAAGACCAGTCGCTGCGCTCCGCTTTTCGCTCATCCAGGTATTCCGTCAAAAGCTCCGGCAAGGTGAGTTCCCGGCTTTCCTCACGATAGCGTTCTTCAACCAGGCGGTCCATCCGGCTTTTCTGCGCGGTGATCGTTTTGCGAACACTCAGCAGGATCTGGTTCATACGCCGGATCTCCCGGTTGTAATTTCCCAGCTCTGTCTGAACGCCTCGCTTTTCCATCTGCGTCACAGCGGGGCCGAGATGAATCGTGGGGGCGAGGTCAAGGCCTTGCCGTTCAAAGGAGCGGAGATCGACGCGCTCACTTCTTCCGTTTCTCTCTAAAAAGCGGTTTGTGGTCACTTCCCAGCCATGCCGCCAGACCTCGGCCTTGCTCTGCTCGTTCCAGTCCACAGTGCTTTCCTTGTGGCTTTTCCAATTCCCGGAGGGGAGCCGTATTCGCTCTCCCTTCTTATCCAGGTCATATACCTTGCGACTCTTGGGGAGCCATCGTCCATGCTCGTCCATCGCCCGCAGGGTCAGCAGGATATGCGCATGAGGATTACCCTCGCCTTTGTCGTGGATGGCATAGTCCACGCACATACCCTGCGACACGAAATTCTCCTGACAGAACTCACGCAGCATATTCGGATATTGCTCGGACGGCACTTCGCGCGGGAGAGCCAGAACGATGCGTCGGGCCAATTGGGCATTCCACTGTATTTCGATTTTCTCGGCGGAGTTCCAAAGCGTTGCCCGATCTTTATACTCTGGCGGCGCGTTGGGCGGGAGCAGGATTTCGGCAAAAACGATCCCGCGCTTCTCGGAGTAGGATTTCCATTTTTGGTCATATTCCGAGAAGAGTCTTTCGCCGCTTTGATAGGCCGCGCCCGCTACGGCGGACTGTGCCCGGCTGCGCTGGGTGATGGTGATACTGAAGTGGGGACATGGGATAGAGCATCTCTCCTTTCCGTTCTATTGGGGTAGCCGTGCAAAACGGCGCAGGGCGTCAGCCCCTTGGGGAGAAGAACATCCGTTCTGCTCCGAGCCGTCTGCAAGACATACACATATTTCACGCAATTCACCGGGAGCGGTGTATAATTGCGCCCTTACCCTTCGGGAATGGTTCTTCTGTCCCGTTCCTTAACCACAGCTAGCATCCGGCTGAGTTTCAGTACAACTGCTTCCTGGCGAAAAGCTAACGTCAACAGTTCCTGCACTTGGTCATCGGACAAGAGTTCCGGTTCTCGCAGAAAGTGCTCCAGCATCCCACCGCGGACACAGAGCCGATGGGTTCGCTCCTTTCGCATGAGGCGCTTGATTTCGCTTTGGACGATTTTTTCCTTCTGCTCGTAAAACCGCAGTGCCTGTTTCGTCGATAGGATCTCCCGGTCAAATTTCTGTAGTTGCTGCTCCAGTGTCATTTTCGTTCAGCTCCTATTTTGAAAAACTTGAAAGGAATTGCCTTCTCCTTTCACTTACCCCAAAGAAAAAGGGCCGAATTGCAATCACTCTCCGAAAAATTTTTGAGATTTTTACATCTGCCCGTTTTGATGGCTTTGAGGTCTCTGCGTTTTTTCCTCTCACTTAACCCAAACTCAGAGGCCGGTTTTGCAAGTAGCTCGAAAAAATCTTTTGAGAAAAATTGCATCTGGCTTTTTGCGATTTTGAAGTATTCGCGTTTTTCCTCCTCACTTCCCCCAATCTCAGGCCAGCCCATAGCAAGTACCCCGACAAAAATTGTTTTTGAAAAAAAAAGAAAAAGCCGGGGAAGACCAAAACGATCTTTCCCAGCTGGGAGTACATATTCTGTTTTTATGAAACGGCCTCGAAACACATACGGACATACAGACAGTACGGATAATTTCGGGTCATTTCTACTTTTTTAAATTTACAGATCAGGCTCTGCTTTCAAATTGAGCGATAAAAATTCGCAAAGCCGATGAGTGTGTCGCTCACCGGCTTTGTGTTACATAGGCAATTTAAGCTTTACAGCAAATCCACCGAATGTGCTGTGTTCAATGTATGTCGTACCATTATGCGAATCTACTATTTGCTTTACAATGAGAAGTCCTAAACCATGACGCTGCTCCGTCGTGTTTGTATCACAGACCATATAATGAGGGGCGGTATTGAGTTTCTCAATCTGTTCGTCAGATGCTCCGATACCATTATCCTCAACACGAATAACACAGTTGTTTTGCTCTATACTTACAGACACATAGATAGTACAACCATTCTCATTATGATTGATGCAGTTTTGTATAAGGTTTGAAATTGCGCGTTTCAATAAATCTCGATCCGCATGGATAAGACAGGCGGACAATTCTTCATCGGTTAGCCATTCAATCGGATATTTGTCGTAAATGTCGGTGTTGATAAAATCTACGGCTGCCTGTCTCACAATGGCTACTGCGTTTTCCTGCTTAACGCTGATCGGTTGCATGTTGTATTCGAGCTTGGACGCAAGGTTAAGATCACTCACTAAGTTCCTTATACGCTCACTGTGTTTTATAATAATTGCTGTCATCTTACGCTCAGTATCTGTAAGATGTGTATCGCTTTGAAGCTGTTCGGCATATCCCATAATCATAGAAAGCGGAGTTCGTATGTCGTGGGAAACACCGCTGATCCAGTTTGCACGGGCATCGTTTTGCCTGCTTAGTATCTCGGATGTTTTATTAATGCTCTCTGCTATTGCAGATAATTCGCCGTTTACGGATAAATGGGCCGGCGTCCCATCGGAAAGCGTTTCAACTGCCGCGACAATCGGCCCCGTATTTTTCAGTATTTTTTGTTTAGAGAAATAATAGGCAAGAAAAAGCAGTAGGAGGTCAAGCAGCAGCGTACCAAAGAAATAGGCAGGCATTCGCTGAACAGAACGTACCGAATAATAATTGTCAGTAATTTTCGCATAGCTGTCTTTAGGATAGCCTAATACCAACAGGCCATTTTCTGTATTCCATGTAAATACAGGATAATCTTGCAGATACCCCTTTGAAAAAAGGGCGACATCTTGGAGCGAATAGGCCGCAGGGATTTCCTTTGGTGTAAATGCGGCCCAAATACTGTTTCCGTTATCGTCTAATAGCATCGCCCAGATATGATTGTTTTCCAGCTTTTCAAACACGTTATCCGGGAGGCCGTCTTGCGTCAACGCTTCGGAGACTTCCTCTAACATCCTCTTTGGCGAGTTTTCTCCGTAATCCTCGGACATCGAATCTTGAAATACCAATCCGAAAGCCAAAAGGTTTATTAGAAGTAGAAAAATCACGAAAGCAGCAAAGAAAAGCAGCCTTTTTGAAATATACTTTGCAAACGATTTCACGGTTTCACTTCCTCGTGTTCAGCTTGTAGCCCAGTCCCTTGATCGTGATTAGCGAAACTGGCTTTGAGGGATTTGTTTCGATTTTTTCTCTGACACGCCGAACATGGGCGTTTAGACTATTCTCATACCCGAAAGGATTATCCCCCCACAATGCTTCGCAAAGAGCGTCCACGGTAACAATCCGGCCCTCGTTCCGGGCCAGTGTTTCTAACAAAGTATGTTCTTTTGCGGTCAAAGGGATAACCTCTCCTGCTTTATTTACCTCTGCCCGGCTGAAATCAACGGTGCAGCCCTCTAACTGGATCATTGGCGAGTCCTCCTTGTAGCACCGACGGAGAACGGCATGAACGCGCAGCAGAAACTCCAACGGTAAAAACGGCTTTACAATGTAATCATCTGCGCCCAGCCCCAATCCGGCCAGTTTGTCCTCAGCTTCGTCCTTTGCGGTTAGAAAAATGACGGGGACATTCGTAAATTCCCGTATTTCTCGCATAACAGAAAAACCGTCACCATCCGGCAGCATTACATCCAGCACCACCAGATCGGGACTTCCATTTTTTGCGGTAGATATAGCATCCGCTGCGGTAGATGCAGTTACAATATTTTCAAAACCATCATTATATAAGATTGAAGCTATCATTTTAAGCAGCTCCGGCTCGTCATCGACAAGCAGGAGCTTTTTGTTATGCAAATAGGAGCCCATTTAGCTCACTTCCTTTGAGGTCATTATACCATAGCAGTTCAATTATGGAATTGCCGTCGTGAAAAAGTAAGGAAAAAGTAAGGAACAGAGAATGTTAATGTCAGCTTGACACTCTATGATTACAGCATCGGAAGGAGTTGACCTCATGGAACACATCATTACAACAGAACACTTGACGAAAGAATACAAAAACTTTATCGCCGTAAACGACGTTTCAATCCATGTGCGGCAAGGCAGCATTTACGGTTTCCTCGGTCCAAATGGAGCAGGAAAATCCACCACGATGAAAATGCTGCTGGGACTGACCGCCCCGACAAAAGGCAATTTTACCATTGACGGCAAACACTTTCCCCAGGATCGCCTTGCTATTCTGAAAGAAACCGGCTCATTTATTGAGTCTCCCTCATTTTATGCAAATCTGACAGGCCGCGAAAATCTTGATATTATCCGCCGCATTTTAGATCTGCCGAAAAGCGCGGTAGAGGAGGCCCTGGAGCTCGTCGGCCTTTCTGAGTTTGGGGATCGGCTTGCAAAAAAGTATTCTCTCGGTATGAAGCAGCGGTTAGGGCTTGCCGGGGCCTTGCTGGGCAGGCCGCCGATCCTCATTCTGGATGAGCCGACAAACGGCCTTGATCCCTCCGGTATTCATGAAATCCGCAACCTTGTAAAATCCCTGCCGGGGCTTTACGACTGCACCGTGTTCATTTCCTCGCATATGCTGTCCGAAATTGAACTTATGGCAGACGACATCGGTATCTTAAATCATGGTAGTCTGTTGTTCGAGGGAAGTCTACATGATCTCCGGCAAAACGCGCTGAAAAATGGATTTGCCACCAATAAGCTGGAGGATGTTTTCCTCTCCATGATCGACAAGGATAACGCGGACAGGAAGCAGAGGGCCATCCTATGAACTCGCTTATGATCGAACTCCGCAAAGAGAAAAGAACAGGGGTTATTCCCGTTTTATTTTCGGTTGGCATTCTGGGAGCCGCATACGCCTTTGTCAATTATATGGTGCGGAAAGAAACGCTGCTCAGTTTGCCATTAGACCCGATGGATATTCTGCTGACACAGCTTTACGGCATGATTATGGTCTTAAATCTATTTGGGGTTGTCGTTGCCGCCTGCATGATTTACAACATGGAGTTTAAGGGAAACGCGGTCAAAAAAATGTATATGCTGCCCGTGAGCGTTCCGACCATGTATTTTTCCAAATTTGTCATTCTGACCGTCATGCTTCTTTTTGCCGTCACATTGGAGAACGCCGCGCTTGCGAGGATCGGTGTGGTTGAATTTCCGCACGGAGCCTTCGATATGAGAGCCGTGGTTGCATTCTCCCTCTACTCATTTATCACCACAATGCCCACGCTTTCTTTTATGCTGCTGGTCGCGTCTCGGTTTGAAAATATGTGGATACCGCTTGGTGTCGGAGTCGCCGGATTTTTAAGCGGGATGGCGCTTGCCGCAGCAGACGCGGCTCTGCTTATGGTACATCCATTCGTGATTATGCTCAAGCCCGCCATCGCTATGAGCGCACAGCCGGATGTGTTAGTCGCCGTCGTGTCCGTGGTCGAAACCGCACTTTTTCTTGGTGTTGGGCTTTGGATGGCAAAACGGCTGCAGTATGAGTAAGGAGGGGACAGAATGAGCTTTTTTGAATTACTCAAAATTGAGTTTACAAAGGTGAAACGGTCTAAAATCGTTCCGTTGATCTTCATTGCTCCGCTGCTGGTGATTATCTCCGGCGTGTCAAATTTATCAAGCTATTTTACCCCAGAGTACACAAACGCATGGCCCGCTATGTTTATCCAGAGTGCGCTGGTCTATTCGTACTATCTTCTTCCATTCAGCATGATCGTTGTTTGCGTGATGATTGCAGGACGCGAAACGCAGAATAACGGTATTTTGAAAATGCTGGCATTGCCCGTCAATCGTTACACTATGTCTTTGGCAAAGTTTTTTGTTCTCCTGTTTTATTTGTTTATGGAGATGGTTGTGTTTTTCCTTGTGTTTATAGTAGCAGGTGGAATTGCCACAAGGACGACAGGGATCACAGAAGCCTTGCCACTGGCCTATTTGCTCAAGTGGTGCATGAATTTATTTCTCACAATGCTGCCCTGCGCTGCGGTAATGTGGGCGATCACCGTCCTTTTTGAAAAGCCGCTGCTTTCCGTGGGGTTAAATCTTCTCTTGGTCGTTCCCGGCGTACTGGTGGCAAACACGCCGCTATGGATTGTATACCCGTATTGTTATAGCGGCTATTTGGTGTCTTGCTCTCTGCATGATTTCACTGTGCAATCCAACACGATGACATTTTCGATGTTCCCATTCCTGCCGATTGCGGTACTGGTCTTTGTAAACGTGCTCACGGTTGCGGTTACACAATTTGGAAAGAAAGAAATGAGGTAAATCATTATGGAAAACAAAAGCTGAGGCGTGATTCTTCGGAACAGAAGATTCGTGCCTCGGCTTTTGTAATTATATGGTTTCTTGCAGCAGCTCGTAATCTGTTCCCCAATTATGAATCAGTTTTACTTTTGGGGAACGACTTGGCTGAGCCAGTCTGCGGCATCAAGGATTCGGATTCCTTCATGCTGATATTCCGGCTGCCAAGTGCGCGCGATCACCAGTTTCGGATAGGCATCTTTGATGCTCAAAAGGGGCGTGACCTCCCGTTCAAAGGTCTTGGGATCGGAAATGTCGTTAGCGACCTGAATATACAGCTTTTCGCCCTGTTTCATGGCCACAAAGTCGATTTCCTTGTTATAGAGGACGCCGACATATACCTCATACCCCCGACGGAGCAGCTCAATTGCCACGATGTTTTCCAGGACGCGGCCGTAGTCCATATTCTTTGTTCCCAGCCGTGCGTAACGAAAGCTCTGATCCGCCAGATAATACTTGTCCTCGGAGCGGAGATACCGCTTTCCTCGAACATCGTATCTCCGTATTCTGTAGAAAGCGAAAGCTTTACACAGGGCGTCCATGTATTTCCCGACCGTCTTGTGATCAACTTTCGTTTTGTTGGAGCGAAGGGTATCGGTAATGGCGCGAATAGATGTCACGTTCCCGATATTGTCCATCAGGAAGTCGATCAGCTCATGCAGCAGCGGCTCATTCTTTAGCCGGTATTTTTTCACAATATCATGGACGATCAGAGCATTGAGTACCTCGCTGTTGATATAGCGGTATTTCTGCGCGTCGTTCTTGTAGAGATACGATCCAGCCATGCCGCCCTCGGTGATGTACTTTGTCAGGCTGCCATAGAGGTTCTCGGAGGGGAAATACGACAGGTATTCCCTGAAGGAGAACGGGAAGACATGAACCTCATAGGTTCGGCCCACAAACAGCGTTGCCAGATCGCTGCTCTGCAGAAAAGCATTTGAGCCGGTCACATAGATATCATACTTCTCTTTCGCATGAAGGCTGTTGACAGCCTTTTCAAAAGAGGGGCACATCTGCACCTCATCGATCATCAAAACATTGTTTTTCCCAGCCTGATAATGTTTTTCAACATAGCCCTCCAGAGCATGATACTCCATAAGGCTTTCATACTCTGTCAAATTGAAATTGATGTGGATAATATTGGCCTGCGTATCGTTGGCTTCCAGCCAGGCAGCTAACGCGTCCAGCAGCTTTGACTTGCCGGATCTTCGCACACCTGTGATCACCTTGATATCCGGCGTTTGAAGAAGATCCTTCACCTCTTCCAGATAAGAAGTACGTTCGATAATCTTCATCATGATCCCCCCAAGCTTATTGTAGACCAATTATAACGCCTCAATTCCCCAAAATCAAATTATTTTTAATTTTGGGGAATGGAGCGGTGCGACCACAGCTTGGGAAAAAGCGAATTTGCTATTTTATATAGTTCTTAAATTCTGATTGCGCCAATCATTGTTTCAACGGATACTCCAGATACGGATAGATCCCACCTGCTTTGCTACACCTGTGCGGACTGTTCCCCCTTTGTTTTCCCCTTTAGAGGATAACAAAGGCTGCTAATGATTAACAGCAAATAATAGGTTTCCGGGTACTTTTTCACGTGAAATAACAGGAAATGAGAACAAAAAAGGCTAAATAACTGCCAAAATCGTCTCTTCAAATCCCTCCTTCTGCGCCAAAGGAACGGGAGTCCCTCGGGGGGACTCCCGTTTTGGTATATGTGGGCGGCAGCTTTTGTATAACGCTTAGAACAAGAACCACCTCATGGAGGGTGGTTCTTGTGTTATTCCGAGAAAGGTGCGCTTAGCGGTGGGCGCTGGCGAGGGCCCTGCTTCTCTCAAACGGGGCGAGCTCGTGCATGACGCGGGCATAGAGCACAAGGAGGACGCAGTCCGCGAAGACCCAGGCCGCGGGGTTTGCAAAGCACACGGCGGTGAAGCCGAAGCGCCCCACAAGCCCGAAGGAGACGAGCGTGCGGGCAATCAGCTCCGAGACGCCGGCGAGCATGGCCCGGTAGGAATAGCCCATCCCCTGCAGGGCGCTGCGGAAGACGAAAATCACGGCGAGCGTCGGATAGAAGAGGCCGAGCGTCGTGAGGTACTGCTGCACATCGCGCAGGACGGCAAGCTCTGCGGGGCTCACAAACAGGGTGGCCATCGTGCGCCCCAGGCCGAAGAGGAACGCAAAGGCAAAGGCGCAGTAGACCATCGCGGCGGCCATGGTGCTCCAGATGCCGCGGCGGATGCGCGCATACTCCCCCGCGCCGAGATTCTGCCCGCAGTAGGTCGCCATGGCGATGCCGCAGGTCTCAAGCGGCGCGGCGACGACGTTGTGGACCTTTGCCGCCGCCGCCACCGCCGCGACCGCCTGCGCGCCGAGGCCGTTGATCGCCCCCTGCACGAGGATGGAGCCCACCGCCGTGATGGAAAACTGCAGGCCCATCGGGAGACCGATGGCCGCCATGCTGCCGATGCGTTTGAGATCGGGCTTGAGATCCGCCCGCCGCAGACGGAGCATGGGGACGCGCCGCGCCATATACACCAGGCAGGCAAGCCCGGAGGCGAGCTGCGACAGCACCGTCGCCCACGCTGCGCCCTCCACGCCGAAGCGAAGATACCGCATGAAGAGGATATCCAGCACGACGTTCAGGAGTACCGACGCGACCAGAAAATGCAGCGGCGTGCGGCTGTCCCCGAGGGCGCGCAGCACGGCGGAGCTCAGGTTATAGAGCACCGTCGCGCCCACGCCCATGAAGACGATGAAAATATAGCGGTACGCCTCGTCAAAAATCTCCGCCGGGGTGTTCATCAGGCGCAGGAGATCATCCGTCCAGAAAAGGCAGACGAGGCCGATGAGCCCCGCGATGCCGAGACCGAGCCACACGAGCTGCCCCGCGCGGCGGCGCACGCCGTCCAGATCCCCCGCGCCGAAGCTCTGGGCGATCGGGATCGAGAGGCCCGAGCAGCTCCCGAGCACGAAGCCGAGGATCAGAAAGCTCAAAGCCCCCGTCGCGCCGACGGCGGCAAAGGCGTTCAGCCCCAGGATGCGGCCGACCAGCATACTGTCGGCCAGGTTATAAAACTGCTGAAACAGGTTGCCCACCAGAAGCGGCGCGCAGAAGCCGAGGATGCACCGCAGGGGCGAGCCTGTCGTCATGTCTCTTGTCATGGTCTTACCCTCTTAAAGCCGGGGATTTGGGGTACGCGCCCGGCTTTGGAGCCTTCATTTTAGCCCTCCGCGGCGAAAATGCAAGAGGCAAAGTGTCTAAACTTTTGTGCAGGAAGCACAAGATAGGGGCATTTGATTTGTGGATTATTTACAGGAAAAACACATATCCCCGGCGAATACACAACAAATTGCAGCGTATTCGCCGGGGATACTGCATGATTTCAGGCTGCTCTGTACGGGCGGTCGAGGACGCCCGCCCCTACGTCAGCACGAAACTTTGCGCATAAAACATTCGTTTTTCTGCTTCGGGCCGTATACCCTTTACGCGCCCCAGATGCGGCAGCCGCGGCCGCCCTCCTGCTTGACCTCGTAGAGGGCCGTGTCCGCCTGCTTGAAAAGCTCGGTCCAGTCCTCGGCCCCGCTGCCCCGGGCGACCCCGACGCTGACGGAGACCGCGGGCAGCTCGTCCGCCGCGGTGCCGGCAAGCTCGCGGTTGATGAAGCGGGTCTTCTCGCGGAGTTTTTCATCCTCGATCGCGCCGGCGTTCACCAGCACGACGGCAAATTCATCGCCCCCGATGCGGCAGACATAGTCCTCATGCCGGAAGTATCCCAGGAGCGTTTTTGCGATCTTCTGCAAAACCCGGTCCCCTGTCTCGTGGCCGTAGCGGTCGTTGATGCCCTTGAATTTGTCGGTGTCCACCAGCAGGAGAATGGCGTCCTGCACATTGAGCTCCTCCAGAATCCGGTCATAGCCGGCGCGGTTGATGAGCCCCGTGAGCTCATCCGTCTCGGCCCTGCTCGTGAGGGTGTGCTCCGAGGCGGAGGTCAGGCGCAGGGCAGAGAGCATGCCCCCGATGAGGAGGATGAACACCGCCATGCTCCAGATGACCTGCAGCATGGTCACCGCAGACTCCGGGAACGGGGCAAGGCCGGGGCCATAGAAGCTGCGCGTGAAGAGCAGGGCGTAGACCACGAAGCTCGAAACGGCGAGAGGCATCGCCGGGACATACTCGAGCTTCATCGAGCGGCCCAGATACTCGGCGAGAAAGGCCATGCAGGTGAGCCCCACAAGGGGGAGCTGGAAGCCCGCGCCATGCCCCACGAAGAGCACAGAGAGGGCAAGCTGCACAAGCTCCGAGAAATAGATCATGAGGATCTGGGTGCGGGCCCTGCCCTTTTTGAGCAGATAGAGGCCGAAGGTATTCAAGAGGATGCAAAGCGCGTTTGCATAGAACATGGGCATGAGCGTATTGGACAGATAGCACAGCGCGAGCAGCACGTGCAGCGCAATGAGGCCCCTGGACATACTGTCAAGCAGGCGCTTTGCCCAGACCCGGTCAAGCATCTCCTTCTCCCCTCTCTTCCGTCATGGTGCGCGCCGTCTCGGCAGCGCAGGTACGCGCTGTTCAAATTTTAACACATACAGGAACGCAAGGCAACAGAAATCTGTTGTACGCCGCGGGCAGACGGCTTATTTTTGCAGGAGGGCAAGAATCTCGTCGAGAGATTTCCCGCTCCCGGCGGCGGCGCTCAGGATGGCCTCCTCCTGCTCGGTAAGGACCCTGGCCTCACGCTCGGCGGCCTTGGCCTTAATGGTCCGCTTTCTTCCGCCGGCGGTCGCCTGGGTGTAATTGAACGTGAAGGCGGAGACGGAGTAGGGCGGCACGTCAAACTCCACGGAGTACGGCTTCCCGTCCCAGGGGATGGGGTCTGCCTTGACGACCTGGGCCGGCCAGTTCCCGCTGCCGCCGAAGACGGCGTCGTCGCTGTTGAGGACCTGGTGATAGGTCCCCTTGCACAGAGCGCCGATGCGGTGCTTGGGATAGGCCACGGGGGAGAAGTTGAAGTGGAAGAGCAGGCACTTTTTCTTATCTGTGCTCATGCGGCAGAAGCTCAGCATATTGTGGGTGGCGTCCGCGCCGTTGATCCACTCGAAGCCGCGCTCCTCGCAGTCGTTCTCGTAGAGGGAGGGGTAGCTGCGGTACATGGCGAGCAGGGCGCGCACGTAGTTATTGAGCGCGCGGTGCTGCGGCTCGTTATCCAGGAGGAACCAGTCCAGGCTGCGCTCCTCGCTCCACTCCCGGAGCTGGGCGAAGTCCTGCCCCATGAAGAGGAGCTTTTTGCCCGGGTGGGCCATCATGAGGCCGTAGGCGAGGCGGAGATTGCCGAACTTGTCCTCCATGGCGCCGGGCATCTTGTTGATCATGGAGCCCTTCATGTGCACCACCTCATCATGGGAGAAGGGCAGCACATAGTTTTCGCTGAAGGCGTAGGTGAAGCTGAAGGTGATGTTGTTGTGGACAAACTGGCGCATGAAGGGGTCGGTTTTCATATACTCAAGGACATCGTGCATCCAGCCCATGTTCCACTTGAAGGTGAAGCCGAGACCCCCGTCCTCCGGCGCGCGGGAAACCAGGGGGAAGGCCGTGGACTCCTCCGCGATGACCATGGCCCCCGGCACACGCTGGGAGACGATGGAGTTGAGGTGCTTGAGAAATTCGATGGCGTCGTAGTTGATGTTGCCGCCGTCCTCGTTCGCGACCCACTCCCCGTCCTTCTTGCCGTAGTCGAGATAGAGCATGGAGGCCACGGCGTCCACGCGCAGGCCGTCCACATGGAACTTTTCCAGCCAGAAGAGGGCGTTTGCGATGAGGAAGTTTTTGACCTGCGGGCGGCGGTAGTTGAAGATATAGGTGCCCCAGTCGGGATGCTCGCCCTGGCGGGGATCGGCGTGCTCATACTCGGCGAAGCCGTCGAAGCGCGCAAGGCCGTAGGCGTCGCGCGGGAAGTGGGCCGGCACCCAGTCGAGGATCACGCCGACGCCCTGGCGGTGCAGGTAGTCCACAAAATACATGAAGTCCTCCGCGCTGCCGTAGCGGGCGGTGGGGGCGTAGTAATTCGTGACCTGGTAGCCCCAGGAGCCGTCAAAGGGGTGCTCGGCAATGCCGATGAGCTCCACGTGGGTATAGCCCATGTAGTTTACGTACTCGGCAAGCTCCGGGGCGAGATCGCGGTACTGGCGGAAGCCGGAGTTTGCCCCGCTCTCGTCCTTCTTCCAGGAGCCGAGGTGCACCTCATAAATGGAGAGCGGCTTCTTTTTCGGGTCCTGATCCTTGCGGGCGGCCATCCACTTCTCATCCTCCCAGGCGTAGGTGGAGAGATCCGCCACGATGGAGGCCGTCTCCGGGCGGAGCTGGCTCTGGTTCCCGTAGGGGTCGGCCTTGAGGAGGATGTCGCCGGAGCGCGTCTCCACCGCGAACTTATAGAGCGCGTGGGGAGCGAGCCCCGGGATAAAGAGGTCGAAGATGCCGGACTCCGCGAGCGGCTGCATAGAATCGCGCCCCGGGGTCCAGCCGTTAAAGTCCCCCACGACGCTGACCGCGCGCGCGTTCGGGGCCCAGACGGCGAAATACACGCCCGCCTGCCCGTTCTCGACCGCGGGGTGCGCGCCGAGCTTTTCATAGATCGTGTAGTGCGTCCCTCTTCCGAAGAGGTAAATGTCGAGATCTGTAATGCGGTGCTCCATCTTGTTGCTCCTTTTTCAATATTTTTATCAGCACTTGTCCTTGTCTGTAAACTCCGTGGAAATGACGGCGCAGAGGGAGAAGGCGAGGGCGGAGAACATGAGCTCGACCCGGTATGCCGCGGCATTGACCCGCTCATAGGCGTATTCCGGTCTCTGCGCCGCCGCGGACGCGCTCTCCAGAAGGCAGCCGCGCAGCATTTCTTTTGCTTTATATGGTTACTATACCATGAAAAGCCGCGTTTGAGAAGTCACTTTCCCGAAAGATCACGCGTCGGTTTGCGGACATTTTGCGCGCGCCCCCGGCGCACAACAGAAAGCACCCCCGGGTCCGTTTGGGCCCGGGGGTGCTCTGTCTCCTCCCCGCTTTGGGGAGTTTTTTTATTGTCCAAGGCCCGCCCTGGCAGGCCCCGTCTTTTTCACCTGACGCAATCAGAGATTGCAGAACGGCAGCGTCCAATAGTAAGAAACAAAATCCTTGTCCTCAAGCAAATTGGGAAACCGGGACGCATGCTCAGGCTCGAAAAACGCGGCGTTCATAATGCCGTCCATTTTTCTACCGCCTCCTTTCCTTGAGTTCGCGGTGGATTATAGTCTTTTTTGATCCCGGTTTCAAGGGCCGTTTTGCCCAAACTTTTGTCTAATTCCTCTAAAAACTGTAAGCGGTTTTTGTGCAAGTTTTCTGGATACAGGCAGTCTCGCGCGGGATTACCCGGTGAAAAAAGAGCCTGCGGCCTGGGGCTTTGCCCGCCTGTCAGGTGTTCCGGTAGAGCGCCAGCGCCCGGTGGATCCTGTTTGCGGGCTTGATGAGCTCCTGGATCGTTTCACCCTTATTGAGCGTGTCGATCAGGGCGGCGATATAGCGGTCCATGTGCACGGAATAATAGTATTCCCGGCTCAAAAGCTCCGGCGTCTGATAGATGAGATTGGTGGTGAAGATGCGGTCAAACCAGCCGTCCGAGAAGGCCCGGTCGACCTTTTCGAGTCCGCCTGTGAAAAGGCCGAAGGTGGAGAACAGGAACACGCGCCGCGCGCCCATCTCCTTGAGCTGCCGGGCGGTGTCCAGGATGCTGCCGCCGGAGGCGATCATGTCGTCCACCACGATCACGTCCTTCCCGCTGACCGACCCGCCGCAGAAATCATGCGCGACGACCGGATTCGTGCCGTTTACGATGTGCGGCGCCGGATTGCAAGGGGCCTGCGGCAAAATAATCGGGATGACATGCGCAAAACTTTTTACAAACTTGTGCTTGATTTCAGCCGGAGTTTTGATAGAATGAGGTTTACTGTGTTTTTTCAGAAAGGATGTGAAAGCGGCTGTGATCAAAACGCTCGCCGGGAGTCTGCGGGAGTATAAAAAGCCCTCGCTGCTCACATTGCTCTTCATTCTGGGAGAGGTCTTCTTTGAGGTGCTCATCCCCTTTTACACCGCCGACATGGTCAACATGATCAAGGCGGGCGAGGCCCTGTCCGACGTCACGCTGCTCGGGGCAAAGCTCGTGCTGATGGCGGTCGCCTCCCTCTTCTGCGGCGGCATCGCGGCGCGGACCTGCTCCGAGGCCGCCACCGGCTTTGCCAAGAACCTGCGCGAGGATATGTTTACGCGGGTGCAGAGCTTTTCCTTTGCGAACATCGACCGCTTCTCCTCCGCCTCGCTCGTGACGCGCATGACGACGGATGTGTCAAACGTCCAGATGTCCTTCATGATGATCATCCGCACCGCCGTGCGCGCGCCGATGATGTTCATTTTCGCCATCACCATGGCCTTCATCATGGGCGGCAGGCTCGCCCTCACGTTCGTGGTGGTGGTGCCGATTTTGGTTGGCGGTCTGCTGTTCGTGGCGAAAAAGGCCATGCCCGCCTTCCGCTCCGTCTTCCGGAAATATGACAAGCTCAACGAGTCCATTGAGGAAAACGTGCGCGCCATGCGCGTTGTAAAGGGCTTTGCGCGCGAGGATTACGAGAAGAAAAAGTTTGCCGCCGCCGCGGACTCCATCTGTCTCGACTTCACGAAGGCCGAGCGCATTGTGGCCCTGAACGCCCCCCTCATGCAGCTGTGCATGTACTTCAACATGGTCTTCATCCTCACAGTGGGTGCGCGCATCATCGTCTCCACCCGCGGCACCGTGATCGACGTGGGGCAGATCGCCGCCATGCTGACCTACGGCGTGCAGGTACTGATGAGTCTCATGATGCTCTCGATGATCTACGTCATGGTCACCATCTCGGCCGAGTCCGCCAAGCGCATCAGCGAGGTGCTGGTGGAGGTCCCGTCGCTCCAAAGCCCCGAGAACGCGAAGGAGACCGTCCCGGACGGGAGCGTGGACTTTGCGGGCGTGAGCTTCAAGTATTCCGCCGCGGCGGAGCGCAACGCCCTCTCGGACATCGACCTGCACATCCCCTCGGGCGCGACGGTGGGCATCCTCGGCGGCACCGGCTCCGGCAAGACGACGCTTGTGCAGCTCATCGCCCGCCTCTACGACGTGACGGAGGGCAGCGTGAAGGTCGGGGGGCTGGACGTACGCGAGTACGACATGGAGGCGCTGCGGAACGCGGTTTCCATGGTGCTGCAGAAAAACCTCCTCTTCTCCGGCACGATCGCGGAGAACCTCCGCTGGGGCAACGAGAACGCGAGCGACGCGGAGATCATCGAGGCGTGTAAGCTCGCACAGGCGGACGATTTTGTGAAGTCCTTCCCCGACGGGTACGACACCCATATCGAGCAGGGCGGCACCAATGTCTCCGGCGGGCAGAAGCAGCGGCTCTGCATCGCGCGGGCCCTCCTCAAAAAGCCGAAGATCCTGATCCTCGACGACTCCACGAGCGCCGTGGACACGAAGACCGACGCCCTCATCCGCGCGGGCTTCAAAACATACATCCCCGAGACCACGAAGATCATCATCGCCCAGCGCGTCGCCTCCGTCATGGACGCGGACATGATCCTCATCATGGACAACGGCCGCATCGTCGACCGCGGCACGCATGACGAGCTTTTAGCGCGCAGCGAAATTTACCGCGAGATCTATGAGCAGCAGATGAACGGAGGTGAGGAGAATGCCTAAAATGCCCGGAGGACCGCGCGGCGCGAACATGCACGGCGGAAAGCCGAAGGCGGACTTCTCGGCCCTCGGCCGCGCCATCCGGCATCTCTTCGCCTACTACCCCCGTCTCGCCCCGCTCACGATGCTCTGCATCCTTTTCTCGGCAGTGGTCTCCTCCATCCCCTCGCTCTTCACCCAGAACGTCATCGCCGTCATCGAGCGCTGGTATAAGAGCGGCGACTGGGCCGCCGCAAGGCCCGAGGTCTACCGCTATGTGACGGTGCTGGCCATTCTCTATGTCCTCGCCCTCATGAGCTCCGCGGCCTACACCCAGCTCATGGCCGTGATGACCCAGGGCTATCTCAACAAGCTCCGGCAGGAGACCTTTGACAAGATGCAGGATCTCCCCATCCGCTATTTTGACAGCCACCAGCACGGCGACATCATGAGCTATTACACAAACGACATCGACACCCTGCGTATGCTCGTGAGCCAGGCCCTGCCCACCTTCATCCAGTCCGGGGCCATCGTGCTCGTGGTGTTTGCGATCATGCTCTATTTCAGCGTCTGGATGACGCTGGTGCTCATCGTCGGCGTCGTCGCCATGTTCTATGTGACCAAAGTGGTCGGCGGCGGGTCCGCGCGCTACTTCATCAAACAGCAGAAGTCTCTCGCCGATACCGAGGGCATCATCCAGGAGATGATGAACGGGCAGAAGGTGGTCAAGGTCTTCTGCCACGAGGAGAAGAGCATCGAGGCTTTCAAGAAGCTCAACAACGAGCTCCAGGAGAACAGCCGCAGGGCAAACGCCTATGCCAACATCCTCGGCCCCATCATGAACAACATCGGCAACATCCTCTATGTGGTCATGGCCCTCGCGGGGGGCGTGTTCCTGCTGACGGGGGTACACAACGTGTCCTTCTCCGGCAAGGCCTTCTCCATCAGCGTGCTGGTGCCCTTCCTCGGCATGGCCAAGCAGTTCACCGGCAACGTCAACACCCTTGCCCAGCAGATCAACAACATCGTCATGGCCTCCGCGGGTGCCGGACGCATCTTCAGTCTCATGGACGAAGAGCCCGAGACGGACGAGGGCTATGTCACTCTCGTGAATGTCAAGGGCCCGGAGGATCACTTGGAGGAGACGCAGGAGCGCACCGGCAGGTGGGCCTGGCGCCACCCCCACGGGGACGGGACCCTGACCTACACGCCGCTCCGTGGCGATGTGCGCCTCGTGGACGTGGACTTCGGCTATGAGCCGGGAAAGGACGTGCTGCACGGCGTCTCCGTGTACGCAGAGCCCGGGCAGAAGGTCGCCTTCGTGGGAGCCACCGGCGCCGGCAAGACCACCATCACGAACCTCATCAACCGCTTCTACGACATTGCCGACGGCAAGATCCGCTATGACGGCATCAACGTCAACAAGATCAAAAAGGCGGACCTCAGGCGCTCGCTCGGTCTCGTGCTGCAGGAGACGAATCTCTTCACCGGCACGGTCATGGACAACATCCGCTACGGCAGGCTCGACGCCACCGACGAGGAGTGCATCCGGGCCGCCCGGCTCGCCGGCGCGGACGACTTTATCGTGCGGCTTCCCGAGGGCTACGGCACCATGCTGCAGAATAACGGCGCGAACCTCTCCCAGGGCCAGCGGCAGCTCATCGCCATCGCTCGCGCCGCCGTCGCCGATCCCCCGGTCATGATCATGGACGAGGCCACCTCCTCCATCGATACCCGCACCGAGGCCATCGTCCAGCGCGGCATGGATGAGCTTATGAAGGGGCGCACGGTCTTCGTCATCGCCCACCGCCTCTCCACCGTCAAAAATTCCGATGTCATCATGGTCCTCGACCACGGCCGCATCATCGAGCGCGGCAGCCACGACAAGCTCATCGCCGAGAAAGGAACCTACTACCAGCTCTACACCGGCGCGTTCGAGCTGGAGTGAGAGCAGCGCCCCTTCCATCACGGGGCGTGCTGCAAAATGGGCAAACGTGATGCTTTTTGATCGTAGGGGAGGGGCTTGCCCCTCCCGCGCGGCAAACATTCCGATATGCTAAAATGTACGGCGATTTCGTTTTTTCACGAATTCGCCGTACATTGTTTTTTATGCCTGCTTGTACTGCCGGGAGGGGCAAGCCCCTCCCCTGCGGTGTTTATGGCCGGATTCTGCAAAAAGTGAGTTTTACAACGCCCATTTACATTTTTGCGGCATTTGTTCAAATCGGCAGAAAAGGGATTGACGCAAGGGGTGGAAATCAGTATAATATGTACAGCAAAATGGCATAAACTCATCCTAAAAACATAGCAGGAGGGAAATATCCACATGAAGACGCTTAAGAAATTCCTGCTCCTCGCGTGCTTCGGCTGCGTGGGCTTCGGCCTCGTGAAGGTCCTGAGCACTGACGAGGCACAGGAGAAGCTGTTCGGCATTCTCGGCGAAGACACGTATCTTGCCATTCTGGACAAGGTCCGTCTTCTCGGCGATCTGCTGAGCTGGCCCATCAACTTTGTGAAGGCGCTGCTCCCGTAAAGTCCGAAAACAGAAATTCATTTAAAAGGGGTTAAACTATGAACGAGAAGTATGAAGCTCTATTTACTCCGTTCAAAATCGGAGAGGTAGAGATCCCGAACCGCATCGTACAGTGTTCCATGGGCGGCACGACCCTCTTCGGCTGGCTGGAGCCGTCTCACTTCGACACCGAGGCCGCCGACTTCCTGCTCAAGAGAGCCAAGGACGGCGTCGGTCTGGTCCTCCCCGGTATGCAGGTCATCCGCGACACCATGGGCAGAAAATGGCTGGACTCCAACCGCCAGATGTACCGCGTGCTCAAGCCTTATATGGACGAGTACCACAAGACCGGCGGCAAGCTCTTCATTCAGCTCGCCGGCGGCTTCGGCCGCTCCATGGCCGTCACGCCCTGGATGGCTGCCCTCGGGCGCAACGACCTTCTGAACAAGCTCGCAAGCCCCGTGGTGGACGTGCAGTACGCCTGCGCCTCCGCCTCCGCCACCCCCAACCGCTGGGCCGATAACTTCAACTCCCGCCCCTTCACCATCGAGGAGATCCAGGAGATGGTCTGGCACTTCGGCGCCACCGCCAAGAAGCTGCGCGAGGCCGGCGTCGACGGCGTTGAGATCCACGCCGTGCACGAGGGCTACAACCTCGACCAGTTCGCCATCGCGAACATGAACTTCCGCACCGACCAGTACGGCGGCAGTCTCGAGAACCGCCTGCGCTTCGCCACCGAGATCGTCCAGGAGATCCACCGCCAGGCCGGCGACGACTTCCCCGTCTCCCTGCGCTACTCCGTCCGCTCCTGCACGAAGGGCTGGCGCAAGGGCGCGATGCCCTATGAGGAGTTTGAGGAGTTCGGCCGCGACATGGCGGAGTCCGAGAAGGCCGTCAAGATCCTGCAGGATGCGGGCTACGCCTTCCTCAACTGCGACAACGGCACCTACGACGCCTGGTACTGGGCTCATCCGCCACAGTACATGCCCGACAACTGCAACCTCGCAGACGTGGAGCATATCCGTCAGTTTATCGACATTCCCGTCGCCTGCGCCGGCCGTATGGACCCGGTCAAGGCCGCCGAGGAGATCGCCGCGGGCCGTCTCGACGCCGTGGCCATCGCCCGCCAGAACCTCGTAGACGAGAACTGGGTCACCAAGATCCGCACCGGCCACGAGGAGGACATCCGCCCCTGCATCCGCTGCCACAACGGCTGCTTCAACTTCTCCAAGGCCAACGGCACCGAGAACATGCAGTCCCTGGGCGACTCCCTGCACCTCGCCCGCTGCGCGCTGAACCCGCCCACCATGCAGCACAACCGCTACAAGATCGTCCCGACGAAGCACCCCAAGAAGGTCGCCATCATCGGCGGCGGCGTCGGCGGCATGGAGTGCGCGCTGGTGCTGAAAAAGCGCGGCCACAACCCCGTCATCTTCGAGAAGGAAGACCAGCTCGGCGGCCTGTTCCTCACGGCCTCCGCCATGACCTTCAAGGAGAACGACAAGGAGCTCATCGCCTGGTACAAGCGGGAGATCGCCAAGGCCGGCGTGGAGGTCCGCTTCAATACCGAGGTCAACGATCTCGGCACCATCCGCCGCGGCTTCGATGAGATCATCGTCTGCACCGGCTCCGTCCCCAGGACCATGCCCCAGATCAAGGGCTTTGAGAAGACCCGCTCCTTCCGTGAGCTGCTGCGCGAAAAGAAGGTCGAGGGCGACAAGATCGTCTTCCTCGGCGGCGGCCAGTCCTCCTGCGAGGCGGCGTATGATCTCGTCCTCGCGGGCAAGCACCCCGTCATCGTCGAGTACGGCAACGACCTCGTTGCGGCCCAGGCCACCTGCCTTGCCAATACCTCGTTCCTGCGCGACGCGATGGAGTACCACAAGGTCCCGGTCTACCTGCACTCCACCATCACCGAGATCGGCGACGGCTACTGCGTCATCAAGACCCCGAACGAGACCTTCCGCTGCGAGTGCGACGCCGTCATCAACGGCATCGGCTTCGTCCCCGCCCCCGTCGGCGAGAAGGGCGCCCATGTGCACAGAGTCGGCGACTGCGTTGCCATCGGCAACCTGCGCACCGTCATCTGGCGCGCCTGGGACGTCTGCATGAGAATATAGTCCCATAGAGAGACCGCTCCCCTCGGATCATTCCGAGGGGAGTTTTTACGGCTTATCAAATTCACGCCATGAGATCGGCGAGGGTTTTGCTGTCGAGAAAGCCGTTGACCAGGGTGTCAAGCTCCTTCCACAGCGGCAGCGTCGCGCAGTACGGCGCCCGCTCGCAGGGCTCCGCCCCCTCCGCAAGGCAGGCCACGGGCGCAAGACTTGCCTCCGTGGCGCGCAGGATCTCCCCCACCGGGTATTCCGCCGGCTCCCTTGTCAGGCGGTAGCCGCCGCCCTTGCCGCGGGTGCCCTCCACAAGGCCCTGCTCCACCAGCATGGGCATGATGCGTTCAAGATATTTCAGGGATACCTGCTGGCGCGCGGCAACCTCCTTCATCGCGATGGAGCCCTCGCCGCTATGCTCCGCGAGATCCACCATAACGCGCAGCGCATAGCGCCCGCGGGTAGAGATCATCATCAAACCGTCCCCTTTCCTTAGACAATGATTTTTGCTTTTTTACAGTATACACCAAGAGAGTCGAAATAGTCAATTATTGGAAAATCTTTTTCGCGCCCCTTTTTCGTAACAGAAAAAAGATAAAAAAAGCCTTGCATTTTCCAAAGCGTTGTGCTATTATAATCAGGCGCAAGAGATCCGGGTGTAGCGCAGTTGGTAGCGTGCTTGAATGGGGTTCAAGAGGCCGGAAGTTCGAATCTTCTCACTCGGACCAAAAATCCTCAATTTCGCAAGAAATTGGGGATTTTTTCTGCCTAAAAATACCCCTCTTTATGGCCTGACTGGAATTTGACTGGAATGCGCTTCCGGGAGGCAAAATGCCTGGTCGAACACCTCCACTGCCTTTTGCTTGATCGGCGTCTGCACATGCAGATAATGTTTCGTCATATCCAGGTCGGCATGACCCACCATGCTCTGGATCGTGGCGAGGTCCACACCCAGCGCCTGCATCTGGCTGACAAAGGTATGGCGGCAGGAGTGAGGCGTCAGCACACGCACCTCCGGGATTGCAGCGACATATTCCTTGAACTTGTCCCGGTAGTGCTTGGGATCAAAAGGCTGTTCTCTGCTCGGAGACTGGAAGATGTACTTATCCTCCGTGCTTCGCAGACCAATGACCATACCGCGCAGGCCCTGCGGAATCGGCACGTCCCGGACACTGTCTCTGGATTTCGGTTCTCCGATCTCCACCCGTCCGGCTACAGTCTTGACTGCCTGACGAATATGGATCACGGAACCGTCTTCCTCGATGAGCCTCGGCTCCAGTGCAAGCAGTTCCTGCATACGGATTCCCGTGCCGAGCATCAGGCGGATACTGTCACCGAATTTGTCGTGGGGGAGTTCCTGCATCAGCCGTTTTACCTCGTCAGCGGTAAAGGCTTCCTTTGCCTCCATGGGTTTGTTGGCGCGCATCTTCTCCGCACAGGCGACGGGATTGCGTCGGATCAACTCATTCGCCTCGGCCTTGTTCATGATCTGGAACAGCATCCCGCGAGCCTTGGCCACATAGCTGTCAGACTTTCCCTCCTTGCGGAAAGCGCGCAGCACTTCCTCTATGTCCATTGCTTTGATGGTGTTGATCGGCTTGTCACCCAGCCGCTCCTTCAGCGTGACCAGCGTGTAGCGGTAGCTTTGCTGTGTCGTCCTGGATATGTTCTCCTTATGACCCTCAAACCAGGTATCTGCCCATTCGGAAAACAGGATCTTTGGCTGAACAGCAGGCTTTTCATCGACGGAGATAAGCCCGTCTGCCAGCTTTTGCTTGAAGTCGTGCATCTGATCCAGTGCATCTTTCCGGGTTTTACCGTAGAAGGATTTCCGTCTTCTGCGTCCGTCCTTCTGAAAGCCGATCATGATCGAGCATTCCCAGCGGCCATCTTTTCTCTTGGTAATATTTCCTTCGCCGTTACAGCGTTTCTTTGACAATGTTACTCCTTTCCTCAGACATTGTGTTTCTTCACCTGTATTGTTTACATAACTTTCTCGTTTTTTCAAGTACTTTCTCAAAAAAATTCCAGTCAGGATTGATTTGATCCTGGCTGGAATTTGATTTATTCAAGATGATCGTCCATCCATTGCAGCAGCTTGTCCTTCGGGACAAGCAGGCGGCGGCCGACATGCAGCGTGGGAAATCCCTCGCTGTGCATCAGCATATAAGCGGTATTTCTCGCAACTCCGAGAATTTCGGCAACCTGCTTTGCGTTCAGGGTATAGGGCATCTTTTCAATATCAGCTTTAGTCAACGGCATTCTCCTTTCCATTCATGGTTTTATCGGCGTAACGAAAGACGATCTCCGGCGGGATCTTCTGGAGCGTGCGCTCCAGCTCTATATAATCGGATTTGAGCTGGGCCTCTGCCAGACGGCGCTTCATGTCGCCATCTGTGGCCTCCTTCAAATCCTGCTTCAAATCCGCGTTTTCTGCTTTCAGGCTGCGGATCGCCTGATCGTACTGCTTCGTTTTCGTGAGGAATTTGCCCATCTCCGGGAAAAACTTACGAAGCAGCCGATCCAGCTCCGCGGCGTTCTTGCGGGCGTTCGCTCCCGCCCGGTCTTACTGGCACTCTCCCCGCGCTCTAGCTCCGGGTATTTTGAGACCATGTGCCGCCAATAGCGATCCTGCCATGCGGTCAAACTCTTACGGTTGCCGATTATGTCCTTTGCCGAGAGGCGTCCATCCTTTGTGATTGGGACAAAAGATAAGTGCATGTGTGGCGTCTTCTCGTCCATATGGACAACGGCGGAAACAATGCGGTCTTCTCCCAGCTCGTCTTTCAGAAAGTCTACCGCATGTTGGAAGAAGGCCCGAACTTCCCGTATGTTCATCCCGGCGAAGAAATCATGGCTTGCGGTGATCAGCGTCTCCACGATCCGCACGCTGTCGCTGCGGACCCTGGGACAATCGTACTGTTTTATCAGGGCCTTAGACAGCTTGCGGTAGCGGTCAGTCGGCTCGACAATATGAAAGTTATACTTGCTGCGGCTCAGATCCACGTCAGGATTGCTGGCATATTTCTCTTTCATGCGCTCGTTGTGGGCTTCGATGTTGCTGATCTCCGGCCCCTTGTATTTGGCAAAACGCAGAATGGCGTATTGGGCTTTATCCGTCAGCGATCCCTCCTCTTCTGCCTCGTCGTCGCAAGCTTCGTATCACTCGCGTCCGCGTAAACGCGAACTCTCGTTCGCTCCGCTGCTCCTCCTCTCCCAAGGAAACGATTCGTTTCCTTGGGCACCCATTCGATGTCATAGCCCAGCACGTCAGCCAGCTCCACGATCTCACGAAAGCGGAGCGACTCCCGCCTGAGCTTGTTGGAAAAGTTGGAGACACTATCGCTCCAACCGTAATCGTCATGCAGGCGGTCGCACACCTCCTGCATGGTAAAACCGGCGCGGATGATCTGCGCCTTGATCTCATTTCTTGTGTTGTTCATTTGAATCTCCTTTCTCAGTTAATCAGAATGAAAAAGCCCGATGGAGACTCCGCAGAGCCTCTATCGGACTTTTCGGTTTCGTGGGGCTTTTCATTATTCCGCGAAAAGTCCCACATTCCCGTGTACGTTGTTCACCGTTTGGAACAGCGCCGAACAGTGAAGTTTCCACATGTTTCAGAAACATTTTGCACGAAAACGTGCATGACCTGTTTTACAGGCTGTCGATGAAGTCTATCGCCGTGTCCAGATCGTTTTCGATTGCCTTGGTATCCGGCGTGGGCTGCATGCTCTGGAGCAGCGCGGCAAGCCCATTCAGCAGGTTGGCCTGTGCGCCGCGCTCCACGGTTTCGAGGATTCTTTGCAGAAAAGCATCCTCTTTCTCCCTCGTTTCCAGATAGGGGTCGTCGGCAAGCTGCCGCTCCCGGTCAAAGTACCCGTTCACTGCCGCAATGATCACATCACTGTAGGAGCGATACATAGTCTTGTCCCGGTTCCTAAGATACCCCAGCGCCTTGCGGCCCTCCGGCGTATCGGTCTTGATGCGGAGTGTGGTTTTGAACATGCTCATGCCTTGCCGTCCAGCTTTCGCTCTGCCAGCCGCTCATATCCCTTGGCGGTAGCGCAGATATCGTCGTTGATCTTGACCCGTTCGGGATCGTAGTCCGCAAAGTTACGGATCAGGCAGCCCCCGCCGCCGACCACATAGAGCCGCATGAGCTCCGGGTTATACTCATGTTCGCTGCCGGCAGCGTACTCCTTCGCCACATCCCGAATCGCGTCCAGATACTTTCTGCCGATGTCCGTTTCCCCGAAGCGTAGGACGTCTTCGATCACAGCGTCATCGATTGCAACGCCGAATTTCTGCATCAGCTTTTCGCGGACGGCAAGCACGCACTGATAGGTGCCGTATTTCTCGGTGAAGCACTTGCTCTGGACGGCGCTGCCGTTGTTGATGTACATGATGTTCATGGTGCCGTTGCCGATATCGCAGAGCATGTTTACACCTTTGAATCCACGCAGCCGGTCCGCCACAGCAGAAAAGCCCTGTGCGAACACCTCTGCCCCGGTAAACTCCACATGAAAATCTGTCCCGCGGAAGGTGAAATCCACCTCCTTGTTCTGGAGCAGATAGGCCTTGAACTCCTCCTTCTGTTCGCTG
>CADBCV010000015.1 GCA_902793285.1 Oscillospiraceae bacterium
GCTGCGAATGGTGGTGTCGGCAACCATCTTGCCGTTCTCGTCCAGGATGACCGCCTTGGTATAGGTGGACCCAACGTCACAACCGCCGAAGTATTTCATTAAAATAACCTCCGTATATTCTTTATAGGCTCCCTCCCTGAGGGAACTGGCACCAGTGCGCACACTGGTGACTGAGGGAGTCCGTGAAGACTCCTTCCACCGCTTCGCGGTCCCCCTCCCTCAGAGAGGGAGGCTCTTGGCTCCCTCCCTGAGGGAGCTGTCGCCAGTGCGCACACTGGTGACTGAGGGAGTCCGTGAAAACTCCTTCCACCGCTTCGCGGTCCCCCTCCCTCAAAGAGGGAGGCTCTTGGCTCCCTCCCTGAGGGAGTCCGTGAGACTCCTTCCACCGCTTCGCGGTCCCCCTCCCTCAAAGAGGGAGGCAGGGCAAATCAGGAATGATAGTCGTACTTGGGGAACTCGTCGATGTTGTAGGGGGTCTTGAGGGTGTCCTTGCGGTCCATGTCGTCATAGTGCTTCTTCAGGAAGGGCTCGACCACGTTGAAGAGGAGCTTTCCGTCCAGATCGAAGAAGAACACCGCGAACAGCGCCGCGTTCGCCACGAATACGATGGCAAATACTTTCAGAAAAAACTTGCAGATCTTGTTCATATCGTTTTCTCCTCTTACCAGGTCATGGAGTCGTCAAAGTCAAGCAGAGACGGGTCCAGCGGCTCCTCGTGCATGACGGTGCTCATGTAATCGTTGATGAGACGGCGGATCTCGGCGCGGGAGACGGTGCGGCTGTCGGGCAGGGCGTGGGGAATCCAGAAGGCCTTGATGTCTCTCTTGCGGAACTCGTCCTCAAACAGGCCGTGCAGGCCCTGGACGCCCTTGCACTGGAGCTGGTCGTACATGGCGACCATGTCGCAGTTGAAGCGCTTCATGTAGTCCCAGAGCTCGAACATGTGGTGCATCCCGCCGACGGCCATGCGGCGCATGGGGGCCCACATGTGGTACTGGGCCATATCCTCCAGCGTATGCTCGTAGGAGTCGGTGCGGATCTCCATGTCGAACATCAGCGAGTCCATGTTGATAATGACGTTCAGGCCCCAGCAGTTGTAGGCCCAGGTGCACCAGTTGGAGTAGTACAGCGGGGCGCAGGACCAGGCGATCACGCGATGGCGGGTCTGGGGGAAAGAGTTGATCTTCTTAGAGACGCACTTCTCCAGGATCTTGCGGACCTTTTTATCGGTGACGTGCCAGATCTCCCAGTCGCCGTACTGCGTCTGATAGATGCGGTAGAGGGCCTGGGCGACGCCGTTGATGGGATAGTAGTCGGACTTCGCGGCGACTTCCCATTTCTCCCACTCGAAGCGCTGCAGCTCGTTCTGGAGCTCGAGCTTCTTGGTGAGCTTTTCCCAACTGAAGGGGATGCCGTACTGATCCTCGACAAATTTCCAGAGCTCTTCGATCTCGCGCATGACGTACTTCTTGACGAGGGGATCGTCAAAGAGCATGGGCATGGGTAGGGAGAAGAGGGGCTTGTCGAAGAACCAGTCCTGCAGGGTGGAGGTGGAGACGGAAGCGTCGCACGCCTCGTTGCAGGTGATGACGGCGGGGGCATAGTCGGGCACATCGTCCAGGACGAAGATGCCGGACTCGGCCTGGCACATGGGGCAGGGGTCGCCGGGCAGACCGATGGACTGGACCGCGTCGATATAGTTCAGAACCGTGTGGGAGTTTACGTGGCAGGTAACAAAGTAGGGGATCATCTCGAGCGGGACGTTCTGGATCTCACCGTCCCAGGGATAGAACACGCCGCCCCAGACGGTCTCGTTGTGGGCGATGGTGCGCTTGTAGAGCTCGTTCTGCCGGCCGCCGTGCAGGCGGGTATCGGCGGCGAACATGCGCTGGAACTGGCGGATGGTGGTGGAGACCATGGCGCGGTAGTGCCAGGCGGAGGCCCTCATTGCCTCGCCGCGCATACCCTCAAGCCCGCGGTCAAACCAGTGCAGCACGGGCAGGTAGGTCTGGCCCACCCAGCGGTAGCGCCAGAGGCCCTTGGCAAAGGTGATGGGCCCGTGCATGACCATGATGTCCTTGACCATGAAGATGTAGTTATAGAGCCAGATGTTATAGAAGTAGTACATGGTGTCCTTGACACCGCGCCACTCTCTGTGCTTGTAGAGGTGGGTCTTGTCCTCGTGCAGATCGCCGAGGCGGCGGCCGCCCTCAGCCGCGGTATGGGGCTTGCCATACCAGAAATCCTTCAATGCCTTGGTCACGCTTTTCTTAGCCATCTTATTTGCCCTCCTGGATGTGCTTAATCTCAATGCTCTCTACGAAGGCCTGGAAGCGGGTGCGCAGCTGGCCGGAGGCGGTGTTGATGTACTCTTTCTCGATGGAGCAGACGGGCAGGCCGAAGTCGCGCTTGAGGATGACGGTGTCGATGACGCGCTCATAGCTCCAGTATTCGCAGAACTTGTTGGAGGCGATGATGACGCCGTCGGCGTGATACTCCTTGGCAAGCTCCGCGATCCTCTTCTTCCTTGCGCGCATCTCGTCCTGGGGCATGAAGCGCGGGCAGTTGGAGGAGGAGAGATAGTGCTTTGCGATGGCGTAGACGGGATCGACGCCCTCGGGCAGGTCGATGATCTGGCGGGACTCCACCGCGCCGTAGCAGTAGCGGTCGCACACCACGCGGGCGCCGCAGCTCTCCACGAGCTTGGTGAAATCGGGATCGTCATTTTCAGACCCGGCGAGGAGCACCTTGCAGCGAAACTCCTTCTTCAGATCGGGCTCGCGGGTCTTCAGCTCCTCGGCCGTCTCGCGCAGGTAGGGCAGGATCAGGTACTTGGGACACGCAAGGGAGCAGAGTTGGATCACATGGAACTCATAGCCCGTGATGGTGGGGTTGTCGAGCTTGCGGTAGTCGCCGATCTCGTTGATGAGGCGGGAGACCTCGTTCTGCTGCTCGACAGCCTTGCGGATAGCCTCGTCGGAGATGTCGATGCCGAAGTGCTCGTGCAGCGGCTGGAGGACATGGGCCTTGAGCTGGGTTGCGTAGTGCTGATAGGAGATCTCGTTATTCTTGAAGGGGACGTCGGAAAATTCGCAGAAGAAGTCGTCGTTGTCGATGATGCGCATGTCGTCCACCGAGTCGAGATGCTTCTGCTGCAGATGCTCCTGGAAGCGGCAGGTGGCGGTGCAGGTCTCGGTCGCCATCTGCGCGTCGAGGAAGTTGTACCCGCCCTCGAGCGCGCGCTCCATCAGGCTGCGGGCATAATGGCAGACGCGGGCGGACATGTAGTAGGTCGCGATGTCGGGGGATGTGCAGCGCGGCGCTCTCAGCCTCACGGAGAAGCAGCCGGGCAGATCGAGAAGCACTTCAGGCATGAAATAACAGGTGTAGCCGATCGCCCGCTTGCCATCCTTCTTGGCCTGCTGGACCAGCTCGTTATTGGCTTCCTGAAGCAGATTCTCAAAGTAGATCAGATGCTTGAGATCTTTCACAAGATAACCCTCCAAAATTGAATTCCGATTTTGTCCGAGTCAGTAGCGGGCGCGATGCGCCCTCACTCATGGGTATATTTTAACAAAGTGTTAAGGGCTTGTCAATTCTCTTTTCGTCGAAAGTGCAGGTTTCGCGCAGGAATGCAGAGGGTTTTCTGTACAATTTGGCCTATTTTGTCTAAATACTCAGTGTTTTCAGCTTGTCCTCGACGGCGGCTCTTTCGGCGCGGGCGCTGCCCTGGATCATCTGACTTGTCCCGCCGCCGCGGCCGTCTATGAGCTCGTTGATGGCACGGGCTCCCCGGCGAAGATCGACATGGCGGCTGCCGATGATGTAGCGCCAGCCTTCCCGGTCGCTGCCGCAGAACACCGCCGCAAAGCCCCCGGCCTTCTCCATGAGGAGGTTTACAAGCTCGCGCTGGGCGATCTCGCCGAGGACCGCGCTGAAGACAAGGATGTTGCCCTCCGTCTCCCCTTCCGCCGCCGCCATGTATCGGATGAGGGCGAGCGAGAGGGCGTCCGTCCTCTCCTTCATGGCCTGCTGCTCCGTGAGCAGGCGCTGCACCGCCTGCGCGACCTCCCCGCGCTTTGCGCTGAGAGCGCGGGAGATCTCCGTCACGCTCTCCTGTCGGGCGCGGTAGTCCTCCAGGGCGTCGAGGCCGCAGATGACGCTCACGCGCTGCCCGCCGCGGTGGCGCTGGGAGTCGAGGATCTTCAGGACGCCCACCTCCCCGGTGCGCGTCACATGCGGGGCGCAGCAGGCGCAGCGGTCCACGCCCGGGATCTCCACGATGCGCACATTCTCCGTGAGCTCCAGCTTGCTGCGGTACTCGAGGGTTTTGAGCTCGTTTTCATCCGGGAACCAGATATGCAGGGGGAGGTTTGCGCGGATGATCCCGTTTGCGCGGGTCTCGAGCGCCATGAGCTCGTCCCAGTCGAGTTCGCCCGAAAAGTCGATGATCATGCAGTCCGCGCCCATGTGAAAGCCCACGTTGTCATAGCCGTATGACCCGTGGACAAGGCCGGAGAGGATATGCTCCCCCGAGTGGTTCTGCATCCGGCGAAGGCGCTGCTCGGCGTCGAGCGTCCCCGTCACGCGCGCCCCCACAGCGAGGGGCGTGTCCGTATAATGGCGGATCTCCCCGTCCCGCTCGTGTACATCCAGGACGCGGGCCGCGCCGAGCTTTCCGGTGTCGGCAAGCTGTCCCCCGCCCTCCGGGAAGAAAGCCGTGCGGTCAAGGACGACGCTGTATCCTGTCTTTTCCTCGCGGCAGTCGAGCACAGCGGCGTCGAAGGTGAAGAGGTGGCTGTCTTTGTAATATAGCTTTTCGGTCATGAACTGTTTTCTCTCCCTTAGAGTCATAATTTAATTTACATAATATTGTTAACTTAATTTTACCTTGCGTTGGGTTCCCTCCGCTATCAATGCAAAAATCAACAACGCCAGCGCAAAAATGTGCTCCGCTGTCCGTAGGGGCCGATGCCCTCATCGGCCCACGAAGCTGCGTTCCGGTACAGGCGTACCATGATGTGCGAACGTCCCCACCTGTCGTAGGGGAGGGGCTTGCCCCTCCCGCGCGGGAAAGCGGCGTTTTTCCTCCGCGGCCGGGCGAATGCGTGAACCGACATCGTTCCGCCGGGCGGGGCAAGCCGCCGCCCCTGCGGAGTTCCCCTAAGCTCCCTTTGGAAAAAGGGAGGGGGACCGCCGAAGGCGGTGGAGGGATCGATCCCTCAGTCATGGCCTCGTAGGTGCCGATGCCCTCATCGGCCCGCAAAGCTGCATTCCGGTACAGGCGTACCATGATGTGCGAACGTCCCCACCTGTCGTAGGGGAGGGGCTTGCCCCTCCCGCGCGGGGAAAGCAGCGTTTTTCCTCCGCGCCCGGGCGAATGCGTGAACCGACATCGTGCCGCCGGGCGGGGCAAGCCGCCGCCCCTACGGAGTTCCCCTAAGCTCCCTTTGGAAAAAGGGAGCTTAGAAGCCGTAGGGGACGGACGTTTTTCTGTTTATCGTACATGTCCGATGCGGCGACGCTGCGGGCCGATCAGGGGATCGGCCCCTACGGAATGCGCAGTTCGACGCTTTGCCGGCGAAATTCGATATTACATAATTTTATTTACTTAATATCGTTAACTTAATTTTGTTAACATAATTTATTTAACTGAATATTGTTAACGCAATACTGTTTACGTAATATTATCCCGGCGTCAGTCGACGGAAGCTGTAGATGTCGCCCGGGCAGGGGTCTTCCCGGTCGCCGAGGGCCCAGGCGATGACGCCGAGATTCATTGCGTCGTAGGTGATCTGCTCGTGATCCTCCCGCAGGCAGCCGGCGAGCATGACCCAGTTGCCGGTGTTGACCAGAAGGCGGATCGGCTCATAGTCCATGTCCACCCAGGTCGGCTGGAAGAGGTAAAAGTGCGCCCCGGTCTGCGCGAGGGCCCGGCACTGCTCATAGCTCGGCACAAGGCCCTCCTCGCTCCACTGGTTGCCCGCGTCCAGGGAGAGGACGCAGGCGACATGCACGCCCTGCTTCTCCGCGACGCGCGGGACCTGGAGCGCGGGATAGGCGCCGAGACTGGAGCCCGCCGCCGCAAGCTCCCGCATAAAGAGGCCGCAGTCCGCCGCCGCCTCGTCCAGGATGCGGAGGCCCTTCTCGCAGCACTTGTCCATATCGGGCAGGTCGTTGTTGCGGAGGATGACGGAGAGCGTGTTCGGCGCGGGGTTTTGCAGGTAGCAGTAGAGGAACTCGGAATAGATCTCCTCCCCCCTGCCGCCGGGGATGTAGAGGAAGAAGCGGGTATCTCTGTCCGGGCCCGTGGGGAAGAGGATATACGCCTCCTCGGTCACGTAGGTATCCGGGTACCAAGCGTTGTCAAAACGGTTGAGGGGATCGTTGAGCTTCATGCGGTAGGGGTCCGCCTGCCGGTCCAGGGCCCGCTCTCCCCTTTTCAAAAGCTGTGCGCTGTCCCTGTAATCGCCGAATTCCCGCCAGAGCTCGCAGGCCTCGGCGTAGTCTCCCTCCTCTGCAAGCTCCAGCGCCCGGTCGTAGAGGGCGGGCGAGAGCGCGGCAAGCGCCTCCCGGACGCCGGGATAGTCGCCGAGGGAGAGATAGCGCTCGCGCGCACGTTCTGCTTCCCCACTCTCCGCGAGGGTCTCGGCGCTTTGAAAGACGCAGCGCCGCGCAAGTTCGGCGCTGTCCCCATAGTCGCCGAGGGCGCGGAAAAGCTCCGCCGCCCGCTCAAACTCCCCGGCAGCCATGCGCTCCCCCGCCTCCCGGTATTGCAGGGCGCGCAGCATCTCCGTGCAGCGCGCGGCCCCGTCCGCGTCCTCGAGTTCGAGATAGAGCTCGCGCGCGGCCTCGAAGCTGCCCGCCTCAAAGAGCCTGTCCGCCCGGATTGCGCGCTCCTGCCGCTGGGCAAGGCGCATCCCCAGCACGGCCGCGAACATGAGCACCACGCTCAGGAGTGTGATCGCCCAGCCTTTGAATTTCATTCCGCTCCCCCTTCCGAGGCTAAAACGCGTCGCAGGGGCCGATGCCCTCATCGGCCCGCCGTCTTCGACAATGTACGGCTTTCGGCGGGTCGATCTGGGGATCGACCCCTGCAGATCAAACACGTTTCTATTTGTAAGCGATCACTCCGTAAAGTGGATGTGATTGTTGATATGCTCGCTGCAGAAGCAGTGGTAGCCCGCGCAGCGGGAGCAGTAGCGAAACTCCAGATTCGGGTAGTCCGCGTCCGTCCTGCCGCAGACGGCGCACTTGTGGGTGTAAAGCCTGTCCTGCTGCTCCCGGCGGATGCGGGCGGATTCGCGTTTGAAGTTGATGGTGCGCCGGCTCTGCTTTCGCGGCAGCAGGGACCTGAGCTCTCCCCCGCAGAAGATCAGGAAGTTCAGCACCGCGACCACGGGCAGAAGGTTCTCCGGGAAGGCGGTGGTGAGAACGGAGATGAGGAAGAAGGCCGCGTTCACGAGGGCGAGGTATTTCATCTTCACCGGGATGAAGAAGAGAAACAGCACCTGCATGTCCGGGAAGAGCGCCGCGAAGGAGAAGAACATGGAGAGATAGATATAGGTGGAGCTCAGGCTCACGGCCCTGCCGGTGATGAAATACATCACAAAGCCGTAGAGGATCGTGAGGATCACGCCGCTGAAGAAATAGATCGTGAACTGGCCGGTGCCCCACTGGTTCTCCAGGGTGCTGCCGATCCAGTAATAAAAATAGAAGGCGATGAAGGCGAGGATGCCCGTGGAGGGCGGGAAGAACACAAAGCTCACAAGCCGCCAGACCTGCCCGCGCAGGATGAGGGCGGGGTTAAAGAGCAGATAGCTCATGAGCACGGGGTTCACCGCGCCGAGCAGCCAGAAGACCACGTTTGCGATCACGATATAGCGCATCAGATTCGGGATGCCGAAATTGGGATGCTCATAACAAAACTTTTCGATTTTTCTCCGAGGGTCTGTCATGTCAAATATGCTCCTTGTTGAATCGTGTTTTTTTCACTATACCCTTTTGCCGGGAAGATGTCTATAAAATTTTGTAAATTTGCAAACTGGGTCTTTCAAAACGGAAAGCGGTATGGTAATATGTAAACTAAGAAATTATGGACAAGGTATTGCCGCTTGCGAAATCCGTGTTTTTCAATCGGCTTTGTGAGGTAAAAGATGGAAAAAGAAACCGAAAACAGCCGCGAGGCTTTGGAAAACGAGCTCATTGAGGGCAGAAACGCGGTCATTGAGGCGCTGCGCGCGGGCCGCGCCATCGACAAGATCTTTATCGCCAGGGGGGATGTGGACAAAACGCTCGGCCACATCGCCTCCCGCGCGCGGGAGCAGGGCGTCGTGGTGGTGGAGTGTGACCGCCGCAAGCTGGATTTCATGAGCCGCACCAAGGCCCACCAGGGCGTGGTCGCGCTCGCAGCCGTGCAGGCTTACTGCGAAATCTCCGACATTCTCGCCGCCGCCGAGGCGCGCGGGGAGGCGCCCTTCGTCATCGTCTGCGACGAGATCAGCGACCCCCACAACCTCGGGGCCATCATCCGCACGGCGGAGTGTGTGGGCGCCCACGGCGTCGTGATCCCCAAACGGCGCAGCGCGGGGCTCACCGCGATTGTGGGCAAAGCCTCCGCGGGCGCGGCGGAATACGTGCCCATCGCCCGCGTGGCGAACATCACGGCCGCGCTGAAGGAGCTCAAGGCCGCGGGGCTCTGGGTCTACGGGACCGCGGCGGACGGGGCCTCCGCGCTCTGGAGCACGGAGCTCACCGGCCCCATCGCCCTCGTCATCGGCTCCGAGGGGGACGGGATGAGCCGCCTTGTGCGCGAGAGCTGCGACTTTGTGCTGAGTCTCCCGATGAAGGGAAGGCTCAACTCGCTCAACGCCTCGGCCGCCGCCGCCGTCACCATGTACGAAGTTTTGCGCCAGAGAAGTCTCTGAAAAACGCCGCTCATGAGCTGCGCTTCGGAAAAGGCAGGTATTGGTATGGACGATCTCAACAAGCAAGTGGACAATGCCCCGGCGTTTGAGGATGACGAGCTGCCCGAGCTCCCCTCCAAGTATGACGAGCTCTTTGCGGCCGAGAACGAAAAGAACGTTGACATGCAGCCGCGCGTCAGACGCGGCAGTGTGAAATTCGATGAGATTTTTGCGGTCAAAAATGCGGCGGCTCTCGCAGATTCTGAGCCGAATGTCCGCGACGGGCACGACAATGCCTTCGCGGCGAGAAACGCGCTGCACACGGCGCCTGCCGGAGAGCCGGACGCCGGGGAGGAGGCTGTGGAAACGCCGGACACGGAGAAGGAAGACGACGCGCCCGATGCCGCGGAGCAGGACGCCTATCTCCACGCGGACGTGGACCTGGACGCCTATCTCTCCTTTGACGACTACGAGGCGCAGGAGAAGGAGCCGCCGCGGGAGCCTTCCGAGCCCCGCGCCGCCCGCACAGCCTCCCCCGCAAAGAAAAAGGGCGGGCTTCTGGGCTTTCTGAAAAACATCGGCTCCGCCCCGGCCCGGCCTGCGGAGGCGGAAGAGGAGCTTCCCGCGCAGGTGATCGAAGCCGGGGACTACCCCGACGCGGACGGCGCGGAGGAAGCCCCCGACGATCCCGGCTATGAGACGCAGGATGCCTATGACGCGCCGGAGGACGGCGGCAGGCTCTATACCGTCCGCGGCGGCGACATCGGCAGGCGGGAGCGGGAGGCGCGCGAATTCATCGCCGCCATGCAGGCCGAGTCCGGGACGGACGCGGCGCGCGCCCGCAGGAGCAGCGCCGACTACCGCGTGGAGCTGGACGACCTTCTCGATATGACAGAGCCGGAGGAGGACATTCTTCCCTCCCCCGCCGCAGGCGCGGCGGACGGCGAGGACGACGATTACGACTTTGATCTGGAGCAGGCGCTGGACTATGACGCGGATGTGCGCCCCTACCGCCCGAAGAAGGAGGCCGCCTTCACCCCCGACGCGGAGGAGCCCGAGATCGACGGGCGCTTTCATCTTGGCGGACAGAACCCCGAGAGCGCCATCTCCTACGGCGGGAGCGCCGTTGATCTGAGCGCGGACGCGGAATATGTCCCCGCGCCGCAGACGGAATACAACCCCAGCCAGTGGACGCCCGACTACGACGATCCCCTGGCGGAGCGCGAGGAGCTCGCCGAGCCGCCCCGCAAGCAGCACCGCTCCCTCTTCGCGGGCCTGCGCCGCAAGAGCGCGCAGAAGGCCGAGCCGCCCTCTCCCGCGCCGGAAGATACGGAGGAGCCGGACGAGGGCTTTGACGACAAGAGCGCCGGCCCCGCCATCTACGCCGTGAGCGCCGACTACCGCGACGCGCCCGACAACATGGACCCCGCCGAGTACGACGACCTGGATTTCAACGAGGACGACGAGGAGAGCGAGGAGGGGCGCCGTTACCGGGAGTCCGACATGTACGTCCCGCCGAGCTTCCGCGAGTACCTGCTGTCCATCCTGGCCTCCGTCTGGCTCAAGCTGCGCGGCACCGTGCGCGGGCGCAGCGCCGAGACCATGAGCGACAGCGAGGAGGATCTCGGCACGGAGCTCAGCCCCGCAGAGGCGTCCAAATACTACGGCTCCTTCCTGCGCTCGATGAAATACAGGCTGCGCATCGGGGCCGCGGTCCTCGCCTTGATGGTCTACATATCGCTTGAGATGCCCGTGCCGGGGATGATGAAATCCCTCCCCGTGGCGGCGGCCTGCTGCTTCGGATTGCAGGGTCTCATCCTGCTTCTGTCCCTGGACGTGGTGACAAACGGCTTTATGAACACGGTGCGTCTCCGCTTCGGGGCGGACAGTCTCGCGCTCATCTCCTGTCTCTTTACCGGCATTGACGCCCTCATTGTGGCGCTCTCCGATACGGCGGCGGTACACATGCCGCTCTGCGCCATCAGCTCCGCCTCCGTGCTGGGGCTGCTGCTCGCGGCCTATCTCTCGGCCCGCGGGCTCCGGAAGGCCACGCGCGTGCCCGCCATCGGCAAGCACTTTTTCGCCGTGACCGGGGAGAACACCCTGGAGGAGGGCGAGATCACCCTGCTCAAATCCCTCCGCTCCGCCCGCGGCTTTGTCCGCCGGGCCGAGGAAGCGGGCCCCGACGAGACGCTCTACGCGAGGCTCGCCCCGGCGCTGTTTCTGCTGGCGCTGCTGCTGTCGATCATCGTCATGATCGCAAAGAAGAGCTATCCCGAATTTCTGTACATCCTCTCGGCCCAGCTTGTGCTGACCGTCCCCTTCTGCGCGATGCTCTCCTTCGCGCTGCCCTTCTTCCTCGGCTCGACGCGCATCTTCAAGTTCGGCGCTGCGATCGCCGGCTGGTCCGGTCTCTGTGACATCGGGATGAGCAAAAACCTCATCGTGACGGACCGGGACCTCTTCCCCGAGAGCACCGTCACCATCGAGAGCGTGCGCATCTTCGCCGATGAGGACGCCCAGAAGGTCATCTCCTACGCGGGGTCCATGATGCAGGCTTCCGGCTGCTGCGCCGCGGGCTGCTTCGGTGAGCTCATGCGGGAGACGGACTCCCCCTCGAGACCCATCGACGGTTTTGAGGTCATGCCCGGCGGCGGCATGAAGGGCATCATCGAGGGGCATGTGGTCCTCTGCGGCAGCACGGATCTCATGCGGCTCATGAACGTGCGCATCCCCTTCCGGCTCACGGACAAGACCACGGTCCTGCTCGCCATCGACGGCATCCTCTACGGCATCTTCTCCCTCCGCTACGAGGGGCAGCCCCAGATCCGCAGGGCGCTCGTGGATCTGGTCCGCACGGCCAGACCCCCGGTTTTCGCGGTGCGCGACTTCAACGTGACGCCCGAGATGCTGCACAGCACCTTCGACATCGCCACCGACGGCTACGACTTTCCGCCCTATGCCGAGCGCTTCCGCCTCTCTGAGCCGTCCAACGACGTGAAGGACGAGCGCATCTCCGCCATCCTCTGCAACGAGGGTCTCGCCCCGCTCACGAGCGTCGCGGACATCGGGCGCAGCATGTACTTTGCCACGCGCGTGAATCTTGCCCTCAACGTGATCGCCGCGGTGCTCGGCGTGCTGCTGGTGTTCGTGCGCTTTCTCGCCGCAGGCTCGAACAGCTTTGCAAGTCTCTTCCTGTACATGCTGTTCTGGGCGCTGCCTGTCCTCGCGGTGAGCTTCTTCATCAGCGTCAAGCGCTGAGAAAGCGGATCATAAAAAACGCGGTCCCCGGCGGGCAATGTCATTAAGATAAAGAATGTCATGGCTTCGCGCAAGCGAAGGATCCCGTGCTTGGTTGCAATTAGGACGGGATTCTTCGTCGCTGCGCTCCTCAGAATGACACTAACAAAATGACATTGCCCCGGCGGGCCGCGTTTTTTGTTTTTCCCCCCAATTTTATGCTTGCCAAGCAAAGCGGTATAGTATATAATAAATTGATTGCAAATTGATCGTCCTGATCGCGGATTCATAATTTTTGCATATACTTCAACAGAGAGGAAACGACACATGAGCTACGAAACGAAAAACATTCGCAACATCTGCCTCATCGGCCACGGCAACAACGGCAAGACCAGTCTCGCAGAGAGTATGCTCTTCTGCACCGGCGCCATCGACCGCATGGGCAAGGTCGCCGACGGCACCACCGTCTGCGACTACGACCCCGAAGAGACCAGCCGCCAGATCACCATTGCCACCTCCATCGCCCCCGTGAACTACGCCGGCATGAAGATCAATGTGCTCGACTGCCCCGGCTACTTTGACTTTGTGGGCGATGTGCTCTGCTCCCTGCGCGCAGTGGAGTGCGGCATGATCGTCACCTCCGCCAAGGACACCGCCGAAAGCCTTCCCGTCGGCGGCCAGCGGAGCTGGAACTACCTGAAGAACGCGAAGCTCCCCGTCATGTTCTGCATCTCCAAGTGCAATGAGGAGCACGGCGATTACTTCAAGGCGCTCGAAACCCTCAAGGGCAAGTACGGCTCCATCATCTGCCCCGTCACCATCCCGACCTCCGACGGCAACGGCGTCATCGACCTCGTGCATAACGTGGCCTACATGACCAAGGGCGCGAAGGTCGAGAAGACCGCCGTCCCCGCCGCCGATGCCGGCCATGTCGAGGATCTGCGCGCAGAGCTCATGGAGGCCGCCGCCGGCGCCACCGAGGAGCTCATGGAGAAGTTCTTTGAGACCATGGAGCTCAGCGAGGCCGACATCATCGAAGGTCTCAAGGTCGGCGTGAAGGAGCGCGCGGTCGTGCCCGTGTTCGCCTCCGACGCCATGACCAACGTCGGCACCGTCGCCATGCTCCAGGGCATCGCGGACTACTGCCCCGCGCCCGAGGAGAAGAACGACGGCGTCCTCGGCTTCGTGTTCAAGACCGTGTCCGACAAGTTCGGCAAGTACAGCTTCGTGAAGGTCCTCTCCGGCAAGATCGCGGCCGGCATGTCCCTCCGGAACGTACGCGCCTCCTCCACCGACAAGCTCGGCCGCATGTACACCATGTGCGGCAAGAAAAGCACCGAGGTCACCGAGGCCTGCTGCGGCGACATCGTGGCCATCGGCAAGATGGACTGGAAGACCGGCGACACCGTGACCGACTCCAGGGACGATATCGAGCTGCCCGCCATCGAGATCCCCGAGCCCTGCTACTCCATGTGCATCGCGCCCAAGACCAAGGGCCAGGACGACAAGGTCGCAGGCGGTCTCAACAAGCTGGGCGAGGAGGACATCTCCTTCACGCTCGTCAACAACGCCGAGACCCACCAGATGGTCATCTCCGGCGCGGGCGACATCCAGATCGGCGTGCTGTGCTCCAAGCTCAAGAATCTCTACAACGTGGATACCGAGCTCAAGCCCGCCCGCGTCGCCTACCGCGAGAAGATCAAGGGCAAGGTCGAGGCCCACGGCCGTCACAAGAAGCAGTCCGGCGGTTCCGGCCAGTTCGGCGACGTGTGGATCCGCTTCGAGCCGCAGGACGAGCAGGACGACATGATCTTTGCCGAGGAAGTGTTCGGCGGCTCCGTGCCGAAGAACTTCTTCCCCTCCGTCGAAAAGGGCCTGCGCAACGCCGTGCAGAAGGGCGTCCTCGCCGGGTACCCCCTGGTCGGCCTCAAGGCCACGCTGTACGACGGCTCCTACCACCCCGTCGACTCCAACGATATGGCCTTCCAGACGGCTGCCCGTCTCGCCTACCAGGACGGCATCCCCAAGGCCAAGCCCACCATCCTTGAGCCCATCGGCCAGCTCTTCGTCACCATCCCCGACGAGTTCCAGGGCGCCATCATCGGCGACATCAACTCCAAGCGCCGCGGCACCATGATGGGCTCCATGCCCGCCGAGGACGGCATGACCACCATCGAGGCCGAGGTTCCCATGGCCGAGATGAGCTCCTACACCATCGACCTGCGCTCCATGACCCAGGGCGCCGGCTCCTTCACCTGCAAGTTCGTGCGTTACGAGGAAGCCCCCGGCAACGTGCAGCAGAAGGTCATCGAAGAGGCCAAGGCTCTGGCCGAGCAGGAGTAATATCCGTTTTCCGATATGGGCGGCCATCCGGTCGCCCATATTTTTGAGAGAGGGGTTCTGTTATGAAAGACAGACTTGCCAATTTGAAAAACCTGCTCTGGGCGGCGGCGATTTTGCTGTGCCTCGTGGCGGTGCTGGTGGGGCTCATTTTCGCCATGTCCCAGAAGAACACGGCGGAGCGGCCCGACGGCACGCTTGTCCTCGGGCAGATCGAGAGAGCTTCTTTGAAAAACAGCGGCGGGAGCCGGGATGTCATCGGCATGGAAACTGCCGCGGGCGCCGCGCTCAACATCCTGCCGGAGAGCAGCAAGGGCAATCTTGAATCCGTGTTCGGCATGACCTTTCTCTGCGACAGGACCGTGCAGGGCCTGCGCACCTACGCCTCCCAGTACGGCGACGGCGTGAGCGCGCAGATCTGGACGGACGACGGCGGCGGCCTTCCCGCGAAGAACGCGGCCGAGACCAGCATCGTCTTCTATGACGGCTCCCTCATCACGGCAGCCAATGCTGCGATGGTCACGCGGCCCAAGACCATGGTGCTCTATCTCGGCGGCGACGGGCTTGCCGACACGAGCGAGCAGGAGTTTATCGACGGCTACACGGCCCTCATCGACTCCATCCGCAGCGCGAGTCCCGCGACGCAGATCATCGTCTGCTCCATCGGCTCCGTGAGCAGCAACTACCAGGGCGGCGACGGGCTGGACCCCCAGCTCATCTCCCGCGCAAACGGCTGGATCAGGCAGGTCTGCATCAACACCGGCGCGTACTACGCCGATCTCGCGGCCTTCCTCAACGACGAATACGGCTTTCTCTCCGACGCGTTTCTGATGCCGGACGGCCGCAGCATCGCCGCGGCGGGCATCGCGCTCATTGTGGACTACTTTCGCTTCCACTATGTGTGAGATACCCTTGTGCATTATAGTCAGGATTTTTACGGTTTACATGGCTAAAGTATGTGAAAACTTCTGATTTTGCCCCGCCGGGCTTGACAGCGCGGCGGGGCAGATTTATAATACAGGCAAATCCGGGAAAGGAGCAAGGTCACGATGCGTATCACGTCCGTCAACAGCATGATGATGGAGATGTACATGTGCGGCATGTGCATGATGATGTGCGCCCTGAAATCGTGACGCTCAAGGTTCCTCTCCTGTTTGATGGAAGATAATCCGCAGGCTCGGAAACCGTTGGCGTTTTCCGGGTCTGTTTTTATTTCCGAAAGGAACAGGCACATGATAGAGTTAAAAGAACTGTGTAAGACCTACTCCTCCTCTTCCGGGGATGTGGAGGCGCTGCGCGACATCAATCTCAGCATCCTCGACGGCGAGATCTTCGGCATCATCGGGCTCTCCGGCGCGGGCAAGAGCACGCTTGTGCGCTGCATCAACCTCCTGGAGCGGCCGACCTCCGGCAGCGTCATCATCGACGGGCAGGACATCACCCAGCTCCCCCGGCCCGAGCTTCTGCGTATGCGCAGGACCATCTCCATGATCTTCCAGGGCTTCAACCTCCTCGAGCAGCGCAGCGTCCTGCGAAACGTGACCTTCCCGCTCGAGATCGCGGGCGTCGGAAAACAGGACGCGAGAAGCAAGGCCCTGGAGCTGTTGAAGGTCGTGGGCCTTGAGGAGAAGGCCAACGCCTATCCCTCCCAGCTCTCCGGCGGACAGAAGCAGCGCGTCGCCATCGCCCGCGCCCTCGCCTCCGACCCGCACTACCTCCTGTGCGACGAGGCGACCTCCGCCCTCGATCCGAACACCACCCGCTCCATCCTGGAGCTTCTGCGCAGGATCAACAAGACCCTCGGCGTGACGATCGTCGTCATCACCCACGAGATGAAGGTCATCGACCAGATCTGTGACCGGGTCGCCGTCATCGACCAGAGCCGCATCGCCGAGATGGGCAAGGTCAGCGAGGTGTTCACAAGCCCCAAGTCCCAGATCGCGCGCGAGCTCATCCTCCCCCAGGACCGCGCCGCCATCGACACCACCGGCGGCAAGAAGATCCGCCTCATCTTCGACGGCTTCCAGTCGCAGGAGCCGGTCATCTCCCGCATGACGCTCGACTGTCAGGCGCCGGTCAACATCATCTTTGCCGACACGAAGGAGTTTGAGGGGACGATCTACGGCCACATGATCGTGGAGCTGCCGAACGATGAAAACCAGGCCTCCAAGATCCTCGCCTGGCTCAAAAACAGCCCCGTCAAATGGAAGGAGGAAGACTGATGCTCTCCGAAACCTTTTACAAGCTCTGGAACGCGGGCATCCTCCAGCGCGGCATCTGGGAGACGATCTACATGACGCTCATCTCCACCGCCATCTCCTATGGGATCGGCCTGCCGCTCGGCGTGGTGCTCAACGTGACGGACCGGGAGGGGATCTACCCCATCGCGTGGCTCAACCGCGTGCTCGGCGTGATCGTGAATTTCTTCCGCTCCATCCCCTTCATCATCCTGATGGTCGCGATGCTGCCGGTGGCAAAGTTCATCGTGGGCACCTCCCTCGGCAACAGCGCCATGATCGTCATGCTCGTCATCGCGGCCTCCCCCTACATCGCCCGCATGGTGGAATCCTCCCTCAAGGAGGTGGACGCCGGCGTCATCGAGGCCGCCCAGTCCATGGGGGCCAACAACCTCCAGATCGTCGTGAAGGTCCTGCTGCCGGAGGCAAAGCCCTCGCTCATCATGGGGGCGGTGATCTCCATGGTCACGATCCTCGGCTACTCCGCCATGTCCTCCACCATCGGGGGCACCGGCCTCGGCCAGATCGCCATCAGCTACGGCCACCAGCGCTTCAATCCCGACATCAAGTGGATCTGTGTTTTTCTGACTGTAATAATCGTCCAGATTATTCAGGAGGTGGGGACCGCCATCGCGCACCGCACCGATAAACGAATTTCCCGCTAACGATTTGAAAGGAGACTGAACAACATGAAGAAAACCATCGCTCTCATCCTCTGCGCAGTTCTGCTCGTTTCCGTACTCTCCGCCTCGGCCTTCGCCGCCGACAAGAATGTGAAGCTCAAGATCGGCGCAAGCTCCACTCCCCACGCGGAGCTGCTTGAGATCGTGAAGCCCAAGCTCGCCGAGCAGGGCATCGACCTCGACATCGTGATCTATGACGACTACGTGCTGCCCAACACCGCCCTGCAGGACGGCACCCTGGACGCAAACTACTTCCAGCACGCCCCCTACATGAACAGCTTCAATGAGGCAAACGGTACCGACCTCGTCTCGGCCGGTCTCGTCCACTACGAGCCCATGGGCATCTACAGCGCGAGCCTCAAGGATCTCAAGGAGCTCGGCAAGGGCGCGACGATCCTTGTCCCCGACGACGTGTCCAACCAGACCCGCGCCCTGCTTCTCCTCCAGCAGGAGGAGCTGATCGTCCTGCCCGAGGACGCCTCCGTTGAGACCGCCCCCTCCGTCCTCGACATTGTGGACGCCAAGGGCTACAACGTCCAGGCCGCCCAGGCCGACACCCTGCCCTCCCTGCTGAAGAACAGCGCCAAGGGCACCATCGCCGTCATCAACTACAACTACGCGCTGGAAGGCGGCTTCAAGACCACCGACGCCCTCGCCATCGAGGATGCCTCCGGCAACGCCGCCCAGACCTACGCGAACCTCGTGGCCGTCCGCCGCGGCGATGAGAACCGTCCCGAGATCAAGGCCCTGATCGAGGCCCTGCAGGACGGCGCTGTTGAGACCTTCAACGAGCAGACCGGCGCCGGCATCGTCTCCATCAAGTAAGCGCATCTCGCTTCGGCAAATCCGTCAAAGCACGGGCCCCTATTTGTAACAATTTTGTTACAAATAGGGGCTTCCCTTTTTGAAAAGATGCGGTATAATACAATTGTTATTATACGGATGATTCTATCCGTCAGTAAAGGAAGGCGAACCCATTGAAGAAGAGGAAGACTGTCAAGCTCATTCTGATTGTGCTGTGCATCATTCTGCTCGGCGTTTTCGCGTTCAGCGCCTACAAGATCATCTCCACCCTCCGCGGCTACAAGCAGGCGGAGCAGGCATATACGGAGGTCGCAAACCAGTTTGTCACCGTCTCGACGGCGGCGCCCGCGTCCCCCACGCCCGCCGCGGTGGAGGATACCGAGCCCCAGGGCGACGGCATTGACCCCGAGGTCAGCCCCCTGAACATCGACTTTGCCGGCCTGCGCGCCCAGAGCACCGACTATGTCGGCTGGATCTACAGCCCAAACACCAAGATTAACTACCCCATCGCCTACACGGACGACAACTTCTATTATCTCGACCACATCCCCGGCGAGATCCAGAACGCGAACGGCACCATCTTCATCGACTGCCGCAACGCCTCTGACTTCTCGGACCAGAACACCTGCATCTACGGCCACAACATGAACGACGGTTCGATGTTTGCAAGCCTGCGCGATTACCGTGACGCGAGCTACTACGACTCCCATAAGGTGATCTATCTGAGCACCCCGGACTTCAACTACCGGCTCGACCTGATCGGCGGCTTTGTCACGGAGCCGACCTCCTTCGCCTACGCGAACAACTTTGACTCCCCCGATCAGTTCATGGGCCATGTTGAGCTTGTGAAGGATCTGTCCACCTTCAAGTCCGATGTGGAGGTCAAGGAGACCGACAAGATCGTCACCCTCTCCACCTGCACCTACGAGCGCGACGACGGCCGCTATGTCGTGGTCGGCAAGCTCGTCCAGATCCACTGAGGCTGAGAAAAGGCGGAACTGCGAATCAGTCGGTATGATTCCGTAGGAGGGGCTCGCCCCTCCCGCGCGGGAAAATCATCCAACATGTAAAAATGTACGGCGATTTCGTATCACGCTACGATTTCGCCGTACATTGTTTTAAAAGATGCCCGGTACTGCCGGGAGGGGCAAGCCCCTCCCCTACGGACAAACATTTGCGCGCGAACAAAAACCGCTATTTTGCTGCGACCCCGTTTTTCCCGTCTATCGGGCAGCAGCGCGGTATCGCACGTTGCCATGCTGCGCTGTCTGTGTTATAATCGGGGAAAACGTGCAAGTTTTGCGGATTTGAGGACATGTGTGATGAGATTTGTCGTATTTGACGTGGAGACCCCGAACCATCTGAACAGCCGCATGAGCGCCATCGGCATCAGCATCATCGAGGACGGGCAGATCGTGGACGAGCTCTACTCCCTCGTCGATCCCGAGCAGCCCTTCGACTGGTTCAACACCCGCCTCACCGGGATCAGCGAGGAGACGGTCGCCGGGGCGCCGACTTTTCCCGCGCTCTGGGAGAAGATCGAGCCCGTGATGGCCTCGGGGATCCTCGTCGCCCACAACGCGGGCTTTGATCTCGGCGTTCTGCGAAGGTGTCTCCAGGACTACGAGATCGACTGGAAGCCAACAGTACAGGGGCTCTGCACCGTGGTCATGGGGCGCAGTCTCCTCCCCGGGATCAGCCACAAGCTCAACGACATGTGCGACTATTACGGCATCTGTCTCAACCACCACCGGGCCGACAGCGACAGCCACGCCTGCGCCGAGATCCTGCTGCGCTATCTGGAGGCCGGGGCCGAGGCCGAAAAGTACATCCGGACCTACCGGATGCTATGAACCTGCTTTTTCTGAAAAAACGCGGCCGCCCGATCATGCTCGAACGGCCGCATGTCATGTCTCCGTGTCCCGGCTGTCTGTGATTTTGGCCATGAACTCCTGCATCCGGCGCTCAAAGGATTCCGCCGGGAGGAGGGCGACGCCGTTCTCATCGCTCAGCACGATGAGGCGGTCCCCCGCTTTCAGGCCGAATTTCTCGCGGGCGGCCTTGGGAATGACGATCTGCCCGCGCTCGCCGATGGTGACGCTGCCCCAGATGTTCTTCCCCTTCGGCGCCGGCGGGAGGTCGCCGATGCCCTCCGTGCGCTCCGTCTTCAGAAGACCGTCGAGCGTGACGCCGTAGACCTCGGCAAGGGCCGCGGCCTTGTCGATGTCCGGGACGGTGGCCCCGGTCTCCCATTTGGCATACGCCTGGCGGGAGATGCCGATTTTTTCCGAAATCTGCTCCTGCGAAAAGCCGTTCAGCCTGCGGAGCATGATGAGATTATCCCTGAGCATTCCGCGCCCCTTTTCTACAGATCGATTTTCTCAAAGCGCGCGCACGAGAGTCTGTAGGCCCACCAGGTCAAGAGCGCATAGGCCGCGGCGCCGCCGAGGAGCAGCGTGAGCTGGAGCGCGAGATGGGCAAACCCGAAGGCGTTGAGCGCCCCGAGACCCGGAACATGGTGCAGCGCCTCGCCCACGGTGATGACAAGAAAGCACACGATGATATAGCTCACAAAGGGCCTTGCAAACTTATAGGCGGTTTTGAAAAAGCCCGCGATGAAAATGAGGTTAAAAAGCCCGAAGATCACAAGCGCCAGCCCGAGGAAGAAGGGGTTTGCGTTCATGAGGGCGTTCTGGCGATAGACCGCGGCATCCGAAAGGACCGTCATGCGCACGAGCGTCACGATCGCCATGCCGAGAAAGCCCGTGAGCTCGATGCAGATGGAAAACAGGAACTTCCCCTTGACCACATCGCGCTTGGCAACGGGCAGCAGGGCGGAATAGACGATGTCGTTTGCCTCCCGCGCGCTCTGCCAGCTTTGAAACATGCCGAGCGTGATGAAGAACGCGCCGCAGAGGATAGGGTAGCCCGGCAGGAGCGTCATCAGGAAAAACGCGAGGAAGAGATACGTCAGGATGGATGCGCCGAGGCGCATCTCTTTTTTTATCAGGGCGCTCATGCTCTCGCCTCCCTCTCAAGTCTCAGGAAGACCTCCTCGAGCGTCTCCCCGGGTCTGCCGCTGGTTTGCAGGAAGTCCGCCTTCGGGCAGCTTGCCCGGAGCTCCCCGCCGTGGATGTAGACGAGATTGTCCGCGCAGCGCTCCAGGTCAGAGGTGATGTGCGTGGAAAAGAAGATGGTGACGCCCCGGTCCCGCAGGGTCCTGAAAAGCTCCAGCAGCTCGTCCCGGGAGAAGGGGTCAAGGCCGCTGGTCGGCTCGTCCAGGATCAGCACCTCCGCCCGGTGGGAGAGGGCCAGCAGGAGGTTGAACTTCACCTTCATCCCCTCGGAGAGCTCAATGGGCTTCTTGTTCTCGTCCAGGCCAAAGAGCGCGAGATACCGCCGGTAAGCCCCCTCGTCCCAGGTGGGGTAGAAGCGGCGCGTGACATCCACGATCGCCCGTATCGGCTTTCTGGGGTACCAGCTCACGGTCCCGGTGGAGTAGCCGAGGCGCTGCTTGATCTCGCTCTCATGCCCGGAGAGGGGCAGGCCGAAATAGAAAATCTCCCCGCTGTCCGTGTGGATGAGGTTCAGCATGGATTTGATGGTTGTGGTTTTGCCCGCGCCGTTTCGCCCGATGAAGCCGGTGATCTTCCCCTCCTCCAGGGTGAAGGACACATCGCGCAGACGGAAGGCGGGATAGGTCTTGCAGACGTTTTTCACTTCGACAATGTGCATGACGCGCACCCCCTTGCGGTATGATTTGTATGATTATTGTATCAATTGGTTGCGCCGATTGCAACCAACCAAAGCGAACAGCTTTTGTTAATTTCGGTTGCCCTGCACGGCCGTATCCCCCCGCAAAAGCGCAAAGGGCCGGTGCAAAGCACCGGCCCCCGCGTTGGTTCATCGTTCAGAAAATCTGGCCCGGCAGCCGCAGCTTCTCCTTGGGCGGGAAGGCGCTGTCAAATTCCTCCACATCCCGCTCGTCCACATAGTAGCCCTGCGGCGTCCGGTAAACGCCGGTGACGCCGTCGAGATACCCGGGGATCAGCTCCCGGCAGAGGAAGAAGGAATCGTCCGCCCCCTCCGGCAGATCGTGGTAGCGGATGCCGAAGCTGCGGGCATAGCTAAAGCCGCTGTGCCCGTAAAAGCCGATGTTGCCCTCAAACAGGACCGCGCCGAAGCCCAGGGCTGCCGCCCTCTCGAGCGAGAAGTCCAGGAGCTTCTTGCCGTAGCCCTGCCGCTTGAGGGACGGGGCGATGCCGATGGGCCCCATGGTGAGGACCGGTATCACCCGCCCGTCGTCCGCCTCGATGACGGTGCGCATGAACATGTTCTGACCGATGAGCGCCCCGTCCCGCTCCATGACAAGATCCAGCTCCTTCACGAAGGCCGGATCGTTTCGCAGGACGTGGATCACATAATGCTCGCTGCAGCCCGGGCGGTACACGTTCCAGAACGCCTCGCGCACAAGGTTTTCGACCGCGCGGTAGTCTTTTTCTTTCTCCAAACGAATGATATCGTCATTTGTATTCATTGTTTAACCTCCTGAATTTTGTTGACTTCAAATGCCTCTCGGCGGGAGGTTTGTTCGATTGTCAGCCAAACCTCCCGGTCAGGCCGCAATCTCCGGTGTACGGTACAGTTTCAAACAGTACGCTCCTTAAAAAAATTTATAACCAGGCCCGACGGCCGGATTATTCAAGTTCCAGGCGCATGAGCACAAGGTCACAGTACCCCTTTTCGCGCAGCCTGATGCCGCGGGGATTCCTGCCGTATTCCGCAAAGCCCATGCGCTTATAGAGGGCCAGGGCTCTCTCGTTTTCCGCGAGGACCTCCAGCTCGAGCTGCGCATAGCCCGCCGCCCGCGCGCAGGCGATGCACGCCTCCGTCAGCGCCCTGCCGAGACCGAGACCCCAGTACTGCTTTGCGATGCTGATGCCGAAGCCCGCGCGATGCCGGAGCTTTGCGCGGTCTCTGACGCACCAGAGCCCCGCCGCGCCGACGAGGGCGCCGTCCACCACGGCCACGATCTCGATCTCGTTCCCGCTGTCCGCTTTCTCCCGCAGGAAGCGCGTCTCCTCTTCCGCCGTCATGCTGATCTCATCGGGATAGTCGATCAGAAATTCCGTCTCACTGTGGGTCAGGATGAAGTTATCCAGAAGCGCCTGCCCGTCCTGCGCCGTGCCGTTTCGGAGGGTGCAGGTCCTGCCGTCCTTCAGCGTGAGGCTTTTCTCATATCGCATGGCTTACACATCCTTTTATGCCGCGAGATAGCGCACAAAGCGCAGGGCCTCCTCCGCGCGCGGGCTGTTTGTGAGGACGCCGGCGTAGAGGCTGTCTGCAAAGCCGGCGCTCTGCATGAGCGGGCAGCCGGAGAGCTCAACGGCGTTCTGCACGCTCTCGGTGACGCGCTCATGGGTGTCGGCCTCGTTTAACTGCCACTCGATGGCGTTGTCGGACAATGTGACCTCGTTCGACGTGAGGAGGGGCCGGAGCGCCGGATCGTCGAGCGGCAGGAGATAGCCCCCCGACGAGAGGAGATCATAGCTCTCCCGGTTCATGAGCGCGACATCCAGCGTCTTTGTCTGCACAGCGCCCATCAGCTTGATGCGCGAGGCGTAGGCGTATTCGTGGTCGAGTATATCGGCGTTGTCGGAGAGATAGAGATCCCGGTAGAGATAGACCTCCTGGCGCTTTGGGTTTTTGCCGGAGGCGGTGAGGTAGCCCACCGTCAGCGCCCGCTCCAGATCCTCCCCGACCGTGACGTTTGTGAGGGCGAGGTACAGAACCGGCTCCTTCTTTGTGAGCTCCCGGCGGGCACTCCAGAGGAGGACGGACAGCACGAGCAGCGCAAGCAGGATCGGCCAGCTATAATACTCCCAGACATATTCCAGCTTCTCCGCCGGATTCATCTCCCGAAAAGCCGCCCGATGGGCGGCTTTCTGTTCCTTTGTGAGCTTCATGTCTCCCCCTCGTCCGGCTCCCCGGAGACGGCGATCATAATGTTATTTAAAAGCCATGCGCTCATCAGGGCGCAGAAGCCCTGCCCGAAAACGATGAGCGGCGTGAAGACGCGCACCACGGCGAAGAACATCGCAAAGTGCACGGCAAAGACGAGGATCGTGGCGAAGAGATAGTGCGTGCCGATGAGAAAGGCGTTTTTCAGCATGGCGCGGTTCGTGTTCTCGACGCTGGCAAGGAGCGGAAAGAGATACGTAAGCACGATGACAAGCATCACCGACACCGCGATGAGCAGCGCGAGCAGCAGCGTCCAGAGTACGGCGGCACTCCCCGCCGCCCCGGCGCGCAGGTGCCAGACGATATAGAGATCGCCGCCGAGGAAGAGCATGATCCCCAGCATGATGAGCCAGAGCTGCGTCGCCTGCTTGAAGTTTTCGCGGAAGGCGCGGAAAAAGAGTCTGTCCACATGATGCTCCTCATCCCGCACGATCTTGAAGCAGACGTAGTAGAGCGCGGTCGTGGACGCGCCGATGGTGACGATCGGCAGGGAGCAGACAAACCACAGCAGATTCAGATAGCAGGCATAGCAGAGCTTCAGCATGAGCTGGGTGAACTTACTGTCGTAGGAAAAGAATTTCATTCGTGTCGCCTCGGTTCAGCGGGCGGTGGAGTCCCGGTAAATGAGATCGGTCTGGGTATGTACGATGCGATAGTCGAGCGACGGCTCCTTGATGCGGGAGACCAGAAGCTGCACGGCGGCAAAGGCCATCACCTGGGTGTGGATGTGCACGGTGGTGAGCGGCGGGTGGGAGACGCGGGATTCGGCGCAGTCGTCAAAGCCGCAGAGCATCAGATCCTCCGGACAGCTTTTGCCCAGCGCAGCCAACGCCCGCAGCGCATCGAAGCCGGCAAAGTCGTTTGCGCAGATAAACACATCCGGCAGCTCCTCCAGATTCCGGAAAGCCTCCGTCAGCGGGCCGGGCATCGTGTTGCGCAGGATGTAGCGCTCCTCCACCGCCGCCCCCTCCAGCAGCATCGCCGTGCGGAACGCGCAGTAACGCTCATAAAAGGACTGGCAATGGTCAATGTCCCCGAGAAAGCCGATGCGCTTATAGCCCTTGGCCAGCATCTCGTGAATGAAGCGGGTGATTTCGCTGCTGTTGTCCATATAGAGCTGGTCGGCGTTGAGCTGTTCGCCGAAGCGCTTGACCGGCCCGTCCACAAACAGGACCGGCAGATCGACCGTGCAGATCATATCGGCATAGGCTTTGTCGAAAACCTCGATGCAGACGATGGCGCTGGCCCGCTCCGGTACAAAGGTGACGGGAAGGGTGCCGTTTTGCAGGTTCTCCGGTGTGACCCGGTGGGTGTTGAGCGTATAGCCGAGCTGGGAGAGCTCCCGCTGGAACTTATCCAACATCAGGGAGGCAAAATGGGCCTGATCGACAAAAATGGTGGTGAAAAGCGCGATTTCCCCATGAAAACCGGGGCTCTGCTGCACACTGCCCGCGGCGCTGCCCGCGACGGCAGTGACGGCGCTGACATAGGAAAACTGCTTGTAGCCCATCTCCACGGCCTTCTGCAGGATCTTCTCCCGCGTGGCCTCGGCAAGCCCGTCGGCGTTGTTGATGGCCTTGGACACGGTGTTGCGCGACACGCCCAGCGCGTCCGCGATATCCTGAATGGTGACTTTACTCATCGGTCATCTCCTGGCTATTCTTTCTTATTTAATAGTATCACATTGGGCCGTCATATGTCAAATGAAAGAGGTGCATTGTGCAAATGCAAGATGTTTTCGGAGCAGGATTTGACAGTTTTGACAAATCGTGCATATGCCCACTGTATAAAATGTGCAAATGTAAAATTTCTGTTGACACATTATTCACAGGATGCTAAACTCAGCTTGAGAACACCTGCCCGGACTGTACAATTGCGCACTTTTATTGCGCCGGGCGGGGAAATCGCACAAGAGAAATGGAGGAGGTACAATGAAAAAAGTCCCGGAACCCGCCGCGGCAGGAGGCGGCGGCAGTTCCAAGATGCACAACACCTTGGTGTATATCCGGCAGCACTGGCAGCTCTATGTGATCTTCATGCTGCCCGCGTTTTTGCTGACAGTGATCTTCCGCTATATCCCAATGGGCGGCATCGCCATCGCGTTCACGGAGTATAACCCCTTCCGCGGCATTCTCGGCAGCGAGTGGATCGGGTTTGAAAACTTTGAACGCTTCCTGTCATCCCCGGACTTCATGCGCTACCTGGCCAACACCCTGAAGCTGAGCGTGTACGGTCTGCTCTGGGGCTTCCCCGCCCCGATCCTGCTCGCCTTCCTGCTCAACCGCATCATGAGCAGCAAGACCAAGCAGAAGATCCAGCTCGTCCTGTACATGCCGAACTTCATCTCGGTCATCGTCCTCTGCGGTATCGTCCGCATCCTGCTGTCTCCGACGGGGCTCATCAACTCCCTGCTCGGCACCAGCACGAACTTCATGACCATGCCCTCCGCCTTCCGCACGATCTACATCGCCTCCGGCATCTGGCAGGGCGCAGGCTGGGCCTCGATCATCTACACCGCGGCCCTCTCCAACGCCAGCAAGGAGCTGAAGGAAGCCGCCGTCATCGACGGGGCCAACATCATCCAGCAGATCAAGGCGGTCGAGTGGCCCGCCATCAAGGACACCGTCCTCATCCAGTTCATCATGTCCGTGGGCAACATCATGTCCGTCGGCTTTGAGAAGGCCTACGCCCTGCAGACAGACCTGAACTTGAACACCTCGGAGATCATCTCCACCTACGTGTACAAGAAGGGTCTTTTGGACGGCGACTACGGCTTCTCCACCGCGGTCGGCCTTTTCAACACGGTCATCAACGTCATTCTCCTGATCTCCATGAACGCCCTCGTCAAAAAGATGAACGAAGGCAAGGGCATTTAAGGGAGGAGGCAGAAACATGAAAACGAAGAAAAAGAGCGAATTTGCAAAGCTCCCGACCGGCGACAAGACGATCCTCATCATCGGCTACGTGATCCTGGGTCTCTTCATCCTCGCGATCATCCTGCCGGTCATTTACATCATCCTCGCCTCCTTTATCGACCCCATCACGCTCCAGAACAGCGGCCTGACCTTTGATTTCAGCAAGTGGACGCTGACGGCCTATGAGCGCGTCATGTCAAACTCCCAGATCTGGGTCGGCTTCAAAAACGCGCTGATCTACTCAGTCCTGTTCACGATCATCTCCGTCGTTGTGACGCTGCTCGCGGCCTACCCCATGTCCCGCGCGGATTTCAAGGGCAAGGGCTTCTTTAACGTCATCTTCGTCATCACCATGTTCTTCGGCGGCGGCCTGATCCCGACCTACCTGCTGATCTCGAATCTCGGGATGCTGGACACCATCTGGGCGATCCTGCTGCCGGGCGCGTTCAGCGTGTGGAACATGATCATCGCCCGCACCTACTACATGGGCATCCCGAAGGATCTGCAGGAGGCCGCCGAGATCGACGGCGCCACCGAGATGATCTACTTCTTCAAGATCCTGCTGCCCGTGTGCACGCCCATCATCGCCACCATCGCCATGTGGCAGTTCGTCGGCATGTGGAACAGCTACTTTGACGCCATGATCTATCTCAACAGCGCGTCCAAGCAGCCCCTGCAGCTCGTGCTGCGCTCCATCCTGATCCAGAACCAGCCGGAGCCCGGCATGGTCTCCGACATGCAGAGCACCGCCGCCCGCGCCCAGCTCGCGGAGCTTCTGAAATATGCGACGATCATCATCTCCTCCCTGCCCCTGATGATCATGTATCCCTTCTTCCAGAAGTACTTCGACAACGGCATCATGGCCGGCGCGGTCAAAGGCTAAAGCCCTTCGTTTTGAAAACATGCTTATGGCATGTTTTCAAAACGAGAAAAACTCGCGCTTATCGCACACGGCGGTGCGTGACACGCCGTGTTTGGTCGGCGCGAGGCTCCGCTTAAAGTGTTTCTGGGGAAGCAAAGCTCCCTCAGAAACGGTTTAAAATTGTTTTTCGCCCTGCTGGGCGAAAAATCAGAGGGTGTTCCCTCTGAACTCCCCAACTGTCCTTTGGTGCCTCGGCACTGAACAATATTTTTTTGTTAAGGAGTTAAGAGCATGAAAAACATCCGCAGAGTTCTCTCTCTTGTCCTGCTGCTGACGATGGTTGCCGCTCTGGCGGTCTCTCCCGTTGCGGAAGCCAAGAAGCCCGCCGTGCCCGATCACTACACCTTCCCCCTCGAGGAGACGGCCGAGATCAAGGGCCTCACAAACTTCCCCGCCGGCTCTGAGTCCGAGCCCAACAACCGCACCATCTTCAAGCGTCTCGAGGAGGCCACCAATGTCCACGTCAAGTGGAGAGCCATCCAGAGCGACCAGTGGGGCGACAAGATCGCGCTCGAGATGTCGAACGTCAAGACCCTGCCCGAGTTCGTCTTCAACGCCCAGTTCGGCGATGTCGAGCTTCTGAAGTACGCCAAGCAGGGCGCCATCATCCACGTTGAGGAGTACATCGACCAGTACATGCCGAACCTCGCCAAGGTCTTTGAGCAGGCCCCCGAGTACAGGACCATGTGCACCGACGAGAACGGCCACATCTGGGCCCTGCCCTGGATCGAGCAGCTCGGCAGCGGGAAGACCGCCATCCAGACCATCGGCAACATGCCCTTCATCAACCTCGACTGGCTGGACTTCCTCGGTCTCGAGATGCCCACCACCACCGATGAGCTCGAGCAGGTCCTGATCGCCTTCCGCGACAACGCCGACAAGCTCAAGGCCGAGTTCGGCATCGACGGCGACATCATCCCCCTCGCCTGCATCATCAACGGCGGCAATGAGGACTGCACCATCCTCTGCAACGGCTTCGGCGAAGGCTACGGCGATCCCGATCCGGGCCGCCATATCGTCGTGGACGAGAACGGCAAGGTCGTCTGCACCGCCACCACCGAGGGCTTCCGCAAGGGCGTGCAGTGGCTCCACGAGCTCTACGCCGAGGGTCTGATGGATCCCGACGCCTTTACCCAGGAGTGGTCCACCTACGTTGCCAAGGGCAAGTCCAACCGCTACGGCGTCTGCTTCAGCTGGGACGTCGCCAACATTGTCCCCATCAGCATGGATGACCTGATTGCCGGTAAGCACTGGGCTCCCCTGCCCGCGCTGACCGCCGACGTCAAGAACATCACCCCGCAGAACGGCTCCTACACCTCCGGCTTTGACCGCGGCCGCTGCGTCATCACCGCCAAGGCCGAGAACCCCGCCCTGATCTGCGCGTGGCTTGACCAGATGTACGCGCCTCTGCAGTCCCCGCAGAACAACTGGGGCACCTACGGTGAAGACGACGATTTCGATATCTTTGAGATGAGCACCAACGACAAGGGCGAGCCCATGCTCAAGCACGCCTGGCTCGGCGACGCCTCCCCCGTTGAGGTCCGCGAGGCCGAGTGCGTGGGCGGCCCCCTCGCCATCCTCGACAGCTACTACGGCGTGTATGTCACCTGCCCGGACGACGCCCAGTACCGTCTCAACTGGATCAAGGATATCTACACCCCCGACATGAACACCAAGAACATCTTCCCCAACGTGTTCATGAACGCCGACGACACCAAGACCATCTCGAACCTCGCGGCTGACATTACCAAGTGCATCAACACCGCGAGAGCCAACTGGATCATGTACGGCATGAACGACGGTGACTGGGAGAAGCTCCAGAGCGATCTCGCCGCCTACAAGCTGGCCGATTATCTCGGTGTCTTCCAGAAGTACTACGACGCCTTCAACGCCTGATTCTCCTCCCTTTCCTTACTCCCGCAAACTTTATCTCTGCCCGCTCCCTCTCACGGGGGAGTGGCAGAGAGAAGGGCTTTCGGCATCGAGAGCCTTTCTCTCTGCCAAATGCAGAAGGAGAAATGATATGAGCAAAGCATTACAGCGCGCCCGTGATTTTGAGGCGAAATACCTGCCCTATACCAGCTCGGAGCTGCCCCATTTCCATGTGACCGGCGGCATCGGCTGGATCAACGACCCGAACGGCTTTGCCCCCTACAAGGGCGAATACCATCTGTTCTTCCAGTACTACCCCTATGACACCAAGTGGGGCCCCATGCACTGGGGACATGTGAAGACCCGCGACTTCATCCGCTGGGAGCGTCTGCCCGCGGCTCTCGCCCCGGATATGGAATATGACCGGGACGGCTGCTTCTCCGGCGGCGCGGTGGAGCTTCCCGACGGGCGGCACCTGCTGATGTACACCGGGGTGCGCAATGTCCGGCGGCGCAACGGCTCCATCGAGTCCTTCCAGACCCAGTGCATCGCCATCGGCGACGGCGTGGACTATGAGAAGCAGCCCTGCAACCCCGTCATCGACAGCGCGATGATCCCGGAGGGCAACAGCGTCCACGACTTCCGCGACCCGAAAATCTGGCGCGAGGGCGACATGTTCTACGCCGTGATGGGAAACCGCGGCAGGGACGGCAGCGGCGAGATCCTGCTCTTCAGGAGCCGGGACGCGCAGACCTGGGAATATGTGAGCGTCGTGTCCTCCTGCCACAACCAGTACGGGCGCATGTGGGAGTGCCCGGACTTTTTCCAGCTTGACGGAAAAGACGTGCTGCTCGTCTCCCCGCAGGAGATGGACGCCATCGGCCTGGAGTTTCACCCGGGCAACGCGAACGTCTGCCTGATCGGGTCCTTCGATCACAAGACCCACCACCTCATGCGCGAGTCGGTGCAGGCCATCGACTACGGCCTCGACTTCTATGCCCCCCAGACCCTGCTGACCGAGGACGGGCGGCGCGTGATGATCGGCTGGATGCAGAACTGGGAGACCTCCACCTGCAAGCCGCAGGAGATGCGCTTCTACGGGCAGATGACGCTGCCGCGCGAGCTCTGCATCCGAAACGGCCGCCTCTGCCAGAACCCGGTGCGGGAGCTGGAAAACTACCGCGGCGTGCGCATCGACTACTACAACGTGCTCATAAACGGCGAGACCAGCCTGCGCGGGATCTCCGGCAGGTGCACCGATATGACCGTCACCGTGCGCCCCGGCAACGAGAACAGCATGTACAAGTGGTTCCGCCTCTATGTCGCGCGCGACGGGGAGCACTTCACCCTCATCCGCTACCGCCCGGACACCAGCACCATCAAGGTGGACCGGACCCACAGCGGCTTCCCCCACGACATCGTAAACGTCCGGGAATTCCCGGTGAGTCTCAAAAGCGGGGCGCTCAAGCTGCGCGTCATCATGGACCGCTACAGTCTCGAGCTCTTCGTAAACGACGGCGAGCAGGCCGCGTCCTTCGTCCTCTACACCCCGGAATCCGCCGGCGCGGTCAGCTTCTCCTCCGACGGGAGCGTCCTCGTCGATGTGGAGAAATACGACCTCGAGATCAAGTAAGACCTAAGCTCCCTTTGCGAAAGGGAGCTGTCAGCGAAGCTGACTGAGGGATCGATCCCTCCGGCCTTCGGCCACCTCCCTTTTTCCAAAGGGAGGTAAGAATAGACTGTAATTTCCATGGCCCTCCGCCACTCCACTTTCTGGCGGACGGCACATGAAAAAAGGAGGAGTAAAAACGCCCTGGCTCGGGCTGCGGCAGTGTGGAGACCTGTCGTACATGCGGAGACGCAAGTCCCCGTGAGGGCACATCAGGCGGAGGCCGTGTGTCCGGAGCCGGAAAAGATGGCAACAGTTCAGCTCAGAAACATCAAGAAAGTCTACCCCTTCATCAGCGGCGAACAGAAGAAGAACAAGAAGAAAGCGGACGAGCCCGAAAAGAAGAAGGCAAACCTCCAGATCACCGACGAAGGCGTCGTCGCGGTGCAGGCGTTCAACCTGGACATCGCGGACAAGGAATTCATCGTCCTGGTCGGCCCCTCCGGCTGCGGCAAGTCCACCACGCTGCGCATGGTGGCGGGCCTGGAGGAGATCTCCGGCGGTGAGCTTGTCATCGACGGCAAGGTCATGAACGACGTGGCCCCCAAGGACCGCGACATCGCCATGGTTTTCCAGAACTATGCCCTCTATCCTCACATGACCGTGTATGAAAACATGGCCTTCTCCCTGAAGCTCAGAAAGGAGCCCAAGGACGTCATCGACAAGAAGGTCCGCGAGGCGGCCGAGATTCTCGACATCACCCAGTACCTCGAACGCAAGCCCAAGGCCCTCTCCGGCGGCCAGCGCCAGCGCGTCGCCATCGGCCGCGCCATCGTGCGCGACCCGAAGGTCATGCTCATGGACGAGCCGCTCTCCAACCTCGACGCCAAGCTCCGCAACGAAATGCGCGCCGAGATCATCAAGCTGCGCCAGCGCATCAACACCACCTTCATGTACGTCACCCACGACCAGACCGAGGCCATGACCCTGGGCGACCGCATCGTCATCATGAAGGACGGCTACATCCAGCAGATCGGCACCCCCCAGGAGGTCTTCGACCATCCGGCGAACCTCTTCGTCGCGGGCTTCATCGGGATGCCCGTCATGAACTTCTTCGATGCCGAGCTCAAGCGTGACGGCAAGAAGTACTTTGTTGAGGTCGGCGGCTACCGCACCGAGCTTGACAGTGAGAAGGAAGCGCGCCTCGCTTCTCACGATGTCCAGTCCCAGCCCATCACCCTGGGCGTGCGCCCCGAGCATACCGACGTTGCCGACGACGGCATCTCCGCCAAGGTCGAGGTCGCCGAAATGATGGGCTCCTCCGTCCACCTGCACGTCAACGCCAACGGCCGCGATGTCATCATCATCGTCCCCACCATCGACATGAAGGGCAACTACAAGCTGGGCGACACCGTCCACTTCACCTTCAGCGGCAGAGTGGCCCACGTCTTCTCCAAGCAGACCGACAAGAACCTCGAGTACTGATACTGATTTTCAATGGCACAGCGGCCCCGCATGGGACCGCTGTGCCGCGTTTAGGAGAAACCCATGTCTGAACAAGTATACCGTGAGGCGCAGAAGCTCGGCCAGAAGGAGTACCGCGCCTGTGTGTCCGGGGGCCGCTCCCCCTGCCTGCCGGTTCTGGATGATATCGTCACGCCGGAGCAGATTCTCAAGGGCGTCGATCTCGGCATCGAGCAGCTCCCGGCGGAGTGGATCGTCGGCACCAAGACCAGGGCCCGCGTGAACACCTTTGCGCCGAACTTCATGCCCATCGCGCCTGTTGAATCCGAATTTGCCCAGAAGTGGGAAAGTCTCTGCCGGACACATCTCTCCGAGGGCATCCGCGACCCGATCAAGGCCTATGAGTACATGCACCGCTATTACGTGGAGGAGGGCAACAAGCGCGTCAGCGTCCTGAAATTCTACGGCGCGCCGAGCATCCCGGCCCGCGTGATCCGCGTCCTGCCGGAGAGAAGCCCCGAGACGGAGGACTACTTCGCCTATGTGGCCTTCCACCGCTGCAGCCGGGTAAACTTCCTGGAGTTTACGCACGGGGAGAGCTATGCCGCGCTGCAGCAGGCGCTCGGCAAGCAGCCGGACGAGGAGTGGAGCGAGGAGGAGCGGCGGCGCTTTTCCGCGACCTACTACTATTTCCGCAGGGCGTATCTCGCAAGTGGGGGCGAAAAGCTCAAAACCGGCGCGGGCGACGCGCTTTTGAGCTATGTGCAGGTTTTCGGCTATGACAGCCTGTGCGCCGCTTCGAGCACGGAGATCAAAAAGAATCTCGCCAGCATGTGGGAGGAGCTCAGGCTTCGCGAGGAGGAGGGCGCCATTGAGCTCAAAACCGCGCCCGCCGAGGAGAAAAAGCCAAGCCTCCTCGCGAAGATCCTGCCGGCAAGCTCCGCTGTTTTGAAGGCCGCCTTTCTGTATGACGGGGAGCCGGAGCGCTCAGGCTGGGTCCTCGGCCACGAGCTGGGGCGCGTCCACGTGCAGCGCGTGTTCGACGGCAGACTCCAGACCACGGCCTACCCGAACTGTATGGAGGGCGACCCGCTCGAGATCCTGGAGCAGGCCGCGGCGGATGGGAACCGGCTCATCTTCACCACCTCCCCCCGCCTGCAGCAGGCGAGTCTCCGCGCCGCCATCGACCACCCGGAGCTTGTCATCATGAACTGCTCCCTCAACCAGTCCCACCGCTATATCCGCTCCTACTACGCGAGGATGTACGAGGCGAAATTCATCATTGGCGCGATTGCGGGCTCCCTCACGGAGAGCGGCAGGCTCGGCTACATCTGCGACTACCCCATCTTCGGGCAGATCGCGGGCATCAACGCCTTCGCCCTCGGCGCGCAGATGACCAATCCCCGCGCCCTGGTTTTTCTGGAGTGGTCCTCCGTGAAGGGCCCGAAGGAGGCCGAGCGGCAGTTCATGCAGGAGGGCATCCGCCTCATCTCCTGCCAGGATACGGCGAGCCTCTCCCGCGGAAAGCGCAGCAGCTTCGGTCTCACGCGCATCCGCGGCGAGCAGCGGGAGCTTCTCGCGGCGCCGATCTGGAAATGGGGCGTCTACTATGAAAAGATCCTGCGCGGCTTTCTCAGCAAGACCGTGCAGGATGAATATGAGAGCAGCAGCAAGGCGCTCAACTACTATTGGGGCATGTCCGCCGGCGTGGTGGATATCGCCTACCCCGACTCCCTGCCGGGCGGAACACGGCGTCTTGCGGATTTTCTGAAGGAGAGCATCGTGCATGAGGTGTCGAGCCCCTTCCTCACGCCCATCCGCGCGCAGGGCGGGGAGACCATCGGCGAGGAGCAGGGCACGCTGAGTCAGGAGCAGATCGCGGGGATGGACTACCTCGTGGAGAACGTGGTCGGCAGCATCCCGGCGTATACGGAACTCACGCCGATCGCGCAGGCGACCGTCGACACCTCCGGCGTCGCAGCGGCAACCGAGGGCGCGGCGGATAAGGCGAGGAGCGCGGAGACATGAGGATACTTGCCGTCTCCGATGTGGAGTCCAAATACTACTACGAGTTCTACAGCTCCGGCAAGCTCAAGGGCTTTGACCTCATCCTCGCCTGCGGCGATCTCAAGCCCGCCTATCTCGAGTTTCTGGTGACGATGGCGGGCTGCCCCCTGTACTACGTCCACGGCAACCACGACGAGGGCTACCCGCGCGAGCCGGAGGGCTGCGTGTGCATCGACGATAAGCTCGTTGTGTTCCGGGGCGTGCGCATCATGGGTCTCGGCGGGTCGTACCGCTACAGGCCGGGCGAATACATGTATACCGAACGGCAGATGCGCCGCAGGATACGGCGTCTCGGCTTCAGTCTCTGGCGGCGGCGCGGCATCGACATTCTGGTGACCCACGCCCCGGCGAAGGGTCTCAACGATCTGGACGATCTGCCGCACCGGGGCTTTGCCTGTTTTCTGCGCCTTCTCGAGAAGCACGAACCGCGCTACTTCATCCACGGCCACATCCACCGGGAGTATGATATCTCCGTCCCGCAGAAGGACACATACGGAAAAACCGTCGTCATCAACGCCTGCGGCCATTGCGTCATTGAGTATTGACGGAAAAACCCCGGCCTTGCGGCCGGGGATCGGAGAGTCCTGTTTATTCGGTTTTGTTCGTGGTCTCCCGGTAGACGGGCACGGTTTTTACATAGACGCTGACGGGCGGAAGGTCCGGCGCCGCGATCCGCTTGAGCAGGAGGTCTGCCCCGATGCGCCCGATCTCCGCGCCGGGGATCTTCACCGTCGTGAGCGGAGGCTCCACAACGGCGGACTGGGGCGTGCCGTCAAAGCCCGCGACCATGATCTGCCCGGGGACGGCGATGCCGAGCCGCTTGAGCGCGGCCAGCACGCGGATGGCGATATAGTCGTTGACGCAGATCAGCGCGTCGGGAAGCTGCGGCATTTGAAGGAGCCTGTCCGCGAGCCACGCGCTGTCATCGTAGGGCGAGGCGTCCGCGTCCAGGATGCAGAGCGCCCGGTCCAGCGAAAGCTCCGCGCCGGAGAGCGCGGCGGAAAAGCCGAGCCAGCGCTCGTGAAAGCTGCTGCAGTGATACGGGTCGCCGACAAAGCCGATCCTGCGGGCGCCCCCTGCGATCACATGCCCGACCAGGGCCGTGGTGCTTGCGAGATTTTCCATGCTGATCCTGTCGCACGCGAGCGCGGAGCTTGCCGCGCCGCAGTAGCCGTCCACGAGGAGAACGGGCACGCTGAGCGCACAGAGCATGTCGATATACGCCCGGTCAAAAAGCTCGATGCACAGGATGCCCGCCGTCTGTTCCGGATTGAAGCGCGCGGGAAGCTCCCTCTGCCGAAGCTCCGCCTCCGAGAGCTCATACACGATCAGCGTGTAGCCGGCCCGCCCGAGCTGGGCAGCGAAGGCGGGGATGAAGAAGGTGCCGAAATGGTCGTCCGCGGGCGGGCGGCATGTGAGCAGCGCGATGCTCTGCACCTGGGGGTCTGTCCGCGCGCTCTCCTCCCCGGGGAGCTGGAAATAGCCGAGCTCCTGCGCTTTCTTCATCACGAGCTGCCGGGTCGGCTCCTGCACCGTGCCGCGGTGATTGAAGACCTTGGAGACGGTGTTTCTGGACAGGCCGCAGGCATCGGCCACATCCTGTATCGTTACGCGCCTGAGCGGCATCCGCTTCCCTCCCTGAACCTGTGTTTCGCGTTTTAAAGACTATATCATACCCAAAACGGAAAAGCAAGATGTGCATTTTGTAAACTCACGTTCGTTTCATAAAAATGCCCTGTACATTCTATACAAACGGGAAGAAAGGTAATTGGTCAATTCCACATTTTGTATGAAAACGCGCAAAAGTTCGTTGACAAAGCGGGAAGAATGAGATACTTTATTTACATAGTGTAATTCGTATTTTACATTTTGTAACAACGTCAAAAAACTATATGCAAAGGAGAGCAGCCCTATGAAAACCCAAAAGATTGCCAAGCGCTTTGGTAAGCTCCTCACCCTCTGCACCGTGCTGTGCGCGCTCATGCTCGCATGTGCTGCGGTTTCCTATGCGGACACCCCGCTCGAACTGTCCTTTGACAACATCCTTCTGATGGGTCATTGTGACGCCGTGGTCGACGGGAACACCATCACCGTCACAGACGAGGATTTTAACGAGGATGTCTGGAGCTCCAAGATCCTCTTCGACACCGGCATGGATTTCACACCGGGCGAGCCGTATTCCATCAGCTTTGAGCTCTCCGGTGATAACGGCGTGGGAGAGCTCTTCCTGTGCAAGGGCGAGAGCCTGGACCTGCGCTATGACGAGACCTTTACGAATGTCGAGGGCAACCGGACCCTGACCTTCACCCCCATTCAGGACAGGGTCTATATCGGGATGCAGGTCGGCAGTCTCGGCTATGACAACACGGTGACGGCGAAGTTCACGAATCTCTGCAAGCTGTCTGAATCTGACTGCCCCGCCCTGCTGCGCGCGGAAAACTGCGATGTGCGCATTGAAAACGGCGTCATCACCGCGACCGACAACAGCGACAACAACGACGTCTGGAACTCCAAGCTGCTGTATGATCCGGGCATTACCGTTGAGATCGGCAAAACCTATTACCTAGGCATAGATCTGAACGGAGATAACGGCGTTGGCGAAGTATTCGTCTGCAAATCGCAGGATCTGAACGACCGCTATGACAGCTCCTTTGCAAATTACCCGTTCTCTGGAGGTCTGGTATTCAAGGCCGAGAGCGAACATCCGTACTTTGGGATGCAGTTTGGCAATATCGGCAATGGCAACTCCGTCACCGCCAGGATTGGCGAGGTCTATGAATACTTCTACCAGGCTCCGATTATTCCGCCTACAGTCAGCTACACGGTTGAAGGCAATATCCTGACCGTCACCGATTTGGGATACAGCAACGATGTTTATGATTCCGCTCTGGTCTATGACGCGGGCATTGAGCTTGAGCCGGGCAAGAAGTATGAGATCAGCTTCACGCTCGATGGCGACAGCGGCGTCGGTGAATTCTTCCTCTGCAAATCCCAGGACATCAACGACCGATACCACGAGACCTTTACCAAAACCCCCGGCGAAAAAACGGTGATCTTCAAGGCCGACAGCCCCAAGGCCTATATCGGTATGCAGGTAGGCACTCTTGGCTATGGCAACAGCGTGACGCTTACTATCTTGGAAATAAAGGAATTTGATGAATCTGCACCCAGGATGATGCTGGCGGAAAACTGCACCTATGATGTACAAAGCTACGACAACAGCACGGTCATCACCGCGGTCGATACCAGCGAGAACAACGATGTCTGGAGTTCCAAGCTCCTCTACTTCCTGGGAAATATTCTGGATAAAGACAATTTCTATGCGGCAAATGTCAATCTCGCAGGTGATAACGGGGTTGGTGAATTCTTCTTCCTCAAAAAAGACAACATGGATGATCGGTATTCCTTTGACAATACGCGCGGGGATCACACTGCCGTATTCAAGGCTGAGGACAGCGCGCTCTATGCCGGGATGCAGTTCGGCAACATCGGAATGGGGAATGTCGTGACAGCCACCATCGGCGACATCTTCCGTATTCCGGGTATGCAGACGAGCAGCGAAAGCTGTGTGGAGTCCTTCGGTATGAACGCAATCACGGTTACGGACACCAGCGATGATAACGATGTCTGGACATCAAAAGCTGTCTATGATACGGGAATCGTCCTGGAGCCTGGGAAGACCTATACTGCCACCTTCACCCTCAGCGGTGACAGCGGCGTTGGCGAATTCTTTTTCCTGAAGTCCGACAATATCGATAATACCAACGACCGCTATTCCTTTGACAAGGTAGCCGGAACGCATACCATTACCTTCCAAGCGGAAGACGCCGCTCTGTTCTTTGGCATCCAGTGCGGCAACATTGGCAGCGGCAACAGCATGACCGTAAGCAACATTACTGTAACGCCAGTCGAAGCAGAAGAGGATCAGGTGCTGATGATGGCTGCTCCCGCTGCGGATGCCGCTCCCGCCGAGGACGCCGCTCCCGCTGAGGATGCCGCTCCTGCTGAGGACGCCGCTCCTGCTGAGGACGCCGCTCCCGCTGAGGATGCCGCTCCTGCTGAGGACGCCGCTCCTGCTGAGGATGCCGCTCCTGCTGAGGACGCCGCTCCTGCTGAGGATGCCGCTCCTGCTGAGGACGCCGCGCCCGCTGAGGACGCCGCGCCCGCTGAGGAGCCTGCCCCCGCTGAGGACGCCGCCCCCGCTGAGGAGCCTGCCCCCGCTGAGGAGCCTGCCCCCGCTGAGGAGCCTGCCCCCGCTGAGGAGCCTGCCCCCGCTGAAGACGCCGCCCCCGCCGAGGAGCCCGCGTCGGCCGAAGAGCCTGCTCCGGAGCCCGCGCCCGAAGTGAGCGAGGAGCCCGCCGCCGAGAATCAGGGCGAATAAGCGCGCTGCGCGATCCGGCTATTGAACGAAAGGAAGATCTCAAATGCGAAACAGGACAAAAATCATAACGTCGTTCCTCTTCCTCGCGCTGCTGCTCACGCTCGCCGCCGTGCCCGCCGCCGCAGCCGATGAGGGCTACGCGCCGGTCCCCTACACGCTCTACCCCGCCCCCGAGAACGCCTATGTCGGCGATACGATGCCCTTCGTCACGGAGGACGGCACGCTCGAGATCTACTACCTCTACGATACCGACCGCAACGGCCAGGGCTATCACCCGATCTACAAGTACACGACCCGCGATCTCTGCGGGTATGAGGATATGGGCATGGCGCTCGACTACGGGAAGATGTCCGACCCCGACCCCGCACTCGGCACCGGCTCCGTCATGCAGGACCGGGAGGGGCTCTACCACCTCTTCTACACCGGCCATAACGACACCGGCAACGCCGGCAAGGGCAAGGAGTGCGTCATGCACGCCACGAGCCCCGACCGCGTAACCTGGACCAAGATCCCCGAGGACACCTTCTTCAGCCCGGACGGCTACTCCAAGGACGATTTCCGCGATCCCGAGGTCTTCTGGGTCGAGGCCGAGCAGTGCTACTGGATGCTGATCGGCGCGCACGATGACTCTCTCGGCGGCGTGGTGGCGCGCTACACCTCCACGGATCTCAAAAACTGGGAGTTCTGCGGCCCGTTCTATTCCCCGATCAAGCATTTCATGCTCGAGTGCCCGGATCTCTTTTCGATCGGCGACACCTGGTATCTCACCTATAGCTGGGACAACGTCTCCTATTACGCCATGAGCGACTCCATGACCGGCCCCTTCAAAGCGCCGCGGGACAACGTGCTGGACGGCAACGGCTTCATCTTCTACGCCGCCAAGGGCGCGGAGCTGGGCGGCACGCCCTATCTCTGCGGCTGGCTCGGCCGCGCGGGGCTCTCGGTTGACTCCGGCATGTATCAGTGGGCGGGCAACGTGCTCAACCACCAGCTCGTCCGGAACGAGGATGGCACGCTCGGCGTGCGTGCGCCGGAGACGTTTGCCGGGTATTTCACCGCGGACATGCCCTTCCCCATGGACGCAAAGGAGGGCGAGGTCGAGATCGACGGCAGCAGCATCACCCTCGCCGCGGAGCCGGGTGAGCAGGCGCTGGCCGATCTCGGGATGCGCGCCCCGACCATGCTGCTCGAGTGCGATGTGACGCTGGACGAGGGCGGCTGCGTCGGCTTTGCCTTCGGCGGCTCGGAGGCGGATTCGGCCTACACGGCGCTCTGCCTCGACGCGGAGCGGAATCTCCTGCACTATGAGGGGTATGAGCTCACGGATCTCGACTACTATGACCCGGAAGCCTACACCCGCTTCAACTTCTCCGCCGGCGGGACACACCATGTGACGCTTGTGTGTGAAAATGAGATCGTCATTCTCTACGTGGATAACCTCAAGGCATTGAGCTCGCGCATCGGCCATTCCATCGACGGGGCGCACATCGGCGTGTTCTCCAACGGCTGCAGCGCCAGCTTCTCGAACATCACGATGAAGGTGCCCGCGTAAATCGGCGCGGCCCTCCGCTTCCAAGGCAAATACGCGCAAGGCCCCCGACCGGAGTCAATCCTCCGGCCGGGGGCCGCTTTCGTATACGGAATTGCACTCGATAAGCTCGGCCTCCGCGCCGGCGCTCTTCATGCCCTCCAGGACGAGGTCTGCCATGGCCGCGGTGTTGCCCGTCTTGATCCCGGCCAGCGTCGGCGCGGCCTGACGCACGATCGTCTCCTCCGACATCAGGCGTACTTCTCCAATACCTTCCTGAGCGCGGAGACCGAGCTTGTGGGACAGTATTCCACGATGCAGTCCTGGCCCTTGATCTCCCCCAGCGCGCCCTGCAGCATCTTATGGGACATGGCGCCGGTGAAGAAAATGACCATGTCGGGCTTTCCCATTTTGCGCTTGACGCCGCCGACGGGCTTTATCATCACCTTGGCATCGTGCCGAAAATCCCGGCACAGGCTTTTGTATTTCTGCTCCATGCACTCGTTCCCGCCAAGAATGACAACGCTCATGTCCATCCCTCCTGTAAGCAGTATTTGCAGATTTTTAAGTTAGTTTTCGCTAACCTCCGGTCTAAAAAAAAGACTGTGAAAAAAGTCGATATGGCTATCGGGTTAAGTCAGCAAGCCTCTTTCTAACCTCCCTTTCGAAAAGGGAGGGGGACCGCCGAAGGCGGTGGAGGGATCGATTTGCCCCGGCTTGCACA
>CADBCV010000016.1 GCA_902793285.1 Oscillospiraceae bacterium
AAAGCGTGTCAGTACCCGCAGAAAGATATCACGGGCTGCTATGGATAATTCTGTCCTTGACCTTATCCTGACAGCAAAAAAGTAAATGCTGTCGCCGTGCGGGGGTTATGATTTTGCTTGCCTTTTCGACAGGGCTTATGATATGATGTTGCGGGAATTCACAGGAGACTCTCATGCTGGCTGCCCGCGCGACCGGGAATCTCCCCGGGCGGGTTGGCGCAGGGCCCGTGTTCCATCCTGCAATTGCAACAAGGAGAGAGTAGCGTTTTATGGTTTTTCGGCCTCTGCGTCTGGAAGATCGGGCCTGGATTACAGCCTGCCGGGATGTGAATGAGCACCCCTTCACAGCGCTGTCCTTTGCGTCTCTCTATTCCTGGCGTGTGAATTACGGCTTTACGGTCACGGGAGACAGGGACTTTTTTGTCATACACAGCGAGCATGACGGCGCTTATTACTGTCCCTGCGGCAGCGCGGAAAAATGCCGCGCGTTTATCGACGCCCTGGAGGGCCCGGCAAAGCTCCTCTATCTTACGGATACGCAGGCGCGAGCGCTCGAGGGGCGCGGCTGGTCTGTCCGGCACCGGGCGGATCTGAGCGAATACATCCTCTCCACCGCGGCGCAGGCGCTCCGCGCGGGGCACGTGTCCAAGAGCTTTCGGGACAAGTGCCATCATTTCAAAAACAGGTTTGTCTACAGCACACATGCCATCGGGCCGGAGGATCTGCCTTTCCTGCGGGCATCCCTGCGGGAGCTCAGAGACAACCCGCGGGAGAACGCAATCGGCGATTTCCACGTCCTTTCGGCACTGATCGAAAACTATGACGCGCTCGCGCTGCGCGGCCTGCTGCTAAAATGCGGGCAGACTGACTTCGCCTACATCCTTGGCTATGAAAATACCCCGGACAGCTTCACGGTGTCGATCGGCAAGCACAGCCCCGGGCTTCCGCCGGAGACCCCGGTGGTCATGATCCATGAGCTTGCGCTGATGCTGGACGGGGAGTACCCGCTTTTAAACCTGGAGGAGGATCTCGGGCTCGAGGGTCTGCGCCGCGCCAAGGAGCTTCAAAGCCCCGTTGCACACCTGGAGGTGTATGAGGCAGTACATGCTGAATAAGGATTATATTTGCCGGAAGATGTTCTTCCGGGTTCTGTGGCCCTCGCTGGTTTCGTCTCTTGCACTCGCCATGGCCAACATGGCGGACGCGCTGGTCGTCGGCAACCGCATGGGAGAGACCGGCCTTGCCGCCATCGGCATCGTGACGCCGCTCTACATGATCTATAACGTCATAGGCTTCGCCTTTTCCACGGGCGGGTGTGTGACACACAGCCGGCTTACCGCCGCCGGAAAGGATGCGGCGGCTGTCGGCAATTTTAAACAGATGACGCGGGCGGTGCTTTTGGTATCGCTGGGCTTTGCGGTGCTTGGGATCGTTTTTCTGGACGCGGTTTTGAAGCTGCTCGGCGCGGGTATCGCACAGCCCGAGCTCCACCGCATGTGCAGGGAATATGCGCGGCCCCTGTTTCTGGGCACGCCGTTTTTCCTTATGAACCTGCTGCTCTACGACTTCGTCCGCTGTGACGACGGGGCGCGGCTTGCAAGCCTTGGCTTCTCGCTCGGCTGCTTTGCGGATCTCGGGCTCAACCTCCTCTTCGTGCTAGGACTCGGCTGGGGGGTGGCTGGCTCCGCGTGGGCCACAGTGATCGCGCAGGTCATCAGCGTGTTCGTCATTTCACAGCACTTTTTCACCGAAAAAGGCGTTTTAAATATCCGCGCCCTCCGGCAAACCCCCGTCAGCGCGGGGAACGGCTTCAATGTCGGGCGCTCCGTGCGCCTCGGGCTGAGCACTTCGGCGCGCTATGTGTTTCAGTTCCTGATCCTTGTGATGGGAAACCGCCTGCTGCTCCTCGCGGGGAGGGGCGGGCTGATTGACGGGGAGATCTATGTCGCCGTCTTCGACATGGTGATCAATGTCTCCTACCTGATCTACGGCCTGTATCAGGCGTTTTCCAATACCATGCAGCCGCTGGCATCCACCTTTGCCGCGGAGCATGGGGCGGACAATCTGCGCTGTCTCATTCGCACTGCCCTGGGCGTAGGGCTTGCCATCGGCGTTTCGGCGGCGCTGCTCATCACAGCCCTCCGCCTGCCGATTGCGCGGCTTTTCGGTGTGAAAGACGGGGAGGCGCTGGCCGTCGCGGCAAGGGCGATCCCGATTTTCTGCCTGTCCACGCCCTTTGCCGGGGTCACGATCATTCTGATGGGCTTCTACCAGTCCATCGGCAAGGAAGTGCTCGCGAGTCTCACCGCGCTTTTCCGGACGCTGGTGTTCCTGCTGCCGGTCTCCTTTAGGGTGGGCTTCTTCTTCTCGCATGAGTTCTGGTGGATCTTCGTGATCAGCGAGGTCGGCGCGCTTGCCGCGCTGATGATTGCGGTGCGGATCGACAGAAAGCGGCACGCCGGCACGGAAAACGCCGTCGTCTTCAGCGCCATGATGGATCAGGACAACCACGAGCTTGCGCGGGTGCTCTCCGATCTTGAGCGCTTCTGCGAGCGGCAGGACATCCCCGCCAAGCAGGCGATGCTGCTTCAGCTCACGGTGGAGGAGCTCTGTGCCGTCACGATTGCCAAAGCCTTCACCGGCCGGCCGGACGAGTATATCCAGCTCACCGTCGCAAGGGAAGAGGACGGCGATTATGTCCTGCACATCCGCAACAGCGCCCCCTACTTTAACCCCCTGACCATGCGGATGGACCGTCTCGGCGCCGGGGAGGAGGACGATATCATGGAATCCATGGGGGTCATGCTGGTAAAGAGCCGCGCCAAAGAGCTGCATTACCGCATTTTTCAGGGCTTCAATGTCATGACTGTCACGCTGTAGAGAGGAGGCCGATCCGTGAAGCATAAATCCCGCAGGGTGTCGCTGTCGCTCAGACTCAATCTCCTGGTCATCGCGATCATTTTTGTACTTGCCGGCGGCCTCACCTTCATCGCCTATAACATCAACGGAGAGCGCGTGGACCGCTATTACAAACAGACGACCTCCTACGACGCGGGGACGGTCGCGGCCTTTCTCGACGGCGACTGGTTTGCCCGCTTTTTGGATACAATCCGTTCGGAGGAGTATCAGGCTCTCCGCGCCCGCGCCATCGAAGCGCAGGACGAGGAGATGATCCGGGACTATCTGACCGCAAACGGCTGGTACGACGGGTATCGGGAAAACTGCCGGATACTCTCCGATTTCCGGGACAGATTGGGCGCGCTGTATGTCTACACGGTGACGCTCGAGGGCGGCGACGGCTTTACCGTCATCGACCCGGACGAGGACCTGCTTTACATCGGGACCCGCATCCCGGTCCCGCCGGAATTTGCCCATATCAAAAAAGGGGAGCGGATCGAGCCCACCGTCTCCGTGACGGAGTCCGGCTGGCTCTGCTCGGCCTATGAAAATGTCGTGGACCGCAGCGGCGAGAGCGTGTGCCAGGTCGGCGTGGATATCGACATGACCGATGTGAAAGCCGAGCACCGGCAGTTCCTCTACCACATGGTCTCCTTTGCGGCGGTCCTGCTGGTGGGGGCGGTCGCGGCCTGTATGCTGCTCATGCACCGCATGGCGATCAAACCGCTGGCCATGCTCTCGGAGGCAACCGTGGGCTTCGCCGCCCGGGGCGAGGGGTTTACGAAAGATGAGATCATCGATCTCCCCATCACCGCGAACAATGAGATCGGCGATCTCTACCAGGTGATCCGCTCCATGCAGGGCAGGATCGTGGAATACCTGGAAAACCTCACGCGCGTCACCGCGGAAAAGGAGCGCATCAGCACAGAGCTGAACGTCGCCACCCAGATCCAGGCCGATATGCTGCCCCGTATCTTCCCGCCCTTCCCGGAGCGGCACGACTTTGACATCTACGCCACCATGAACCCCGCCAAGGAGGTCGGCGGCGATTTCTACGACTTCTTCCTGATTGATGAAGACCACCTGGGTCTCGTGATGGCGGACGTGTCCGGCAAGGGCGTCCCGGCGGCCCTCTTCATGGTCATTGCCAAAACCCTCATCAAAAACCGCGCCATGATGGGCGGCGGCCCCGCGGAGATCCTGCGTTATGTAAACGAACAGCTCTGCGAGGGGAACGAGGCCGAGCTCTTCGTGACGGTGTGGCTCGCCATTGTGGAGCTCTCCACCGGCAAGGGCCTCGCGGCAAACGCCGGGCATGAGCACCCCGCCATCCGCCGCGGGGACGGGCAGTATGAGCTTGTGGTCTACCGCCATTCCCCGGCGGTGGCGACGATGGAGGGCCTAAAGTTCCGGGAGCACAGCTTCGAGCTGCACCCCGGCGATTCGCTCTTTGTCTATACCGACGGCGTGGCGGAGGCGACCGATGCCTCGAACGAGCTTTTCGGGACGGACAGGATGCTCGCGTCCCTGAACCGCAACTCCGACGCGGAACCGAAGCAGCTTCTTGTGAACGTCAAAGAGGACCTGGACCGCTTTGTCGGCAGCGCCCCGCAGTTTGACGATATCACCATGCTCTGTATGCACTATAACGGACCGGAGGTGAAGGACCCATGAAGGAACTCAAAATCGAGGCCGCCGTTGACAGGCTCGACGAGGTGCTCGCCTTTATCGACGCGGAGCTCGAAGCCCGGGACTGCCCCATGAAGGCGCAGATGCAGATCGACGTGGCGGCGGAGGAGATGTTTGTCAACATCGCAAGCTACGCCTACGCCCCCGGGCACGGAGACGCGCTCATCCAGATCGAGACGGACCCGGACACGCGCGTTTTCTCGGTCACCCTGATCGACAGCGGCATCCCCTATGATCCCCTGAAGAAGGCGGACCCGGATGTCACCCTCTCTGCGGAGGAGCGGGGCATCGGCGGGCTCGGCATCTATATGGTGAAAAAGAGCATGGACGCCGTCTCCTATCGCCGTGAGAACGGACAAAATATCTTCCGCATGGAAAAAAAGATTTGACAGGAGAACGATTACGGTTCATAATTGTATAGAATAAGTCTGCGCTTTCAACGCAATTGCGACAAGAACAACATGCAATAAAGGAGTTATCATCATGCTGAACATCATCAAGAACAAAGACGGCAGCAGCCTGAACATCGCCCTGGAGGGGCGCCTTGACACCACCACCGCCCCCGAGCTGGAGACGGAGCTGAAGGCAGCCCTGCCCGAGACGACGAGTCTCGTCATGGATTTTGAAAAGCTCGAGTACATATCCTCCGCCGGCCTGCGTGTGCTGCTCTCTGCCCAGAAGCTTATGAACAAGCAGGGCGAGATGAAGCTCATCCACGTCAACGATGTGATCAATGAGATCTTTGAAGTTACCGGCTTCAGCGACATTCTGAATATCGAGTGATCGGGCCCCGCCCCGGATCGTGAAAAGGACGCTGTGAGTACATCATGGCGCCCTTTTTATTCTTTGTCAGCCCGCTTCTCCCGTCTTGACCGCGGGGGACTTCCATGATAATATAAGCGGGTTAAAGACTGTATAGATGGAGACTGTTATGTTTGTTGCAGATCAATGGCAGGATTTTGAGCTGATCGACTGCTCCAGGGGCGAGAAGCTGGAGCGCTGGGGGAAGTTTTACCTCGTGCGCCCGGACCCCCAGGCCATCTGGGACACGCCCCGGAAAAACCCCCACTGGAACGATCGCAACGCGCGCTATCACCGCAGCGAGACCGGCGGCGGGAGCTGGGACAAGGGCGACCTGCCCGAGGCGTGGCGCATCCGCTACGGGGAGCTGAACTTCAATGTCAAGCCCATGAACTTCAAGCACACCGGCCTCTTTCCCGAGCAGGCCGCAAACTGGGACTGGGCCATGCAGAAGATCCGTTCGGCAAAGCGGGAGATCAGTGTCCTCAACCTCTTCGGCTATACAGGGGCGGCCACGGTGGCCTGCCTCAAGGCGGGGGCCAGCGTCTGCCATGTGGACGCCGCAAAGGGCATGGTCGCCTGGGGCAAGGAGAACGCCGCCGCCTCCGGCTTGCAGAGCGCCCCGGTCCGCTGGATCGTGGACGACTGCGCCAAGTTTGTCGAGCGGGAGATCCGCCGCGGCCACAGCTACGACGCCATCATCATGGACCCGCCCTCCTACGGGCGCGGCCCGGGGGGAGAGGTCTGGAAGCTGGAGCAGAATCTCTGGCCCTTTGTCTCCCTCTGCGCGGGCGTTTTGTCGGATCATCCGCTCTTCGTGCTCATCAACTCCTACACCACCGGCCTCTCCGCCTCGGTTTTGAGCTATGTGACCGAGAGCATTTTCACCAAAAAATTCGGCGGCCGCTCCGACAGCCAGGAGCTCGCCCTCCCCGTCACCGAAAGCGGCCTGTACCTCCCCTGCGGGGCAAGCTGCCGCTGGGAAAGCTGACTCCCGCCGCCGGGGGCGGAGGAAGGGAGGCAGCTTTCTCCGCAGCCGCGCCGATGGCGGGCCGTCGCGAAGCAGGCCCGGGATCGGCAAAAGCGGCAAGGCGGCAGAGGCTGACTCCCGCCGCCGGGGGCGGAGGAAGGGAGGCAGCATCGCAGCAGCCGCGCCGATGGCGGGCCGTCGCGAAGCAGGCCCGATAGAAGAACGAGGTTAGACATTTGAAACCGATCATCCAATTTGAAAACGTACACTATACCTACCCCGGGGATGAGCTGGAGAGTCTCTGCGGCGTCGATCTCTCCGTCGAGCGGGGGAGCTTCGTGGCGGTGCTGGGGCATAACGGCTCCGGCAAGTCCACGCTCGCAAAGCACATGAACGCCATCCTCGTCCCGGATACGGGGCGGGTGCTCGTCGACGGGATCGACACCGCGGACGAGGAGCGCGTGCTTGACGTGCGCCGCCGCGTCGGGATGGTCTTCCAGAACCCGGACAACCAGATCGTGGCAAACGTGGTGGAGGACGATGTGGCCTTTGCGCCGGAGAACCTGGGCGTGGAGCCCGCGGAGATCCGCCGCCGGGTGAATGCCGCCCTGCGCCTTGTCGGCATGTATGATTACCGTATGCACGCCCCGCATCTGCTGTCGGGCGGGCAGAAGCAGCGCGTGGCCATCGCGGGCGTCATCGCCATGGAGCCGGAGATCATCGTCCTCGATGAGCCGACGGCCATGCTCGACCCCCAGGGCCGCCAGGAGGTGGTGGACACCGCCTTCGCCCTCTGCCGCGCCAAGGGCATGACGGTGGTCCTCATCACCCACCATATGGACGAGTGTATCGGGGCAGACCGCCTCATCGTCCTCTCAAACGGCCATATCGCGGCGGACGGCACCCCGGCGGAGGTCTTTGCCGACGCCGCCCTCATGGCGCGGGAGGGGCTGGATGTGCCCGAGACCGCCCACCTCCTGCGGGAGCTCCGCGCCGCCGGCATGAAGCTCGAGGGGGAGCCCCTCGCGGTAGAGGACTGCGCCGAGCTTATTGCCAATACGCTCAGAAACGAGAAACGGAGTCGGAAATAAATGGCAGAGATCATTACGGAAAACCTGTGCCACACCTACAGCGCCGGCACCCCCTTTGAGCAGACCGCCGTCCGAGACGTGAGTCTGCGCATCCCGCAGGGACAGTTTGCCGCCGTCATCGGGCACACGGGCTCCGGCAAGTCCACCTTCATCCAGCACCTCAACGCGCTTTTGCAGCCCACATCCGGGCGGGTGCTGCTGGACGGGCAGGACATCAACCGCGACAAATACGCGCGACGCGACGTGAAATGGAAGGTCGGCCTCGTGTTCCAGTACCCGGAGTACCAGCTCTTTGAGGAGACGGTCTACCGGGATATCGCCTTCGGGCCGACCAATATGAGGCTCGGAAAAGAGGAGATCGACGAGCGCGTGCGTGAGGCCGCCGCCTTCACGGGCGTGGAGGAGGCGCTCTTTGACCGCTCGCCCCTCGAGCTCTCGGGCGGGCAGAAGCGGCGCATCGCCATCGCGGGCGTCATCGCCATGCGGCCGGAGGTCCTGATCCTGGACGAGCCGACGGCGGGGCTTGACCCCGCGGGCTGCGCGCAGATCCTGGACAACATCCGAAACTACCGGGAGAAAACCGGCGCGACGGTGCTGATCGTGAGCCACAGCATGGACGATGTGGCCCGCATCGCCGGGCGCATCATCGTCTTCGACAAGGGCCGCGTCGCCATGGACGGCACGCCGGAGGAGGTCTTCTCCCGCGCGCGCGAGCTCTCGCTCATCGGGCTCAGCATCCCCAAGGCGGCCCAGCTCGCCTGCGCCTTGCGGGACCGGAACATCCCGCTGCCGGAGGGGATCTTCACCCATGAGCGGCTTTTGGAGGCGCTGCTTGCCGTGAGGGAGGGGAGAACATGCTGAAGGACATCACCCTCGGCCAGTATTTCCCCGGCAATACGGTCGTGCACCGGCTCGACCCGCGCACCAAGATCCTGCTCGTCGTGGTGTACATCGTGGCCCTCTTCCAGGCCCGGGGCTGGGTCGGCTACGGACTTGTGACGCTCGTGACGCTTCTCTGCACGGCGCTCTCCAAAATAAAACTCCGCAGCATGTTCAAGGGCGTCAAGCCCATGCTCTTTATCATCGCGCTCACGGCGCTTTTGAACATCTTCTACACCGCCGGCACCCCGGTTCGCCCCGGCTGGATCATCACCTGGGAGGGGATCGCCCGCGCCGTGCAGATGATGCTTCGCATCGTGCTGCTCATCTCCGGCACCTTCCTGCTGACCTACACTACGAGCCCCATCGCCCTCACGGACGGGCTGGAGCTGCTTTTGAACCCGCTCAAGAAGCTCAGGGCCCCGGTGCATGAGATGACCATGATGATGAGCATGGCCCTGCGCTTTATTCCCACGCTCATCTCGGAGACGGACAAGATCATGTCGGCCCAGAAGGCGCGCGGCGCGGACTTTGAAACCGGCAGTCTCACACGGCGGGCAAAGGCCCTGCTGCCGATCCTCGTGCCGCTCTTCGTCTCCGCTTTCAAGCGGGCGGACGAGCTTGCCGTCGCCATGGAGAGCCGCTGCTACCACGGGGGCGAGGGGCGCACCCGCATGAAGCAGCTGCGCCTTGAGCGGCGGGATCTCATCGCCCTGATCCTTGGCGGGCTCTTTCTCGCCGGCATGTTCGTGCTCAAAGGGTTCGGCCTATGAGAAACATCGCCCTCTGCCTGCGCTATGACGGCAGCCGCTATCACGGCTGGCAGGTCCAGAAAAACGACGTCACCGTCGCCGAAACCCTGGAGGAGGCTATTTACAAGGCCTGCGGGGAGCGGCTTCGCGTCGTCGGCTGCGGCCGGACGGACGCGGGCGTCCACGCCCTGCGCTACTGCGCGAATTTTCACAGCGAGACCCGCATACCCATGGAGAGACTGCCCCTTGCCCTCAACACGCGTCTGCCGGACGATATCGCCGTCCTGGACGCCGCGGAGGTGCCGGAGGACTTTAATGCGATCGGCTCCTGTATAAAAAAAGAATATGTATATAAAATACTCAACAGAAGGATAAGGGATCCGTTTCTCGAAAAGCGGGTCTGCTTTTACCCGCAGGACCTGGACATGGACCTCATGTCCCGGGCGGCGCGGGCCTTTGAGGGGACGCACGATTTTCGCGCGGTGCGCTCCGTGGGGACGGAGACAAAGACTACCGTCCGCACGGTCCACTGGTGCAGGGCCGCGCGGGAGGGGGACCTCATCACGGTCTCCGTCTGCGCGGACGGCTTTCTCTACAACATGTGCAGGGCCATGGTCGGCACCATGGTCTATGCCTCCTACGGCAAGCTCCTGCCGGAGGAGATCCCCGCGCTCCTGGAAAAAGGCGACCGGCGCCTCACCGGGCCGACTATGCCGCCCCAGGGCCTGTACCTCAACCGCGTCTGGTACGAGGGTGCGGCGGGGGACATGATGGCGCGGAATTGATTTGTTCACAAAGATGTGCTACACTATCCCTGTTTTGAAAAGGTTGGGCGGTACATATGAAAGCTATTATTGACATTATTCTCATTATTATCATCGCCCTGTGTACCTGGAACGGCTATAAGCGGGGCCTGGTGGGCGGCGTCGCGGGAATCCTCGCGATCATCGTCTCACTTCTGGGAGCCAGTATCGTCTCTGCCGCCTACGCGCATGAGGTGGTGCCCGCGCTCAAGCCCTTTGTCGACGGCTATCTCGACTCCCACCGCAACCGCGACGCGATCCTGGAACGCATGGGCTACGGCAGCAGTGAGCTCTCCCTGGAGGATATCCTGAACCAGGACAGCTCCCTGCGCTATGACTACGCCTATGAAAGTCTCACGGATCTCGGCCTCTACAGCAAGCGGGCGGAGGATCTCGCGGCCAGGGCCGTGAGCTATGCCGAGGAGACCGGCGCCACCATGACGGAGGCCATCGTCTCCGTCTTATGCGATACCATCACGTCGGTCGCGGCACTTGTGGTTGCGTTTTTGCTGATCCTGATTCTCCTTGTCGCGGTGGCGAGCATCGGCAATCTCTCCTTCCGCCTGCCGAATCTGGAGAATGTGGATGAGATCGGCGGCGCGATCCTCGGCTTCGGCAAGGGCTTTCTGTACTGTATCCTGCTCTGCTGGCTTTTGAGCTTTCTGGGGCTTGTCATCGGGAAGGAGACCATGGCCCACACCACCCTCGGCCGCTTCTTCCTGATCTTCGACTCTTTAACCGGAAGCCTGATGTAAAATTCGATTATGAGCTTTTTGCCGCGGCGGAGCTGCGGCAAAAACGATTTGAATTCTGAATCTATTCCTTGGAGGATTTCAATGCGGCCTACACTTTGCTCCCGCTGCGGCAAGAACGTCGCGGTGGTCTTTATCACAAAAATAGAAAACGGACAGACCAAAAACGAGGGGCTCTGTCTCAAGTGCGCGCGCGAGCTGCACATCAAGCCCGTGGACGATGTCATCAACAAAATGGGCCTCTCGGACGAGGATCTTGAGGGGCTCACCGGGGAGATGATGAGCGCCCTGAACGGTGTGGAGGAGCTTACCCCCGTGGACGAGGAGGACCACAGCGACGAGGACGACGGCAAGACTGCGACCTTCCCGTTTCTGAACCGTCTCTTCGGGGCCGGCGGGAACAGCGGGGAGAGCGCGCCCCCGCCCCCGCAGGAGAACCGGCGGGAGGGGACACAGGCAGCCCCCAAAGGCGGCAAGCGCAAGTTTTTGGACAATTACTGCATCGACCTCACCCAGCGCGCGCGGGAGGGCAAGCTCGACCGCATGATCGGCCGGGAGGAGGAGCTTGAGCGCGTCATCCAGATCCTCAACCGCCGCCAGAAGAATAACCCCTGTCTCATCGGCGAGCCGGGTGTCGGCAAAACCGCCATCGCCGAGGGGCTTGCCCAGCGCATCGCAAACGGGGACGTGCCGGCAAAACTCAAAGAGAAGCAGGTCTTCCTGCTCGATCTCACGGCGCTTGTGGCGGGCACGCAGTTTCGCGGCCAGTTTGAAAGCCGTATGAAGGGCCTCATCGAGGAGATCCGCAAGCAGGGCAACGTCATCCTTGTGATTGACGAGGTGCACAATATCGTCGGCGCCGGGGATGCCGAGGGCAGCATGAACGCCGCGAACATCCTCAAACCCGCCCTCTCCCGCGGGGAGATCCAGGTCATCGGCGCCACCACCTTTACCGAGTACCGCAAGCACATCGAGAAGGACTCCGCCCTCGAGCGGCGCTTCCAGCCCGTCACGGTGGCGGAACCCTCCATCGAGGACAGCGTCCAGATTCTGCGCGGCATCGCAAGATACTATGAGGACTACCACGGCGTCACCATCAGCGATGCGATGTGCCGTGAGGCCGTCCTGCTGAGCGAGCGCTACATCACTGACCGCTTCCTGCCGGATAAGGCCATCGACCTCATCGACGAGGCTTGCTCCGATGTGAATCTCAAGCACCCGGACATCAACCGCCGCATGGAGGTCGAGCGCGACCTTGAAAACCTCCGCTTCGAGCGCGAGGCCCTCATGAGCGCGGACGCCCCGAACGGCCAGCCGCTCACGGACGATATGCTCGATAAGCGCTATGCCCGCATCGCCGAGCTCAGAAGCCGCGAGATGCAGCGGGAGGCGGAGCTCAGGGAGCTGGACGCGAAGCCGCGCCCGGCCCTCACGACGGATAACCTCGCAAGGATCATCGAGCTCTGGACCAAGATCCCCGCCTCCACCATCCGCGAGGATGAGCTGGAGCGCCTTGCCAGGCTGGACGAACGCCTCAAGGCCCACATCGTCGGCCAGGATGAGGCGGTGGACGCCGTCTGCGCCGCGATACGCCGAAGCCGCGTGGGACTCAAGGTCAAGCGCAAGCCCGTGAGCTTCATCTTCGTCGGGCCCACCGGCGTCGGCAAGACGGAGCTTGTCAAGCGCCTTGCCGCCGACATGTTCGACACGCCCGAGAGCCTTATCCGCCTCGACATGTCGGAGTTTATGGAGAAGTTCGCCGTCTCGCGCATCATCGGCTCGCCCCCGGGCTATGTGGGCTATGACGAGGCCGGCCAGCTCACCGAGAAGATCCGCCGCAAGCCTTACAGCGTGGTCCTCTTCGACGAGATCGAGAAGGCTCACCCGGACGTGATGAACATCCTTCTCCAGATCCTTGACGACGGACATATCACGGATGCCCAGGGCAGAAACGTGAATTTTGAAAACACCATCATCGTCATGACCACGAACGCCGGCTCCTCCAATAAGTCAGGCTCTGTGGGCTTCGGCGGCACACTCAGCGACATGTCGCGCGAGCGGGCTATGAAGGCGCTCAACGAATTCCTGCGGCCCGAGTTTCTCAACCGCGTGGACGAGGTCGTGTGCTTCAACCAGCTCACGGAGGAAAACTTCCGCGGCATCGCAAAGCTCATGCTTGAGGAGCTGCGGGACGTCATGGACGCAAAGGGCGTCGCCCTCACCTGGGACGAGAGCCTCATCGACTACCTCGTGAAGGAGGCCTACTCCGTCACCTACGGCGCGCGCAATCTCCGCCGCACCATCCAGAAAAAGGTGGAGGACGAGATCGCCCGCTTCATCATCGAAAACCGCGGCCGCGAGATCCGCACCATCCATCTCTCCGCTGGAGAAGATCAAAAGCTCCTCATCGGGGAGTAATGGGATCGCATAAGACCAACGTTTGAAGGGGCTGTGGAAAAAGAACCCAACAGTTGCAGGGGAGGGGCTTGCCCCTCCCGCGCACAGAAATGATATAGTAAACGCAAAAAGGAGTTGCGTTTACTATATCATATTAAAGCCGTTTTTCTCGCCCCTGACGGGGCAACCGAAAAACATGGCTAAATCGTAAACACATTTTTCAAATTCGTTTACGATAATATTACAAAAATGTACGGCGATTTCGTGGAATATTACGATTTCGCCGTACACTGCTTTTTTGGTTATCTTGTACTGCCGGGAGGGGCAAGCCCCTCCCCTACGCTGATTTGGGATTATTTGCGCATTGTGGTACGGTTGTACCGCCTCGCGGATTTACGGGGCGTCGAGGACGCCGCCCCCTACGGAAGGGCGGGGACGTTTTCGTATCGCGGTACGCCTGTGCCGGGTCGCGGGTTCGCGGGCGGCCGATAGCCGTCCCTACGGCTTGCGATAGACTTTTTCCAGACTCTTTACCAGTTCTGTTCGAGCCGCGTGAACAGACTGAAATATTATGGCAACAAAATTATGTCAACAACGTTATGGAAAATAAATTATTTACAACCGATTTCTGTCAACCACCTGCCAGCACGACCTGCACCCGGACCGGGTTGTGGTCGGAGTTTTCAAAGCCCTCGTCCAGGGTCTCGACGTTTCTGAGCTCCACATTGGGGGAGAGGATGAGCCCGTCGATCACATAATACTGGGTTCCCGCCGCGTCGAGCGGGTTGTATGGCTGGTTCAGCAGGCGGCAGGTGGGCGTGGTGAGATCATAGGCCAGGGTCCAGCCCTCGGGCAAGAGGTTTTCGTCCAGCACGCCGGGCTCCCAGTTTTCCGGGTGCCGGTTGGGGTAGAGGTCGAGACTGCCGGGGAAGACCTGGTTGAAGTCCCCGCCCGCGATCACGTAGTTGCCCTTGGCGTATTCATCCTGGATAAACGCCCGGAGCTGGTTTGTCTGGGCGATCTTGCCCTCGCCGTCGTCATAGGCTTCAAGGTGCAGGTTTACCAGCACAAGCTCCCTGTCGCTCCCCTCGACGGGCAGGTGGCTCACCAGCAGGCAGCGTTTGAGATTCGCAATGCGCAGCGGCCAGGAGAAGGGACAGGGGAGGGCCTGCCGCTCGGCAGACGCGATCAGAAGATCGTTTGACATGGTGTACAGGCCGCTGTTGACCTTTACGATCGGCGGCCAGGGCACCGGCACGAAGGGGCAGGAATAGTTGAGCGCGAAGCTGTCGGAGCGCATGTTGGCGTTTAATAGTCTCCGTTCGTCGATGCCGTAGGTGCGGGAGGAGTCGATGTCCACCTCCTGCAGCAGCACGAGATCCGGGGCGTTTTCAGCAAGCACGCGGGAAACCCCGTCCAGATAGCGGTGCACGGTGTTCTGATCGGCGGGCTTTGACTTTTTGCCGCCGTCCATGAAGAAGTCCTCGTTCTTGCCGAGTCCGCCGTAACCCACGTTCCAGCTCAGTACCGTGAGCTCGTCCCCGGCGCTCACGGCCCGGACCTCACCGCTGCGGCCCACCTGCACCGGCTCAACAGGGGCGGGCATGTACTCGGTCGCAGTCAGCCAGCCGAACAGGCCCGCCGCCGCGATGAGGACGATCAAAAGCAAAGTCAGGAGAAATTTACCGATAACTCTCATGTGCAAAACTCCTTATAAAAATGTTCCGGTCTGCCGCCTCCATACTACCATGGGTGCAAACAACATGCAAGGGTGAAAGCAAAACGCCGGTCTTCCGACACAGCCCGCGTGTAGGGGCGCAGAATAAAAAAGGCGGATTCGCAGAACATGCTGCGAATCCGCCCACAATCAGAAACCCGGCTGTACAGCGGGGGCCGAACGCGAGACCCCAGCGGGAAAACGCCGCCGCGCCGAAGTCCCTTCGCCTGTGTCTTACTCCTCGGCGGTGAACTCGTCCTTGCCGACGCCGCAGACTTCGCAGGTGAAATCGTCGGGCAGGTCTTCCCACTTGGTGCCCTGCTCGTCCTCATCATAGACCCAGCCGCAGACATTGCATACGTACTTCATTTGAATATTCTCCTTTCCTTATAGGCTCCCTCTCTGAGGGAGCTGGCACCAGTGCGCACACTGGTGACTGAGGGAGTCTGTCGGTCAACGCACAGACCCCTTCCACCGTGAAAGCGGTAGAGGAACGAACTTACAGGCGAACACAATACGGTCGATCCCTCAGTCGCTTCGCGACAGCTCCCTTTCGCAAAGGGAGCTTAAAAGGTTTTTCTTACTTAAAGTATCTCTCCAGCAGGCCCTTGAACGCCTTGCCGTGTCTTGCCTCGTCGCGGGCCATCTCGTGGATGGTGTCGTGCAGGGCGTCGAGATTGTACTTCTTGCAGAGCTTTGCCAGATCGGTCTTGCCGGCGGTGGCGCCGTTCTCGGCATCGACGCGCATCTGCAGATTCTTCTTGGTGCTGTCGGTGACGACCTCACCCAGAAGCTCGGCAAACTTGGCGGCGTGCTCGGCCTCCTCAAGGCCGGCCTTCTCCCAGTACATGCCGATTTCGGGATAGCCTTCCCGGTAGGCGACGCGCGCCATGGCGAGGTACATGCCAACCTCGGAGCACTCGCCCTCGAAGTTCGAGCGCAGACCCGCGATGATCTCCTCCTGCACCTCGGCCGGGACATCCGCGCCGAAGACCTTGCCGACGCCGACCACATGCTCGGCGGCCCAGCTCATCTCACCGGCCTGCTCCACAAACTTGGAGCCGGGGACCTTGCAGACGGGGCAGAACTCGGGGGGCGTGTCGCCCTCATGGACGTAGCCGCAGACAGAACATACCCATTTTTTCATGATAATTTCCTCCTATTGTAAAATGTCACAGACAATTTCCGCTGAACTTGTGTGCAATTTGAATAATACCATAAGCCCCGCGCCTTGTAAAGAAGATTTCACTCCGCCTCCACAAGCTCCGCGAGGGCGGGGCCGGCGGCGCGGGCGAAGAGACGGATGGCGGCGATGGCCTCGCGCAGGGTGTTGCCGGAGCTTCCCACCTCCAGAATGAGAGAGCCGGGCGTGAGATGCTGGTTGTAGCGCTGCGGCACGAGGGCCACCGGGCGCATGAGCGTGGGGAAGGCGCTGTTCACAGCGTTCTGGAGATACAGGGCGAGGGCGAGATTCGAACGCCAGTACGGGTGCTCAAGCCCGCTCTCGTCCGTCCCGACGAGGAGCATGATCTGGCTTGCAACGGTGCCCTCCTCCTCGGCCATGGTCTTGTACACGACGCCGTTTGAACCGAGGGCGTCCCGGTGAATGTCGAGCACGATCCGGATGCCGGGGCAGCTCTGCAGGTACTGCTCGATGGCGTCGCCCGCCCGGGTGTAGGAGCCCGTATAGCTCGGGTAGTCGTAGATCCCCCGGTCGTGGAGGACGTTCAGCCCGTACTCCGTCAGAAGCTCCGTGAGCTCGTCGCCGATGCGCACGATGTTGAACTGCGTGTCCTCGGTGCGGTTCGCGTCGCTCGCGGAGTAGCGGTCCAGCCCCGCCTGGGTGTAGGCCTCGCTCGCGTGGGTGTGGATGATGAGGATCTGCACCTCGTCCGGCGGGAGCGTGAGCCCCGGCCCCCCGGCGAGGATCTCCGCCGCGTCCACCCAGTAATTTGTCTCGTTCTTGATGCGCAGCCCGCCCTCGATCGTCGTCTCGCGCACGCTGTCGCGATTATCCGGCGAGGGCAGCGGCGCCGTGGTCTCCAAAACCGGCAGCGGGGGCGGCACGGCGGCCGCGCTCTGGAGCGGGGCCTTTACGCTCCGTCGCTCTGAAACGGGCCGGGGCAGGAGCCGGACATTGCGCATCCGCTCCTCCTGGGGCCTCTCCGCCATCCGGGCGCCGAGTCCCCCGAGAACACCGCCCGCCGCGAGCAGGCACACGCCCGCCGCCGTCAATAGCCCCGCGATCCCTCTTGCAAGTCTGTACACCGCGCTCTCCTCCCGTCCTGCCGATTCCCTCCCAGTCTATGCCCGCGCCCCGGACAGGATGCTAAAGGCCCCTTTCTTTCAAAAAACTGTGAATAAAGCGACAATGCCGGAAAATGGCGCTTGAAAAGCGACAGGGGGAATGCTATACTAAGCTGAGTTATGTAACCCTGACACACAAAGCAAAGGGGGGCAGACAATGGCTGAGCGGTATTCCAGACTCTACAGCCTGCCGGAGGACCTCTATACGCCCGGCGCGCCGCTCGTAATTGCGGCGGGGGCCCTGCTGCTCGACAACCAAACAGGGCGTATGCTCGCGCAGCTCAAGCTGAGAAGCATCTCCGATGAAATCATCACCGCTGTGCATGTCCTCGTCGTCGGCTTTGGCGACGGAGGGGAGGAGCTCTGCCGCGCGCAGCATGTGTACGCAAACCTCACGGCGGGGCGCGACGCGTCCTTCGGCGCGCGGGAGGCTGTGCGCCTGCCGGAGAGCGGCGTGCGCAGCTTCAGCGTGTACCTTCTCACGGTCAGCTTTGGGGACGGGACCGAATACACCGGCCATGGCGAAGCGCTCAAAGCCCTGCCCGCCCAGGCCAATCTGAATAAACGCCTCTTCGATGCCGAGCTGATCCGCCAGTACCGGCTCGAGACCAGCAGCATGAGCCGCTTTGTCCCGCTGGAGTTTCAGGACCTCTGGCTCTGCACCTGTGGGGAGATCAACCACAAGGGGGAGAGCTGCCACCGCTGCGCGCAGAGCTTTGAGCACTGCAGGGCCTCCCTCAACGTGGACCGCCTGCGGGAGAACAAGTCCCTGCGCCTGAGTGCGGCGGCGGCCCGCGCCGCGATCGAAGAGCGGAAAATGCAGGAGCGCGGCCGGATCTTCAAGCGCATCCTCTATGTGCTGCTGCCGCTTGCGCTCATCGCGGCCGTGACGGTGGGGGCCTACCTCTTCTCCTCCCGCCGTGCCGCGGTGTATGAGGAAGCCATGCGCTTCTATGACGCCGGGGAGTACGCGGAGGCTGCCCTGCGCTTTACCCAGATCAGCCGCTTCGGAGGCTATAAGGACGCGAAGGACATGGCCGTGAAGGCGAAGAAGGCCGATGCGGAGATCGCCTCCTACGCCCGGGCCGGGAAGCTCCTGGAGAACGGGCGCTGGGACGACGCCAACGCCGCCTATCTCGAGCTCGGGGACTATCTCGACAGTGCCCAGCTCGCCCAGGAGGCGCTCTATCAGAAGGGTCTCGCCCTCATTGATGCGGGGCGGTATGTGGAGGCGCGGGAGCAGTTTCACGCCCTGGGCTTCTATAAGGACGCGCCCGACATCACGGCCGCCTTCCGCGAGCGCTGCCTCTCGGAGGAGATCAGCTTCAACCAGGAGTGCGGCGGCCCCCTCACGACAAGCTACAGCTATGACAATCTCGGCCGCGTCGCGGAGAAAACGGAGCAGTTCTCTGCCTACCCCGGCATGAGCGACAGGGTCTATACCTACGAGTATGCCGAGGACGGCAGCTACTCCGTCACGGAGGGACAGGTGGAAAAGCGCTATGACGCCGCGGGCTCGCTCATCGGGCAGGGGAATGTGCGCTCCTTTGACTACGAGTATAAGTATTACGAGGACGGGAGCGTGCAGTTCTGCCTGTCCTATGACGCCCAGACCCACGCCTACCGCGGCGCCGTCGCCTATGACGAGCATGGAAACGTCTCCGCCACGCAGGACGCGGAGGGGGCCATCATCTCCATCATCAACGACTACGACGGCGACAGGCTCCTCAAGCAGGAGCGCTATAACGAGGCGGGCACCATGCTCAGCCGCACGACCTTCGACTATGACGAGAACGGGATGTGCAAACGCGCGACCTTCGTGACCCCGGGCGCCGCCGCCACCGTCACGATCCTCTACACCAACGGCCCGGTCTACGCCCCCTGGGCGGAGCGCTGAGAAGGGGAGGGCGCTGTTTTTAAGCCTCCCTCTCTGAGGGAGGCGGCACGGCCCTTGCCTCCCTCAGCCGCCTGCGGCGATAAGAGGGAGGGGGACCGCTTCAGCGGTGGAAGGAGATCCCGCGAGGCCGTGACGGAAGGAGTACTCCCTCAGTCACGGCGCGGCCGGACACGCGCCGCGACAGCTCCCTCAGGGAGGGAGCCTGTGGAGTTGTCGACCGTGCTGCCGCTCCGATTCGGCCTTGACAGGGGCTTGCGCTTTGTGGTATGATCGCCAAGGAACTATGTTGGTTTTTTGCCTCATTTTCCCTTCTTTTGGGAACGTGGGGTTTCTTTTTTTTCAAAGGAGTGTTTCTTCATGGATTATGATGTCATCATTGTCGGCGCGGGTCCCGGCGGGATCTTCAGCGCGTATGAGCTCGCGGGCGCCGGGCGGGACCTTCGCATCGCGGTGCTGGAGCTCGGAAAGCCCCTCGCCGAGCGCAAGTGTCCCATCGACGGGAAGAAGATCAAGTCCTGCATCCGCTGCAAGACCTGCAGCATTATGAGCGGCTTCGGCGGCGCGGGCGCGTTTTCGGACGGGAAATACAATATCACAAACCAGTTCGGCGGCACGCTCTATGAGCATATCGGGAAAACCGAGGCCATCGAGCTCATGCAGTACGTGGACGCCATCAACCTCAGCCACGGCGGGGAAGGGACGAAGCTCTACTCCACCGCCAACACCGAAATCAAGCGCATGTGCCTGGAGAACGGCCTGCACCTGCTGGATGCCCAGGTCCGCCACCTCGGGACGGATATCAACTATGTGGTGCTGAATAACCTGTATGAGGAGCTCAAAAACAAGGTCGACTTCCGCTTCGAGACCGCCGTGGACGCCATCCGCCGCATCGACGGCGGCTACGAGATCCAAACCGGGAAGGGGAGCTTCACCTGCCGCAAATGCGTCATCTCTGTCGGGCGCAGCGGCAGCAAGTGGATGGAGAGCGTGTGCGCCTCTCTCGGCATCCCCACCATGTCAAACCGTGTCGACATCGGCGTGCGCGTGGAGCTGCCGGCTCAGGTCTTCTCCCACCTCACGGATGAGCTCTATGAGAGCAAGATCGTCTATCGCACGCAGAAGTTTGAGGACATGGTCCGCACCTTCTGCATGAACCCCCATGGCGTCGTCGTGAACGAGAACACGAACGGCATCGTCACGGTCAACGGCCACAGCTATGAGGATAAGAGCCGCCACACGGAGAACACGAACTTCGCCCTTCTGGTCTCCAAGCACTTCTCCGTGCCCTTTAAGGACTCCAACGGCTACGGCGAGAGCATCGCGCGCCTTTCCAACATGCTGGGCGGCGGCGTCATCGTGCAGCGCTTCGGCGATCTCGTGCGCGGCCGGCGCAGCACCGAGCAGCGCATCCGCGAGAGCTTTGTGACCCCCACCCTCGCCGCGACGCCGGGGGATCTGAGTCTTGTGATCCCGAAGCGCATCCTCGACGGCGTGATCGAGATGATCTACGCCCTCGACAAGATCGCCCCCGGCACCGCAAACGACGACACCCTCCTCTACGGCGTGGAGGTCAAGTTCTACAACATGGAGGTCGAGATCGACCAGAACCTCGAGACCTGCTGCCCCGGCCTCTACGTGATCGGGGACTGCTCGGGCGTGACCCACTCCCTCTCCCATGCCTCTGCAAGCGGCGTCTACGCCGCGCGCTGCCTGATGAAGGAAATGTGATCGCAGCCCCTCTCCGCCCCAGGTGTGCGCACTGGGGCACCTCTCCCAGAGGGAGAGGCAAGACTTGGCTCCCCCCCTCTGGGGGAGCTGTCACAGCGCGTGTTCGTCCGCGCTGTGACTGAGAGGGCACTCCAAACTCTCTATCGGAGGAACCTATGTCAAAAACCAAAGGTCAGAACTATATGCACGGCGCCGCCATCCTCACCGTTGGCGTCATCATCATGAAGATCCTGGGCTTCTTCTACAAGATCCCTCTCGGCAATATCCTGGGGGATGAGGGCTACTCGATGTTCATGGGCGCCTACAGCATCTACTATATCTTCTTCACCCTCGCGACGGCGGGCCTGCCGGTGGCGCTGTCCCGGCTCGTGGCCGAGGCGGACGCAAACGGCCGCGTCCGGCAGGAGGAGAAGACCTTCCGCGTCGCGCTCGTGACCTTCTCTGTGATCGGCCTCGTGTTCGCGCTCATCATGTTCTGCTTCCCCCACTGGCTCGCGGCGGTGTATCTTGAGAACCCGGACGCCGCCCCCAGCGTGCGCGCCATGGCGCCGGCAATATTGCTCGTGTGCATCGTGTCGGCCTACCGCGGCTACTGCCAGGGCAACGGCAACATGCTCCCCACCACCGTGGACGAGGTGCTGGAGGTCCTCTTCAAGGTCGTCTCCGGCCTTGTGATCGCGGTGCTCGTCCTGCGCGCCTACCGGGGCCACCCCATGGCCCTGCCCATGGGCTCCGCCGGGGCGATCTTCGGCGTGTCCATCGGCTCGGCGGTGTCGCTCGGGTACATGGTCGTCTACAAGCACCGGCACTATTCCGCACTCGCGGGGCCCTACAGCGCGGGCGTCAAAGACCCGAACGACGTGCCGGACGACGATGACACCGCCGACCCCGCCCTCAAGATCGTGAAGGATATCCTCACCATCGGCATCCCCATCGCGACAGGCGCCTGCATCATGGCGCTCTTAAACAGCGTGGACTCCAAGCTCTGCATGAACCGCCTGCAGAGCGCCGCGGGCTTTTCTTACCGGGAGGCCAAGGTCCTCTATGGCGTGTACGGCAAGGCACAGACGCTCTTCAATCTCCCGGCGGCGTTCATCACGCCCCTCACCATCTCCATCGTCCCGGCCATCTCCGGGGCCCTGGCGAAGCGGGATCTGCGCACCGCGGGCTCCGTGAGTGAGGACTCCATGCGCATCTCGGCCTTTCTCGCCATCCCCATGGGCGTGGGCCTCGCGATGCTGGCAAGGCCCATCATGCAGACGCTCTATCCCGGCAGCCACCTCGCGGGCGCCCGGCTTTTGCAGATCATGGGCGCGGCCTCGTTTTTCGTGTGCCTCGTGCTGATGGAAAACGCCATCCTCCAGGCTTCTGGACGAGAGAAGCTCACCATGGTCACGCTCATCACGGGCGGGCTCATCAAGATTGCCGTGAACTGGTTTCTCGTGGCGCGGCGGGATGTGAACATCTACGGCGCCCCGGTCGGCACGCTCCTGAGCTACTGCTTCATGGCGGCGCTCGACTATGTCTTTATGTGCCGCAGTCTCGAGCACCGGCCCCGCCTTCTCCGCGTCTTCGCCGGCCCCGTCGCGGCGAGCGTCCTCATGGGTCTCACGGCCTGGGGCGTGTTCGGCATTTTACAGCGCGCCCTCATGCATGAGCGGCGCTTCGGCACTCTCGTTGCCATGTGCGCCGCGATCGGCGCGGCGATCGTCGTCTATCTCGTCACCGCCATCCTCTTCAAAGCGGTCACAAAGGAGGATATGAAGCTCATCCCGGGCGGCGAGAAAATCGCAAGGCTTCTCCACATGCGCTGATTGCAGGAAAAACCTTGAAAAATACTTGAAAAATCGTGAATATTCGCAAATAAGGGCTTGCGAAACGAAGCGAAATATGGTAGAGTCTATTTGCTTTCGCGCCGGGTATGATTTACCGGCCGCAAAAAGCATGAGTATTCCGTAAAAAAGCGGGAAAACTCACCATAACATGGCATCAAGCCAACCATTATTCAGGAGGAAGTTTGTAATGAATAAGGCAGAATTAGTCGCTGTTGTCGCAGAGAAGGCCGGCCTTTCCAAGAAGGACAGCGAGAAGGCCGTCAACGCTGCGATCGACGCCGTCTCCGCCGAGCTCGTCGCGGGCGGCAAGGTCCAGCTCGTCGGCTTCGGTTCCTTTGAGACCAAGGTTCGCAACGCCCGCGTGGGCCGCAACCCCAGAACCAAGCAGGAGATCGAGATCCCCGAGAGCCGCGTCCCCGTGTTCAAGGCCGGCAAAGCCCTCAAGGACGTCGTTGCCAAGTAATTACACACGCAAGGTGAAGGACCGCCTCTCCGTTTGGAAAGGCGGTCAAGTTTTATGAAAGGAACAGCCCATGCGTCTCGATAAATACTTAAAGGTCTCGCGCCTCATCAAGCGCCGCAGTGTGGCAAACGACGCCTGCGATTCCGAACGCATCAGCGTCAACGGCCGCGAGGCCAAGGCGAGCTATCAGGTCAAGGAGGGCGACGTGATCGAGATCGCCTTCGGCCAGCGCACGCTGAAGGTACAGGTCACCCAGGTGGCGGACAACGTCTCCAAGGCCGACGCCCCCGCCATGTACAAGGAAATTATGTAAACCATATACCCGCCGCTTGCCGTAGGGGTCGATCCCCAGATCGACCCGAAACCTCACCACATCGGAAGGGCGAGTATGGAGGCAAAACGCCCGACCACAGCGTAGGGGAGGGGCTTGCCCCTCCCGGCAGTACAGAGCAATCCCGTAAAAACCAATGTACGGCGATATCGTAACATTTTACGTAATCGCCGTACATTTTTGCGTATTGAATTGTTCACCGCGCGGGAGGGGCAAGCCCCTCCCCACCATTTGCAAGGGGCCTTTTTTCACAGCGCCCTTTGATATCCGTCAGGCGAGGTTCAGTTTGTTTTTCAAAAAGTACCGCGTCACGAAGTAGAACAGGGCCGAGAGCCCTGCCTCGATGATGAGGTCTCCGAGCATCACGACATGCATGAACCAGTCGGCGGAGATTCGCTCATAAAAATAGCTCGTGTCCACGCGGGGCAGGACAATGAAGGCCGCGGCGTTCGACACCATGCCGAGGGCGATGCCGATCCCGATATACGCCACGAAGGAGAGCAGGAGCTTCCGGTCCGCCGCGCTGCACCCGATGGCCATGGCGGCATAGCAGCGCAGACATATGCTGCAGAGGCTGAAGGAAACCACCGCAAAGAGCTCCAAAAGATACAGAACAATGCTCCCGATGCCGAGCTCCTCCACCGCTGCCTGCACGGCGCGCCAGAACTCCCGGAGCTCCGCCTGGTTGGGGAAGGTGACAAAGGACCCGATGCTGATGACGACAAACATCGAGAGGAAAAAGAGCGCTGCCACCGCGAGAAACCACACGGACGAGCACAGCAGCTTTGCCCAGATCTGCGCGTCCACCGTGACGGGCAGCGTCATGGAGAGGTAGCCCTCATCCCGCAGAAGACTTTTGTAAAAGCGCTGGATCATCAAAACGAAGGCCACCACAAAGATCGCAAACATGCCGAGCCCGAAGAGGATGAGCGTCATGACATAGACCGCGCGCAGAAAGTTCATGTCCTCCATCCGCTCAAGCCCGCGCACCGAAAAGCCCGCCAGCACCGCGAGGATCAGCTCCGCCGCCAAAAGCGGCAGCATGATGCGCCCCGTTGCGCGAAATTCGTGTTTCATGAGCTTGCCTAACATTTGAACACCTCCCTGAAGAGCGCGTCCACGCTCTTGCCGTACTGCTCGCGGATGTCGTCCACGCTCGCCTGCATGGTGACCTGACCCTCCCGCAGGAAGATCACGTCGTCCAATACGTTCTCCACGTCGGCAATGAGGTGGGTGGAGATGACGACGCTCGCGTCCTCGGCGTAGTTTCGGATGATGGTGTCGAGGATATAGTCCCGCGTCGCGGGGTCCACGCCGCCGATCGGCTCGTCCAGGAGGTAGAGCTTCGCCCGCCGGCTCATGACCAGGATGAGCTGCACCTTCTCCTTCATGCCCTTGGACATCTGGGACACCCGCTGCTCCTCCCGGAGACCGAGGCGCGCCATCATGTCGGCGGCCTTGTTCCGGTCAAAATCCGCGAAGAAATCGGCCCAGTAGTCCATCAGCCCCTCGCCGCTCATCCACTCGGGCAGGCAGGGCCTGTCCGGGAGATAGCTCACAAGGGCCTTGCTCTCCACGCCGGGGGTGAGGCCGCAGATCAGGATCTCCCCGGAAGTCGGGGTTAAAAGCCCGTTTGCGAGCTTGATGAGCGTCGTCTTCCCGCTCCCGTTCGGGCCGAGCAGCCCCACCACGCGCCCCGACACCACCGTGAGATTCACGCCGTCGAGCGCCTTCTTCGCGCCGTAGCGCTTTGTGAGCGCCCTGCACTCAAGACATGCTTCCATCGTTCTCCTCCTCTCTGCTCTCCCGGAGCAGTCCGCTCATCTCCTCCTCGGAATAGCCGAGGGCGCGCATGGCCTCCCGGTAGCGGCGGACATGCCCCGCGGCGAGCGTCTTGCGCGCCCCGTCGATCACGTCCACGTCCTCCGTGACGTAGCGCCCGTTTCCTCGCTGGGGGTACACAAGCCCCTCGCGCTCAAGCTGCTGCAAGGCGCGCTGCATCGTGTTCGGGTTCACCCCGGCCTCGAGCGAAAGCTCCCGCACCGGGGTCATCTTCTCCCCGGGCCGCAGCTCCCCCGTCGCGATGGCGCGCTTGATGTGGCCCACAAGCTGGGTGTAGATGGGCAGCTCGTTGTCAAAATGCCATTGCAAAAACAGCGCCTCCTTCGCACTAATGTATTAGCCAAATAGTACAATAATACACTGACACGCATTTGTCAAGAGGGAACCTCTAAAAACTCAGGTCTGGTGATGCGTCGAGAGATTTTGTTCCAGATTGAAGGGCAAAAAACGCAGGAATCCTTTGTGGCTTTCAAGTTTCGGGCAGGAGTTTTTAGAGGTGACCAAGAGGGGAGAGAAAAAAGCGCGGCTGCCTGGACGCCGCTATATTGGGAACATGCATATTATGGGAAAACATCCGCCCCCCTGCGTTGGGGTCGATGTCCTCATCGGCCTGCTGTAATCCAACTTTCGGGGATGGAGGGGCCGATCTGGAGAGCGACCCCTGCAACTATATATTGTGTTGTGAAACCTTGCATTTGCCCCGGCCCTGTGCTATAATTCCTTGAATGCATTATGTTAATCTACTCCGTTGAAAGGCGAGGACATGGACAAGAGCAGAGAAATCCGAAAAAAGCGGCGGGCCGACTTTCTGCGCAGCCTCTGCTTCCTGCTGCCGAGTCTTTTGGGCGTGGGCCTGTTTTTCATCCTGCCCTTCGGCGTCGTGGTGTACTACTCGATGATCGACGGGGTGGCCTCCAGAAACTTTGTGTTCCTGGATAATTTCAAACGCCTGTTTGAAAATTCCGCCTTCCGCATGGCGTCTTTGAATACGCTCAAGTTTTCGGCCATGGCGGTGCCGCTCGCGGTGGTGCTGGCCCTCGTGCTGGCCCTGATGCTCGAGTGCCGCATCCCGATGAAAAGCCAGTTTCGCACTTTTTTCCTGAGCCCCATGATGGTGCCGGTGGCCTCGGTGGTGCTCATCTGGCAGGTGCTCTTTAACTATAACGGCACCGTCAATGAGTTTTTGATGCTCTTCGGGGCCCAGCGTATCGACTGGCTTCAGTCCGAGTACAGCATGATCGTGGTGCTCCTCCTCTTCCTGTGGAAAAATCTCGGCTACAACATGATCCTCTTCATGGCGGGCCTTGCCAATATCCCGAAGGAGCTTTTGGAGGTCTGCGATGTGGAGGGGGCCACGGCCTGGTACAAGTTTCTGAACATCAAGCTCCGCTACCTCTCGCCGACGGTGCTGTTCGTCACGATCCTCTCGCTCATTAACTCCTTCAAGGTCTTCCGGGAGGTGTACCTGCTCACCGGGGACTACCCGTATGAGAGCCTCTATATGCTCCAGCATTTTATGAACAACACCTTCCGCTCGCTCGACTATCAGAAGCTCTCGGCGGCGGCAGTGGTGATGGCGCTCGTGATGGTGGTGCTCATCGCGCTCCTCTTCCGGATCGAGGATGCCTTCGGAAAGGATGTGGAGGGATGAGAAAACACCCGCGCACCGGACGGAAGAGACACCTCTTCGGCAGAACGGCGATGTTCCTCCTCTGCCTTGTCTTCTCGCTGGTGTTCCTCCTGCCGACGGTGCTGACCATCACAAACTCCTTCATGTCCGAGGCGGAGATCAAATCCAACTACGGCATGGTCTTCTCCACCACCTCGGGCGGCTTCGTGTCCAAAACCGTCAATCTCAAGTTCATCCCCGACAAGGTGACGCTCTCGCAGTACATCACGGGGCTCATCAAGTCTCCGGAGTATTTATTGAAGCTCTGGAACAGCATCCTGCTCGTGGTGCCGATCGTCATTTTGCAGGTGGGCATCGCCTCCGTCGCGGCCTACAGCTTCACCCGCTGGCGCGGCAGGATCCGAAACGGCATCTTTTTCTTCTACGTGATCCTGATGCTCATGCCCTACCAGGTGACCCTCGTGCCGAACTACCTCATCAGCGAGTGGCTTGGCATCCTCAATAAGCCCTGGGCCATCATCCTGCCGGGCATCTTCGCTCCCTTCTCCGTGTTCCTGCTCACAAAGTTCATGCGCCGCATCCCCTTTTCGCTCATCGAAGCTGCGAAGGTGGACGGGGCGGGGGAGTGGGAGATCTTCACAAGGGTCTGTCTACCTCAGTGCCGCTCGGCCCTGTATTCGATCGCGATCCTCGTCTTCATCGACTACTGGAATATGGTCGAGCAGCCGCTCATCCTCCTCCAGGATGCCGACGCCCAGCCCCTCAGCGTCTTCCTCTCCCAGGTCAACACCGGGGAGATCGGCCTCGCCTTCGCCATGGCGACGGTGTACATGATCCCCTCGCTCCTCCTCTTCCTCCACGGCGAGGAATACCTTGTCGAGGGCATCGCAAACTCGGGAAGCGTCAAGGGATAAGAGTGGAGTGTGGAGTTATGGTGTCCGCTGCGCGGACGGATTGAAATTGCCTCCCTCTCTGAGGGAGGTGGCATTCGGCGTCCCCCGCAAGCCGAATGACGGAAGGAGTACTCCCTCAGTCATCGCCGTGAACGGCGCTGACAGCTCCCTCAGGGAGGAAGCCTGTTAAATCGCGGCGAAGCCGCTCCTTCACTCCAAACTCTAAACTCTAAACTCTAAACCATCGTCTCCGCACGCAAGTTTTCACTTTCACAGAGGTGAACTATGGAAACCACTGTCAAAAAACGGGAATGGGTCAAGGACGCCGCCATCATCTTTCTGGCGGTGCTGCTCGTGCTCACGTTCTTCTCCAACACCATCATGAACCGCAGCCTGCCCGAGGTGGCGACCGCGGCAGTGACCAGCGGCTCCATCATCGCGAAGGTCCGCGGCACCGGCACCGTCACGGCCACCGGCAAGCAGCAGGTCAAGGCCAAGGACACCCGCACCATCCGCTCCGTGATGGTCAAGGTCGGGCAGGAGGTCAATGCGGGGGACATTCTCTTTGTCCTCGGCGAGGGGGACGAGACCGCCCTTGAGCAGGCGAAGACCACCCTGCGCACCCTCCAGTACGATTACCAGCGCATGGCCCTGAACGTCCCCACCTACGACGGCAGCAGCTATGACCGCGCCGTGGACAGCGCCTATGAGAAGATGATCCAGGCCGAGCAGGCGCGCGACAGCGCCTATGAGCTCTACCTGCGCGCCGTGGAGAACGACAGCTCCACCGGGGAGCTGGAGGCTGTGAACGCTGAGATCTACGAGGTCGAAAACCGGCTCAACGAGCTGGAGACCGCCCTCTCCGACGCCGAGTACAACCGCAGCGTCAGACTCCAGGCGGCGCTCGACAACGTGGCCTATGCCCAGGAGCTTTTTGACGAGGCCTATCTCAACTCCCAGCAGTACGCCGGGGTCGAGGAGGGGGACATCTTCCCCGATATGGACGTGCAGCAGCGCTGGGAGGAGCTGCAGCAAGCCGAGGCGCAGCTTGCCGCCATCGAGAATGACGAGTATATCAACTCCCTCAATAACCAGTACAGCATGTATTCCGAGCGCTATGAGTCCCTTGTGCGCCACCGGGACGGCATCACAAACGAGAAGGCCATTCCCTACAAGGAGGCCCTGGATGACGCCGAGGCCGAGTGCTACGCGGCCCAGCTCGATTATAACGAGGCCATCTCCCGGCGCGACTATGCCTATCAGAACTTTGAACAGACCGTCGCGGTCTCGAGCGTGAACCTCCAGGAGCAGGCAGAGAACATACGCATCCAGCAGGAGAAGATCAAATCTCTCGCCGGGGAGGATGAGAACGTCGTCACGGCGAATGTCTCCGGCACGATCGACACCATCGACTGCACCGCGGGCAGCACCGTCGTGAAGGACGCCCTGCTCTGCACCATTGAGGTGCCGGATCTCGGGCATACGCTCTCCTTCTCCGTCACGAACGACCAGGCCCAGCGCCTTCGCATCGGCGACAGCGCCACCGTATCCAACTACTACTGGGGCAACAGCGTCACGGCGACCCTCACAACCATCCGCACGGACCCCAAGAACCCCCAGACCAACAAGCTCCTCACCTTCGATCTCACCGGCGACGTGACAAGCGGCGCGGAGATGACCATCTCCGTCGGACAGAAGAGTGCAAACTACGACCTCATCGTCCCGAACTCCGCCATCAAGACGGACACCAACGGCAGCTTTGTCCTCGCGGTCACGGTGAAAAGCTCCCCCCTCGGCAACCGCTACACCGCAAAGCGCGTGAGCGTCGAGGTCCTCGCCAATGACGACAACAACTCCGCCGTCGTCGCGGACCTCTCCACCGGGGACTATGTTATCACCACGAGCTCCGCCCCCGTTGTGAGCGGCGATCTCGTGCGCATGGCGGACAAGACATGAAGAGACTGCTTCAAAAGCACGGGCTTGCGGCCCTTGCGTTGGCGCTGGCTCTCTGCGGCGCATTTTGCCTCTGGCGGCTCTGGGCGGTATCGAACCTCCTGCCGAGCCAGCAGGCGGCCGAGCGCTGGAAGGGGAGCAGCGCACGGGATTTTGCCCAGGTCTCCTTCTTCCTCCCGGCGGAGCAGAAGCTCACCCGCGATCAGATCTACGCCTTCCGAAACGACATGCAGCAGAAGCTCAAGGCGGCATCCTTCGACACCGCGGCGGAAACCGGTCTCTATAACGACGCCTGGTGTACCGTCACGAGCGGCAAGGTGAGCGCGGGCCGCCGGAGCGGGGACGTGCAGATCATCGCCGTCGGGGGGCGCTTTTTTGACTTTCACCCCCTGCGCCTTCTCTCCGGCAGCTACCTTGCGCCAAACGACGTGATGGACGACCGGGTCCTCCTTGACCGGGAGACGGCCTGGCTCCTCTTTGGGGCGGAGGATCTCGCGGGCATGAGCTTTTCGCTGAACGGGGCCCAGTGCGTCGTGGCAGGCGTCTATGAGCATGAGCGCGACAGCTTTTCAAAAACGGCCGCCGCCGGCAGTATGTGCGTCTACATGAGCTATGACAGCTACGCGAGACTCTTCCCCGAGAAGGCCGGCATCGACTGCTACGAGCTTGTGATGGCGGAGCCGGTGCGGGGCTTTGTCCGCAGCAGCGCGGAGGAGAAGTTCCCCGTAAAAAAAGCAAGTCTTGTGGACAACAGCTATCGCTTTGAGATCGGCCGCCTTTGGAAGCTCTTCCGCTCGCGGGCCGAGCGCTCCATGCACCGCGAGAGCGCCGCCTTTCCCTACTGGGAGAACGCCGCCCGCGCGGCGGAGGACCGGGCCTCCCATTGGCTCCTCGCGGGGATCGTGCTCTTGACGATCCCTGCGGCGCTGCTTCTGTGGATGCTTGTGCGCGCCGCTGCGGGCGGGCGCAGAAGACTCGAGACAGACCTGCTCCCGAAGGCAAAGCGCGGGAGCCGGGAGTTTTTCCGCGAGATCAGCCGCCGCCGCTGGGAGCGCCGCCACCCCGGGGAATTTTGATTATTCCCAGCCCGTCGGCATATACTAAGAGAGACTAACTGAGAAAGAGATGAACGCCTTGAGCCGTGGAAGAAGCCTGTTTTACCTGATCGTCACGGGCCTTGCGCTGCTGATAACGCTGGTGCTGATGATCGCGCTCTTCTTCAAAATGCCGGAGAAGGCGCCGAAGGACCCCCATGAGGGGCAGGTCTACCTCTACGACGGCAAGGACTGGATCTGGATGACGCCGCTGGAGGGCGTGCCGGTCAACAGCCTGACGGCGGAAAAGTTCTCCGCCAAGGGGACGGTGCGCTATCTCGGCGCGGAATATGACGTGCTGCGCGGCATTGACGTGTCCGAGCATCAGAAGGAGATCGACTGGGCGGCGGCTTCCGCCGCACTGGACTTTGCCTGCATCCGTGTCGGCCGCCGGGGTTATACGGAGGGCGGGATCTTTGAGGACCCGTGGTTTGAAAAGAACATGCGCGGGGCGGCGCAGAACGGGCTCAAAACCAGCGTGTATTTCTTCTCCCAGGCTGTGAACGTGGCCGAGGCGATCGAGGAGGCAAACTTCGTCCTCAGCCGCATCGCCTCTTACAACGTGACGGGGCCTGTCGTCTATGACTGGGAAAAGGTTTCGGACGGAGAGGCGCGCACCGCGGAAATCAGCATGGATACCAGGACCGACTGCGCCGTCGCCTTCTGCGAGACGGTTCGGCGCGCGGGCTACACCCCCTGCGTGTACTTCAACCGGGACATCGGCTATTACGGCTATGACCTCACGCGCCTCACAGACTACATGTTCTGGTTCACCCTGCCGGAGAGCCGCTTCCCCAATTTCTACTATGCCTGCTCCATCTGGCAGTACAGCTTCACGGAGGAGATCCCCGGCGTCACGGGCAGCGCCGACATGAACCTCTGGTTCATTCCGCGTCCGACCAGCATCGCCCCGGAGAATTCTTTGGAAACGGGCGCAGGAAAGACTTGAAATTTTTCCGAATCCGATATATACTCTTAAAAACATGCCGGTGTGATGGAATGGTAGACGTAGCGGATTCAAAATCCGCCGATGGCGACATCGTGTGGGTTCGAGTCCCACCACCGGCACCATACAGAAAGGGACTGTGAAGTCCGGGCGAGTTTTACCTCAGCTCTTCTTCACAGCCCCTTATTTTCTTATATAACGTAATACATCTTCTTATATAACGTAATACATCTTCTCGCCGTGCGTCGGCTCGTCCTCAATACGAAACCGTATCCTGCCTCAAGCGCAACAAACCCGTTTCTTTTGTACAAGCGACAGCCTTCGGCGGCGCAGAATCTTTTATTTCCGGAAGCTGTCCTTGAGGGCGACGGCGCGGTTGAAGACCAGGTGGCCGGGGGCGGCGTCGCGGTTATCCAGGCAGAAGTAGCCCTGGCGCATGAACTGGAAGCTCTCGGCGTTCTTGCCGTGCTCCGGCATTGGAATTTCGGCAAGGCAGGCTTCAACCTTGCAGTCGGTCAGCACGCTCAGACTTTCAGGATTGAGATAGTCCAGGAAGTTCTTGTCGGGGCCGTCCGGCTCGGGATCGGCGAAGAGATAGTCGTAGATGCGCACCTCGGCGTCGGCGGCGGTTTCCGCATCGACCCAGTGGATGGTGGCGCCCTTGACCTTGCGCCCGTCGGCGGGGTCACCGCCGCGGCTCATGGGATCATATTCGCACAAAATCTCGGTGACGTTGCCCGCGGCATCGCGGACGCAGCCCGTGCAGGTGACAAGATAGGCGCCCTTGAGACGGACCTCGTTGCCCGGATAGAGGCGCTTGTACTTCGGCGCGGGGACCTCCATAAAGTCGTCCCGCTCGACCCAGAGGTGGCGGGAGAAGCTGATCTCGCGGTTCCCGTCCTCGGGGCGGAGGGGATTGTTCTCCACGGTGAGAAGCTCGGACTTCCCCTCGGGGTAGTTCGTGACGGTGAGCTTCACGGGCCGCAGCACCGCCATGACGCGGCGGGCGTTGGCGTTCAGATCGTCCCGCAGGCAGCTTTCAAGCAGGGCCCAGTCGACGGTGGAGTCCACCTTCGACACGCCGATCCTGTCGCAGAAGCTGCGGATGGAGGCGGAGGTGTAGCCGCGGCGCCGCAGCCCGCAGAGCGTCGGCATACGCGGATCGTCCCAACCGGAGACATAGCCCTCCTCCACGAGCTTTCTGAGCTTGCGCTTGGACATGACCGTATAGTTGATTCCGAGACGGGCAAACTCGATCTGCCGGGGCTTGTGGTAGGGGATGGAGGCGTTCGTGACCACCCAGTCATAGAGCGGCCTGTGCGCCTCATACTCGAGCGAGCAGAGGGAGTGGGTGATGCCCTCCAGAGCATCCTGAATCGGGTGGGCAAAGTCGTACATCGGGAAGATGCACCATTTGGTACCCTGGCGGTGGTGCTCAATGTAGCGGATGCGGTAGAGCACGGGGTCGCGCATGTTGAAGTTGCCGCTTGCAAGGTCGATCTTCGCGCGCAGGGTGTACTTGCCCTCGGGAAATTCGCCGTTTTTCATCCGTTCAAAGAGATCCAGGCTCTCCTCGATGGGCCGGTCACGCCAGGGACTCACGGCGGGGTGGGTGGTGTCGCCGCGGTATTCCTTAAACTGCTCGGGCGTCAGCTCGCACACATAGGCGAGACCCTTCTTGATAAACTCCACGGCATATTCATAGGTTTTTTCAAAGTAATCCGAGCCATAATAAAAGCGGTCGCCCCAGTCAAAGCCCAGCCAGTGGATATCCTCCTGGATGGCCTCGACAAACTCGGTGTCCTCCTTGGCGGGGTTCGTGTCGTCCATGCGCAGGTTGCAGATGCCGCCGAAGTGCTCCGCCGTGCCGAAGTCGATGGTCAGGGCCTTGCAGTGGCCGATGTGGAGGTAGCCGTTGGGCTCGGGCGGAAAGCGGGTGTGGACCTGCATCCCGGCGAACTGACCGCCCTCGGCGATGTCCTCCTGTATAAAAGCGTCGATAAAGTTTCTGGCGTTCTCTTCCATTTTTCTCTCCGATCTGCCGCCGGCAGGGGCGGCGCTTTGTCATAACTCCTGTATTATATACGATTGCTCTTGTCATTTCAATAAAAATATGGTAGATTGATCCCACACAGCAGTAAGAATACAGACAAAAGGAGAATGTACAATGGCCATTACCCATCTCAATTCCGACAATTTTGACGCCGTGACGAGCGAGGGACTCGCCCTTGTGGACTTCTGGGCGACCTGGTGCGGCCCCTGCCGTATGCAGGCCCCCGTGCTCGAGCAGCTCGACGCCGAGTGCGGCGAGACCGTCAAGGTCTGCAAGGTCGATGTGGATGCAGAGCCCGCCCTGGCCCGGCGCTTTCGCGTGATGAGCATCCCCATGCTGATCGCCCTCAAGGACGGCCAGGTCAAGGAGACCCGCGTCGGCTTCCAGGATCTCGAAGCACTCAAGGACATGCTCAAGTAAATCCGGAAAACCGGGAGTGATCCCGGTTTTCTGTCATTCTGAGGAGCCTGCGACGAAGAATCCCGTGCCGGTTGCAGCAAACCAGGAGATCCTTCGCTTGCGCTCAGGATGACAAGCAATAGATGACATTCTTTTTTTGTTGACAAAAAGCGGGGCCTGTTGTAAAATTCCGCTTGTATCTGCGCGAAGACGGGCAGGAGTACGCCATTGGCCGATCCCAGAGAGGGGACGGACGGTGCAAGTCCCTGTGAGGCATGGCGGAAGGTCGGCCCCGAGCGCCCCGGGGGAAGGCTTAGGCTGCGTAGTCCGGGCGGCTTGTCTCCGTTATAAGACATACGAGCGCCGCAGCGATGCGGAATTCAGGTGGTACCGCGGTATCTTATCGCCCTGAGACAAGTGTCTCGGGGCGTTTTTTGTTAAAGGAGTAATCAACATGAGAGAACTGCCGAAGACCTACGATCCCAAGCAGGTCGAGAAGAAGATCTACGACATGTGGGAGAAAAACGGCTGCTTCCGGGGCGAGATCGACCCCGACAAGAAGCCCTTCTCCATCGTCATGCCGCCCCCCAACGTCACGGGCCAGCTCCACATGGGCCACGCCCTGGATGCCACCCTCCAGGATATCCTGACGCGCTATAAGCGAATGCAGGGCTACGCCGCCCTGTGGCTGCCCGGCGTTGACCACGCGGGCATCGCCACCCAGATCAAGGTGGAGGAGGTCCTGCGCAAGGAGGAGGGCAAGACCCGCTACGACCTCGGCCGCGAAAAGTTCCTTGAGCGCGTGTGGGACTGGAAAAAGCAGTACGGCGACCGCATCGTCGAGCAGCAGAAGAGCATGGGCGTCTCCTGCGACTGGAGCCGCAGCCGCTTTACCATGGACGAGGTCTGCGCGAGATCCGTGCGCGAAAACTTCTGCGATCTCTATGAGAAGGGCCTCATCTACAAGGGCAGCCGCATCATCAACTGGTGCCCCCACTGCCGCACCGCCCTGAGCGATGCCGAGGTCGAATACAAGGACATCCCCGGCTCCTTCTGGTATATCCGCTATCCGGTGGAGGATTCGGACGAGGAGTTCATCATCGCGACCACAAGACCCGAGACCATGCTCGGCGACTCCGGCGTCGCGGTGAATCCGCAGGATGAGAAATATCAGCACCTCGTCGGGAAAAATGCGATCCTGCCCCTCGTGGGCCGGAAGCTCCCCATCGTCGCGGATGACTATGTGGAGCTCGGCTTCGGTACCGGCGCCGTGAAGATGACGCCCTGCCACGACCCCAACGACTATGAGGTCGGCCTGCGCCACAATCTCGAGCAGATCCAGTGCATCGACGAGGACGCCAAAATCATCAACGGCGGCAGGTATAACGGCATGGACCGCTACGAGGCGAGAAAGGCCATCGTCGCCGATCTCGAGGAGCAGGGCTATCTTGTGAAGGTGGAGCCCTACAGCCACAACGTCGGCACCTGCTACCGCTGCGGCACCGTGGTGGAGCCGCTCATCAGCCCCCAGTGGTTCGTGAAGATGAAGCCCCTTGCCAAGGCCGCCATCGAGGTCGTGAAGGACGGGCGCATCAAATTCGTGCCCGAGCGCTTTACCAAGATCTACCTCAACTGGATGGAAAACGTGCACGACTGGTGCATCTCCCGCCAGCTCTGGTGGGGCCACCAGATCCCCGCCTGGTACTGCGACGACTGCGGCCACATCACCGTCTCGCGTGAGGATGCCTGCCAGTGTGAGAAATGCGGCAGCAAGCGCATCCATCGCGATGAGGACGTGCTGGACACCTGGTTCTCCTCCGCCCTCTGGCCCTTCTCCACGATGGGCTGGCCCGAGAAGACCGCCGATCTCGACTACTGGTATCCGACCTCTGTCATGGTCACGGGCTATGACATCATCTTCTTCTGGGTCTCCCGCATGATCTTCTCCGGCATGGAGCAGATGAAGGAGGAGCCCTTCAAGACCGTCTTCATCCACGGCCTCGTGCGCGACAGCCAGGGCCGCAAGATGTCCAAGTCCCTCGGCAACGGCATCGATCCTCTCGAGATGGTGGAGCAGTACGGCGCAGACGCCCTGCGCTTCAACCTCATCACCGGCAACTCCCCCGGAAACGACATGCGCTTCTATGTGGAGAAGTGCGAGGCCATGCGCAATTTCTGCAACAAGCTCTGGAACGCCTCGCGCTTTGTGATGATGAATCTCACCATTGACAAAAACGAGCTGCCCGAAAAGCTCGAGATCGAGGACCGCTGGATTCTCTCCAAGCTCAACGATCTCACGCGCGAGGTCTCGGAGAACATGGACAGCTTCGAGCTCGGCGTCGCGGCCGGCAAGATCTACGACTTCATCTGGGACAGCTACTGCGACTGGTATATCGAGCTCACGAAGCCCCGCCTCAACGGCGAGGACGAGGAGGCCAAGCTCTCCGCGCAGAAGGTGCTGCTCTATGTTCTGACCGAGATCCTCAAGCTCATCCACCCCTTCATCCCCTTTATTACCGAGGAAATCTGGCAGTCCCTGCCGCACGAGGGGACGGCCCTCATGCTCGAGCGCTACCCGAGCTTCAGCGAGTCGCTCAGCTTCCCCGAGGACGAGCAGAACTTTGAGATGGTCATGAACGCCATCAAGGCCGTGCGCGCAAGGCGCAGCGAGATGAACGTCCCACCCTCCCGCAAGGCTCACCTCATCATTGTGACCGATAAGAAGGCCGCCTTCGAGGCCGGCGTCAGCTATATCTGCAAGCTCGCCTACGCAAGCGAGGTGAGCGTGAGAGACACCGCCCCGGAGAATACCGAGGGCATGGTCTCCGTCGTCACCGACAACGCCCGCATGTTCATGCCCATGGCGGAGCTTGTGGACCTCGAGAAGGAGCGCGCCCGTATTCAGAAGGAGCTCGCCAACGCCGAAAAGCAGCTCGCCGGCCAGATCGCGAAGCTGTCCAACCAGAACTTTGTCACCCGCGCGCCCGAGGCCGTCGTCAATGCCGAGCGCGAGAAGCAGGCCAAGCTCGAGGCGCTGATCGAAAACCTGAAGATCAGCCTGGAGCAGCTCGGCTGAATCTGACAAACTCCGCAAACCGAATACGATACAATAACACCGCACGTTTTGCACGTGCGGTGTATTTTTTACAAAGGAGCTGGCATAAATGGAAATCAGCACGAGCTTTGACGCGGGACGGCTCACCGTGTTTCTCGGCGGGGAGCTGGACCACCACGAGGCGCGGCGCGCCATGCTCAGGATCGACGAGCTTCTGGACGAGTATCTCCCGCGCGACTGCGCCCTGAATCTCTCGGGCCTCCGCTTCATGGATTCGTCCGGCATCGCGGTCATCATCAGAGTCAGCCGCCGCATGCAGATACTCGGCGGCAGAGCCTGGATCGAGGACCCGGCGCGACAGCCGCAGCGCGTCATCGACGCGGCCGGCATTGACCGCCTTGTCCCCATTGCCATGAGCAGATAAGGAGATGAAAATGAAAGGTACTAATTACATAAAGCTTGAATTTCCAAGCAGAAGCAGCAATGAAGGCTTTGCTCGCGCCGCGGCAGCGGCGTTTGCCTCCCAGCTCGACCCGACCATGGAGGAGCTGGGAGACTTGCGCACTGCCGTATCGGAAGCGGTGACCAATGCTATCGTACATGCATATCCGGACTGCATCGGGCGTATTGCCATGCGAATGCGTATCATCGAGGGGAGCGTCGTGGAGATCAGTGTGCGTGACTGGGGAAAAGGGATCGAGGATGTGAAAAAAGCGATGACGCCGCTCTATACCTCCGGCGGGGAAGAGCGCAGCGGCATGGGATTCACCATCATGGGCAGCTTTACGGACAAGCTCCGTGTGCGTTCCGCTCCCGGCCGGGGAACAACGGTCACCATGCAAAAACATATCAGTCCGCGAACAATACACGAATGAGTAAGGAACACGCAGAGCTCATCAGGCGTGCCCAGTCCGGGGAGAAGGACGCTGCACAGCAGCTGGTGGAGGAAAACACCGGCCTGATCTGGTGCGTGGCCCGGCGCTACTTCGGGCGCGGCGTTGAGCCGGATGATCTCTATCAGCTCGGCTGTGTCGGCTTCCTCAAGGCAATTGAGGGCTTTGACTTGAGCTATGGTACACAGTTTTCAACCTATGCGGTACCCAAAATCTCGGGAGAGATACGCCGTTTCCTGCGTGATGACGGGGCAGTAAAGGTCAGCCGGGGAGTAAAGGAGCAGGCGGCAAAGATCCACCAGGCGCGCCTGCTGCTGGAGCAGCGTATCGGAAGAGAGCCCAAAATCTCTGAGCTTTCAGCCGAAACAGGGCTCAGTCCCGAAGAAATCGCCTTCGCCGAAACCGCCACCAGTCCTACAGACAGTATTCAGCGGGAAAGCGGGGAGGACGGATTCTCCCTGGAAATGGTGCTGGGCGATTTTGGAGCCGAAGAGCGTATGGTAGAGCATGTTGCGCTGAGAGCAGCGATCGAACAGCTTCCGGAACGGGAAAAACAGGTGATCGCACTTCGGTATTACCACGGCATGACCCAACAGGCAAGCGCGCGCGTTCTGCATGTCTCACAGGTGCAGATCTCGCGTCTGGAGCGCCGCGCCGTCGAACAGCTTAGAGAGCTGCTGCAATAAAAATCCCCGGGCGATCCGTACAGCGTACCGATTCGCCCGGGGGTTCATTTATACGCAGCCTGTACCGCGCAGCCCGTTCGTGAACGGGCGCTGCGATGCCGGCTGACGATTTTTACAGCCCCGGCGGAACGGAGCCGCGTTTTTTAACAAGCTGCTTTTCTCAGCGCTCGAAGTAATCCTCCTGCGGCTTTTTGCGCAGGGCGGCGTCAAGGAGCACGTCCTTCTCCACCACGGGGACGATGCCGTTCTGCCGCAGGATCTCCCGCGCCTTCTCCTCATCCCCGGCAATGACCTTGACCCAGTAAATGTCCCGGTCAATGGCCCCCTTGCTGCCGAAGTTGCGCGGGTCGAGCTTGGCCCCGCAGCCGCCGCCCATGACGGTCTCCTGCAGATAGTGGCCGGCTCTCACGCCCGGAAGCCCCGCCTCCTTGAGCGCCGCCTTGATCTGCAGCCAGGTCTCTCTGTCGCGCTTTTTGAAAATATCGACTCGCTTTTCAAACATAAAAAGCCCTCCCGTTTTCTTTCTGTCTCCACTATACCACGCCCCGGGAAGAGGGTCAAGAGAAAGCCTCCTCCCACGCCGGAGCGGGGGAGGAGGCCGAAGAGAATCTCAGTGCTGGCCGTGCAGGGGGTAGTGGATGTGCAGCAGCTCGTGGGCGCGGCCCTTCAGGAGATCGTCATACACATAGCCGAGAGCGGGGTTCTGCTGCGGGAGCTTGAGCGCGCAGGCGTCGTCAGCCTTGAAGATGGCGTCCATGCGCTCGCGCTTGCGGGCGTTGGAGGCGGGGGGCTGACCGCCGCCGCCGATGCAGCCGTTGGGGCAGGCCATGACCTCGATGAAGTCAAACTGCTCCTCGCCGCGCTCGACCTTCTCGATGAGCTTGTCCGCGTTGCCGAGACCGTTCGCCACCGCGATGCGGATGGAGAGCTCGCCCGCCGTCACGGTGAAAGCCTTGATGCCCTCCAGCCCGCGCACGCCGCACTCCGCGATGGTCTTGAGCGCATCGGGGGAGGCGTCGTCCAGGACTCTGCGGATGACGGCCTCGGTCACGCCGCCCGTGACGCCGAAGATGACGCCCGCGCCGGTGTAATCGCCGAGGGGGCTGTCCGGCTCGGAGTCGGGCAGGTTCTTAAAGTCGATGCCGGCGGCCTTGATGAGGCGCGCAAGCTCGTCCGTCGTGAGGACGAGGTCGATGAGGCGCTTGCCGTCCTTCTCGAGCTCGGGCCGCTGGGCCTCGAACTTCTTCGCGGTGCAGGGCATGATGGCGACGGAGTAGACATCCTCGTCCTTGAACTGCTGGCGGATCAGGGCGCCGAGCATCTCCATCGGGCTTCCGCAGGTGGAAACCTGGGGCATGAGATTCGGGTGCGCCTTCTCCACGTGCTGAATCCAGCCGGGGCAGCAGGAGGTGAACATGGGGAGCTTTGCGCCGGACTTGAGCTTCTCCAGAAATTCCGCGCTCTCCTCCATGATGGTGAGATCGGCGGAGAGGTTCGTGTCATATACCACGTCCACGCCGAGTCTTTTGAGGGCCGTGACGAGCTTTCCGGTTACGGGCTCGTTCGCGGGCATCCCGAACTCCTCGGCGAGGCCGACGCGCACGCTGGGGGCGTACTGGACCACGACGCGCTTGTTGGGGTCGTTGAGCATCCGCCACATCTCGGGGATCTGGCGATTGATGACGATGGCCCCGGTGGGACATACCGCCGCGCACTGGCCGCAGCCGACGCAGCCCGTCTCGCTCAGCATCTTGCCGAAGCCGGGGGCCACCACGGCGCGTTTGCCGCGCTTCGTGAAGTCAATGGCGCCGATGTTCTGCACCTCGGAGCACATCCGCACGCACAGGCCGCACAGGATGCACTTGGAGGGGTCGCGCGTGATGCAGGGGGAGGAGACGTCGAGCCTCTCGTGCGAGTAGGTGTTCTCGCTGAAGCGCGGCTCCACGACGTTATAGCGGTGGGCGTACTCCTGGAGCTTGCAGCGCCCGCTCTGCTCACAGGTGAGACAGTCTGCGCGGTGGCTGCTCATGAGAAGCTGGAGGGTGGTGTGCCGGCTCTCCAGCACCTTTTTGGTGTGGGTGAAGACCACAAGGCCGTTTCGCGGCTGCATGGAGCAGGCGGCGTCCAGCGCCCCGCGCTCGTTTTCCACAAGGCAGAGGCGGCACCCGCCGTAGATGGAGAGGTTCTCGCAGTAGCAGAGCGAGGGGATGTCGATGCCGTTGTTGCGGGCGACCTCGAGGACGTTGCGCTCATCAGTGAACGGACACTCGATGCCGTCGATGATCATTTTCTTTTCAGCCATGCTTTAACCCTCCTTGATGGCGCCGACCGGGCAGTTGGCCTTGCAGGTGCCGCACTTGATGCACTTGATCGTGTCAATGACATGCTTATGGCGCGGGCTGCCCGTGATCGCCTCGACCGGGCAATTGCGCGCGCACCTTGTACAGCCGATGCACTTGTCCGTGATGACGTACTGGGAAAGCTCCTTGCACACGCCGCAGTGGCAGCGCTTGTCGCGGATATGTTCAATGTATTCGTCCTCAAAGTTCTGCAGGGTGGACAGGACGGGGTTCGGCGCCGTCTTGCCGAGACCGCAGAGAGAGGAGACCTGGATCATCTTCGCAAGATCCCGCAGCTCGTCGATATCGCTCATCTTTCCCTTGCCGACGGTGATGCGCTTCAAGATCTCGTTCATGCGGGTCGTACCCTCACGGCAGGGGGTGCACTTGCCGCAGGACTCCTCGCAGATGAAGTTCATGAAGAACTGGGCAATGTTGACCATGCAGCTATCCTCGTCCATGACGACGAGACCGCCGGAGCCGATGATCGCCCCGACCTTTTTAAGGGAGTCAAAGTCCATGGGGAGATCCAGGTGCTCCTCGGTGAGACATCCGCCGGAGGGACCGCCGATTTGCACGGCTTTGAACTTCTTGCCGTTTTTGATGCCGCCGCCGATGTCGTACACGACCTCGCGCAGGGTGGTGCCCATGGGGACCTCAATGAGGCCCGTGTTCACGACGTTGCCGGTGAGGGCGAAGGCTTTCGTGCCGGGGCTGCCGTCGGTGCCGACGGAGCGGAACCAGGCCGCGCCCTTCTTGATGATGTCGGGCACGTTTGCAAAGGTCTCGACGTTGTTGAGACATGTGGGCTTCCCGAACAGGCCCTTGTCCACGCTTCTGGGGGGCTTCGTGCGCGGCATACCGCGGTTGCCCTCGATGGAGGCGGTCATGGCCGAACCCTCGCCGCAGACGAAGGCGCCGGCGCCCTTGTTGATGTGCATGTGGAAGCTCTTGCCGCTGCCGAGAATGTCGTCCCCGATGAGGCCGTACTCCTCGGCCTGGGCGATCGCGATCGTGAGACGGGAGACCGCGAGCGGGTACTCCGCGCGGACATAGATATAGCCCTCGGTGGACCCGGTGGCGACGCCTGCGATGATCATACCCTCGAGGATCTTGTGGGGGTCGCCCTCCATGCAGGAGCGGTCCATGAACGCGCCGGGGTCGCCCTCGTCGCCGTTGCAGACGATGTATTTGACGTCTTCCTCGGTGTGGGCCGCGACCTGGGCCCACTTCTTGCCGGTGGGAAAGCCCGCGCCGCCGCGGCCGCGGAGCCCGGAGTCGGACACCTCCTGGATGACCTCCTCGCCCGTCATCTCAAAGAGGGCCTTCGCGAGGGCGGCGTAGCCGCCGATGGAGAAGTATTCCTCAATGCTCTCGGCGTCGATGTGGCCGCAGTGCTCCAGCACGCGGCGGGTCTGCTTTTTGTAGAAGGGGATATCCTCCTGGCGCTTGTAGAGCTGGCCGTTCTGGTGGTAGCCGAGCCGCTCGATAAACTCCCCGCCGAGGATGGTTTTCTCCACGATCTCCTGCACGTCGGAGGCGTGGACCTTGGTGTAGAGCCAGCCCTCCGGCTCAATGCGCACAAGGGGCCCCATCTCGCAGAAGCCGTGGCAGCCGGACTTCTTGATGCCGGTCGCGTCGCCGCCGCAGCCCTCGTTCAGGCTCAGCTCAAAGGCGGCGCCGTGGGCCTCCATCTGCGTTTTCAGCTCCTCATACACGGCGAGATTGCCGCCGGCGGCGCAGCCTGTGCCGCAGCAGACGAGGACCTTGCGCTTTTCGTGGCTGCGCGCCTGCATGAACTTCTCCTGCAGGGCGCGGAACTGTTCGAGGCTTTGGATTCTCTCGCGCATGTTTTATGCCTCCCCTCTGAGCTGCTCAACGAGCGCCCTGGCCTTCTCGGGCGTCATGGCGGCATGGACAGTGTCGTTCACCATCACGACAGGGCTCAGACCGCAGGCGCCAAGACAGGAGACGATCTCCATCGTAAACAGGCCGTCGTCCGAATTGGGCTTGTGCTCATTCGTGCCTGTGGCGTCATAGAGCGCCTGGAGGACGTTGCCGCTCTTGCGGACATGACATGCGGTGCCGCGGCAGACCTTCATAACGTACTTGCCCTTCGCGTCCAGGGAGAAGTTGCCGTAGAACGTCGCCACGCCGTAGAGCTTTGATTCGCTCATGCCGAGCTTTTTGGCGATATACTCCAGCGCCTCCTGGGGCAGGTAGCGGTATTTCTCCTGTACATCCTGCATGATGGCGATGATCTTCGCCTTGTCGCCGCCGTATTTTTCGAGAACGGAATCGATGAAGCCGAAATCAACGGTTTCCAAAGGTATCGCATCCTTTCAAGTTTTGTGGTGAAAAGGGCTTGACAAAAACATGACAACCCTTCTTGGGCATTATAAACTACTTTATAAAAAGATGCAAGCGATTCTTACAAAATCAGACAGTATATCAAAACAAATCTGCCTGTGGCTAAAAAATGCTTGACATTTTGTGCACAATCGTTAAAATAAAGCTGTCCGATCCGTGAGACGCTCTTGCGGAGAGGCAATACAGAAAACTGACGCCGAAAGAGAGCTTGAGGCGGAAGGCCGCATATGTACGCCTTGGGCGTTATTCTGCCATGCCTTCCGGCGTGGTTTTTTATTGCCTCCCTCTCTGAGGGAGGGGGACCGCGAAGCGGTGGAAGGAGTTAGAATCCCAAGTCACGGCGCGGGCGGACGCGCGCTGTGCAGGCTCCCCCCAGGAGGAAGCCTGTATCGAAAGGAGAAGCCTATGGAAACACGCATCGCCGCCATCTCGATCCTCGTGGAGGGGAGCGAGTCGGTGGAGACCATCAACGCCGTCCTCCACGACTATGCCCCGTATATCCTGGGGCGCCTCGGCATCCCCTATCGGGAGAAGGGCGTGAGCGTCATCTGCCTTGTGCTGGACGCCCCCATGGATGTTATCAACGCCCTGAGCGGGAAGCTCGGGAGACTCCCGGGCGTGAGCTCCAAGGCGGTCACCCCGAAAAGCGCAAAATGGAAGAAAGGATAAACAACATGAAAAACAGAAAAATTTTTTCCGCTCTTGTACTTCTCTGCCTCTGCCTCACGATCCTCTGCGGCAGCGCCTTTGCGGATGCGGCGGTGAATACCCGCGTCTATACCTTAAACGGCACCACAGGCTTCGGCATGGCGGGCCTCATCGCCGAAAACGAAAACAAGGTCTGCCCGGAGTATACCTTCACGGTGGAGTCTGACCCCTCCGTCGTCACCGCCGCCCTTGTGAGCGGGGACTGCGACATCGCGGCCCTGCCCACGAACGCCGCATCTGTGCTCTACAACAAGACCGGGGGCAAGGTGCAGGTCCTCGCCCTCAACACCCGCGGCGTCCTCTACCTCGTGACGGACGGCACGGAGAAGATCGAGAGCATCGCCGACCTCGACGGGAAGACCGTCTATGCCCCGGCGCAGAACCCGAGCTTTATCTTCGCCGCGCTCTGCAGCAAGTACGGCATCGAGCTCGACATTGACACGAGCTACGCCCAGCCGGCGGAGCTGAACACCGCTGTCGCCGCCGGGAAGGTCAGTCTTGCCGTCCTTCCCGAACCCATGGTGACTGTGGCGAGAAGCCAGAACCCGGATCTCACGCTTGCCCTCGATCTCACTGCCGAGTGGGACAAGGTCATGGAGCCGGGCAGCCTCGTCCAGGGCTGCGTTGTCGTGCGCCGCGAATTTGCGGAGGAGCACCCCGAGGCAGTTGCCCAGTTTCTGAAAGACTATGAGGCGTCCGTAAAGCGCCTGGAGGACGATCCACACGCGGCGGCGCAGAGCATTGAGGCGGCGGGCATCTTCGCCAAGGCAGCGGTGGCTGAGAAGGCCATTCCGAACTGCAACATCTGCTTTGTCACCGGCAAAGAAATGCAGCGCGAGCTCTCCGCGTTCCTCCAAATCATGTTCGAGAAGGTGCCCCAGTCCATCGGCGGCAGCCTGCCGGGGGATGACTTCTACTGCATCGTAAAATGAGCGCCCCGGCACGCAAAGCCCTCCAGACCCTTGCGGTGCTGCTCTTCTGGCTCCTTGTCTGGGCGCTTGCCGCCCGCGCTGTGGGTCAGGCGCTGCTGCTGCCCTCCCCGCTGGAGACGGGGCGGGAGCTTGTGACGCTCGCCCGCTCCGCCGTCTTCTGGCTCACCGTGGGCAAGAGCGTCCTGCGCGTCCTTGCGGGCATCCTGCTCGCTGTGCTGCTCGGCGCAGCCCTCGCCCTTCTGACGCATAAAAGCCCGCTTCTCAAGGCGCTCCTTGCGCCGGTCATGACGCTTGTGAAGTCCACGCCTGTGGCCTCGTTCATCATCCTCGCCCTCGTGTGGCTGGGGCGCGGCATCGTGCCGCTCGTGATCGCGGCTTTGATGGTGCTGCCCGTGGTGTGGTCCAATGTCTCCCAGGGCCTTGCCGGGATCGACCCCCAGCTCTTGGAGCTTGCGGCGGTCTACAGGCTCCCGAAGCTCCGGGCTTTGAGACGCATCACCTGGCCATCGGTGCTGCCGCATCTGCGCGCGGCCCTGCGCTCCGCCCTCGGTCTCGGCTGGAAGGCCGGCGTCGCGGCGGAGGTGCTCACCGTCCCGCCGGGGTCCATCGGCAAGCGCATCTATGAGGCAAAGCTCTATCTCGAGACCACCGAGCTCTTCGCCTGGACGGCTGCCGTGGTGCTTGTGAGCCTTGGGATCGAGCGCCTCCTTCTCCGCCTTGTGGAGAGAGGGGAGGGCCGCCATGCTTGATGTACGGGATGTCACTCTCCGCTTTGGGGAAAAGCAGATCCTGGATCGCTGCACGATTCAGCTCGAAGAAGGGGAGCGGCTCGCCCTCATGGGGCCCTCCGGCTGCGGGAAGACAACGCTCCTGCGCATCGCGCTCTCGCTTCAAAAGCCGGATTCCGGTTCTGTTATCTGTACGGCTTCGCGCACGGCGGCGGTGTTCCAGGAGCCGCGCCTTCTGCCGTGGTGTACGGCGGCGGAGAATATAAACCTCGTCCTCTCGGACCGGGCGGACACCATGCCGGAGGCGATCTCCTGGCTCGGGCGCCTGGAGCTCCTGGAGGCGCGGGACCTTCTCCCCGCAAAGCTCTCCGGCGGGATGCAGCAGCGCCTCTCCCTCGCCCGCGCCCTCGCCGTGAAGCCGCAGCTTCTCGTGCTGGACGAGCCCTTCAAGGCCATGGATGAGGCCCTGCATGGCCGCATCCTGCGCCTTACGTCGGAAGCGGCAAAGAACGCCGCTATCCTGCTCGCCACCCACAGCGAGGAGGAGGCCCGCGCCCTCGGCTGCCGCATCCTGCGCTATCGGGACGGACGCTTTGTGTGAGGCGGGAAAAAGACCGGCTCGGACTAAAAGAGACAGGCTGTGGAAAAAGTTGGTTCACGCCTTTTATACTGTAGGGGCGGCTATTAGCCGCCCCTCAATGTGTAGACAAACCCCAGATAGGGCGTCATTCCGAGCCAGTGCGCACACTGGCGTGGGAATCCGTTCTCCCGGCGGCCAGCCTCAAAAGTGGCTTGTATCAACGGTTTGTCAGAAGAAACGGATTGCCACACCAGTGACATCGGTCACTGGTTCGCAATGACAAAAACCGACTTTGTCTACGGTCTGAGGGGCGGCTGATAGCCGCCCCTACGGTGATGGAGGGACTTTTTTCACAGCCCCATTTCACTCGCTCCACACACGGTAATTACTGCCGAACTCCGAACGGATGGCGGAGAGGTAGGCGAGGTAGGGACTCGGGTACCGCTCCCAGAGTTTGCAGAGACTGCCGTCCGGGTCGAGCGCCGCCGCCTGCATGAGATCGCCGGAGAAGTAGGCGCGGTTGAGGGCAACCATGTGTTCTGTCAGGCGCTGCGCCTCCTCCTCCGTGTAGGGAAAGAGCGCCAGCAGCGCCGTGACCTGGCTTTCCGTTCTCCTGTCGAAGAAGTCTTGCGCGTAGTCTGCAAAGTGCAAAAGCGCCGCGTCTGTTTTCCCGTTTTGCTCTGCCCAGGCCGACACGTCCGTCGCCCGCGCCTCATAGCGGAGCCTGCCGCCGGAGGACGTCAAAACCCCGTACTGGCAGGGGTACACCGACAGGGCCGAGCCCGCGATCTCCGTGAGCCCGTCAACCGTCATCCGGTGCTGGCAGTGGAGGTGCCCGCTCAGATAGAGCGGCACGCCGTACTCCCGGAAAAGCGCCGCGAGCGCCTCCGCCCCCTCAATCACATAGCCCGTGCGGAACATGGTCTCCTGGTAGAGATTCTGGTGCCCCGCGGCGAGGACCTGCGCCCCCGCTTCTCGCGCGGCGTCGAGCTGCGATCGCACCCATCGGAGGCTTTGATCCGAGATGCCGCAGGGGTCGTGCTGCGTGTTGAAGTCCAGCATCAAAACCCAGAGATCCGGCCTCAGTACATACACATAGCTGAGTGAGTCGGGGTCGAGACTCCTGGCCTCGTCAAAGCCGAACGCCCCGTAGATGCGCCGGAAATCCTCCGCCCCCGCACTCTCCACGCGGGTGAAGGAGCTTCCCAAAAAGGCCGCCGCGTCGGGGTTATCGAGATCGTGGTTCCCGGTCAAAACCAGGACCGGGATGCCCTCGGCTTCCAGCGCCCGCAGCTTTTCCGCGAGGGCCTCGTGGCTCTTTACCGCGCCGTTGAACGTGAGATCGCCGGTCAGCAGCAGCGCGTCCGGCCGCGCCTGCGAAACCTCTGTGAGAAAGGCGTCCGTGATCTCCTCAGTATAGCGCATGAGCTTCCCGTCGCCGCTCTCCGTGAGGGTTGTGAAATACGCCCCGTGATCCGTGAGCGTGGGGGCAATATAGTGCAGGTCGCTTGCGGCCATGACGCGCGTGACGCCGTCCCGGTAGACAAAGGGGATGCCGTTTTCCTTCGCGTAGCTCTCGGCGAAGGAGCCGGGGCCCACGGTCATGGTGAGCTTTTCACATTCGGAAAAGGCGCGCTCGCCAAAGCGCGTCACGGAGTCCGGGATCGTGATGCTCTCCAGGCTCCAGCACATGTGGAAGGTGTAGTCGCCGATCTCCGTGACGCCGTCCGGGATCTTGAGCTGCCCGAGCGATATGCAGTCCACGAAGGCCCGGCCCTTGATCTCGGTGACACTGTCCGGGATCGCAAGCGCCGGGAGAGCCCTGCAGCGGAAAAAGGCCCCGTAGCCGATCACGCGCAGCGTCTCGGGAAGGGTGAGCGCCGTCAGCTTCTCACACCCGGAGAAGGCCCAGCTGCCGATCTCCGTGACCCCGCCGAACATTTCAACGTCCTCGAGCGCCGTGCAGCTGTAAAACGCCCACTCCGCGATCTCGGTTACGGAGCCCGGGATCACGACCTGCCGGAGCTTTGTGCATTCACTGAAGGCCCCGCGCCCGATGGCCCGCGTCCCCTCGGGGACTGTATAGCATTCGGCATCAAACCCGCCGGGGTAGAGCACGAGCGTCCGGCTTTGCGTCTCGTACAGCACCTTGTCAGAAACCGTAAAGACGGTGTTCTCCGGCGATACGCGGACCGTCACGAGACTGTCGCACCCGGCGAAGGGACGCAGGCCGAGCGCTCGGAGGGACTTCGGAAGAGAAATCTCCGTGAGCGCCGTGCATCCGGCAAACGCGCAGTCGCCCATTTCCTCGAGAGAATCCGGCAGCTCTGTGCGCGAGAGGGCGGAGCAGCCGCGAAAGCTGTACTTCCCGATCTTCACGAGGCCGTTTGACAGCCGCAGCTCTGTGAGCGCTTCACAGCGGGAGAAGGCCCAGTCCCCGATCTCCGTCACGGAATCCGGGATCGTGACGCCGGAGAGCGTCAGGCAGTGGGCGAAGGCCCGCTCGCCGATCTTCGTCACCGGCAGGCCCGCGAGCTCCCCGGGGATCTCCGCCGCCGTCGCCTCGCCGTCCCAGCCCGTGATCGTCACGCACCCGCCGTCGATGCTGTACAGAAAATCCCCGTCCCGAAGCATCTCCGGCGTCTCCTCTGCGAAGGAGCTGCCCGAGAGCAGCAAAAGCAAAACAAGCGCCAGCGCAAAAACAGCCGTCAGCCTTTTCATCCCGATCCCTCCTCTGGTGTGATCTTCTATCCCGTTTGTATCATATCCCGGTACTTTTGGCAAGATAAACAAAAGGAGTTGATTAAAATATATATAGAGATACCGTAGGGGTCGATCCCCAGATCGACCCGCAGACATGCGTAAGAATACAAAAAAGCGGGCCGATGAAGGCATCGGCCCCTACACTTAAAAAAATTCCCCACCGAATGGTGAGGAATTTCTTTTGGCGGAGATGGAGAGATTCGAACTCTCGAGGAGCTTTTGACCCCTACACGATTTCCAATCGTGCGCGCTCGACCAACTACGCGACATCTCCGTGTTGCTCAAGAATATAATGCGGCGGGGCCTCAAAGTCAAGGAATATTTTCCGAAATCCCATTTTTTTTCTGAATGGAAAAAAGCATCCGACAGATACTATCCCTGTTAAAATATAAAGGGGAGATCACCATGGACATGAACCGGGAGGAATACGCAAAATACACGAAGCAGCACATGCCGCGCTCCAGGGCGGGGCGGAATATGCTGCGCGCCTTCGTGACAGGCGGGCTCATCTGCGCGCTGGGGCAGGGGCTTCTGGCGCTCTATCTCCGGCTGGGGCTTACGGAGGAGAGCGCCGGGGCCGCCGTGTCCGTGACGCTCATCTTCCTCGGGGCGCTGCTCACGGGGCTCGGCGTCTATGACAAGCTCGCCAAGTTCGGCGGCGCGGGGACGCTCGTGCCGATCACGGGCTTTGCAAACGCTGTCGCGGCCCCGGCGCTCGAGTACAAGACCGAGGGGCGCATCGCGGGCACCGCAGCCAAGATGTTTCTGATCGCGGGCCCCGTGATCGTCTACGGCGTCAGTACGGGCGCGGTCTACGGGCTCATCCTCTGGATCGCGGGTCGGTAGATCCGCTTTGTCAAAAAGAAGACGTAACTTGCGAAATGCACAGACTGTGGTATAATCAAGTGTAAAACTCCGCAGTCTGTGCCACAAGACTGCAGATAAACCCGATTCGCGTAATTGATTTAGAGGTGACGGATCGACCTTGGAGCGCGCTTGGATACATATCCGCGGGATCGTGCAGGGCGTGGGCTTCCGCCCGTTTATCCACAAGCTGGTGCGGGAGTACGGCCTTGTCGGGACCATCAAAAATACTTCCTCCGGCGTGGAGCTGGAGCTGGAAGGGGAGCGGGCGACGCTCGAGACGCTCATCGCGGTCCTGCCGGCGCGCGCGCCGAAGCTCGCCGTGATCGAGGCGCTGGAGGCGCGCTACTTTCAGGAGCTCAAAGGCTTTACGGACTTTCGCATCGTCGAAAGCAAGACCGAGGCCCTGCGCGACACCCTCATCTCCCCGGACATCGCCATTTGTGACGACTGTCTGCGGGAGCTCCGGGACCCCTGTGACCGGCGTTACCGCTACCCGTTCATCAACTGCACCAACTGCGGCCCGCGCTTCACCATCATCCGGGACGTACCCTACGACAGGGCCAAGACCTCCATGGCCTCGTTCCCCATGTGCCCCGACTGCGACAGAGAGTATCACGACATTGAAAACCGCCGCTACCACGCCCAACCGGACTGCTGCCCCGTCTGCGGGCCGCGGGTATTCTATCTGGATCGGGACGGAAAACGTCTTGCCGGCGACGCCATAGAGCTTGCGCGCACCGCGCTCAAGGCGGGACAGATCGTCGCGGTCAAGGGTCTCGGCGGCATCCATCTCGCCTGCCGCGTGGACGGTGAGCGTATCGCGCGAGAGCTCCGCCGCCGCAAGCAGCGGGACGAGAAGCCCTTCGCCCTCATGTGCCGGGATACGGCCTGCGCAGAGAAGATCTGCGAGGTCTCCGCTGCCGAGCGTGAAATCTTAGAGGGCTTTCGGCGGCCCATCGTACTGCTGAGGAAGAAACGCCCCGGCCTTTTCCACATCAGCGAAAATGCCCGTGTCGGCGTGATGCTGCCCTATACGCCGCTGCATGTCCTGCTCTTTGGGGAAGACCTCGACATGCTCGTGATGACGAGCGCGAACCTCTCCGACACCCCCATGATGACCGAAAACGAAGAGGCCGTACAAAAGCTCCATGGCATCGCGGACGGCTTTCTCCTCCATGACCGGGATATCCAGACCCGCTGCGACGACTCGCTCTGCTGGGTGCTGGGGGGCGGGGAGTACTTTGCCCGGCGCTCTCGGGGCTATGTGCCGTTTCCGATCCGGATGGAGCGGGCGCTCCCGCCCATCCTCGCCTGCGGGGCCGAACAGAAAGCGAGCTTCTGCCTCTCGCGTGAAACTTGCGTGTTTCCGAGCCAGCACATCGGCGATCTCAAGAATCTCGAGACCTTTGAGAGCTATACACAGCAGATCGCCCATTTTGAAAACCTTTTTGACATCAAACCCCGGGCCCTGGTCTGTGACCTGCACCCGGACTACCTCTCCACCCGCTATGCCGAGGAGCGCGCCGGGAGAGAGAATATTCCCCTCATCCGCGTCCAGCACCACCACGCCCATCTCGCCGCCTGCATGGCGGATAACGGCGTGGAGGAGAAGGTCATCGGCCTTGTGTGGGACGGGACCGGACTCGGCACCGACGGGACAAGCTGGGGCGCCGAGTGCCTCGTCGGAGACTTTCGCGGTTTTGAGCGCTTTGCCTCCCTCCGTCCCATCCCCCTCATCGGCGGGGACCGCGTGACCCGGGAGACCGACCGCGTCGCCTTCGCGCTCCTGCGGGAGGCGGGACTTTCGACGGATGAGATCGAGAACGGGGAGAGCTATGGCCGCATCCTGGACCTCAATCTCAACTGCCCCCTCTCCACGGGCATGGGCAGACTCTTTGACGGCGTCGCGGCGCTCCTCGGGATCAAGACCCGCTGCACGTATGAGGGGCAGGGCGCGGTCCTGCTCGAGGCTGCGGTGGCGGAGGACCGTGCCGCCTTCCCGATCGCCTGGGAGGGGGAGCCCCTGCGCTTTGACTGGCGGCCCATGGTCTGCGCCCTCGCCTCCGGGCGGGACGCCGGGGTCGGGACCGGGAGACTCGCCGCAAGGTTTATGAACACGCTCATCGAGATGGCCGCCCTCCAGTGCCTCCGGGCGCGGGAGAAGACCGGGCTGAATACCGTGTGTCTCTCGGGCGGCAGCTTTCAGAATCTGTATCTCATGGCGCGCCTGCCGGAGAAGCTGGAGGCGGCGGGCTTCCGGGTGCTGCGGCACCGGCGGGTCTCGCCGAATGACGAGGGGCTCTCCCTCGGCCAGCTCATGATCGCCCGCGCCGCGCTGGGCTCCCGTCAGGTAGGAGCATATGAGGAAGAAGACTCCCTCAGTCAGCTTCGCTGACAGCTCCCTCAGGGAGGGAGCCAAAATGCCTCCCTCAGCCGCTTGCGGCGATTGAGGGAGGGGGACCGCTTCAGCGGTGGAAGGAGCCTTGACGGACTCCCTCAGTCACCAGTGTGCGCGCTGGCGCCAGCTCCCTCAGGGAGGGAGCCGATTTGCCTCCCTCTCTGAGGGAGGGGGACCGCGAAGCGGTGGAAGGAGTCTTTGCGGACTCCCTTGGTCAGCTTATAAGGAGATAGATTATAATGTGTCTTGCAATACCGCTTCAATTGCTTTCGATAGACGGCAAAACCGCAGTCGGGGAGGCGATGGGGATGCGCCGGGAGATCCGCGTGGACTTCATCGAAAACCCGCAGGTCGGCGACTATGTGATCGTCCACGCGGGCTTTGCCATTGAGCGCCTGCCCGAGCGGCAGGCCCTGGAGGATCTGGAAGCCTGGGAGGATGTGCGCGATGCCCTGGGATAAACGCCGGACCGAGAATGTGCTGCGGGAGATCCGGGAGGACTTGCCGGGGCCGCTGAATCTCATGGAGGTCTGCGGCACACACACCATGGCCATCGCAAAATCCGGCCTAAAAGCCATGCTGCCCCCGGGCATCCGGCTTCTGTCCGGGCCCGGCTGCCCGGTCTGCGTCACGCCCCCGCAGGTGATCGACGCGGTGCTGGAGCTCAGCATGGAGAAGGACGTGCTGCTCACAAGCTACGGCGACATGCTGCGCGTCCCCGGGAGCCGCGCGGGGGACAGCCTTTTGCGCCGAAAAGCGCTCGGCGCGCAGATCGAGACGGTCTATTCCCCCGTTGACGCGGTGGAGCTTGCCCTGAGACACCCCGAAAAGCAGGTGGTCTTTCTCGGCGTCGGCTTTGAGACGACGGCTCCCGGCACGGCGGCTGCGGTGCTCACGGCGCAGGAGAAGGGCGCAAAGAATTTCAGCGTCTGGTCCATGCTCAAGTGCGTGGAGCCCGCGCTCCGGACGCTTATCCAGTCGGAGGTCTTCTTGGTGGACGGCTTTCTCTGCCCGGGCCATGTGGCGAGTATCATCGGGGCGCGGGGCTTTGCCTTCCTGCCGGAGGAGTATGGCCTGCCCGCCGTCGTCGCGGGCTTTGAGCCGGAGGATATCCTGCTCGCCGTGAGCCGGCTTGTGCGGCAGCTTGCGGAGCATAGACCGCGCCTTGAAAACGCCTATCCCCGCGCGGTGTCGGAGCACGGCAACCGCCTCGCCCAGCAGATGCTCGAGACTTGCTTTGAGCGCCGCTTCGACCTCTGGCGCGGCCTCGGCGGGATCGGGGAGAGCGGGCTTCAACTGAAACCCGCGCTCCGGGATTTTGACGCGGAGCTGCGCTTTAAGGTCTCGTATCCCGAGACGGAGACAAAGACACCCTGCCGCTGCGGGGATGTGATCACCGGCAGATGCAGCCCGGAGGACTGCCCGCTGTTCGGAAAACGCTGCACGCCGGAGGACCCGGTGGGGCCCTGCATGGTCTCCTCCGAAGGGGCCTGCGCCGCGACGTGGAAATATAAGGGAGCCTAAAAGGAAGACTCCCTCAGTCACCAGTGTGCGCACTGGTGCCAGCTCCCTCGGGGAGGGAGCCAAAAAGGAAGACTCCCTCAGTCACCAGTGTGCGCACTGGTGCCAGCTCCCTCAGGGAGGGAGCCTAAAAGGAAGAGGTTTTTATGGAAGAAATCATCACGCTGGACTACGGCAGCGGCGGGCGAAAGACCGCCCGGCTCATCGAAAAGCTGCTGGTCCCGGCGTTTTCAAACCCGGCGCTCGATTCCCTCGGCGACGGGGCGATCATAGAGGGGGCTGAACGTCTCGCCTTCTCGACGGACAGCTTCGTGGTAGACCCCATCTTTTTCCCCGGCGGGGATATCGGCAAGCTTGCGGTCTGCGGCACGGTCAACGACCTTGCGGTCTGCGGCGCGGCGCCGAAGTACCTGAGTCTCGCCCTGATCCTCGAGGAAGGGCTTCCCATGCGGGAGCTCGAGACCGTTGTCGCCTCCATCCAAAAGGCGGCGGAGTCAGCCGGCGTGCAGATCGTCACCGGCGACACCAAGGTCGTGGAGAAGGGGAGAGGCGATAAGCTCTACATCAACACCGCCGGCATCGGCTTTGTCAAATACCCCGGCCTCAGTCCCCGGAGCATCCGGGCGGGGGACGCGGTGATCGTCTCCGGCACCGTGGGCGACCATGGGACCGCCGTGATGCTTGCCCGCAGCGGCATGATGGAGGGCGAGCTCTGCTCGGACTGCGCGGCCTTGAACGGCCTTTGCGAGGCGGTGCTCTCCACGGGCGCTGCCGTGCGCGTCCTGCGCGACCCCACAAGGGGCGGCGTCGCCACGACGCTCAATGAATTTATCGAGGGCGGCGAGCTCGGCATCATCCTCGACGAGGAGAAGATCCCCGTGAGGCCCCAGGTGCAGGCCGCCTGCGACATGCTGGGCCTCGATCCCCTCTACTGCGCAAACGAGGGGAAGCTCCTCGCCGTGGTAGACGCGTCCGACGCGGAGTGTGTCCTTGCCGCCATGCGGGAGACTGATGCGGGCCGGGACGCCGCCGTCATCGGCAAGGTGAGCGCGGAAACACCCGGCAGGCTCGTCCTGCAGACGGCCTTCGGCGGCAGGCGCATCCTGCAAAAGCTCACCGGCGCGCAATTGCCGCGGATCTGCTGATTGCCTCCGCGCACCGCAGGTCCTGGTTTGTCATTCTGAGCGAAGCGAAGAATCCCGTATGGAATGCATGAACAGGGGGATCCTTCGCTGCGCTCAGGATGACACAAAGCAGAACTCAGGATGGCTCAGAAGGAAAAAGCGGACAGAATTTATTTATAAGTAAATTTGCAATATTAGAGAGGTGAATGGTATGCAGGCGTACAAGAGAACGGATATTTCCAAAGACCAGGTCGTACCGATCGCAGAGAAGATGCGCAAGGCCGGCGTGGGCCTCGTGATGATCCACGGCTACCTCAACGAGGAGGGCAAGATGGACATCTCCTGGGACTACGCGGTGGAGCCTGTCATCGAGTCGTACCATGTGGTGGGGGAGGATACCCTGCCCACGATCAGCGGCATCTACGACGAGGCCGCGGCCTGGCCCGAGCGCGAGCTCAACGAGATCTACGGCACCGTGTTCGAGGGGCTGGACATGTCAAAGCGTCTCTTCCTCCCGGAGGAGATGCTGGAGACCCAGGGCAAGGGCCACATCATGGTCACGCCGCTCGAGGAGCTGCGCGCGAAGAATATAAAGGAGGGATAAGATGAGCTATATCGTTCCCATCGGCCCCTACCACCCCGCATTGGAGGAGCCCATCCATGCCAAGCTCTACACCGAGGGGGAGGTCATCAAGGACGCGGAGGTCTTCGTGGGCTATAACCACCGCGGCATCGAAAAGCTCGCCACCGAGAGAAACGCCATCCAGACGCTCGTGCTGGTGGAGCGCGTGTGCGGCATCTGTTCGCACTCCCACGCCCTGACCTACGCCATGTGCGTCGAGCAGATCAACGGCATTGAGGTCCCGAAGCGCGGCGAGTACATCCGCGTCATCACCGCGGAGCTCGAACGCCTGCACTCCCACTTCCTCTGGCTCGGCGTCGCGTGCCACATCATCGGGCACGACAGCATGTTTATGCACATCTGGGACGAGCGCGAGCTGATCATGGACCTTCTTGAGGAGCTCAGCGGCAACCGCGTCAACTACGCCATGGTCACCATCGGCGGCGCCCGCCGGGATATTGACGATGAACTCAAGGCGAAGCTCTTAAAGTCCCTCGACAAGCTCAAGGGTCCCATGGACCGCATCGTCGAGATCGCCCTGAACGACAAGACCATCGCCCTGCGCACGAAGGGCGTCGGCGTTTTGAAGAAAGAGGACGCCGTCCGCATCGGCGCCATCGGCCCCCACGCGAGAGCGTCTGGCGTGGACGTGGACGTGCGGCGCGATTCCCCCTACTGCTCCTACGGCGACTTCAAGTTCGATGTCCCCGTGCAGGAGAGCGGTGATGTGTTCGCCCGCGTTGTGATCCGCGCGCTCGAGTGCTATGAGAGCATCAAGATCATCGAGCAGGCGCTCCGAAACCTGCCCGACACGCCCATCAACCTCGGCAACAAGCTGCTCAAGATCCAGAAGGGCTCCGCCGTCTGCCGGCACGAGGCGCCGCGCGGGCAGCTCACCCAGATGGTCGTGGGCAACGGCGGCTTCAATAACCACCGCGTCAGCATCCACGTGCCGAGCTATAAGAACACCCCCACCATCCCCTTCATGCTCCGGGGCAACAGCGTGGCCGACGCGGGTCTCATTATTGCCAGCATCGACCCCTGCTTCAGTTGTCTCGACCGCTGAGCCATGCATGAGCTCGCGCTGACCAAAAGCCTCATCGAGCTTGTCGAACGGCAGGCGGAGGCCCAGGGCTTTCACCGGGCGCTGGAGATCCGCCTCATGCTCGGCGAGTACTCCGGCGTGATCCCGGAATACATTCTCGACCTCTTCCCGGAGGCGGCGAAGGATACCCCGGCCGCGGGGGCGGCGCTCGTCTTTGAAAAGCTGCCGGGGCGCTTTCAGTGTTCCGCCTGCGGATACGAGGGCCCGGTCGACCGGCACGCGGCCGTCTGCCCCCAGTGCGGCGGCACGGCCCTCAAAATGACCGCCGGGCGCGAATTCTTCGTCGACAGCCTCAAGGTCGAATAAAACGCAGGTATAGTAAACGCAAAAAGGAATTGCGTTTACTACACCATATGAAAGCCGTTTTTCTCGCCCCTGACGGGGCAAGCGAAAAACATGGCTAAATCGTAAACTCATTTTTCAAATTCGTTTACGATAACTTGCCTCTCCCTCTGGGAGAGGTGCCCCAGTGCGCACATCTGGGGCGGAGAGGGTCTGTCGGACCTGTGCCCTCTCAGTCACGGCGCGGACGGACACGCGCCGTGACAGCTCCCCCAGAGGGGGAGCCAAGAGATGTTCGCAATTGAAAGGAGAGGAAAAACTTGCCCAAGACAAAACTTCCCGCAGTTGTGTCTACCTTTTGCCTGTGCTTTGTCTTCTGGCTGCTGCTCACCTGGAGCTTTACGGCGCAGGAGATGATCGCGGGCGCGGTAGTGAGCCTCGCGGTGGCTCTCTTTACCTCGCATTTCTTCATCCATGAGGATGCCTTCTGGCTCCTGCGGCCCGCGAAGCTCGCGGCGCTTATAAGCTATGCCTTCGTGTTTCTGGCTGAGCTTGTGAAGGCCAATGTGGACGTGGCCGGCCGCTGCTTTGCCGGCTGCAAGGATGTAAACCCTGGCATCGTCAAGGTCCCCGTGGACCTCAAGGGCGATTATGCCGAGGATATGCTCGCAAACTCCATCACCCTCACCCCCGGCACCATCACCCTGGATATTGCCGAGCAGGACGGGAAGACCTGGTATTACATCCACTGGATCGACGTCGCGGAGACGGACCGCGAAAAGGCGGGCGAGCTCATCAAGGGCCGCCTCGAAAAAGAAATCAGGAGGATCTGGGAATGAGAATTGAACTGCTGCTGTTTTCCGTGGCCTTTGCGTTTCTCGCGCTGATTCTCCTGCTGCGCCTTGCCAAGGGCCCCACGGCTGCCGACCGCATGGTCGCCGGCGACAGCATGGACGTGCTGGTCTGCTGCGCGATGGTGCTCTACTCGCTCTACTCCGGCAGGGGCATCTATCTCGACATCGCCATCATCTGCGCGCTGCTCGGCATTGTGGATACGATGTTGGTCGGGCGCTATCTCGAAAAGGGAAGGTGGTTTGAAAAATGAGAATCGTGATCGACATTCTGATCGCCGTCGGCTTCATCTTCGCCCTCGCCGGCGCGAAGGGCGTCATCCAGATGCCGGACGCCTTCTGCCGTATGCAGGCCAGCACCTGCATCACAACGCTCGGCATCCTCGGCGTCGCGCTGGGCGGCGCGCTCTATGCCTTCTTCGTGCTGGGCAGCGTCGGCACCGGCGTGAAGGTCCTGCTCCTCGGCCTGCTGATCCTGACCATCAACCCCATCGGCGCCCACTCCATCGCCAAGGGCGCCTACAAGAGCGGTGTCCGCCCCGAAAAAGAGATGGAAATTGACGATTACGGGAGGGATTTCCATGACTAACATTGTTGCGCTTCTCGACGTTCTGGTCGTCCTCGGCGTCGTGGTCTCGGCGATCATCGCCTGCCACAGCGAAAAGCTCCTGAGCGCAGTGATTGCCCTCGGCGTGACCGGCATCTTCTGCGCCGCGGCCTTTCTCGTGATGCACGCGCCGGACGTCGCCATTTCCGAGGCTGCCGTGGGCGCGGCGCTCACGCCGCTCGTGTTCATCGCGGCCCTCAAGAAAATGAGAGGAGGGGACGACTGATGAAAAAGTGGCTCACCTATGTCTGCCTCGGCGTGATCCTCTTCACCTGCGTCTTCACGACGCGGACCCTCTCCTCCCTCGACCGCAGCTATGAGGGGCACGACGCCCCTGTCCCTGTGTATGAGCTGCAGCAGAACCCCGACGCCTACGATGTCAGCATCGCCACCGGCGCGGCGGACGCCATCGTCCAGGAAAACCTCGCCGAGACTCACGCCGTAAACGATGTCACTTCCATTGTCTTTGACTTCCGCGGCTACGACACCATGGGCGAGGCGTTCATCCTCGTCACGGCCCTGACAGGCAGCGCGGTCATCCTCTTCAGGAAAAAAACCGAAAAGGAGGACGAGAGCAATGCAGGATAAACCCGTCGTCAAGAATGTGATCGCCCGCTGCGGCTGCGACAGGATCCTGCCGCTCGCCTCGGTCTATATCCTGTACATCATCCTCCACGGCCATCTCTCTCCCGGCGGCGGCTTCCAGGGCGGCGTCATGATGGTGGCGCTCGTGGCTCTGGTCGCCCTCGGCCACGGGTATGAGACCACGGTCCAAACCTTCAGCTATCATCTCCTGCACAAAACGGAGGGCTTTGCCTCCATCTTCTATGTGGCGCTCGGCCTGCTGGGCGTCGCGGCGGGCGCGCACTTTGCGCAGAACGTCCTGTACCTCGGGAAGATCGGCAGCCTTTACAGCGCCGGCACCATCTTCTGGATGAACGTGACCGTCGGCATCAAGGTCATCACCGGCGTCGGCTCCATCGCGCTTTTGATGCTGGGCATCCTGCGGGACGCGAATGAGAAAGAGGTGAAGTGACATGATCCAATTCAACTACATCGCCGCCTTCTTCCTCATCTGTCTCGGCTTCTATACCATCGTCACAAAGTACAATCTCGTGAAGACGGTCATCGGCATGTCCGTGATGGATTACGGCGTGAATCTGCTCATCATCTCCATCGGCTACACCCCGGGCGGCACCGCGCCGATCTTCACGGCGGGGGAGCTCACCCAGGCAAGCTACTTCGTCGATCCCATCCCCCAGGCGCTCACGCTCACCAGCATCGTTATCGGCGCCTGCGTCACGGCCATGTCCATGTCCCTCATCATCCGCCTGCATGAGTCCTACGGGACGCTTGACACGAGAGAGATAAGGAGGCTGAGAGGATGAATTTCACCAATATGATGGACTATCATCACTTCCCGATCTACGCGGTCATGGTGCTCTTCCTCGGCGCCTTTGTCACCATGGTCTGCGGCACCAGGCCCTCGAAAAATCCCAATAACCCTGCGGGCCTGCGCGCCTGGATCGCCCTCTGCGCGACGGGGGTGAGCCTGCTGCTGCTCGTCCTGCTCATCAAGCCCGTCATGCTCGGCGGCGAGACCATCGCCTACTGGATGGGCTCCCGCGGCATCGCCGGCGGCTATGCCATCGGCATCGCCCTCGAGGTGGACGCCCTGAGTCTCTTCTTCGCCCTCCTCATCGCGACGGCGGTCTTTGTCTCCGCCATCTACTCCATCCGTTACATGGTGCATGACGACTGCGTGCCCCAGTACTACGTGCTCTACTGCCTGCTCGCAGGCGGCGTGCTGGGCCTCGTGCTCTCGGGCGATATCTTCAACATGTTCGTCATGGTGGAGATCCTCACCTTCGCGGCGGTCGCCCTCACGGCCTTCCGCACCCGGGTCTACGGCGCGCTCGAGGCCGCCTTCAAGTACCTGGTCGTGGGCTGCATGGGCTCGAGCGCGATCCTCACGGGCGTCATCCTGCTCTACGCCCAGTACCACACCTTAAACCTCGCGCAGCTTGCCTCCCTCATCCCGGGCAGCATGAATAACGCCACGAAGCTCGCCTTCGCCTTTCTCTACATCGGCTTTTCGACCAAGGCATTCATCGTGCCCTTCCACCCCCTCGCGGCGGACGCGCACGGCGCAGCCCCGGCCTCGATCTCGGTGCTCATCTCCGGCGTTTTGACAAAGTCCGGCATCTACGGCATCATCAGGCTCACCTGGTTCCTGTTCCAGACCATGGAGCTCGGCGCCATGCAGTTCATGCTGGTCTTCATCGGGAGCGTCTCGATGTTTGTCTGCGTCACGATGGCCCTCGCCCAGCATGACTTTAAACGCCTGCTCGCCTACCATTCCATCTCCCAGATCGGCTATGTGCTGACGGCGGTGGGCCTCTCCACGGCGCTGGGCGTCTCGGCGGGTCTCTACCACGCGATGAACCACACCCTCTTCAAGGGGCTTCTGTTCCTCGCCGCGGGCGCCGTCCTGCACGAGACCGGCACCACGGACCTCGGCAAGCTCGGCGGTCTCTCAAAGAAAATGCCGCACACCACGGTCCTCTTCCTCATCGGCGCCTTCTCCATCAGCGGCGTGCCGCCCTTCAACGGCTTTGCCTCCAAGTGGCTCATCTACCAGGCGGCCTATCAGCGCGCGGTGGAGACAAACAACATCGGCTTTCTCGCCGCGGCCGTCGTCGCCCTCGTGACCTCCACGCTGACGCTCGCGTCCTTTGTCAAGGTCACGCAGTCCGTCTTCTTCGGCCAGCTTCCCCCGGAGTATGAGAACGTGAAGGAGGTCCCCTTCGGGATGCGCCTTGCCATGGGCATCCTCGCCGTCCTCTGCGTCCTCACGGGCATCTTCCCGAACACCGTCATGAGCGTCCTTACGGAGCCCGCCGCCCGCGCCGTCGCCTCTGTGGGCGAGTACATCATGGCCATGGGCTTCAAGGCCACCGTCCCCACACCGGAAGTGAGCTTTGCCCATGTCGGCGTCTGGACGCCGGTCAACTGGCTGCTCATCCTCTGCATCGCCCTCCTCGCCCTGACGGTCGCCGCCCTCGCCGGGCGCTACGATCAGGTCAGCGCCTCCCAGGGGGAGAATGTCGAGACCAAGTACCAGCTCTTCTACGGCGGCGAGCAGAACGTCTATTCCCAGGTCGGCGGCGGAGACCTCTTCTGGGGCTTCAAGCACAACTGGAGACACTACTTTGATTTCATGCATGATCTGCACAGCGGCGTCGTGAACGACTACGCCCTCTGGGCCGTGGTCGCCCTGGCCCTTGCGATCATGTACATGATGATCGCGCTTTAAGGAGGTGGGAACATGACAAGCATTTTCCTCACGGGCCTTCAGTATCTGGGCTGTATCCTCATCTTCCCGGGCTTCCTGTTCTGCTTCTTCTGCGGGCTTCTGCTCACGGGCATTGACCGCAAGCTGGTCGCGCGGATGCAGAAGCGCGTCGGCCCCCCGATCCTCCAGCCCTTCTATGATTTCTTCAAACTCCTCGGCAAGGAGACCATCGTCCCCGCGGCGGCCTCCCGGACGACCTTCCTGCTCGCCCCGCTGGTGGGGCTTGCGGCCCTCGTCGTCATCCAGCTCTTCATCCCCATCTATGGCTTCAGCGCCTTTTCGGGCATGGCGGACATCATCGTCATCCTCTACCTGCTGCTGATCCCGGCCCTCGCGGCGATCCTCGGCGCGGCGGCCTCCGGCTCCCCCTACGCGGGGGTGGGTCTCAGCCGTGAGATGGTCACCATCATCTCCTGTGAGCTGCCTTTGGTCCTCGTCCTTCTCGCGGTGGCCAAGGTCGTGGGCAACGCCCTCGGCACCGGGCTCTGCTTCTCGATGACCGAGATCGCCCGCTACCAGGTCGAAAACGGCAGCCTCATCACGAAGCTCAGCATGATCCCCGCGGCCGTCGCCTTCGCCATGGTCATCCCGGGCGAGACCGGCAGCCACCCCTTTGACACCGCCGAGGCCGAGACCGAGATCTGCGAAGGTATGCACGCCGAGTACAGCGGCGCGCCCCTCGCCGTCTTCAAGCTCAGCCACGCGGTCAAGATCCTCACGCTCACGAGCCTTTTTGTCGCGCTCTTCTTCGGCGGCATCGGCACCGGCATCATCGCCGTCGACGGCGTGATCGTCTTCGCCCTCTGCGTGATCGCCACCGCCCTGTTCATCTCCTTTGTCCACGCGGTCACCGCGAGACTCAAGATCGAGCAGGTATTCAAATACTACTGGACCGCGGTGTCCGGCCTCGCGCTGGTGAGCCTTGTGCTCGCCTGGTATGGACTGTAAGGAGGGGTTTTCATGTTTAAGAAACTGATCGAAGAGAGCACTGCAAAATCCCCGTGGCTGTTCCATATCAACAGCGGCTCCTGCAACGGCTGCGATATCGAGCTTGTCGCGGTGCTGACGCCGCGCTACGATGTGGAGCGTCTGGGCTTCAAACTCGCGGGCAGCCCGCGCCAGGCGGACATCGTCGTCGTCACAGGCCCCGTCACAAAGCAAAGCCTGAACCGCGTCCTCAGCGCCATCTCCCAGGTGCCGGAGCCCCGGTGCATCGTCACCATGGGCTCCTGCCCCCAGTCCGGCAACGTCTTCAAGGGCAGCTACTCCGTCTGCGCGCCGCTCAGTCAGTATGTGCATGTGGACGTGGACATCGCCGGCTGCGCGCCGAAGCCTGAGGCCATCATCGACGGCCTTGCCAAAGCGACCGAAATACTCAAAGAGAAGAGGGGGCGGATGTAATGGATTTCCCGTTTGTGAGAGAGGCTGTCACCAAGCTCTTCTCAAAGCCGAGCTGCAACATGTATCCCGTGAAGCCCAGTGAGGCCGCGCCCAACTACCGCGGCCGCATCGTCTTCCACCCGGAGACCTGCATCAACTGCAACATGTGCGAGCGCGTCTGCGCCGGCGGAGCCATCACCCACACGAGCGTCAAGAACGAGGACGGGGACGATGTCATCACCCGCTCCTTCGATCTCGGCTCCTGTACCTTCTGCAGCACCTGCGCCGACTTCTGCACCCGCCACTCCATCGAACTGAGCCAGGACTACCACATGATCGGCATTGAGGAGGGGGACCTCATCGTCTCCGGCACCTTTGTGAAGAAGGCCGTGAAGAAGCCCGCGCCGAAGCCCGCCGCCCCCGCCGCCGCGCCTGCGGAGAAGAAGGCGGAGGCTCCGGCCGAGGCCGCGCCCGCCGCGCCCGCCGTGCAGGCGAGGGGGGACGGCAAGCCGACCCAGGACCCCAATAAGTGCGTTTACTGCACCATCTGCGCCCGCAAGTGCCCCGGCGAAGCCCTGACCGTCGACCGCAAGGAGAAAACCTGGAAGCTCGACGAGGACAAATGCGTCGCCTGCGGCACCTGCGCCGATGTCTGCCCGAAGGACGCCATCGTGATCTGAGCCTCCAAATGCCCTCCCCCCCTGAGGAAGGTGCCCCAGTTTGCAGACCGCGGCGGATGAGGCGTATTGGCTTCCCCTTGAGGGGAAGCTGTCGCGGCGCGTGTCCGACCGCGCCGTGACTGATGAGGTGGAACTCCCGTCTTGTACGAGCATAGTTCTGACCGTGAGCTTTCCACCTCATCCGTCATCCGGCTTCCGTGAGACGCCGGATGCCACCTTCCCCTCAAGGGGAAGGCTTATGGCTCAAAAAAAGCACCCTGTACCAAACTTGGTACGGGGTGCTTTCCATGTTCGGCCTCACGCCGGCTCGTAGGAGCGGCTGATCTCGTTTCCGTCTGCGTCGTATTCGATGTCCTCCATGAGACGGGGGTCCACCTTGCTGCGCTTTTTGATGACCATGCCCTGTCCCTGGTTGTTGAAAACCCAGATCTTATACCCGGGGTAGGCGGGGTCCGGCTTGCGAAACACGCTCGACACATTCAGGCGGCAGAACTTCGCGCGCCCCTCCGCCGTGTCCAGCAGATCGCCGGGACCGTTATAGTAGAGCTCGTCCTTCTGCGCGTCTTTTTTGAATTGCTCCCAGTCCTCTTCCGGGACCTTGTCCACATCCTTTGGGTCTATCATGCCCTCGCCTCCCGCTTATTTCCGGATAAACAGCACGCCGAAGGTCTTCGGCCCGCAGTGGGATGTCACGGTGCAGCCGGCCTTGACGCGGTGGATTTCCGCCTCAGGTACGGCCTCGCGCACCATGTCTGTGAGCTCGGAGAGCGTCTCCTCCGGCACTTCGCCGGAGTCGGTGACGAAGATGTGGTTTGGGCGGATGTCCGCTGCGAGGCGGTCGCGTGTGTACTGGCGGTAGACAGACTGGATGCTCCCCCGATACTTCTTATAGACGCCGAGCTTCCCGTCGTGCATCTCAAGCCCGGGCTTGAGGCGCAGGAGATTTGCGCCGAGGGCCGTCACGCCCGAGCAGCGCCCGCCCTTCCACATGAACTCCAGCGTGTCCAGCACAAAGCTCGTGTCCACCTTCTCCTTGAGCGTGTTGAGATGCGCTGCGATCTCGGCGGCGGACATGCCTCTGTCGCGGCACTCGGCCCCCTCGATGGCGAGCAGCGCCACGCCCGTAGAGAGGGTGCGGCTGTCCACAGTGTAGACCCCCTCCAGTTCCTCCGCCGCGATGCAGGCGTTGTTGAAGGAACCGGAGAGCTCGGAGCTGATGTCCAGGTGGACGATCTCACAGCCCGCCTCCAGGATCGGCGTGAAGAAATCTATGAACTGCTGGATGCCGGGGGCGGAGGTTTTGGGCAGGGTCCCGTCCTTGCGGTAGCGGGTATAGATATCCGCCGTTGTGAAATCCACGCCGTCGAGATAGCTGTCCTCGCCGAGCAGGATGGTGAGGGGGATGATGCGTATATCGTAGCGCTCCTTCAGCGCTTCCGAGATATCACAGGTGCTGTCGGCCGTAATGACCACGGGTTTTGCCATGAGACATCACTCCTGATAAGTAGTCAAGTAACTAACATATTACCATGGGAAGGGGGGATAAGCAAGAGAAGATTGCAAAACTTCTGTGAACGCAGAAAACGGGCGCCGTATCACTTCTTTTTCAGGGGCGCAAGCTCATAAGACCAGGCGAGCGCCGCGCCTGCCGTGAGGAAGAAGAAGAGCTCCCGGAAATCGGTAAAGGCCCGCTCGTCGGCCGAGGCGGTGAAGATCACGGTCTCGAGCATCCCGTAGAGGAGAATCCCGCTCACGGGCAGGGTCAGGGTCTTGATGTCCGTCGTGGCCCTCGGGTTATCGGTAAAATAGAGCCGCACCATGCGCACAGCGAGCAGCACACTGAACGCGAGCACAAGCAGGAAACCGATAAGCCCCGTCAGCATCAAAACCTGAATGAGGTAATTGTGCATGTGCCAGAAGGGGCCGATCTGATAGCGGTGCGGCCCGTCCATGAGCTTTGCGTTATACTTGCCGATCAGCAGGCGCAGCGGCTCGTCCCGGATGGCGGGGATCGCGCTCAGGTACACGCCGAAGCGGTTGGAGCCGTTGGAGAGGGTCTCCTTCATGTCGCGGCTGTCGTTAAAGTTCGCGCCGTCGCCGCTCACGACCTCGGGGTTCATGAACTGGTCGGAAGTGCGCTCGATCTGTACGTCCATGCGGTCATACACCATGCCGGTCGCGGTGCGCAGCCACTCAAAGCTCTTGTAGCAGAGCGCGAGTGACAAAACGGCGAGGAGCGTGAGGATCAGCACGCGGAGAAAGCCTTTTTTCACCTTGACATGCTTCATCCCGAGGAGCAGCGCGAGCATCGCGGCGTTGACACTCGCCGCGAGAAACACGCTTCTCGTGACGCAGAAGGCCATCGCGAGGTGGAACACGAAGAGAGCCAAACAGATCGGGATGCGCCAGAGTTTGTTTTGGCAGCGGAAGAATTCATAGATCATCATGCACCAGGCGAGATAGAACCACACTGCCGAGATGGTGCGGGTGGTCTCCCAGGCGACGATGCGCACGAAGCTGTTGCCGTAGAAGGCGTTGTCCAGCCCGAACACCACCCCCTCCGGCGGGAGATAAAAGTACACGCCGAAGATACAGGCGTAGAGCCCTAAGAGCGCCGTGAAAAAGTAGTAAGCCCCGCTCACCGCGATCACGGCGTCAAGCAGCACGCGCCGCTCCTTTTCGTCCAGCAACAGCCCCACCGGGAACACCACGCAGCAGAGGATGCGGCTGATGACCAGGTCCAGCTCGTTCTGGAGATAGAGGTCGGTGTTGAAAAGCCGGGTCAAAAAGAGCCAGATCGTATAGTAGATGACCAGCTTGACCTCCGCCACGCCGTCGAGCCGCGCACGGAAGAAGTAGATTGCCGCCATCGCGATGATGGCCGTCTTGCCGTAGGAGGCGTAGAGATCGGCCCAGCGCTGCGGCGCGACCGGGCACACCATATAAAACAGCACGAGCGCCCCGGCACAGAAGGCGAGAGCCCTGCGCCAGCGTGTATCGCTCCACTGCGTTTTCAGCATCTGCATGAAAAAAACCCTCTTTCGGGAAACAATCGTGTTCTTTATTGTAGCATAGCGTGCGACCCTTTGCAAGCCGACGGCGTCAGCCCTCCGGCAGGGCGGTGGCAAAGTAGAAAATGTCGCTCATCTGCCGCTCTACGCCGAACTGCACGGGGTTGATGAGCCTGCCGCCGATGAGGATGCTGCCGGTCTGCCCGCCGTCGAGGGTGTAGGCGTTGTAGCACCCGTGGGCGAGCATGGAGTCCGCCGCCTGGCGGAGTGTCACATAGACATAGTGGTCCGGAGACTCGCAGTTAATGGTCATCATGAGATAGTGGAGCTTCCCAAGCTGACCTACCGCGCAGCGGGCATAGGTGTCCCGCACCTCGCCAAAGTAGTAGTCCTCGGGCGTCACGTCCACCCCGCGGTCGATCATCACGGGCCCGAAGCTGAGAGAGAACCTGATGCGGTTTTCATCCAGATAGCGCTGGGCCTCGTCGACCGTTTCAAACTGGTTTTCGTAGACAAAGAGCATGTCCCCGTCCTCGGTGAAAAGGCAGGTCTGCCCCGCGGTGAGACAGCTTCGCATGAGCTGCCCCTCATAGACGTAGAGACCGTAGTCCGGGCGGCCGCTGTTGTAGAAATCGCCGCTGCAGGCGAGCACGGCATTGGTCTGCGCGGCAAACTCGCTCGGGTAGTAGTACTGGTAGGAGCCGAAGCTGTCGTCCGCGAGCTTGCGGCGAAGCTGGCTTGCGTCGGCGATGAACACCTCCGCGAAGGTGCCGATGGCGCCGTGCTCATCCTGCTGCCACACGAGGGCGAGGATGGTCTCATCAAGGTAGTAATAGATCGTGCGGCCCAGCATGTCGCGCGCGGGGTCAAAATCCAGCTTCTGCCCGCGGATGAGGCTCTGCGCGGTATCGCTCTCCAGAAGCTGCCGGATCACCTGGGGGTCCTCCGTCTCTCCGTAGCAGGCGGGGTCCGGCACAGGGCCCGGCCCGGCGAGGGGCAGGGAGTAGTGGATCGGCACGGGCTCCAGCGCGGCGACGCTCTCGGCATACCCCGGCTGCGGAGACAGGGCGGGGAGCGAGAGGAAGACCGAGGCGTCCTCCAGCTCCCAGCCGCCGTTTGCATAGCGCAGGGAGACGGGGAGCTCTTCACGCCGGCAGTAGTCCTCCGCGTGGGTGAGGCGCTCGTGCAGCGCGGCCTCGTAAAGGCTCTCCGAGAGCTCCGGCAGCAGCGCCCCCTCGGGGGTATAGAGCTCCGCGCGGCGCGCGGCCTTTTCGGCGCGCTGGTTTAAGAGAAGCTGCATCTCGTCCGCGAGACCCTCCGTCAGGCGGCGCCCGTCGAGCACGGTGGCCGTCACGGAGCCGCTCGCGCAGCATAGAGACTGGTGAAAGGGCGCCTCCGCCTTTAGAGAGAAGCAGCGCTCCGATGCCGCGCGAAGCTCCCCTGAAAGACCGCTCTGCTTTTTCAAATAGGCCGCCTCTGCCGCGCTCACGAGCGCCGCGGGATCGGGCTTCGGCCGCAGGCGGAGAAAGAGCAGCGCCGCACACACGAGCAGCAGCGGGATAAGCAGCAGCGCGAGGGCCCAAAAATGTTTTCGTCCGGATGTCATATCGAAATCTCCATCATCACAATAACTTGGCTTATTCTACACGCTGCCGCCAAAGCCGTCAAGCAAAATGCTTGCAAAATCCGCCCCGGCATAGTACACTATGGGGCAACGGATGGGAGGATATGCCAATGTTTTTTGATACCCACGCCCACTATGACGACGCGGCCTTTGACCCGGACAGGGACGCGCTTTTACGTAAGCTTCCGGCGCGGGGGGTGTCGCTCGTCGTAAACCCGGGCTGCGACGTGAAAAGCAGCGCGGCGGCCCTCGAACTCTCGGAACGCTGGCCCTTGCTCTATGCCGCCGTCGGCATCCACCCGGAGGAGCTTGCCGGCATGGGGGAGGGTGACCTCGGGCGCATCGAGACGCTTGCTGTGTCTGACAGATGCGTCGCCATCGGGGAGATCGGCCTTGACTACTACTGGGATCAGAGCCGCAAGGAGGAGCAAAAGGCACTTTTCATCGCCCAGCTCGAGCTTGCCCTGCGCCTTGACCTGCCCGTCATCATTCACGACCGGGAGGCCCACGGGGACTGCTTTGATATCGTCTCCCGCTATCCCGCGCTCCGGGGCGTCTTCCACTGCTACTCCGGCTCGGCGGACATGGCGGCGGAGCTCTTAAAGCGCGGCTGGTATCTCGGCTTTGACGGGCCCGTCACCTATAAAAACGCGCGCAAGGCACTCGAGGTGCTCACACTCTGCCCCATGGACCGCATCCTCATCGAGACGGACAGCCCCTATTTAAGCCCCGTGCCGAGACGTGGGAAGCGCAACGACTCGGGCAATCTCAGCTATATCGCGGAGAAGATCGCCGAGGTGAAGGGCTCAAGCGTGGAGGAGGTCGCCAAAGCCACCCTGGAAAACGGCAGACGTCTATTCGCAATCGACCAATAAAAACAAATAAAACGAGGGATCTATGAGTATTTCAAACGTTATCACACTCTTCGGCGGTGTGGCGCTCTTTCTCTTCGGCATGTCGCTCATGGGGGAGGGTCTCAAAAAGGTCGCCGGCAGCAAGCTGGAGCTCGTGCTCTATAAGCTCTCGAGCACCCAGCTCAAGGGGATGCTCCTCGGCGCGGGTGTCACCGCGATCATCCAGTCCTCCTCCGCCACCTCCGTCATGGTGGTCGGCTTTGTAAACTCCGGCGTCATGAAGGTCCGCCAGGCCATGGCGGTCATCATGGGCGCCATCGTCGGCACCAGCATCACGGGCTGGATCATCTGCCTTTCCTATGTCGAAGGGAGCGGCGGCCTTGTGTCCCTGCTCTCCACCTCCACCATCAGCGCCCTCGTCGCCGTGATCGGCATTGTGCTGCGCATGTTCGCCAAAAAGCAGGGCAAGCGCCATGTGGGGGACATCATGCTGGGCTTTGCGGTCTTGATGTTCGGGATGCAGGCCATGAGCGGGGCCGTCGCGCCCCTGAAGGACAGCCCCGCCTTCATCCGCTTCATGACGGCCTTCTCCAATCCCATCCTCGGCATCCTGGCGGGCGCCGCGTTTACCGCGGTTTTGCAGAGCGCTTCCGCCGCCGTCGGTATCCTGCAGGCCCTCTCTGTCACCGGGGCCATCGGCTTTGCGGAAGCTTTCCCGCTCCTGCTCGGCATCGGGATCGGCGCCGCGGTGCCGGTGCTGCTCTCGGCGCTCGGCGCGCGCACGAACGGGCGGCGCACGGCCTATGCCTATCTCGTTTTGCAGAGCATCGGCGCGGCGTTCGTGGCGACGGTCTTCTACCTCGCAGACGCTGTTGTGCACTTCCCGTTTACCGGGATGGTCATGACGCCCGTGAGCATCGCCTTCGTGAACACCGTCTTTCGCGTGATCTGCGCCGTTGTGCTGCTGCCCTTCATGGGCTCTGTCGAAAAGCTCCTCAACGCCCTTATCAAGGAGAGCAGCCAGGAGCGCGAGGCCAACGCCGACTTTGACCGCCTGGACGAGCGCTTTCTCAAGCACCCGCCCCTCGCCGTGGAGCAGAGCCGCATGACCATCAACGCCATGGCCCGCAAGTCCCGCGAGAACCTGACCGACGCCATGATGCTCCTCTATGAGTACACGGACGAGCTCGCCAAGAAGGTGGAGCAGGACGAGGATCTGGTGGACCACTATGAGGACAAAATCGGCACCTACCTCATGAAGCTCAACGGCTCCGAGCTCAACGACGAGGAGAACGAGCGCGTGTCCGAATATCTCCACACGCTCAGCGATTTTGAGCGTATCAGCGACCACGCCATGAACATCCGCCAGGTGGCGCAGGAGAAGTTTGAAAAGAAGATCAGCTTCTCCGAGAGCGGGAATCACGAGATGGACGTGCTGCTCACCGCCGTGAACGAGATCCTGGCCCTCTCCTTCACCGCCTTCATGGAGGAGGATGTGCAGAAGGCATACCGGGTCGAGCCGCTGGAGGAGCATATCGACGTTCTGTGCGACGAGCTCAAGCTCCGGCATATCGAACGCCTCCAGGCCGGCACCTGCTCGCTCCAGGTGGGCTTCGTCTTCAACGACCTCATCACGAATCTCGAGCGCGTGGCGGACCACTGCTCCAACATCGCCATCGCCATGATCGAGCTCAACAAGGATGAGTTTGAGACCCACGATTACGTCCTCAACCTCAAGGAGCTCCGTTCCCACAACTTTGACGCCCTCTACGCCGAGTACGCGGAGAAATACAAAATATAAAAGAGAGACTGTTATAATGTGGTAAGTGTGACCATTTTTGGCCGTAGGGGAGAGGCTTGCCCCTCCCGCGCGGGAAACCATTCCAATATGTAAAAATGTACGGCGATTTCGTAAAACACTACGATTTCGCCGTACATTGCGTTTTTATGGGTATTGTACTGCCGGGAGGGGCAAGCCCCTCCCGGCAGTGTTTATAGCCGGATCGTAAAAAACTGAGCTTGGTAACGATCTATTTTTCCTGTTCAATCGCCCATGCAGATACCGATGTCGCGGGCGACCTGGATCATGGGGTGGTCCACCGGCAAAAACTTCGTCTTGCTCGCGGCGTCCGCGAGGGGGATGGAGACGATCTGCCCGCTCTGGATGGCCACCATGCGCCCGTACTGCTGGTTGATGATGAGGTCGGCCGCGGCGGTGCCGAAGCGGGTCGCGAGCACGCGGTCATAGGGGCAGGGGGGACCGCCGCGCTGATAGTGCCCCGGCACGGTGACGCGGGTGTCCTGTCCGGTGAGCCGCTCGAGCTCTGCGGCGATGGCGTAGGAGACGGTGGAGTGCTTGCTCGCCTCTCTGCGGCGGCGGCTCTCCTCCTCGTCCAGCTTCACATCGTCCACGGAAACAGCCCCCTCGGCGCAGGCGATGATGGAAAAGCCGCTGCCGTATTTGCGCCGTCTGATGAGCATGTCCGCAACCTTCTGCAGATCATAGGGAATTTCGGGGATGAGGATGACGTCCGCGCCGCTGCCGATGCCGGCGTTGAGCGTGAGCCAGCCCGCGTCCCGCCCCATGAGCTCCACCACGAAGATGCGCCCGTGGGAGCAGGCTGTGGAGTGCAGATAGTCAATGACGTTCGTCGCGATGTTCACGGCGCTCTGGAAGCCGAAGGTGGTGTCGGTGCCCCAGATGTCGTTGTCGATGGTCTTCGGCAGGGTCACGACGTTCATGCCCGCGTCCATGAGGAGCTTTGCGCTCTTCTGGGTGCCGTTGCCGCCCATGACCACCAGACAATCGAGATTGAGGCGGTTATAGGTGTTGAGCATCTTGGGGATGACGCTGTTGCCCTCGTCGTCCACGATGTCCTTGCCGGGGATGTAGCGCTGGCGCGAGGTGCCGAGGATGGTGCCGCCCTCGGTCAGGATGCCGGAGAAGTCCTTGCGCTCCATGAACTTGTAGTCGCGCTCGATGAGACCGCGGTACCCGTCGAACATGCCGTAGATTTCGACGTTGTTGTCAAGCCGGTTGTAGAGCGCCTTGCCGACGCCCCGGATCGCGGCGTTGAGCCCCTGGCAGTCGCCGCCGCTCGTGACGAGGCCGACGCGTGTGACATGTTTCATATTGTCCCTCCTTGATATATAAAATGGTTCGCTCTGTTGTGTTATCAGCGCCGCATGGCAGCGCGGCAGTAATAGTTGAACTCCCGCTCCCGCTCAAGGGTGCTCATATCCATGTGGCCGGGGTAGACCTCATAATCCCCGGGCAGCTCACACAGGCGGCGGAGGGAGGCAAGCTCCTGCTCCATGTCCCCGCCGGGGAGATCCGTCCTGCCGCAGCTTCCTTTGAAGAGCGTATCGCCCGTGAAGAGCGCGTCCCCGCAGAGGAGGGCGACGCCCCCCGGCGTGTGTCCCGGTGTCGCGATCACCTGAAAGCGGAGACTCCCGACCGTGACTGTGTCGCCCTCGTCATAGCTTCTGCCGTTTTCCTTGAGGGTATAGGGCAGGTGGCTGTCCCGGGCGTTTTTGGCGTCGTCCCGTTCGTTCATATAGACGGCGGCGCCCGTCTCCTCCGCGATGGCGTCCACCGCGCCCACGTGGTCATAGTGCCCGTGGGTCAGCAAAATCGCCTCACAGTGCAGGCGATTATCCTCCAGGTAGTCGAGGATGGCGTTCGATTCGTCCCCCGGGTCGATGACGGCGCAGGCGAGACTGTCCTCGTCCGTCACGATGTAGCAGTTGGTCTCAAGCTGCCCCACGGGGATGGTTTTGATGAGCATGGCTTACAGCTCCTTTGTATCGAGAAGAATGGTGACAGGCCCGTCGTTTTCGGACGCGACGAGCATGTCGGCGGCAAAGACCCCGGTCTGAACGGAAAACCCGCGCTCCCGGCACTGGGCGACCACAAGCTCGTAGAGAGGGATGGCCGTCTCAGGCCGCGCGGCCTTTGAGAAGCCGGGCCTGCGTGACTTGCAGTCGGCAAAGAGGGTGAACTGGCTGATGACCAGGATCTCGGCCCCGGCATCCTTGGGGTTCACGTTCATCTTTCCGCCCTCGTCCTCAAAGATGCGCAGGCCGCAGATCTTGTCCGCGATCTTGAGGGCCTCCTTCTCTGTGTCGTCCTGGTGGACGCCGAGGAGGACCAGAAGCCCCGCGCCGATCCTGCCGGCGACCTCGCCGTCGATCGTCACGGAGGCGGAGCGCACACGGGTAACAACAGCACGCATAATCGATTTCCTTTCCCGCGTCAGGCGCCGTTGCGGCTCACGCTGATGACGCCGGGCACGGACGTGAGGCGGCTTGTGATATATTTGAGCTCGGCGGCGTCCTTGACCTCCAGCGTCACGGACACGATACCGAAGTTCAAACCAGTGGTGCGCGCGGAGAGGGAGTGGACCTTGGCGTTCACCGAATTGAGCACCGTGGCCACGTCCATGACCATGCCGTTGCGGTCCTTGGCGGAGATCTGGATGGTGGTGAGATAGCTCTCGGAAATCTTTCCGGCCCAGGAGACCTGGACCCAGCGCCCCTTGTTCTCCGGCTGGTTCAGAAGCTGCTGGCAGTTGGAGCAGTCGCGCCGGTGGATGGACACGCCCTGCCCGCGCGTGATAAAGCCCATGATGTCGTCCCCCGGGACCGGGGTGCAGCAGCGGGAGAATTTCACAAGACAGTTTGAAAGCCCCTCCACCAGGATGCCGTGGACGGCCTTGCCTTCCTTCTTCGGCGGGCGGCTCTCCCGGCGCTCGGCGGCCTCAGCCACCTTGTCGAGGGCGGTCTTGCGCTTGGGCTCCTGGTTCTTGAGCTCATCCCGCAGGCGGTTCGCGGCCCGCGTCGCGGTGAGCCCGCCGTAGCCGATGGCGGCGAACATGTCGTCCATGCAGGTGAAGGAGAAGCGCTTGAGCATCGGGGTGCAGACAGCCTCGTCGCTCACATCGTCGATGGTGAGCCCATTGTGTCGGAGCTCGTCCTCCAGCATGGCGCGGCCGCGGATGATGTTCTCCTCGCGCCGCTCCTTCTTGAACCACTGCTTGATCTTGGTGCGGGCGGAGTTGCTCTTCGCGGTATTGAGCCAGTCGCGGCTCGGCCCCGGCGCGCTCTTGGAGGTGCGGATCTCCACAATGTCGCCGTTTTGCAGCACATAGTCATAGGTGACGATGCGCCCGTTGACCTTGGCCCCGACCATGTGGTTGCCGATGTCGGAGTGGATGAAGTAGGCAAAGTCGATGGGCGTCGCGCCCGCCGGGAGGTTGATCACATCCCCCTTGGGGGAGAAGACGAAGACCTCGTCGGCAAACATGTCCACCTTCATGTTGTAGAAGAAGTCGGACGCGTCGGACTCCTGCTGGCTCTCGAGGAGCCTGCGTATCCAGGCAAAGGTATCCTCGTCCCCGGCGCGCAGGGCGGTGTTGGCGCTCGGGCCCATCTTGTATTTCCAGTGGGCCGCGACGCCGTACTCCGCCGTGTAGTGCATTTCCCAGGTGCGGATCTGCACCTCAAAGGGGATGCCCTCGGAGCCGATGACCGTGGTGTGCACGCTCTGGTACATGTTGGGCTTCGGCGTGGAAATATAGTCCTTGAAGCGCCCGGGTACGGGTTTGAACATGTCGTGGATGATGCCGAGCACGTTATAGCAGTCGGGGATGGAGTCCACGATCACGCGGAAGGCGCAGAGATCGAAGATCCCGTTGATATCGAGCTTCTGGGCGTACATCTTCCGGTAGATGGAATAGACGTGCTTGATGCGGCAGTAGATCGTGGACTGGACCCCCTCCGCCTGGAGGCGGGTCTGGATCTTCTCCTGCATACTGTCCATGAAGCGCTCGAGCTCGGGCATACGGCGGGTGAGGTTATCCGTGATCTCCTTGTAGCCCTCGGGGTCGAGATACTGCAGCGACAGATCCTCCAGCTCCCACTTGGCCCTCTGCATACCGAGCCGGTGGGCGATGGGCGCGTAGATCTCCATGGTCTCGAGCGATTTGGTTTTCTGCTTCTCGGGGCTCTGGTAGGCCATGGTGCGCATATTGTGCAGGCGGTCCGCGATCTTGATGAGGATGACGCGGATGTCCTTCGCCATGGCGAGCAGCATCTTGCGCAGGTTCTCGGCCTGCTCGTCCTCCTTGCTCGTGTACTGCACGCGCGTGAGCTTTGTGACGCCCTCGACGATGTCCGCCACCGCGGGGCCGAACTGCTTGGCGATATCCTCGTGGGTGAGACTGGTGTCCTCGATCACATCATGCAGGAGGGCCGCGATGATAGAATCCTCGTCGAGGCCGATGTCCACGCTGATGTCGGCTGCCGCGATGCAGTGCGTGACATAGGGGGACCCGTCCCGCCGAAGCTGCCCGGAGTGGGCCATGCGGGCCATCTCATAGGCCGCGCGGATGCGGCCGAGATCCATGCTGTGGCTGTTCTCCTGGATCTTCCGTACCAGCTCTTCAAATAGCTGGTCGGGGTCTACGTTCTTGTTTTTTCTCTCCTGGGTATCCATAGTTTGACTCCATTATATTGAGAAGCTGTGCAGGCTTCGGATAAGCGTTGTCGCGTCCAGATCCGCCTTGCCGGGGATCTGCGCTCTTGCGGCGCCATAGATCCCGCCGCCGGGACCCTCCAGGAGCCCCGCCTCCCGGAAGACCATGAGACAGAGACAGTATTTTTCCGGCTCCATCTCTGCGGGGCACTGGCGGATGACGGCCCCGGTGTCACACCCGACCGTGAACGCAGAGCCCATGCCCTTCCACACGCGGACAAAATCCGCGCGCTCGGGGCAGTAGGGGGCGGCCGCCCTGAGACAGGCGCAGTCGCCCTTCAAAATCGCGTCGCAGAGGGCATAGGGGTCGTGGGGCCGCACGGCGGAGGCCACAAGCTGCACGGTGACGTTCCCGCGGTACTCGTTGATCTGGGGCGTGAAGGCGATGTCGATGAGATCTCCCTCCCGCACGCCGGTTTCGGCCGCGCTGTGGGAGAAGTAGATGCACTCAAAATGGCTCTGCCCCAGTCTCACGCGCAGGCGGGAGTGCTTGCCGCCGCCCACCTCGCTGAGCATCTCGAGGCGCACCCCGCTCATGCAGAGGACAGGGCGCGGATTCGCGTTCCCGTAAGGCTCCAAAAGATCCAGGGAGCGCACGTTCTCCAGCGTCAGCAGCGAGGGATCGGTAATCAGAAGGTCGCACTGAACCTCCGGCAGAGGCTGCGGCTTGTGGGAGAGATAGTATTCCCGCAGCGCTTCTCGGAAATCCTCCAGCCGCTCGCGCCGGACATTGAGCCCCGCGGCGAGAGCGTGCCCGCCGAAGCCGATGAGCGTATCCGCGCAGGCGGACAGCGCCTCAAAGAGATTGAAGCCCCCGTAGCTGCGGCAGGAGCCCTTGCCTACATCGCCGTTGAGACAAACAATGATCGCGGGCAGAGAGTACTGGTCGGCAAGCCGCGATGCCGCAATGCCGATCACGCCCTGGTTCCAGTGCTCGCTTGCCAGCACGATGGGCCCGTCGGGGGTCTCGCCCGCAAGCTGGAGGTTTGCCTCCTTCCAGATCTCGGTTTCAATGCTCTGCCGCCTGCGGTTCAGTTCGCAGAGCTCCCGGGCGAGGGAGACGGCGCTGGCCGCATCCCGGGTCAAGAGGAGCTTTGCCGCGATGGACGCCCTGCCGAGCCGTCCCGCCGCGTTGATGCGCGGGGCGAGACTGTAGCTGATGGAGGAGGCCGTGAGATGCCGGGGGTCGATGGACGACTCCCGCAGCATGGCGGCGATGCCGGGTCTCGGCTTTTCCGCGATCCGGGCGAGACCGAGACGCACAAGATAGCGGTTTTCATCGCACAGGGGCATCACGTCCGCTACCGTGCCGATGGCGACAAGATCCGCGTAGCGGGAGAGGGGCGTGTCGGCCTCCCCCTCGCAGGCGCACATGAGCTTGAGCGCGACCCCGACGCCCGCGAGATTCTTGTTGGGGTAGGTGTCCCCTTCGCGCTTGCAGTCGATGAGCGCCGCGGCGTCCGGCAGGGCGTCGGCCCTGCACTCATGGTGGTCGGTGATGACCATATCCACGCCGATCTCGCGGGCGTAGGCGGCCTCTTCCACGGCGGTGATGCCGCAGTCCACGGTGATGACGAGACTCACGCCGCGGGCCTTGAGGGAGTCGAGCGCCGCGCAGTTGAGGCCGTAGCCCTCCTCGTTCCGGTCGGGGATGTAGTAATAGCAGCTCAGCCCCTTGCTGCGCAGCCAGTCCGTCAGCATACAGGTGGAGGTGATGCCGTCCACGTCGTAGTCGCCATAGACCGCCACGGTCTCCCGGCTCTCGATCGCCCGCAGGATGCGCGCGCGGGCCTCAGCCATCCCCAGCATGAGCATCGGATCATGCAGGGTCTCCTTCCCACCGAAGAGCAGGGTCTTTGCCTGCGCGGCCGTGGTGAACCCCCGCAGGGCCAGAATTTGGCTCAAAAGCGGAGAAAAGCCCCCCTCAAGCAGCTCCTGAGAGACGGAGGGGCCGGATAAAGGGATATTCCATTCTTTTTGTTTCATCGTGTACTTCAACTTTTCGTTTTTTTTAATAATTTATATTAACAAAAATTGAAGCCTAATTCAATAGCGCGGAGAGAAAAAACCGCGCTTGTTTCTTAAAATGCAATAGGAAAGAAGCGCACGGACCCATAAAGCAAAATCCCTTGACAAGCAAGACTTCTCCGTATAAGATAATGCAATACAAAAATGACGGGGAGCGTATGAATTTTGCCTGAACTGATCCTGGATTGTTTTCTGGACGCCTTGAAGGACGGGGCCCTGAGCATCCCGATCCTCTTTGTCGCCTATCTTTTGATGGAGCTTCTGGAGCGCAGCCGCAGGCTGGATGAATCCGTCCTGCACGCCTACTCCCGCAAAGCCGGCCCCGCCATCGGGGGGCTTCTCGGCGTGGTGCCCCAGTGCGGCATCTCCGGCGCCGCGGCGACGCTGTTCTCCACCGGCTCTGTCACCGTGGGCACCATGCTCGCGGTCTTCTTCGCCACCTCGGACGAAATGCTGCCCGTGATGCTCTCCTCGCTCACGGATGAAAACGGCATCGGCGTCGGGCAGATCATGCGGATCGTCGCCGGCAAGGCGGCCCTCGGCATCGCCCTCGGATATCTCGCGGACGCGCTCTTCCGGGGCCTTTTTAAGCGCAAGGACATCCACTCCTTCTGCGAGCGGGAGCACTGCGAGTGCGAAGAGGAAGAGGGGAGCGCCCTGCACGCCGCCCTTGTCCACACGCTCAAGATCGCGGGGATGCTCATCGCCGTGACCTTCGCTTTGAATCTGATCCTCGCAAACATCGAACCCGAACAGCTTCAGGGCACGGTCCTCACAAACCCGGTGTCCGGCGCGCTGCTGCTCGCGCTTCTTGGCCTCATCCCGAACTGCTCCGTGTCCGTCATCCTCACCCAGGCTTTCCTCAGCGGCATCATCGGTCTCGGCGGCCTCTTTGCGGGCCTGCTGTCGAATGCCGGCATCGGCCTTCTGGTGCTCTTCCGCACCAACCGGGACATGCGCGAAAATCTCACCGTCGTCGCCATCGCCTATGCCCTCTCCGCCCTCTCCGGTCTCGTGATCGGTCTCGTGTTCTGAGCTGCCGCATAAAAGAAGGGATTGTCTCAAAATGAGATAACCCCTGCATAGAGTGTATCGTAGGGGCCGATGCCCTCATCGGCCCGCCATATGCCAACATGGTATGTTGCCCGGCGGGTCGATCTGGGGATCGACCCCTACGGTTTTCCATTTTTACACGTTTTGAGAAAAACCCTGCGCATCAGCTCAGCGTCGTGCCGGTGGCAAGGCTGAGGATCAGGATGGTCAGGATGGCGAGGGGGGCGATGTACTTGATGAGGATCTCATACACTTTTTTGAGCCCGAAGCGCACGCCGTTCTGCTCGATCTCGGCCACGGCGCTCTCGGGCTTCCATACCCAGCCCACAAAGATGCACACGCCGAGGGCGCAGGCGGGGATCATGAGCCTGTCCGTGAGAAACTCCATCGCGTCACAGAAGGCGGGGAAGCTCACCCCTTTTACGGCGTCGAACCAGATGCCCTTGAGCGGGTAGGCCGCCTGGGAGCAGGTGTAGAGGCAGCCGATGAGGAACATGACGAGGCTTAACCAGATCGTCGTGCGCTTTCTCTCCCAGTTAAAATGCTCCGTGAGAAAGGCGACGATGCTCTCAATGAGCGAGATGCAGGAGGTCAGCGCGGCGAAGAGGAGCAGCAGATAGAACAGCACCGCGAACAGCCGCCCGCCGGGCATCTGCTCAAACACGCCCGCGAGAGACACGAACGCGAAGCCGCCGCCCTTGCCCACCTGGTCGGGGCCGAGCGTCGCGAACACGGCGGGGATGATGATGAAGCCCGCGATAACGGCGACGAGCGTGTCCATCGTGCAGATGAGCACCGTGTTCTTCACCAGGTTCTCCGAGCGCGGCAGATAAGACCCGTAGGTGATCAGGATGGCCATGCCGATGGAGAGAGAGTAGAAGGCCTGGCCCAGGGCGGACAGCACCGTCTGGAAGCTGAGCTTGCTCCAGTCGAAGGAGACCAGATAGCGAAGGCCGTCCTCCGCGCCGGGGAGGGTCACGGCGCGCACAAGCAGGATGACGAGGATGATGAACAGCGCGGGCATCCCGATCTTGTTGAAACGCTCGATCCCGTCCTCCACGCCGCGGATGATGACGACGGCGTTGAGGAGCATGAACACGGCGGCGAACAAAACTGCGATCCAGGGGAAGAAGGTGGCCCCCTGCGCGCCGTAGCCGAGCATGGCATAGAAGTAGCCGAGGGGGTCCGCGTAGATCTCCGGCGCCTCAAAGGCGTAGCCGACCACGTAGCGCAGCACCCAGCCGCCCACGTGGGAGTAGTAGCAGGTGATGACGAACGCGCCGACGACACCGACCCAGCCGACCCAGGAGTAGTTCCGGTGGCCGAGCTTGTGGAACGCGCCGACGACATTTGCCTGACTCGCCCTGCCGACGGAGAGCTCTGTCAGCATGAGCGGGACGCCGAAGAAAATCACCATCAAAAGATAGATCAGAACAAAGGTTCCGCCGCCGCCCTCAAAGGCGCGGCCCGGAAACTTCCAGATATTGCCGAGACCGATCGCGGAACCGGCCGCAGCCAGAATAAAGCCGAGTTTGCTGCTCCATTGGGCGCGTGAATTCTCCATGCGAGAGTTCTCCTTTTATACTATAGAATGGCTGAATTTTACAGGATCGGGGGAATCTTGTCAAGCGCGATCGACCGGGGCGGGGCGTCGATCAGCAGCGGACAAGCGCCGAATATTCATTAAATAGCTGAATATGCACCGAAGAAATGAATAATCAGAGGAAATGCCCTGAGAAATCAGTATAAATTTTCAATTTGCGCTTGACAAGCTCTGCCGCCGGTGCTATCATGGGCCACGTCAAAAAGACAATTGAATCTGACGAAAGTCGAGGATGAATGAAAATGAAGAAGATTATCTCCCTGCTTTTGGTTTTGGTGATGGTGCTCTCTCTGGGCAGCGCCGCCATGGCTGACACCGATTACAGCAGCATGAGCCTGGATGAGCTGAAGGCGGAGCTCAAGACCGTCACAAACGGCAAGCTCACCGTTGCCACCAGCCCTGACTTTGCCCCCTATGAGTTCTACGCCATTGTGGACGGCAACCCCCAGCTCGCCGGCTTTGACGTGGCCCTCGCCCAGTACATCGCCGATTACATCGGCCTTGAGCTTGAGATCATCCCCATGGACTTTGACGGCGTCCTGAACGAGCTTGCCTCCGGCGGCGTCGATCTCGGTCTCGCCGGCCTCTCTCCCGACCCCAAGCGTATGGACGCCATGGACTTCTCCGATGTCTACTACCAGGGCGGCCAGTCCTTCGTGACCGTGCAGGCCAACAAGGACAAGTTCCAGAAGCTTGAGGACACCAACGACGCCAAGCTCACCATCGGCGCGCAGAACGGCTCCATCCAGATGGACCTCGCAAACCAGAATTCTCCCGAGGCTGACATCGTCGCCCTCGTGAAGGTCACCGACATCGTGGCGGAGCTGCTCGGCGGCAAGCTGGACGGCGCCTATATCGAGACCGCCGTCGCGGAGAACTACGCCGCAAGCTATCCCGAGCTCGCCGTCGTGCTCGAGGTTCCCTATGATTCCGAGGGTTCCGCTGTCGGCGTTGCCAAGGGCAATGCGGCCCTGCTCGCGGCTGTGAACCTCGCCGTCAAGGCCGCGCTCGAGGACGGCTCCATGGACGCCTTCGTCGCCACCGCGAACGAGGTCTCCACCGGCGCCAAGTACGAGGGCCTGCTCGACGCGGAGGACGCGGCCGAGGCCATCGCCCAGGCTGTCGCGGAAGCCGCCTGATTTTCACACGGACAATACAAGGTATTCAAGCAAAAACCCTCCGCCCGCGCGGCGGGGGTTTTTGCGTATATCGACAATAAGTAAAAGGAGAATCACCCATGCTTACTGTTCAGGGCTTTCAGAAGGCATTGGAATACTGGAAGCTGTTTTTGCAGGGCGTTGCCTGCACGGTCTCTCTCTCCGCGCTGACGGTCATCTTCGGCTTTGTGCTGGCGCTGCTGCTCGCCGTCTGCCGGATGGGGCGCTCAAAGGTGCTCAAGGCGCTCGCCACCGTGTATGTGGAGCTTTTCCGCGCCACGCCCATGGTGGTGCAGATCTTCGTTATCTTCTATGTGGTGTTTGACGGGGTGAAGGTGCTGCCCGGCTTCAAGCTCTTCGGCTTCATTCGCTTTGACCGCTTCTTCCCGGCGGTGGTCGCCCTCTCCCTCAACTCCGGGGCCTACCTGTCCGAGATTATCCGCTCCGGCATCCAGTCCATCGACATCGGGCAGACGGAGGCCGCGCGCTCTCTGGGCCTGTCCCAGTGGCGCACCATGCATTACGTTGTGCTGCCCCAGGCCATCAAGAACATCCTGCCCGCCATCGCCAATGAGTTTGTCACGATCATCAAGGAATCCGCGATCTGCTACACCATCGGCGTGCAGGATATCATGTCGGCGGTAAACGCCGTCAAGGGGGCGACCTACCGCATGGCGGAGGCGCTCATCATTGCGACGGTGCTGTACTTCTGCCTGACCTACCCGACCAGCAAAATCATTGAACACTTTGAAAGGAAGATGAGCGCCGGTGACAAACGATAAGCTGATTCAGGTCCAGAACCTGAAGAAATACTACAAGGGCGAGCGTATCAAGGCGCTCGACGGCGTATCCGCCGATATCAACCGGGGCGACGTGGTGGTCGTCATCGGACCCTCCGGCTCCGGCAAATCCACCTTCCTGCGCTCCCTGAACCTGCTGGAGGTCCCCACCGAAGGCCACATCATCTTCGAGGGCGTGGACATCACCCAGAAGAAGGGGCCGGACGGCAAAAAGCTCAACATCGACCTGCACCGCCAGAAGATGGGCATGGTCTTCCAGCACTTCAATCTCTTCCCCCACAAGACCATTCTGGAGAACATGACGCTTGCGCCCGTCAAGGTGCGGGGCGTGGACCAGGCAACTGCGGAGTCCAAGGCGCTGGAGCTTTTGGAGCGCGTGGGCCTGCGGGACCGGGCGGACGCCTATCCCATCCAGCTCTCCGGCGGGCAGAAGCAGCGCGTGGCCATCGTGCGCGCCCTCGCCATGGAGCCGGACGTCATGCTCTTTGACGAGCCGACCTCCGCACTCGACCCCGAGATGGTGGGGGAGGTGCTGGATGTCATGAAGGCCCTGGCCCGCCACGGCATGACCATGGTCGTCGTGACGCATGAGATGGGCTTTGCGCGCGAGGTGGGCAACCGCGTCATCTTCATGGACAGCGGCAAAATCCTCGAGGAGGGGAGCCCGGACCAGATCTTCAACCACCCCCAAAACCCCAGACTCCAGGACTTCCTGTCGAAGGTGCTGTGATGCGGACGGAGTGGAAAAACGCCGCCGTCGCCTCCGTGGATGAGGGGGCGGCCTTCTATCAGGCGCTCGCCGACGCGATCTGGGAAAAGCCGGAGCTGTCCCTCAAGGAGTATGCCTCCGCCGCGCTCTACTGCGAGAAGCTGCGGAAGCTGGGCTTTACGGTCACGGAGAAGCTCTGCGGGATCGACACCGCCTTCTGCGGAAGCTATGGCAGCGGCCGCCCGGTCATCGGCATCCTGGGGGAGTTTGACGCGCTCAGCGGCCTGAGCCAGGAGGCCGGCGCAAGTGAGCACAGGCCCCTTGTCCCCGGCGGGGAGGGGCACGGCTGCGGCCACAACCTCCTGGGCGTGGGCGCGCTCGCGGCTGCGGCCGCGGTCAAGCGATACCTCGAGCAGAGCGGCGCGCCCGGCACGGTCATCTTCTTCGGCTGCCCCGGGGAGGAGGGCGGCAGCGGCAAGGCGTTCATGGCGCGGGAAAACCGCTGGCGCGAGCTGGACGCCGCCCTGACCTGGCACCCCGCGGACGTGAACGAGGTGGTTACCGGCACAAATAATTCGAGCATCCAGGTCCTCTATCGCTTCTCCGGCGTCGCGGCACACGCGGCGGGGGACCCCTACAACGGGCGCAGCGCGCTCGACGCGGTCGAGCTCATGAACGTGGGCGTCCAGTTCCTGCGGGAGCATATGACGGACGACTGCCGCATCCACTATTCCATCCTGGACGCGGGCGGCGTGTCGCCGAATGTGGTGCAGGCGCAGGCATCGGTTTTGTACATGGTGCGCGCAAACAAGGTGGCCGATTCCGTGAAGCTCTTAAAGCGCGTGGACAAGGTCGCGGCCGGCGCGGCCCTCATGACGGAGACGAGCTATACCCGCCAGTTTATCGACGGCACGGCGGAGCTTCTGCCGAACTTCACGCTCGAAAAGGCGCTCTACCGGAACTTCAAGGCCATCGGCGTGCCGGAATATACGGAGGGCGAGCGCAGCTATGCCGCGGCGCTCAAGGCCACCTATCCCCAAAGCACCCTGCCGCCCGGCATCGGCGCGCGCTTTGACGAGGGGATCGCAAAGGAGGTCCGCGCCCTCACGCGGAACATGACAAGACCTCTGAACGATTTTCTCATGCCCCTCTACTCGGGCACCGGCTTCACCCCCGGCAGCACCGACGTCGGGGATGTGAGCTGGCAGACCCCCACCGCCCAGATCCACACGGCCACCTGGCCCGCGGATGTGCCCGGCCACTCCTGGCAGGTGGTGGCCTGCGGCAAGGGCAGCGCCGCCCACAAGGGGATGCTTCTCGCGGGCAAGGTCCTCGCGGCGACGGCCATCGACCTACTGGAGGACCCGGCGCTCCTGCAGGAGGCCCGCGCGGAATTCCGTGAGCGCTCCGCCTCGGGCTATGTCTGCCCCATCGAGCCGGACGCCTTCCCAGTGGCGCTGTGACAGAAAAAGCGAACAGTGAATCGAATGAATCTTAGCGCTCAAACACGGCGAGTGCTAAGATTCATATTTTGTTCATATCTTAAGCTATATTTCTTCATAATTGCACGGTATCTTATATACAGAATCAAACGAAAGAAATGAACTCTGATTCGAGAATGAACTTGTATAATAATATTTTGGAGGTATATAGAAATGTTTGAACTGATTCCTTTTGACCGTCATACCCGTAACCTTGCGAGCTTTGACCCCTTCCGTATGCTTGACGAGATGGATCGCCGCTTCATGACGAGCGCACCTGCGGTTTCCGCCTTCCGCACCGATGTCATGGACACCGGCGATGCCTTCAAGCTCGAGGCAGAGCTGCCCGGCTTCAAGAAGGAGGACATCAAGATCGACATTGAAAACGACTGCCTCACCATCAGCGCCGAGAGAAGCGCGGATACCAAAGAGGAGCAGAAGGGCAGCTATGTCAAGCGCGAGCGCTTCTATGGCTCCTTCTCCCGGAGCTTTGATGTCTCCGGCATCAATGTGGACGCGATCGAGGCCGCCTATACCGACGGCGTGCTGACCGTGACCCTGCCGAAGAAGGCGGCGGAAGTCCCCGCAAGCCGCAGACTCGAGATCAAGTAAAGTAAAACAAGTAAAGTAAAACAAATAAAAATGCGATGGAAGCAAAATTCCATCGCATTTTTATTTTATCGTGTCCACCCGCATCTCCGGCAGCGCCATATAGCTATAGGCATGTGTGTTCCAGAGCGGGGAGCCTGTGATTTCAAAGCGGAAGGCCCGGGTGATGTGGTCGCAGGGGATCATGCTGCCGATCTCATCCCTGCGGCAGAGACCGATGCTCGCGTAAAAGGTCCCCTTGGCGAGGGAGCCTGCCGGCAATGTGAGCATGACGGCCATCTCGCCGGGGCGGTCCGCCGCAAAGGGTTCTGACCAGGCTGTGGCGAGTCCCACATCCGTATCCGTCCTGACCGAGAGACGGACGCAGAGGCGCGGGACCGGGCGTTCCACATGGATGTGCAGCCGCATACGCAGCTCCTCGCCCGGCACATAGACCGCCGTGACCTTGTTCTCAAGGCAGAGCCTTGTCATGGTGACGGCCCTCTCCGTGTATTGCCTGGGACGGGACCGGGCGCCGAGGTCGAGATCCACGTCGCTCCCGCCGAGACTCTGATCCAGGTAGGCCGCGATGGCGTGCTCCGTGTCCCCGTCGTAGAGGACCTTCCCGTGGTCGAGCACAATGCAGCGCTCGCAGAGCTGGCGGATCGTGGCCATGTTGTGGCTCACATAGAGGACGGTGCGCCCCTCGGCCTCCGCGGCCTCCCGCATCCGGGTCAGGCATTTCTGCTGAAAGGCCATGTCGCCGACGGCGAGGACCTCGTCCATAATCATGATCTCGCTCTGCAGATGGGCCGCGACCGAGAAAGCGAGCTTGACGAACATGCCGGAGGAGTAGCGCTTGACCGGGGTGTCGATAAATGCCCGCAGCTCGGAAAAATCAATGATGTCCTCGATGCAGGCGTCGATCTCAGCTTTTGACATGCCGAGAATGGCGCCGTTCATGTAGATGTTCTCCCGGCCGGTCATCTCCCGGTGAAAACCGGTGCCCACCTCCAGCATGGAGGAGACGCGGCCCCAGATGTCGATCTCCCCCTCTGTGGGGGCTGTGATGCGGCAGATGAGCTTTAAGAGCGTGGATTTGCCCGCGCCGTTTGCCCCGATGATCCCGACGCGCTCCCCGCGGAAGATGTCGAGATCGATCCCGTCCAGCGCCCAGAAGCTCAGCCGCTTCCCGGGCGTCTCCGCGCCGATGCGCGTGTTGGGGTCCTCCCGCCCGCGCAGCTTTGCCCAGCGGGACTGGAGCTCCGCCTGGAGGGTGGAGCGGTCGATGACGCCGAGCCGGTACTGCTTTCTGACCCCCCCGGATGCGGAGGGCAAGTTCCTTTTCCTGCATGTCGCCCTCCTTACACGGTGTCCATGAAGGTCCGCTCGACCCGGCTGAAGATGACGATCCCGGCGGCGCTCACAAGAAGTGTGAACACCAGCGAGTAGACGAGCGGAGCCGCAGCGACGCTGCCCGCGCCGAGCAGACAATAGCGATAGAGCTCCATCGGCGCTGTCACGGGGTTTATCAGCAGAATGCGCCGCAGGGGGCCGTCCACAGCGCTGAGCGGGTAGACCACCGGCGTCGCGTACATCCAGAGCGTGACGCCGAAATCGAGCAGGACCCGGAGGTCCCTGTATTTTGTCGTGAGACTCGAGACAATGATGCCAAAGCCCATGGCGAGCGCGCCGAGCTGCAGCAGAAGCAGCGGCAAAAGCACCAGGGCGGACAGCCGGGGCGCGGCCATGCCGTGCAGCGTGTACCATAGAAGGAGCGCGAGCGTCAGGAGCATCTGGATCAGAAAAAGGATGAGATTGCTCAGCACGCTCGACACCGGCATCACAAGGCGGGGAAAGTATACCTTGCCGAAGAGATTCGCGTTGTTCGTGAAGGTGGAGGCGTTGTCCGTCACACAGCTTGAGAAAAAGGACCAGAGGGCGCTCCCGCTGAGATAGAAGAGAAGCTGAGGCACCCCGTCGGTGCTGAGCTTTGCAATGTTGCCGAAGAGCACCACATAGGTGACGCTTGTGAGCAGGGGCTTGATGAGAAGCCACAGGGGGCCCAGCACGGTCTGCATGTAGGTAACGAGAAAGCTGCGCCGCGTGAAGAGCCACACAAGATTCCGATAGCGCCAGAGCTCCGAGAGCTTCAGATCAAAGAGCCGTCCCTTTGCACTGATATGCGTATGCTGCATCCCGGCCTCACCTCACTTCCGGAGACCGAGCTTCCGCAGAACGCGGCCTGCGAGATGCTTTGTGCGCAGGGCGGCAAAGCGCAGGGGCCAGGCATCGCACCAGAGATGGACATAGGCCCTGTAGCCCGGATCGGTGACAGAGATGCGCTTTCCGTCCCGGACCACAGCCGCGAGTACGCCGAGAATCTGTTCCTCCCGGACGGTCTCGCCGCTGAAGCAGTTGTCGCCCACGATCCAGTAGGTCCCGTCTCCGTTTACGCGCAGGACCCTGTGCAGCACATAAGCGTCGGGCCTTCCGGGGAGGCTGCGCTTAAAGAGGACCGCGTCATGCCGCCGGCAGGGCTCCGCGCCCTTGCGGTCAATGACCATGAGATCGCGGTCCTGCCGCAGAAGGGGCATCATGCTGACGCCCTTGTTGGGGTAGACAAGCTGGCCGAAGCGGGCCAGAATATCTTCAAAACGGGCTTCTTCGTTCATGATATTTGCCCTCCGGCCATGGCGTCAAAGCTCACATGGGCGGCCTCGGCCTCCATGTTGCAGCCGAGCTCGTAGAGATCCGTGAGCCTTGAGAGCCTGTCGATGAGATTCAGCGTTTTCAGCATGGCCTCCGCCTCCTGGGGCCGGTTGCTCTGTCCGATGAGCGCGGGCAGGGCGTCGTGCGCGGTGAGCGGCCGGATGCGGTTTGCGCTGTCCCGCTTGAGGACGCAGATCGCGGCGATGGGGAGCATCTCGTTTCTTCCCATCTTCTCCTTGCCCTGCCAGGGGGTGCCGCAGGCGAGGACCCGATCCCTCTCGACACGCAGAAGGGGCTTGTCCCCGTTAAGGACGTAGCTGCCCGGGATTTCAGACAGCCACAGGCGGCTGTGCGTGGTCTTCCCCGTGCCCGAGGGGGCGGTGAAGATATACGCCCTGCCCGCATAGCCCATCACGCAGCCGTGAAACAGCAGGATATCGTGCCCCAGGAGCGCCGCCGTGATCTTCCGGTAGATCAAGATAGGCGTCGGAATACCGGTGGAGCGCAAGCCCCTCCAGCGCATCCTCACGCCGGGCCTTTTCATGCTCGGCGGCAATATCCTCCTCCGTGACGCATACGCTGACTTTGGGCGTCTCCCGGGTGAGATAATCCTCGCAAAATCGCATTGTGCTCTCAAAAAGCGCCCTGACCCCGATGGGCCAGCCTGCGAGGGAAATCGTAAATTCAGTCATACAGTGCCCGTCCTTTATCAAAAATGACAAATTATTATACCCCACATGAACCTGCCGCGTAAGTGCCGCATAAAGAAAAAACCGCCCGCCGATCTCGGCGGGCGATGCTGGAATGAGTCGGTCTGTAAGCCGGGTTCTGTCTTAAACGACCATCTATCTAGTCCCGCCGTTGCCGACGGGATCAAGCCACCTCCTGGGGACGGCCGGGCCGGCCTCTGTGTCCCCGTACCACGGTGTTGCTCCGGATAGAGTTTACAGCGTCCACATGTCTCCATGCGACGGGTGGGCTCTTACCCCACCTTTCCACCTTGACCGGGAGAAATCCCGGCTGACTATTTCTGTTGCACTTGTCCGAGGGTCACCCCTGGCGGGCGTTACCCGTTATCCTTGCCCTGCGGAGCCCGGACTTTCCTCACGCACGGGCTTTCGCCCTGTGCCCGCGGTCGTTCGGCCGACTCATGATAATAATTCTTGTATAAAAAAGGATTTGGCGTTATACTTATAAAGTTATTGGCAAGTGCGGAGGTGTTTTGCTTGACACTTTTTGAATACGCGGAGAGTCTCCGGGGAAAACGGATCGCCGTCATCGGCATCGGGGTCAGCAATCTGCCCCTTCTGGAGCTGCTGCTGTCCCACGGCTGCGATGTGACGGCCTGCGATGTGCGCACAAGAGAGCAGATGGGCGAAGAGGCTGCGCGGCTTGAAGCGCTCGGCGCAAAGCTCAAACTCGGCCCCGGGTATCTGGAGGATCTCGATCACGACGTCCTCTTTCGCACGCCGGGGCTCATGCCCTTTGACGCGCATCTCGAGCGCGCAAAGGCGCAAGGCAGCCTTCTCACCTCGGAGATGGAGGTGTTCCTGGCTCTCTGCCCCTGCAAGGTCATCGCCGTCACGGGGAGCGACGGGAAGACCACCACCTCCACCATCATCGCGGAGCTTTTGAAGGCGGCGGGGTACAGGGTCCACCTCGGCGGCAACATTGGCCACCCGCTCCTGTGCGAGGTGCCGGAGATCGAAAAGGACGACATCGCCGTCCTGGAGCTGAGCTCCTTTCAGCTCCACAGCATGGTCTGCCGCCCGGATATCGCCCTCGTCACCAACATCACGCCGAACCATCTCGACAAGCACAGGGACCTCCAGGACTATATCGACGCGAAAAGGCAGATCCTCCTGAACCAGACGGCGGACTGCCGCCTCATCCTGAACCTGGACGATGCGCACACGCCCTATCTCACGAAATCCGCGCGGGCGCAGATCGCCCACTTCTCCGACCGGCAGAGACCGGCGGCGGGCGCATATCTCAAGGACGGCGTACTCACGCGCGTCAGCGGGGGCGTGGAGCGTGAGATCCTCCCGAAGGCGGAGGTGCGCCTGCCCGGGGAGCACAATGTCTTGAACTATCTCGCCGCCTTCGCCGCGACAGAGGGTCTTGTGCCGGACGAGGTCTGCGCCGCGGTCGCGCGGAGCTTTGCCGGCGTTGAGCATCGGCTTGAGATCGTGCGGCATCTGCACGGCGTAACCTACATCAACGACTCCATCGGCACAAGCCCCACCCGCACCATCGCGGGGCTTCACGCCATGCGCGCAAAGCCCGTCGTCATTGCCGGGGGCTATGACAAGCATCTCCCGTTTGAGGAGCTGGGGGACGCCCTCTGCCGGTGCGCGAAGGCCGTCGTCCTCACCGGGGCCACGGCGGAGAAGATCGAGAAGGCGATCCGGGCCTCCGCATTTTTTGCGGGCTCCGGCCTCGCGATCACCCGGCGGGACGATTTCCGCGACGCCGTCCTCACGGCGGCGGCCTCTGCCCGTGAGGGGGACATTGTGCTCTTCTCCCCGGCCTGCGCCTCCTTCGACCGTTTCAAAAACTTTGCCGAGCGCGGCAAATTCTTTAAGTCTATCATTATGGAGCTAAAATGAAAATTTCCGACATCAAACCCGAAGTATACGACATGGCCGAGCGGGCCGAGGCAAAACTCCAGACGCGCTTTCGTGAGATCGACCGCACGGCCGAGACCAACACCCGCAAGGTCATGGAAGCCTTTCAGAACAACCGCGTGTCCGAGGCGTGCTTTGCCGGCACCACGGGCTACGGCTATGACGATCTCGGCCGCGAGACCCTGGATAAGATCTACGCCGAGGTCTTCGGCACGGAAGCGGCCCTCGTGCGCCTCCAGTTCGTGAACGGCACCCACGCCCTCACCGCCGCCATGTTCGCCCTCGCGGACCCGGGACAGAAGATCCTCGCCCTCACCGGTATGCCCTATGACACCCTCCGCACCGCCATCGGCATTGTGGGGGACGGTTACGGGTCGCTGCGCTATTACGGCATCGGCTACGGCCAGGTGGAGCTCGGAGCGGACGGCGGCCCCGACTATGAAGCCATCGAGCGGGCGGTCACGGACCCCAATGTCGCGGGCGTCATGATCCAGCGCTCCCGGGGCTACGAGGACCGGAGAGCCCTCACCGTGTCCGAGATCGGCAGAATCGTCGAGACCGTAAAGCGCGTCAATCCTCTCGTGCGCGTCATGGTGGACAACTGCTACGGGGAGTTTACCGACCTCATCGAGCCCGGCCATATGGGGGCGGATCTCGTGGTGGGCTCCCTCATCAAAAACCCCGGCGGCGGCCTTGCACCGACGGGGGCCTATATCGCGGGCAAAAAATCCCTCGTCGAGCGGGCGGCGGCGCGGCTCACCACCCCCGGCATCGGGGGGGAGTGCGGCTCCACCCTCGGCAATAACCGCCTTCTGTACCAGGGCCTCTTCCTGGCGCCGCATACCGTGGCCCAGGCTTTGAAGACCGCCTGCTTCTGCGCCGCGATGATGGAGGAGCTGGGGATCGAATCCTCACCCGGCGCCCTTGATGCGCGCTCCGACATCATCCAGATGGTGAAGCTCGGAACGCCGGAGAATATGGAACGCTTCTGTCTCGGCATCCAGGCGGGCGCGCCCGTGGACTCCTTTGTCACGCCCGAGCCCTGGCCCATGCCGGGCTATGACTGCCCGGTCATCATGGCGGCGGGGGCCTTCATCCAGGGCTCGTCCATCGAGCTCTCGGCGGACGGGCCCATGCGCCCGCCGTATACCGTGTATATGCAGGGCGGCCTCACCTATGAGTCCGGCAAGCTCGGCGTCATGATGGCAGTCAGCGCCATGCTTTAATCGTTTCGTGAAAATGTCCTGATGACATTTTCACGAAACGAGAAAGAATACAGCCTGCTGCGCGCATTCGCTTGCGGGGGACGCTCACACACTTGCAGGCTGAGCGGTGTTTTTTCCGAGGTACACGCCCCCGGAAAAAACAGATTTGAATTTTTTTCGCCTTGCGAGGCGAAAAATCAGAGGGAGGCCCCTCTGAACGCCCCGAAGGAAAGCTGTAAAACGCGGCTGCATACACTGTGCATGGGGGTGGTACCCATGCGCCGCAGGCTCTTTCGCCCGAAGCAGCGCTTTCGCTACCGTGTCGGCCCGCCGGCCGCCGCGCGGCGGATCGGGGGCGGGCTCACGTTTCTCGCGCTCTTTACAGGGCTGTGCCTTTTCCTCTCGGGCGCGTCCATGTTTCTCAAGAACATCTCCTGCCGCATCGCCGTGTCGGACGCCTGCGATATCGTGACCGGGCAGGTCAATGCCGTCATCGCGCAGATCATGGCGGAGGGGGAGTTTGAAGAGGGGAGTTTTGTGACCCTCGAGAAAAACGACGCGGGGGAGGTCTGCGCCGTGAGCTCCAACATGGCGCGCATCAACGCCCTCTCGGCGGAGATTCTCGAGCGCGTCGTCGGCGCGGCGGAAAGCCGCACCCTCGATGTGCGCGTGCCGCTCGGCAATCTCAGCGGCATAAGCCTTCTGATGGGCCGCGGCCCCGGCGTGCCGGTGGAGATCATCATGCTTACCTCCTCCCGCGTGGCCTTTCAGAACAAGGTGGTCACGGCGGGCATCAACCAGACCAAGCACCAGATCAATCTGGAGGTCATCGTGGATATCGACATCCTCATTCCCTGGGGCACAGAGAGCGCCCAGGTGGTGACAGAGGTCATGATCGCCGATACCCTCGTGATCGGGAAAGTGCCGCAGACCTATCTGAATACGAAATAGGGGAAGAGAAATGGACATCCAAAACGAACTTGAAAAGCTCCGCAGGGAGATCAACTACCACAACAAGCTCTATCATGTCTACGATGCGCCGGTCATCTCCGACTATGACTACGACATGCTCATGCAGCGGCTCAAGGCCCTGGAGGCGGAGCACCCCGAGCTTATCACGCCGGACTCCCCGACACAGCGCATCGGCGGCCCGGCGCTCTCCAAGTTTGAGCCCGTCACGCACCAGGTCCCGCTGGAGAGCCTCACGGACGTCTTCTCCCTCGATGAGCTCTATGCTTTCGGGGAGCGGATGGACTCCCTCCTCACCGCGCCCCACAGCTACAGCGTGGAGCCGAAGATCGACGGGCTGTCTATGTCGCTCGAGTACGAAAACGGCGTCTTCGTCCGCGGCGCAACGCGCGGGGACGGCCTCATCGGCGAGAACGTAACGGAAAACCTCCGCACGGTGCGCTCCCTCCCGCTCAGGATCGAGAACGCCCCGGAGCGCCTGATCGTCCGGGGCGAGGTGTACATGTCCAAGGCTGTCTTCCGGGAGCTCAACGCCCAGCGGGAACTCAGCGGCGAGACCCTGCTTGCCAATCCCCGCAACGCGGCGGCGGGCTCCATGCGCCAGCTCAACCCCAAGATCGCGGCCTCCCGCAAGCTGGACATCATCTGCTTTAACCTGCAGTACAGCTCCGACGGGGGCTATACGAGCCACGCCCAGACGCTCGACGCGATGAAGGCCATGGGCTTTCCCGTTGTGCCCTACAGGCACTATGACAAGATCGGCGACTGTGTCGAGCGCATCGAATGGCTCGGCGAGCACCGGGACGAGCTTCCCTACGACATGGACGGCGCCGTCATCAAGATTGACTCTCTCCCGCAGCGGGAGGCCCTCGGCAGCACGGCCAAGGCCCCGCGCTGGGCGGTGGCCTTCAAGTACCCGCCGGAGAAGAAGGAGAGCCGTGTCCTGGACGTGGTGGTTCAGGTGGGCCGGACGGGCGTTCTGACCCCCAAGGTCATCGTGGAGCCCGTGCGCCTCGCGGGGACGACGGTCTCGGCGGCAACGCTCCACAACCAGGACAACATCGACCGCCTGGACCTTCGCATCGGGGACACGGTGCTTTTGCAGAAGGCCGGGGAGATCATCCCCGAGGTCCTGTCTGTGAACCGCGCAAAGCGCCCGGACTGGGCGGCGCCCTTTGTGATGCCCTCCGTCTGTCCCGAGTGCGGCTCCCCCGTCGTGCGGGATGAGGACGGCGCGGCGCTCCGCTGCACAAGTCCCGAGTGTCCGGCCCAGCGCCTTCGGAACATCGCGCACTTTGCCTCCCGCGAGGCCATGGACATTGACGGTCTCGGCATCTCGGTCTGTGAGCGTCTTATCAACAGCGGGCTCGTGCGATCTGCCGCAGATCTCTACTATCTGACCGAATCCGAAATCGCAGAGCTGGATCACTTTCAAAAGACTTCTTCCAAGAAGCTCGTCGATGCAATCGAAACCAGCAAGGGCGCGGGGCTTTCGCGTCTCGTGTGCGCCTTCGGCATCCGCCAGGTGGGGCAGAAGGCGGCAAAGGTGCTGGCCTCTCGCTTTTCCGATCTCGACAGCCTCATGGCGGCCGGCGAGACTGAGCTCACCGCCATCCCGGATATCGGCGGCGTCACGGCGGGCTTTATCCGCGAGTGGTTCTCCCTTCCCCAGTCCCGGCACCTCATCGAGAGACTGCGGGCGGCGGGCGTCGACTTTACAAGCCATGAGGAGCGAAAGGACGACCGCTTTGCCGGTCAGACCTTCGTCCTCACCGGCACGCTATCGCATTTCACCCGCGACGAGGCCGCCGCCATCATCGAGAGCTTCGGCGGCAAGTCCTCCGGCTCCGTGTCGAAGAAGACAAGCTATGTCCTCGCCGGGGAGAATGCGGGCAGCAAGCTCACAAAGGCCGAAGCCCTCGGCATCCGTATCCTCACGGAGGCGGAGTTTGAGGAGATGATCCGCTGAGCCATGGAGATGAACTACTGTATGCGCTGCGGCCAAAGGCTCACAACGCGGCCCCATCCCACGGACGGCGTCGTCCCCTACTGCGAGGGCTGCGGCGATTACCGCTTCCCGGTGTTCAGCGCGGCGGTGGGCATCGTTGTTTTGAACCCGGAGAGGACCGAGGTCATCCTGGTCCAGCAGTACGGCAAGAAGAGCAACGTCCTCGTCGCGGGCTATGTGGACAAGGGTGAAGATGCCGAGCACACAGTCCGCCGCGAGCTCATGGAGGAACTGGGCCTTGCGCCGGAGAAGATCTGGTACCTCGGCAGCCACTACTATGCGCCGAGCGAGACCCTGATGCTGAATTTCGCCGCCACCGTGCGGGAGCGGGAGGCCCACCCGAATTTTGAGATCGACGCCTGGCGCTGGTACACCCTTGCCGAGGCGAAGGCTTCCGTCAAACCCGGCGGCCTCGCCGAGCGCCTGCTGAACGATCTGATGGAATAAAACGGTGCTGGTAAAAGCCTATATGATGCCGTAGGGGCCGATGCCCTCATCGGCCCGGCGCAGGAATGTGAAGAATATACATTACCCCCGGCAAATTCGCAACAATCGCACGATTTCGCCGGGGGCTGTCTGTTTTATTCGGTTTTATACCGCGCGGGCCGATCCGGGGATCGACCCCCACCGGTTTGCAGCAGCCTCTTATCCGGCCTTCAAAACAGCCCGCTGATGCGGCCGTCCTCGTCCACGTCGATCTTTTCAGCTGCGGGGACCTTCGGCAAGCCCGGCATGGTCATGATGTCCCCGGTGAGCACCACGAGAAAGCCTGCCCCGGCGGAGACCTTGACATGCCTGACCGTCACGGTGAAGCCCTCCGGTGCGCCGAGCTTCAAGGGATCGTCCGAGAAGCTGTACTGCGTCTTCGCGATGCAGACGGGGAGCCTGTCGAAGCCGAGCGCTGTGAGCTCGTCGATCTGCTTCTGCGCCGCGGGCAGGATGCGCACATCATGGCCGCCGTAGACCTTCGTGACCACAGCGCGGATCTTGTCCTCAATGCTGCCCTCCAGTTCATAGGCAAAGCGGAAGCTGCCCCGCCCCTTCTCGCAGAGGCGCACGACCTCGCGCGCCAGCGCCTCGCCGCCCCTGCCGCCCTCGGCCCAGACGGTGGAGAGCACCGTGTTCACGCCGAGCGCGCGGCACTTTCGGATGATGAAGTCGATCTCCGCGTCCGAGTCGGTGGGGAAGCGGTTGACCGCCACCACACAGGCCAGCCCGTAGACATTCCGGATGTTGGACACATGGCGCAGAAGGTTCGGGATGCCCCGCTCGAGAGCGTCCAGGTCCTCGGTCCCGAGCTCGTTTTTGGCAAGGCCCCCGTGCATCTTGAGAGCCCGCACCGTGGCGACCACCACCACCGCGTCGGGCGTGAGACCCGCCATGCGGCACTTGATGTCCAAAAACTTCTCCGCCCCGAGGTCCGCGCCGAAGCCCGCCTCGGTCACCGTGTAGTCGCCGAGCCGGAGCGCCATGCGCGTCGCCATGACGGAGTTGCAGCCGTGGGCGATGTTGGCAAAGGGCCCGCCGTGGACAAAGGCCGGGGTCCCCTCCAGGGTCTGCACGAGATTCGGCTTGAGCGCGTCTTTTAAAAGCGCCGCCATCGCGCCCACCGCCTTGAGATCGGCGGCGGTGACGGGCTTCCCCTCATAGGTGTAGCCCACGATGATGCGGCCGAGGCGCGCCTTGAGATCGGAGATCGAGGACGAGAGACAGAACACCGCCATCACCTCGCTTGCGACCGTGATGTCAAAGCCGTCCTCCCGCGGGGTGCCGTTTGCCTTCCCGCCGAGACCGTCCACAATGCTGCGGAGCTGCCTGTCGTTCATGTCCACGCAGCGCCTCCAGGTGATGCGCCGCGGGTCGATGCCGAGACGATTCCCCTGCTGGATGTGGTTATCGAGCATCGCGGCAAGGAGATTGTTCGCTGCGCCGATCGCGTGGAAGTCCCCCGTGAAGTGGAGGTTGATGTCCTCCATCGGCACCACCTGGGCATAGCCGCCCCCGGCGGCGCCGCCCTTGATGCCGAACACCGGGCCGAGAGACGGCTCCCGCAGGGCGACGGTCACGTCCTTCCCGATGCGCCGCAGGCCGTCTGCAAGGCCGATGGTGGTGGTGGTCTTCCCCTCGCCCGCCGGGGTGGGGGTGATGGCCGTCACAAGGACGAGCTTGCCGTCCTCCCGCCCGGTCTCCCGCAGGAGGGCGGGGTCGATCTTCGCCTTCCAGCGCCCGTACTGCTCCACATAGCGCGCGTCGATATGCGCCCGCGCCGCGATCTCCGCGATGGGCCGGAGTGTACATGCCTGGGCGATCTCAATGTCGGATTTAGTTGCCATGACGGACCCTCCGGTTTACATAATAATTTAATGGTGAAATAAGCGCATCCCCGTAAAGCACATCACCATGCCGCAGCGGTTCGCCGTCTCGATCACGTGGTCGTCCCGGATGGAGCCGCCGGGCTCCGCAATGTACTGTACGCCGGATCTGCGGGCGCGCTCCACATTGTCGCCGAAGGGGAAGAAGGCATCGGACCCGCAGGTCACGCCGCGCTGGGTTTCGATCCAGGCGCGCTTTTCCTCGCGGCTGATGGGCTCAGGCTTTACCTTGAAGACCCGCTGCCACTCCCCGTCGCGCAGTACGTCATCACATTCATCAGAGAGGTAGACGTCGATGGCGTTGTCGCGGTCCGGGCGGCGGATGCCGTCCACGAACTGCAGGCCCAGCACCTTGGGGTGCTGCCTGAGATACCAGGTGTCGGCCTTCTGCCCGGCAAGCCGCGTGCAGTGGATGCGGCTCTGCTGCCCGGCGCCGACGCCGATGGCCTGCCCGTCCTTCACATAGCAGACGGAATTGGACTGGGTATATTTGAGCGTGATGAGCGCGACGATCATGTCGGTTTTCGCCGCCGCGGGGAGCGCTTTGTTCTCGGTGACGATGTTTTCAAGCAGGCTCTCGTCAATCAAAAAATCGTTTCGGCCCTGCTCAAAGCTCACGCCGAAGACATCCTTGCGCTCCGTGGCGGCGGGGACATAGGCGGGGTCGATGCGTACAATATTATAATTGCCCTTTTTCTTTCTTTTCAAAATCGCCAGGGCCTCTTCGGTATAGCCCGGGGCGATGATGCCGTCGGACACCTCCTCACGGAGGTAGGCGGCGGTGGGGGCGTCGCAGACCTCGCTGAGCGCGGCCCAGTCGCCGTAGGAGCAGAGCCTGTCGGCCCCCCTTGCGCGAATGTAGGCGCAGGCGATGGGGGAGAGGGCGGCGTCAGGCGCGACAAAGTAGATCTGTCTGTCTGTCTCGCTCAGCGGCAGGCCCACCGCGGCGCCGGCAGGGGAGACGTGCTTGAAGGACGCGGCGGCGGGGAGCCCTGTGGCCTCTCGAAGCTCCTTCACAAGCTGCCAGGAATTGAGCGCGTCGAGAAAATTGATGTACCCCGGGCGTCCGTTCAAAACCGTGACCGGGAGGGGAGAGCCGTCCCGCATATAGATCCTTGCGGGCTTCTGGTTCGGGTTGCAGCCGTACTTGAGTTCAAATTCGACCATCGCTCAGTCCCCCAGGTTCTTGTTGAAAAGCCGGACCACCCCGTCCACATTCGCGTAGAGGGAGACCTTGTTGTCTTGGTTCAGCGCCTCCCACACGGCCTCGGGCTCCGGCATCGTGATCTGCAGCGGCTCGCCGGAAAAGCTCGGCAGGGGGGAGCCGTCCCCCGCGTAGGTGCTGAGAAAGTAGCCCTGCCCCTCGTCGCAGCCCTCGTAATCGTAGAAGCAGCGCAGGCAGCGCCCGTCCACCCGCTTGAGGATGGAGAGGGAGAAGCTGCCCCCCGCGTGCAGGATGGCGGAGATGCGGGGCGTCCAGTTGGGCTCGTCCGGCTCATACTCCCGTGTCGCAAGCGCGCGGCGGAAGTCGCCCGTGTCGCGGATGGTGTCGGTCTGGTCGCCGTTTGTGACGATGAGATCCTGGCCCATCCGCCGGACCGGGTGGTAGATGATGAGACTCGGGTCCGTGAGCTTCGCGGGCTCAAAAGCCTCGGTGCGGATGCCGTCGCGGGTCAGGGAGAAGATGCGGTTGCGGCTGTTCTCGCTGCGGCCCATGATAAAGTAGTAGACCCGGTTTTTCCCGACGGCGATGCCCCGGCCGGGATAGGGATTGCCTTTCAGGAATGCAAGAAAGTCAGTCATGGCGGCCTCGTCCTTTCTGTGCGAAAATAGCTTTACTTGATGACGGGGGAGGTGTCCTTCTGGATGACGTCGTGCGCGCCGCCCTCCACGATGGAGGTGGGGGACACAAGCGTCAGCACGGCCTTCTCCTGGAGCTCCGGGATGGTCATGGCCCCGCAGTTGCACATGGCGTGGCGCACCTTGCTGAGCGTGAGCGCGACATTATCCTTGAGCGAGCCCGCGTAGGGGACGTAGGAGTCCACGCCCTCCTCAAAGCTGAGCTTCTTGTCGCCGCCCATGTCGTAGCGCTGCCAGTTGCGGGCGCGGGCAGACCCCTCGCCCCAGTACTCTTTATAATAAGTCCCGCCGATGTTGACCTTGTTCGTGGGGCTCTCGTCAAAGCGGGCAAAGTAGCGGCCCAGCATCACAAAGTCCGCGCCCATCGCGAGGGCGAGGGTGATGTGGTGGTCGAAGACGATGCCGCCGTCGGAGCAGACCGGGACGTAGATGCCGGTCTCCGCAAAATACTTGTCACGCTCGGCGCAGACCTCGATGAGGGCGGTGGCCTGTCCGCGGCCGATGCCCTTGGTCTCGCGCGTGATGCAGATGGAGCCGCCGCCGATGCCGACCTTCACAAAGTCTGCCCCGCACGCGGCCAGGAAGCGGAAGCCCGCGGCGTCCACCACATTGCCCGCGCCGACCTTTACCTTCTCGCCGTAATGCTCCCGGATCCAGGCGAGGGTGAAGCGCTGCCAGTCGGTGTGCCCCTCGGAGGAGTCGATGCAGAGGACATCGGCTCCGGCCTCCAGCAGCGCGGGCACGCGGGTCTCGTAGTCGCGGGTGTTGATGCCCGCGCCCACGACGTAGCGCTTGTGGGCGTCCAGCAGCTCGTTCGGGTTCTGCTTGTGGCTCTCATAGTCCTTGCGGAAGACGAAATAGCAGAGACGGCCGTTCTCGTCGATGATGGGCAGGGAGTTTAATTTGTGCTCCCAGATGATGTCGTTTGCCTCCTTGAGCGTCGTGCCCTCTCTCGCCCAGACGAGCTTGTCGAAGGGCGTCATAAACTCGGAGACCCTGGTCTCGGGCCCCATGCGGCTCACGCGGTAGTCGCGGCTCGTCACCACGCCGACGAGCTTCCCCTCGGCGGTGCCGTCCTCGGTGACGGCGATGGTGGAGTGGCCGGTCTCCTCCTTGAGACGCAGCACGTCGCCCAGGGTGTGGTCGGGGCTCAGGTTGGAGTCGCTGCGCACGAAGCCGGCCTTGTAGGTCTTGGCGCGCTTGACCATGGCGGCCTCATCCTCCACGCTCTGGGAGCCGTAGATGAAGCTCACCCCGCCCTCAGTGGCGAGGGCCACGGCCATGCGGTCGCCGGAGACGGACTGCATGATGGCGGAGACCATGGGGATGTTCATGGTGATGGCGGGCTCCTCCTGCCCCTTGCGGAATTTCACCAGCGGCGTCTTGAGCGAAACTTTCTCAGAGCGGCACGTGATGGGCGTGTAGCCGGGGATCAGCAGGTACTCGTTAAAGGTGTGGCAGGGTTCGTTGATGATTCTGGCCATGGTCAAATTCCTTTCTGAATATATTATTATTTGATTCCAACAATATCGCCGTAGGCGCGCACGGCGTTTCGCACGCAGTCCTCGCAGGGACACAGGGGCGCGCCGGTATCGCGGCCCTTGAGCTCCTTGCAGAGGATCGCCCCGCAGCGGGCCTGGAAGTTTTCGGAGATCTGGCGGGTATAGCGCGTCGTGCTCTTCTCCCCGCGTTTCAAGCCCGCGGCCATGCCCGCGCCGACGAGCGCGCCGCAGGTCCCCTCCATGTTGCCCATCCCGGAGCCGAACCCGGAGCCGAGCTGCATGAGCTGCGCGTCCGAAAGTCCTGTTTCATCCGCCAGCGCAAGCAGCACCGCCTGGCAGCAGTTGCAGCTTCTTTTTAAAACGGCGCCCTGTTCGGCGCGCTCTTCGATAGTCATGTTCTGCACCTCCGTTTTTATTTTTCAACAGTATATCATGGGGCGGGGAAAAGTCAAGAAACACGCGCAGCGTAACGAAAAAACAGCCGTACCAAATAATACAAAAACGCACTGTGCATATCATGCCCGTTCCCGCAAAAGATAAGGTCGGGCAGTTCAGACAGCGCGGAACGGATCACAGAGGACCCGCTCGGCATTATCTGGAACCCGAAACGAAGAAAAGGAGAGAACACGATGTCTACCAATACCAGTAACCACCTGGTCAACCCCGCAGCCCGCGAGGCCATGGATAAGTTCAAGATGGAGGCCGCCGCAGAGGTCGGCGTGAACCTCAAGAACGGTTATAACGGCGAGCTCACGAGCCGCCAGGCCGGTTCTGTCGGCGGCCAGATGGTCAAGAAAATGATCGAGGCTTACGAGAACGGCATGAAGTAAGCGATCCTGTCATCGCGGATGCGGAACAGTCTCCGGACTGTTCCGCATTTTTACACAGAGGGCGGCAGCTTTTGCGGACTTGCTGACCGCGCGCCTTCCCGGGAAATTGTTTGACGAATCGGCCGTTTAATGGTATGATTAAATGTAAATGAAAAACAGTGGGGGATTGCAACATGCAGTCGGAGAACGCAAAATTCATACGCATGACCACGGAGCCGATCCCGAAGCTCATCTGCACGCTCGCCGTGCCGACGATCATTTCCATGCTGGTGACGGCGCTTTACAACATCGCGGACACCTATTTTGTCGGCCGCATCGGGACGGAGGCTACGGCGGGCGTCGGGCTCGTGTTCCCGATCATGGCGATTATCCAGGCTTTCGGCTTCTTCTTCGGTCAGGGCTCCGGCAATTATATCTCCCGCTCCCTCGGGGCAAAGCGCTATGACAGGGCCGAGTACATGGCCTCCACGGGCAGCTTCTTCGCGCTCATCTTCGGCTGCCTTATCACGGGCTTCGGGCTTCTGTTCCGTGCCGGCGTCCTCTACGTGCTCGGCGCGCGAGAGGGGCTTGTCGCGCCCATGACGGTGGCCTATGCCGCGGATTATATCAGCATCATCCTCTGCGGCGCACCCTTCATGTGCCTGTCCTGCGTCCTGAATAACCAGCTCCGCTTCCAGGGCAACGCCTTCTTTGCCATGATCGGCCTTGTGACCGGGGCGATCCTGAACGTCGCGCTCGACCCGCTTTTCATCTTTGCCCTGCATCTTGAGGTGAGGGGCGCGGCCCTCGCGACGGCGGTGAGCCAGGCTGTGAGCTGCGGCCTTCTCTACATCGGCACCCTCCGCAGCGACAGTCTCAAGATCCACCTCAAGAACTTCCGGCCGAGCTTTTATTACATGAAGAACATCGCCATCGGGGGCCTGCCCTCCCTCTTCCGCCAGGGGCTTGCGAGCCTTGCCACGCTCTGTCTCAACGCGGCCGCCGGCGCCTCCGTGGAGGCAAGCCTCTCCGACGCTGCCATCGCGGCCTTCTCCGTCGTGACCAAGATCATGATGTTCGCCTTCTCCGCGCTTCTGGGCTTCGGGCAGGCGTTTCAGCCGGTCTGCGGCTTCAACTACGGCGCCGGGCGCTATGACCGTGTGCGCCGGGCTTATGTATTCTGCCTCAGAACCGGCATCGGCTTCCTCTTCGCGGCCTCTACGCTGGGCTTTTTACTGGCCCCGAAGCTCGTGGCGCTCTTCCGGGACGATCCGAACGTCATCGCCTTCGGCACGATCGCCATGCGCTGCCAGTGCTGCACCTTCACGCTCATGGCCGTCGTGACCATGACGAACATGCTCTATCAGAACATCGGCCGCGTGGTCGGGGCGACGCTGCTCGCGGTGGCGCGGCAGGGTCTCATGTTCATCCCCGTCGTGCTGATCCTGCCGCACGTCTTCCCGGAACCCATCTGGGGCGTCTATCTCGCCCAGCCGACAGCGGACCTCTTCGCGTTTACCCTCGCGGTCTTCCTCGCGGTGCGCATGTACCGGGAGCTGAGACGCCGGGAGGAAGAGGCCGCTGCCGTCCCGGCGCCTACAGGTAGGACCGCAGATCAATCGTGAGCTGCTGCTCAAGATTGATGAGGCGCTTTGCGATGTCCTTGGAGCGCTCGTCCGCCGCCTCGTACTGGTTGAGATAGCGGTTGAGGGACTTGACGCCCATGTTGCACCCGTCCGTCATGAGGTCTGCGATGGTGGCGTCGGACTCGTCCATCACAAGGCGCATGTTGGTCTTGATCCAGCTCATGCTCTGGGCCACCGGGTTCGGGCTCTTGCCCTTGTCCTGGAAGCGGTCGAGCTGGGCCTGGATCTCGGTGCCAAGCTGGGAATGCTCGTAGCGGCTCGTGTTCAGCAGATCGCGCATCTGCGGGGCGTGGACGTAGTCGACCACCTCGTCGATGGATTCGGTGCCCATGCGGATGCCCGCGTCGCACTCGCGCAGCAGCTTTACGGTATCCTGTTCGATCATAATATCGCTCCTTCTTTTGTTCTTGCAGCTTTAGTCTGCGCGCAATCGGCGCGTTTATGTGCACAAAAGGGGCGAGATGAAAAAAGAATCCTGTTGCTTTTGCCCCGCGCAAATCTTATAATAAATGTATACCGTACTCGGCCCTCAATATCGGCGGCGGAATTGCGCCGCGCGGGCCGGGAAGGAGGAAAAGATGAAAAAAGTCGGCGCCTTTTTTGTATATCTGCTGGCCGTCGTCGTCATCCTCGGCATGGCCGGTCTCTTCGCGGGCTACGCCGTCACGAACGGGGAGAAAAATCTCAGCTATGTCTACGTGGGCGACGTGAATGTCAGCGGTCTGACGAGAGACGAGACCGAGGCCCTGCTTACAAGCCGCGGCTGGGGCGAGCGGGAGGGCACCCCCCTCACGGTCACGAGCTTTCGCGGGGAGAGCTTTGAGGTGGACCCCGTGCGCTCCGGCGTGGTCATCCCGCTGGAGAAGCTCGTGGAGAAAGCCTATGCCGTCGGGCACGACGGGGACATGATCGGCAATCTCCTGACCGCGGTGAAGGTCTATCGCCATCCGGTGGATGTGACACGGGGCGAGGTCGCCGTTGACACCGACTATCTCGGGGGCCTTATCGATACCTGCCTCTCTGATGTCCGCGCTTCCCTGGACGGCGGGGAGTACGCCGTGGACGCCGACGCCTCCGTCCTCACCATGGTCAAGGGCGGGAGCGAGCTTCACGTCGACCGGCAGGACTTTCTCAACGCCATCGTCACGGCTCTCCGCAGCGGGCAGAGCGAGCTGCGCTACACCAAAGTCGATGCCGAGCCGCAGGAGCCGGATTTCGAGGCCATCCATACCGCCCTGCAGCAGGAGCCCTCTAACGCCTATTTTACCGACGACGGGACCTTTACCGTCGTGGATGAAGTCGTGGGCTGCGAGTTTGACGTGCAGCAGGCGCGGGACCTCTGGAATACCGCGCAGCCGGGCGACACGGTCACGGTCCCCCTCACCATCTCCCGGCCCGAGGTCACGGGCGATTTCCTGCGCGGGATGCTCTACCGGGACCTTCTGGGCGCGTGCCTGACCAAGTTCCCCAACTCCGGCGCAAACCGCCGCAGCAATCTCCAGCTCTGCGCCTCGAAGATCGACGGCTACATCGTCTATCCCGGGGAGACCTTCTCGTATAACGAGGTCGTCGGCGCCCGCACGGAGGAGGCCGGCTTCCTGCCCGCCCCCGCCTATGTGGACGGGGCGGAGAAGGACGAGATCGGCGGCGGCGCCTGCCAGATCTCCAGCACCCTCTACGCCGCCACCGCCTTCGCGGGGCTTGAGACCGTGGAGCGCGCAAACCACGTCTTCAAGGTCAGCTACATGCAGCGCGGCACCGACGCCACCGTCACCATCCCCGCCGAGGGGAAGGTCATCGACTTTAAGTTCCGCAACAACAAGCCTTTCCCCGTCAAGATCGTCACGGACTTCAATAATGACGAGAGCACCATCAACATCGAGATCTGGGGCACGCTTACGCCGTCGGACTACATGCCTGTGGAGTTTGACAACAGCTACGGCTGGGAGCATGACTATGACCGGCACATCGACCCCGCCTATCCCGACCGCCCGGGCTATACCATCAAGTTCAGCGTCGAAACCTGGGGCTTTGAGGACGACTTCTCCAGCGGCTACCGGACGCTCACCCACCGCCTCGTCATCGATGAGAACGGCAGCACCGTGGAGGATACGATACTGAACCCGGAGCTTCCCTCCGGCGGATACGCGCTGGATACCTATTATCAACATCCGTAACGGAGGAGAGAGCCTTGCACAAGATCCTTTTCGCCAAGATCCGGGAGGGGGCCGTGATCCCCACCAAACGGGACGAGGATTCCGACTATGACCTCTATGCCTGCTTTGAGGAGGAGGAGTTTGTCATCCCGCCTTTTTCCACGCGCCTCATCCCCACCGGCCTCATCAGCGCCTTTGATGAAAGTCTCGGCGTGAAGTTTGAGGAGCGGGGGAGCAACACCAAATGGTGCGGCATCGTCCAGGCCGGCGTGATCGACAGCGGCTACCGCGGGGAGTGGGTCTGCGCCATGTACAACGGAAACCCTGTCCCGGCGGTGATCTCCAAGGCCGTGCGGGAGGTGGAGCGCTGCGACGACCGTGTGCTCGTCCCCTACGGCAAGGCGATCTGCCAGTTTCACGTGCGTGAGATCCTGAAGACCGCCATCGTGGAACAGAGCCCGGAGGAGATCCTCTCCCGCCGCTCCGAACGCGGCAGCGGCAGGCTCGGCAGCAGCGGAAAATAAGACTTCGCAGGGGTCGATCCCTTGATCGACCCCTGCGGGATTTGTCCCTTCTCAGCTTTCCCAAATTTGCAAAAATCTTTCTGCGCCCGGGGCTTGCAGGTGTCGAAATGCTGTGCTATAATTAACATAACGTGTCAAAATCGACAGTTATGAAGATATCAGACAGAGTAACGGAGATGGATTGCGATGAAAATGATCAGAAAGAGACTTCCGCTCATCCTTGCGCTGTGCCTGTGCGTTGCGGTGCTGCTCCCGGGCATGTGCGCCTCGGCGGAGAATATCGGCACCAACTACCATGTGGGGGAGGAGATGGGCTGGATTCAGTTTTACTCCACCCGCCTGCCCATCGTGAGCATTGAGCAGACCTCCGGCTATCTGCCGACGGGCGTCGAGATGCAGTGGGACGATTACGGTCTCTACATCACGGGCGTGCCCAGCCAGATCGGCTCCTACATTGCGGAGTATCTCGTCTCCACGGAGGAGGGCGCGGCCTATGCCAGTGTGAGCTTCGGCGTCACGGCCCAGCCCGCGACCGAGGCCCCCGTGTATTATGACGATATCGAGATCACCAAGAGCCCGACGGGAGAGCGCGTGGAAGTCGGCGGCTCGGCAAAATTCGTCGCCCGCGCCAACAATGCCGAGCGCATCGAGTGGCGCCTTGTGAGCAACGACACCACCAACACCGTCCACTGCAAGGACGCGGCGGAATACTTCCCCGGCATCCAGGTGGCGGGACTCGGCACCGAGACGCTGGTCCTCTCCAATATCCCGAAATCCCTCGACGGCTGGCGGGTCGAGGCGCAGTTCTGGAACGGCAATAAACATGCCGAGTCCTACGGCGCCGAGGTCACCATCGTGGACGACAACGGCAGCCCCATCCGCAATCAGACGACCGTCCGCGAGCCTGTCGCGACCGAGAACCCCTTCTCCTTCAGCACCCCCTCCGTGGGCTCTGCCGATCTGCCCGTGGATAACGAGGCCAGAACCGCAAACATCAGCGTCCAGCCGGAGAGCGTCACCCTCCAGCCGGGGGACAGCTATACCATCGGCGTCATCGCAACCTCGCCGAATAACGGCACCCTGAGCTACCAGTGGTACAGCGCCGCCGTGAATAATCGCAGCGCTGCCCTCCCCATCAGCGGCGCGTCCGACGCCTCCTACACCATCAACCAGCCCGACGGCACCGCCTATTACTGGGTCGCCGTCTGGAACACCAAGGACGGAGCACGCAGCCAGGCGGTCTATTCCGAGGCGGCGGAGGTCACGATCGCCGCGCCCGCAACGCCCACCCCGGTCCCGACGCCGGTCTTCACGCCGGCGCCCACGCCCACGCCTCGCGCCGGTATGCCCTCGAGTCTCAATTTCCAGCTTGTGCTCTTCGGCATCATCGGCGTCCTCGCACTGATCGCGCTCATCGGCCTTGTGATCTACCTGCGCGCCGATTCCAGGCAGGCCAAAACTGAGCGGGAAGAGAACGACAGCGGCAAAAACTGACAGATGAATCACAGAGCGTTCCCCCAAGTTTTCCGGAACGCTCTGTTTTTCTGCTGTCTTGAAGAGGAATCAAATTCCATATACATATACTATCACGCCCCAAAAGACAGGAGGACACATCCCCATGAAAGAAGCCCTTTCCCAAATGCTGCGCGACCGGGGCCGAAGCGAGATGCCGAAGGTGCTGCTCGCCGCGGCGGAGTGCGCGCCCTTCTCCAAAACCGGCGGCCTTGCCGATGTGGTGGGCACGCTGCCGAAGGCTCTCGCCAAGATCGGGGTGGACGCGCGCGTCATCACGCCCTATCACCGCTGCATCAAGGACCGGTACGCGTCCCGGGTCGAGCATCTCTTTGATTTTCGCATCATGCTCGGCTGGCGCAACGCCTATGTCGGCATCGAGCGTCTGTGCGAGGACGGCGTGACCGTCTATCTCGTGGATAACGAGGATTATTTCGGCGACAGGATCTACCGCGGGGGCCTGCCGGAGGGGGAGCAGTACGCCTTCTTCACCCGCGCCGTCCTGGAGGCCCTGCCGAGACTGGACTTCAGGCCCGAGATCATCCACTGCAACGACTGGCACACCGCCATGCTCCCCATGCTGGCCCATATCCAGTACCGGGGCAGGATGCAGGATGAGATGAAATACCTGCTCACGATCCACAACATCGCCTTCCAGGGCAGGTTCGGCTTTGATTTTGTGCAGGATATGTTCGGCGTGGACCCCTGCTACTATACGCCGGAGTTTATCGAGCTCAACGGCTGCGCGGACTTCCTCAAGGCAGGCTGCGTCTTTGCCGACCGCATCAACACCGTGAGCCCCACTTACGCGAGCGAGATCCGCATCCCGTACTATGCCGAGGGGCTGGAGGGCATCCTGAACGCCCGCCACGCGGTGCTCACCGGGATCATCAACGGCATCGACCGGGACTTCTTCAACCCCGAGACGGACCCCGCCCTGCCCGCGCGCTATACGCTCGCCGACCGGAAGAGCGGCAAGGCCGTCTGCAAGCACGCCCTGCAGGAGGCCATGGGCCTTGCGCAGCGGGCGGATGTGCCGCTCTTCGCCATGGTCACCCGCATGACCGAGCAGAAGGGCTTTGATCTCGTCGCCTGCGTGCTGGACGATATGATGTGCCGGGAGGATATGCAGTTCATGCTCCTCGGCAACGGGGACGAGCGCTTTGAAAATTTCATGACCGCCGCCGAAAAGCGCTATCCCGGCAAGCTCTGCGCCTACATCGGGTACAAGGAGGAGCTTTCGCACCTCGTCTACGCGGCAAGCGATTTCTTCCTCATGCCCTCCCGCTTTGAGCCCTGCGGCCTGAGCCAGATGATCGCCATGCGCTACGGCAGCGTCCCCATCGTGCGCGAGACCGGCGGCCTGCGCGACACGGTCATCCCCTATAACCGCTTCACCGGGGAGGGGGACGGCTTCTCCTTCGCAAACTTTGACGCCTGGGAGATGCGCGACGCCATGCGCCTTGCCATGGCCTGCTATAAGGATGAGGAAATCATGGAGGGTCTCATCAGCCGCGCCATGCAGAAGCAGTTCGGCTTTGAGCTCTCCGCCGAGGAATATGCGAGACATTATCTATGGATGCTGTAAACGAAAATTGCTTTAAGGTCTATTTCGGCGGGAAATACCAGGAGGACTGGTCCGAGGACTATACCCTCTCCATCCACTACGAAAACCGGCGCGAGGTCCTGGCCCGCCGCGAGGGGGACAGATGGGTCCCCGCCGGGGGCGACAAACAGATCTGCGCGCTTCTCGTCTCGCCCTTCTGCCCGCAGCTCATGCAGGACTATTTCCAGGCGGCGGCCTCGGTCTATGCCGCCATTCACGACTGCCTCTCAAGAGGGCTCCGGCTCGAGCGGCTGCATGAGTGCTTCCACGCCGTGGGTATGCCCCTTGCGGCGCCTGAGCTTCTGCGCCTTCTGATGGACGACTGCGGGATGCGCCTGGAGGAGGCGTATCAGATCACCGCCGCCTGCTGCGACGATCTCGCCTGCACCGGCGTCCTGCCCCAGTATGTCAAAGCCTACCAGCCCCGTACCGCGCATGTGGTCAGCATCCTGCGCCGCACGGCGGAGCGGACGCCCGCCCTCCTGCACGACAGCCGAAAACCCGAATACCGCAGCCGCTACGGGGCGGTGCGCGTCGGGCGGGAGCTGCGCCTCGCTTTTCGCTGCCGGGGCGGTCAGATCAGGCGGGCCGAGCTTGTCCTCTGGGGCGATGATTTTGAGCATAGCTGGTCGATGGAGCAGGACGGGGACATGTATTATGTAAACATCCCGACCCCGGACCGGCCCAAGGTCCTCTGGTACGCCTTTTATGCCGAGACCGAGAGCAGCGCCCACTGGCTCTGCCCGGACGAGACGGGCTATCTCGGCCGCCTCTGCCCGCGAAGGGAGGGGGGCTTCCGTCTCACGGTGTACGCCCCGGATTTTGAGACCCCCGCCTGGTTTCGCCGGAGCGTCATGTATCAGGTCTTCCCGGACCGCTTCGCCTTTTCCGACGACGATACCGCCGCGCGCGGCATCGCCTACCACGAAGCTCTCGGCCAGATCCCGGAGCTGCACAAGAGCCTGGATGAGCCTGTGCGCCACCTGCCGCGCAGCTATGAGACCTTCTACACCCCGGACGATTTTTACGGCGGCACCTTCAAGGGCATAGAGGGAAAGCTGCCCTATCTCAAGAAGCTGGGCGTGAGCTGCCTGTACTTAAACCCCATCGTGGAGGCACGCTCCAACCACCGCTATGACACCTCCGACTACTCGCGCCCGGACCCCATCCTCGGCACCACGGAGGATTTTGAGCAGCTGTGCGAAGCGGCGAAGAAGCAGGGCATCCGCCTTATCCTGGACGGCGTCTACTCCCACACCGGCTGCGACAGCATCTACTTTGACCGCTACGGCAACTACGGCGGTCATGGGGCCTGCAGCGGGCCGGATTCGCCCTTTTACTCCTGGTACGATTTCCACCGCTTCCCGGATGAGTACCGCTGCTGGTGGGGCTTTGAGGACCTGCCCGAGGTGAACGAGCATGACCCCCACTGGCTGCGCTATATCGTCACGGGGCCGGACAGCATCATGAAGCAGTGGCTGCGCCGCGGGGCCTCCGGCTGGCGGCTCGACGTGGCGGATGAGCTGCCGGACGACGTGCTCGCCCTCATGCGAAAGGCCGTCAAGGGCACCGACCCCGACGCCCCCATCATCGGCGAGGTGTGGGAGGACGCCGTCATCAAGGAGAGCTACGGCTCGAGAAGGCAGTACGCCCTCGGCACCGCGCTCGACTCTGCGATGAACTACCCCCTGCGCACGGCGCTCATGGAGTTTGCCCACTGGGACTGCAGCGCCTATAACCTCCGCGACTTTCTCATCGGCCAGCAGATGAACTACCCCTATCCCTTCTACTATGCGCTCATGAACCTGCTGGGCTCCCACGATGTACCGCGGCTCAAGACCGTGCTGGCCTGCCCTTATAACCTGCGCGCCATGAGCCGGGAGGACCAGCTTGCGGTCCGCTTTGAAGAGGAAGCCCTCAGAAGGGCGGAGAAACTGGAGATGATGTGCGCGGCGCTCCAGTTTGCGCTGCCCGGCGTGCCCAGCATCTACTATGGCGACGAGCAGGGAATGGAGGGCGTCGGCGACCCCTTCAACCGCGCACCCTTCAAGGAGGGCAGCCGCGCCCTGCACGACTGGTACGAGAAGCTCGGCGCTCTCAGAAACAGCGCTCCGGCCCTCTCCACGGGCCACGCCCTCTTCTTCGCGGAAAACAGCGACGTGCTCCTCGTCCTGCGCTACATCACCGACGGGCGCGATGTCTTCGGCAAAGAGAGCGAAAACGGCGTCTGGCTCTGCGTCATCAACCGGGACGAGAAGGAGAGGGCCTATTCCCTCGACTGCTCCGCCGCGGGCCTCGGGACTTATACCGGCGCCGCAAAGCCCCTCACCGGGGAGATTATCCGCCTCGCGTGAGGCCCTCCTTTGTATAAAAATAACAAAAGTGGGCGGATATGCCCCGCACTGAATAAAAAACACTTGAAAGCGCGCCGACTCCTGTATATAATTTCAACGGATTTGGGAGAATGCCGCGCACAATGGGAGAGAGAATATGAAATGTCCGTTTTGCGGTTATACCGAGAGCAAGGTGATCGACTCACGCCCCGCAGAGGAGAGCACCACCATCCGGCGGCGCAGGGAGTGCCTTGCCTGCCAGAAACGCTTCACCACCTATGAGATCATCGAGCGCCTTCCGATCGTCGTCGTCAAGCGCGACGGGAGCCGCCAGTCCTTCGATAAGGTCAAGCTCATCAACGGCATGGTCCGCGCCTGTGAGAAGCGCCCGGTCTCCCTCGCCACCCTGGAGGGGATCGCCGACGATATCGAGCAGGAGCTGCAGAGCAATCTCGAGCGGGAGATCTGCACCGTCGATATCGGCGAGATGGTCATGACCCGCCTCAAAGCCGTGGACGAGGTGGCCTACGTCCGCTTCGCCTCCGTCTACCGCAGCTTTAAGGACATCAACACCTTCATGGAGGAGCTCACAAAGCTCCTGACGGAAAAATAATTGTCGCCGGCAGATCAAGCTCAAAACAGACTCCCGAGGCTCACATGCTCCATCGCGGCGATGCAGTCGAGATGGTAGCGCAGCCGCTCATAGGCCGCGGAGAGGCCGCGCGTCTCCCCGGCGCGCAGATCCTGCATCGTCTCATAGAAGACCTCGCTCGTGCTGTCGAGCTCCGTGTGACGCAGGAATACCTCGGTATACCCGCGGGCAGAGAGCCAGATGCGAAGCGCCGCCTCAAGCTGCTCGGCGGCATAATCCCGGTCGCCGGAGAGCAGCGCTTTTTCCGACAGCTCGAGATGCGTCTTCACATCCGCAGTCAGCGTGTCGGTCTTGCGGATGCTCCACGCAGACCCCGCCGCGAGCGCCGCGAGCAGCAAAAGCGCCCCGATTTCCTTTTTCATGCGCGCCCCTCCTTTCCCGCGATATATTGCTGGCCGCTCTGGTTCACGGTCATGAGATAGATGTCCTGCGGCTCGCCGTGCCCCGTCTTTTGCAGCTCTTCCCGGAGCCAGGCATCGCTGCGGCCGAGCGCGCGGAGATTCTTTCCGATAACGCGCCCCTCGCTGATCACGATGAGGGGACAGCCCCCGTCCGGGACCGCCACCCCGAGCTGGGCGGCCGTCGGCGGCTGTTCGGCGGGGTAGGGGATCACGTTGAGCTGGCCGTCCGTCTCAAGGATGGCGTACTCCACCCGGCTCAGATCGAACATCCCCTGGTTTCTAAGCTCCTGCATCAGCTCGTCCGCGGTAAAGCGGTTTGAACGCATCTCACGCTGGTCGATGACCCCGCGCCTTACAAGGATACTGGGCCTGCCAAAGAGCAGCGTGCGAAGCCGGATGCTCTTCATGCTGAGCCCCGCGATCAAAATCTCAAAGCAGAAGAGCGTCAAAATCGGCACAAGGCCGTTCGTCATCGGGATGCCCACATCCTGCAGCGGGTGGGACGCGAGATCCGCGATAAGGGACGCCACCACAAATTCCGAAAGCTCCATCTCCCCGAGCTGCCGCTTGCCCATGATGCGCATGGCGGCAAGGAGTGTAAAATAGATGATTGCAGTGCGCAGAATTACAATTGCCATGGTAACACCTCAGACTCTATTCTGTCCGAAAGCTGTCTGAATAAAGGGATCGCATGAAGACAATTCTATGTAAAAATGATAGTCAATGGATCGAGACGGCGGCGGGCCTGATCCGGGCCCAGATCATGGAAAGGAAGCCGGACAGCACCCTCGCCCTTGCCTGCGGGCAGACGATGGCGCCCGTTTGGGACCGCCTCGCGGACTATTGCAAAGACGGCAGCCTGCGCCTTTCGACCGCAAGAATTCTCGGTGTCACGGAGCTCTGCGAGGTGCCGGCGGAAAAAAGCTGCCGCCATGCCCTTCAAATGGGCCTTCTGGAAAAAACCGACGCGCGTGCGGAAAATTGCTTCTTTCCCGATCCCGACGCGCCGGAGGCGTATGACGCCTTGATCGAATCGCTCGGCGGGCTTGACCTCGCGGTGCTCGGCATCGGGGAGGACTGCCACATCGGGTATAACGAGCCGGGCGTCCTCTTTGAGTCCGGGACCCATGTGCAGAAGCTCACCGACCGCACAAAGCGCCAGCTTCTAAAGCGAGGCTTTTCGGCGGATGACATGCCGGAGCGGGCCGTGACCATGGGCATCAAGACCCTCACGAGGGCGCGGGACATTCTGCTCCTCGCCCGCGGCGCGGAGAAGGCCGCCGCCGTCTATCAGATGCTCTACGCCAAAACGACAAGCTACATCCCCGCAGCCTATCTCCAGATCCCGCTGAACGTCACGGTGCTTCTGGACGAGAGCGCGGCAGAGAAGCTGTAGGACTGTTATCTTGCCTCTCCCTTTGGGAGAGGAGCCCCAGTGCGCACACTGGGGCTGAGAGGGTTTCCCGGAGGGGGAGCCAGGAGCGTGTATTCGCACAGGCCGCTTTCCAAAACAGCCTGACAGCAGATCAACATGTTTACAAACGTATGCCGTGAAACCGGCAGGCGTTTAATCTCTTTCAGAGGAGGATAAACAATGGGTAAATATTTCGGAACCGACGGTTTTCGCGGCGAGGCCAATATCGACCTGACCGTAGATCACGCCTTCCGCATCGGCCGCTATCTCGGCTGGTACTACGGGCAGGAGCATAAGGCCAAGGTCGTCATCGGCAAGGACACCCGCCGCTCGAGCTATATGTTTGAAAACGCGCTCTGTGCGGGGCTCACCGCCTCCGGCGCGGACGCCTACCTGCTGCACGTCACCTCAACGCCGAGCGTGTCCTTCATCGCGCGGGCCGACGACTTTGACTGCGGCATCATGATCTCCGCAAGCCACAACCCCTTCTATGACAACGGCATCAAGCTCCTCAACGGCGACGGGGAGAAGATGGAGGAGAGTGTGCTCGACGGGATCGAGGAGTACCTGGATTCCGACCGCGCCCTGCCCTACGCCGCGCGGGACGCCATCGGCTGCACCGTGGACTATGCCGCGGGCCGTAACCGCTACATCGGCTATCTCATCTCCCTCGCCACGCGCTCCTATAAGGGCTACAAGATCGGTCTGGACTGCGCCAACGGCAGCACCTGGCAGATGGCAAAGAGCGTGTTTGACGCTCTCGGCGCCGATACATATGTGGTTGCAAACCGCCCCGACGGTCTCAACATCAATGTCGACTGCGGCTCCACCCACCTGGATAATCTCAAAAAGCACGTGCTGGAAAACCACCTCGATCTCGGCTTTGCCTTCGACGGGGACGCTGACCGCTGCCTCGCCGTGGACGAAAAGGGCAACGAGGTCAACGGCGACCACATCATGTATCTCTGCGCAAAGTACATGAAGGAAAACGGCAGCTTCGGCAAGTCCAAGGTCGTCACCACGGTTATGAGCAACATGGGCCTCTACAAGGCGCTCGACGAGCTCGGCATCGGGTATGAGAAGACCGCCGTGGGCGATAAGTACGTCGCGGAGAACATGCGCCAGAATGGCCACCTCCTGGGCGGCGAACAGTCGGGCCATATCATCTTTGGCCGCCTCGCAAACACCGGCGACGGGCTTTTGACCGCCATCAAGGTCATGGAGGCCGTGACCGAGACCAAGGAGCCCCTGTCCGTCCTCGCCTCCGGCATGACCATGTACCCCCAGGTTTTGAAGAATGTCATCGTCACGGACAAGGACGAGACCCTCGCCTGCCCGGAGGTTCAGGCCGCCGTCAAAAAGGCGGAGGCGGAGCTCGGCGACAACGGCCGCGTGCTCCTTCGCAAGAGCGGGACGGAGCCGCTTCTGCGCGTCATGAGCGAGGCCACCACAAAAGAGCTTTGCGAGGAAAAGGTAGACAACATTATCGCCGCCATGCAGGCCGCGGGAAAGCTGATTCGGGTGAAATGACATGATTGAAATCAAAGACCTCTTCGATCTGGACAAAACCATCGCCAAAAAACTCTTCGAGGGCAAGACCTACCCCTGGGAGGTCCTCGACGAGATCAAGAGCTTCATTCTGGAGCTGGGGCCCACCCTGGACCCCGAGGAGTATGAGCAACGCCAGGAGGGCGTCTGGGTCGCGAAGGACGCGACCGTCTTCCCCTCGGCCTGGCTCGGCGCCCCCTGCATCATCGACCACGGCGCGGAGATCCGTCACTGCGCCTTCATCCGCGGCAGCGCCATCGTGGGCAAGAACGCCGTCGTCGGAAATTCCTGCGAGCTCAAGAACGTGGTGCTCTTCGACAACGTCCAGACCCCGCACTATAACTACGTGGGAGACAGCGTCCTCGGCTATAAGGCGCACATGGGCGCGGGCTCCATCACCTCCAACGTGAAGAGCGACAAGAGCCATGTCGTGGTCAAAAATCCCGAGGGGCCCATCGACACCGGCCGCAAGAAATTCGGCGCCATGCTGGGCGATTTTGTGGAGGTCGGCTGCAACAGCGTCCTGAACCCCGGCACCGTCGTCGGCCGCAACACGAACATCTATCCCACCTCCTGCGTGCGCGGCGTGATCCCCGCAAACTCCATCTACAAGGACAAGGTGGACATCGTTTTGAAATATTGATCCAACATCTTGTGGACAGGATCAAAACAACACCGCAGACTTTGATCTGCGGTGTTGTTTTTGCTGCGGGTCTATGATAAAATACAGCGGAGAGGGGAGGGAAGCCCATGTCGGGTGAAAAACGCCGCACAAATCGCGCCCAGCGCGCGCTCGTCATTTTGCTGATGTGTGTGACGCTTGCGATGGCAGGGCTTGCCTGCGCCCTCGCCCTCAAGCTCTACCGGCGGGAGGACCCGACCCTGATCGGCACCTGGCGTATGCAGCTCGACCTCAGGGAGACAGCCCGCGCACGCGGGAACGCCTGGCTTCAAAACGCGAAGCTCGGGGAGCGGGTCGATCTGGGCGACACCCTCCCGGCACTCACAGTTCCGGTGGAACTGGAGCTCCGACAGGACGGGAGCTGGAGCCGCACGGTCAATACCGAAGCCTTTGAGAAAACGGAATCCGCGGCAAGAAAGGCCCTCGCGGACGCTCTGCGGGAGCTGCTGCGCCTGCGTATCGAGGAGATGGGCCGCCCCGCCGTGACCCAGGCGGAGGCGGAAGAGCAGATCCAAAACGCCCTCGGCCTCACGGCGGAGGAATATCTCGCCGCCCGGGGCCCCGTGCTCTTACCGGGGGAGGCGGAGCTGCGCGCCCGCTTCGATGGGAGCGGCAGCTATCTCGTCGAGGGGGCGGTCATCCGCTTCGACGGAGCTCGGACCGCGCAGTATCTTACGGACGATACGCTCCTCGTACTCAGCTTTGACGACGGGACGGAGGTGTATACACGTGCCAAAAGATAAGCGCCCGCTGTGCCTTTTTCTGGCGCTGCTCCTGCTCGCGGGACTGCTGCCCGTTGAGACCTACGCCGACACAGGCATGATCGACCAGCCGAGTCTTGAAAACCTGCTCCTGTCCGTGGACGGGGGAGAGGGAAAGACGGTCCGATCCATCCACTACATGTACGATAACAACCGTTATGTCTCCCTGCGGGATATGGCCTTCGCGCTCAGCGGGACGGCGCGGGCGTTTGAAGTGAGCTATGCCGACGGGCAGTTCTACGTCACCACAGGCCGTGACTATGTCCCAGCCGGCGGGGAGGGGGAGCCCTTCCCGGAGGGCGCCGCGTACGCAACGCGACCCATGGCCTTAAACCCCATCCAGCTCGACGGGCGCGAGCTGCGCTATCTCACCTTTCTCGCGCTCAACAGCGCGGGGAAGCAGGACTGCTTTATGAGTCTCACGGATCTCGCCATGCAGCTTGATCTGAATGTGGAGGTCTCTGCCGGCCTCATGCGCCTCAACACGGCGGCGAGCTACCGCATCGACTTGGAGGCTCTGCGGGAGGAGGGCTTCTTCTATGAGATCCACTCCGCCCTCGTGGGCCTTGCCGACACGGGAAAGGTCTATGCCGCCTGGGAGCCGGAGCTTATCGTCCCCATTGCGAGCACGACCAAGCTCATGAGCTTTATTGTCGTGATGGACGCGGTATCGAGCGGGGAGATCACCCTCTCCGATCCCGTCGTCATCCCGGATGAATCGGCGCGCCTTTCGCGCACGGCGGACGGCGCCATCTATCTCGAGCCCGGCTGGGTGACGGATGTGACGGAGCTTCTGTGCGCCATGCTCCTGCCCTCGAGCAATGAATCCGCCCTCGCCCTTGCGATCCATGTCGCAGGGAGTGAGGCGGCCTTTGTTGCGCGCATGAACGAGAAGGCCCGCCTGATCGGGCTCTCCGACGGGGCGGTGTTTTATAACTGCCACGGTCTGCCCGCCTTTACGGACAATCTTGCCGCCACCAAGATCCAGAACCGCATGAGCGCAAACGACATGTTCCTGCTGGTCTCCTATCTTTTGAAAACTTATCCCGAGATCACGCAGATCACCTCGCGCCGCTATATGGAGCTGCCCGGCCTGCACACAACGGTCGGAAACTCCAACCCGCTCCTTTTCAACGTCCCGGGCGTCACCGGCCTCAAGACGGGCTCCACCAACATGTCCGGCGCCTGCCTCGTCTGCCTTGCCGAGGCGGCGGACGCCGCGGGGCAGACCCACCCGGTCGTCGCCATCGAGTTCGGCGCCGAGGACCGCACCGCCCGCACCACCTTTACGGAGGAGCTTCTGCGCTACGGCCTGCAGCGCGTGGGGGAGGACCCCGACCCCGCCGCCGTGCCCGTGCTCCCCGCGAGCGCGGAGGAGCTCATTCTCACCGTGCTCCGGGCAAACTAAAATTACAGGACAATTGCCATGTTTTTGAATGCCAGCCGTTTTTCCACCAATCTCATCGTCACGGTGCTTGTGACGCTGCTGGTCTTCGTGCTGCCGCTGCTGGACAGGCGCATCTGCGAAAGACTCGGCGTCAATCTCCAGCACGGCCTGAGCCGAAACCCCAACGCGGACGCCCTGCTCGAGGTGCGCAGGCTCATCCTCCTCGGCGTGTTCTTTGTGTATATCCTGGGCTTTGCCTACCTGGTCTTCTTCTCTCGCTCCGCGTCGGAGGAGTACCTCGTGCACATTGACCCCTTTGCGGACCTGCAAAACGCCATCAACACGGACTACGGCCTCTTCGACTTTCTCGTCGCCATTTTTAAGGAGGGGGTCTCGCAGGCCTTCTCCCACATCCGCGTCGTGAAGTTTGAGGATATCACCCAGGTTTACATGAATATCATGCTCTATGTGCCGATGGGATATCTGCTGCCCTATGTGTTCGCCTACTTCCGCGCCCGTTCGCGTGTGCGCCCGGTGCTGGCCTGCTTTGTCATCTCCTTCATCACGGAAAATCTCCAGCTCATCTTCCGCCGCGGCTTTTACGACATGGACGATCTGCTTGCCAACACCTTCGGCGGCCTCATCGGGCAGCTTCTGTATATCTGGGTCGGCTATGTGGTGACGCACCCGGACTGGCGGCGCAAGCTCTTCACCTCCCGGCGCTGGCGGCGCATCGCGGGGGAGAGCGTGTTCTACCCCTTCGCGCGGGGGATAGAGCTCTCGCGCACCACCCTCCTCGGCACGGAGGAGGAAGCCGTCTTCTCTTTCTATGTCACAAAGCTCGGCTTTCGCCCGCGCCGCCAGCTCACGGTGGAGTCCTCCTTCGGTACGGACTTTCTGCTGGAGCTCGGCAAGTCCCAGGTGGAGATCCGCTGCTCCAACCGCCCGGACAAGCTGCCCACGCAGTTTCTCACCATCTCGGCCCGGGACCTCGTGAAGATCCGGGAGCGCCTTGTGAAGCACGACATCGCGGTCGGCCCCTATGAGCAGGACCCCTATACCAACCAGCGCTGCCTGCGCATCACCGGCCCGGACGGTGTCGAAATCACCATCCTCGAGGCCCTGTAGGGGCCGATGCCCTCATCGGCCCGCAAACTTAAGATGCGGTACAGGTGCACCACGATGTGCAAATGTTCCCGCCCGCCGACTTGGTATGTCTCGGAATAAAACCTATAAAACAAAACCCATATATTACTGTTAAAAGGAGAGAAGCCTATGTACTGCACAAGAAAAGTAACGTCCGATCTCGTCTGGGTCGGCGCGGATGACCGCCGCCTGCCCTTCTTTGAAGGGGTCTACGGCGTGCCGGACGGCGTGTCCTACAACTCCTACCTGCTGCTCGATGAGAAGACGGTGCTCTTCGACACGGTGGACAAGGCCGTCTACGGCGTGTTCCTCGAAAATCTGGAGCATACGCTTGGCGGGCGCAGTCTCGACTATCTCGTCGTCCACCACATGGAGCCGGACCACGCCGCGACGCTCGAGCTTGTCTTAAAGCGCTACCCCGAGACGACCGTCATCTGCAACGCCAAGATCAAGACCATGCTGGCCCAGTTTTTCCCCATGGATCTCTCCAAACGTATCCTGCTCGTCAAGGAGGGCGACACCTTCTCCTCCGGCCGCCACAGCTTCACTTTTGTGATGGCCCCGATGGTCCACTGGCCCGAGGTCATGATGAGCTATGACACGACGGACAAGATCCTCTTCACGGCGGACGCCTTCGGCAGCTTCGGCGCCCTGAACGGCAGACTCTTCGCCGACGAGGTGGACTTCTTCACCGACTGCGTGGATGAGGCCCGGCGCTACTACACCAACATCGTCGGCAAATACGGTCCCCAGGTCCAGGCGGTGCTCAAGAAGGCAGCGGCCCTCGATATCGCCTACGTCTGCCCGCTGCACGGCTTCGTCTGGCGCAGCCACTTTGGGGACTTTCTGGGCAAGTACCTCCTCTGGTCGAGCTACACCCCCGAGGAGAAGAGCGTCATGATCGCCTACGCCTCCGTCTACGGCCACACCGAAAACGCCGCGAACATCCTCGCGGCAAAGCTCTGCGAGAAGGGCGTCAAGGTGCGTATGTTCGATACCTCCGTCACCCCCGCAAGCTACATCGTCTCCGAGGCTTTCCGCTGCAGCCACCTCGTCTTCGCCGCCACCACCTATAACGCCGGCGTCTTTGTCACCATGGAGACCCTCCTGCACGACATCGCGGCCCACAATCTCCAGAACCGCAAGGTCGCCCTCATCGAAAACGGCTCCTGGGCCGCGACAAGCGGCAAGGTCATGGCTGAGATCCTCGCCCCCCTCAAGGGGATCGAGATCTATGAGCAGAAGGTCTCCCTCAAGTCCTCCCTCACGGAAGGGCAGATGGACGAGCTGGAAGCCCTCGCCCGGACTCTCGCGGACGAGCTCGCGCCGAAGCCTGTCGCCGCCGAGAGTGCCGCCCCCGCCCCTCTTGCTGTGAAGACCGCCGAGGTGGACAAGAAGGCCTTCAACAAGCTCAGCTATGGCGTCGAGGTTCTCACCACCAATGTGGACGGCAGGGACTACGGTTGCATCATCAACACCGCCTGCCAGGTCGGCTCCGGCGATCCCAAGGTCGTCACGGTCTCGGTCATCAAGAAAAACCACACCTGCGACATGCTCAAGAAGGCGGGGCGCTTCAACGTCTCCATCCTCACGGAGGATGCGCCCTACAGCCTCTTCCAGCGCTTCGGCTTCCAGAGCGGGCGCGATGTGGACAAGTTTGCTGATCTGGATTACACGGACCGCACGGCAAACGGCATCCGCTATATCCCGCAGTACGTAAACGCCGTCCTCTCCTGCGAGGTGGTCGAGGTGCGCGAGCTCGAGACCCAGACCCTCTTCCTCGCAAACGTGGTGGAGGCGAAGGTCCTCTCTTCTGCCCCCTCCTGCACCTATAGCTACTACCACGCCCACATCAAGCCCAAGAAGAACCCCGCGCCCGAGCAGAAGGAGTGCTGGGTGTGCAAGGTCTGCGGCTATGTCTATGAGGGCGCGGAGCTGCCCGACGATTTCGTCTGCCCCCTCTGCAAGCACGGCAGGGACGATTTTGAGCATGTGGTGCCCGACGCAAAGCCGAAACAGAAGGGCTACGTCTGCAATATCTGCGGCCACTTCGAGCCCTGCGACGGCGAGCTCCCGGCGGACTACGTCTGCCCCCTCTGCAAGCACGGGCGCGAGGACTTCACCCCCGCCGAGCAGTGATCCAAAGCGACCCGTAAACAGCCGGACTATTGCATCAGCTCCACAGGGGCCGACGCCCTCATCGGCCCGCAAACCCACAATGCGCTACAGGCATACCACGACGCAGAAACATCCCCGCCTGCCGTAGGGGCGGTTATCAGCCGCCCGCAGCGTCACCGCATCCGAAATGTGCGTATCACGCCAAAACGTTTGACTTTACCGTAGGGGCGGGGCTTGCCCCGCCCGGCGGCACCGTGTCGGTTTACGCATTCGCCCGGGCGCATACGGAAAACGTCAATTCCCCCGCGCGGGCGGCTGATAGCCGCCCCTACGGAGATACACCATACATATCAATACTAATTGCATTAAAAATACCTGAAGCGAAATCGCTTCAGGTATTTTTTATAAAGCTTTGCGGGAAAAATCACTTCCAGGCAAAGGTAGCGAGACCGTAGATGTAGAGCGCGATCACGCAGATGGGAACGAAGTACTGGAAGAGCGGCTTCATCCATGCCTTGACCTTCAGGCCCTTGCCCTCGTTTGCCTCGGCCACGAACTTGTCCCAGCCCCAGCCGAACTTGTAGCAGCAGAAGATGGAGAACACAAACGCGCCAAGAGGCAGGAGGTTCGTGCTCACGATGAAGTCCCAGAAGTCAAGCCAGGCCGTGCCTTCGGCGAAGGGCTGGAAGTGGAGCTTGCTGTAGCCGAGGGCGGTGGTCAGCGCCAGCAGGAAGATGCCGCAGCCGCAGACAAGGCAGCCCTTGGGGCGGCTCCAGCCGGTCATCTCACGCACGCAGGCGAGGATGTTCTCAAACACCGCAAGCTCGGTGGAGAAGGCGGCGAAGACCATGAACAGGAAGAACAGTGTGCCCCACAGGCGGCCGCCCGCCATGTTCAGGAACACGGAGGCCATCGTGTCGAACAGCAGCGCGGGACCCGCGCCCGGGGTGATGTCATAGGTAAAGCAGGCGGGGAAGATGATGAAGCCTGCCATGATCGCGACAAAGGTGTCCAGCAGGATGACATTCACGGACTCGCCCATCAGGGAGCGCTCCTTGCCGATGTAGCTGCCGAAGATGGCCATGGAGCCGATGCCGATGGAGAGCGTGAAGAAGGCCTGGTTCATGGCGCCGACGATGACCTGGCCGTCGATCTTGGAGAAGTCGGGCACGAGGTAGAAGGAGAGACCCTCCTTCGCGCCGTCGAGCGTTGCGCTGTGGACGGCGAGCACCAGCATCAGCACAAACAGCGCGACCATCATGTACTTGGTGACGCGCTCAAGCCCGCCCTGGAGGTCAAAGCTCAGCACCGTGAAGCCGAGGACTACGGCGATCAGCAGGTAGACAACGTTGACGGTGGGGTTTGTGATCATGGCGACAAAACCGAGATCCGCAGTTTTGCCGGTGAGGAAACGCACAAAGTAGTACATCATCCAGCCGGTGACGACGGTGTAGAAGGCCATGAGGGCGATATTGCCCAAGAGCGCGAGGTAGCCGTGGATATGCCATTTCTGGCCCGGCTTTTCGAGCTTCTGGTACATCCTGACGGGACTTGCCTGGGACGCGCGGCCCATGGCAAACTCCATGGTCATGGAAGGCAGGCCCAGCAGAATCAGGCACAGCACATAGACAAGCACAAAACCGCCGCCGCCGTACTGACCGGTCATCCACGGGAACTTCCACACGTTGCCGCAGCCGATCGCGCATCCGGCGCTGAGCATGATGAAACCGAGGCGGCTGCCAAGCTGTTCTCTTTGGTTATTCAATCCATACACCTCTCTTTGGGAGAATATGAACATATTATAAACGATATTTTATGAGAATCAATATTTATGTGTTTTTCCGCAAAATATTTCTCTGTTTTGCACTACTCAGCTACCGATTCTGCAGGCTTCCATGATCAGTTTGGCAATTTTGTCACGATGCACGATGTAGGAGCCGTGGCCCTCGCCCGGCAGGATGCGAAGCTCCGCGCCGGGGATGGTGTCTGCAATGTGCCGGGATTCCTTCTCCCGGATCACATCCCGGCTCCCCGCGAGCACCAGCGTGTTTGCCCGGATCCTGTGCAGCACATCGTCGGAGATCCACGGCTCGCGCAGCATGAGGGCGAGCTTCGGATCCTTCGTCCGCCGGTACATCGCGCGCACCAGAAGCCGCAGGGAGGGCTTCACGCCGTTTGGGCTGAGATTGGCCCCGCTCACGATGAGCGTCGTGATCCTGTCCGTCTCCGCCGCCGCGAGCAGCCCCACGATCCCGCCGTCGCTGAAGCCGTAGAAGATCGCATCCCGGAGCTCGAGCGCCTCCAGAAACGCCAGCATGTCCTTTGCCATGGCGTCGTAGTGCAGGGGCCCCTCGCTGCTCTGCCCATGGCAGCGGGAGTCGATCGTGTAGCAGCAGTAGTGCTTCTCGAGCAGCAGGAGCGCCTGGTCAAAGATCGTGTGATCCTCGCCATTGCCGTGTACCAGCAGCAGAGGCCGTCCCTCGCCGCGCTTTTCGTAGAATAGCCGAACACCGTTGAGCTCTATGAACATAGAAAGGGCTCCTTTCTGTTTTCCTGCACCTGTAAAAATGATCGGAGCAGGGAAGTCCAGTATACCACATTTGGGGGAAATATCCACACGATTTGTAAAATCCCGGCCAAAACCGAACAGAAAAGCCGCCTGTCAACACAGGTCTGCGCAGCCGGTAAGAGAGGAAAGAAAACGAGCGCGGAGAAAAAATAAACTTAGTGTAAAATAGATGTAGGAAAAAAATAGAGACAGAGGGCACCTCGAAGTGGTTTAATGAATTTGCACAACACATTAGCCACGAAGAGAGAGG
>CADBCV010000017.1 GCA_902793285.1 Oscillospiraceae bacterium
GGACGCCCGCCCCTACGGAATCGTCGGACATTTCACCGCAAAACCCACATCTCCACTGCGTGAGGTTTCGGGCCGCCGAGGGCGCCGTCCCCTGCGATGTCAATTGACTTTTCCGCTCAGTCCTCCCAGCCCTGCATCCGGTCGAGGAGGGCGTCGATCTCGCGGTAGGGGTCCGGGATCATCTTCTGCTCGTCCGAGAGGAGCATGAGCTCTGTCCCGTCGCGGCTCTGTTCCCAGACGGGGAGCCCTTCGCCGTTGGGGTCGCCGAAGCGGATGAAGTTCACAAAGTAGTCGCTGAAGAGGTCGGAGAGGGCCCGGTCGCCCTCGTCAAAGAGCTTCGAGTCCGCCGGGATGTTGTGGTAGCAGTAGATCTCTTCCCCGCTGTGCCAGGCGGAGAGGCGGCCGTTTTCCTTGGCAAAGTAATACTCCCACACCGGCACGCCGAGACGGATGTCCTGGCGGCTCAGGCAGTAGTGGCCATGGGTGAAGTAGACCGCGGAGTAGAGCCGGAGCCACATGTCGCGGGCCTCGGCGTCCGTCTCCGGCGCCCAGGTACGGAGCACCTCGTCCGCGTACTCCCCAAAATAGCCGCGCACCTTGCTCTCGTAGTTCTTGAGATTGCCCCGGTCGAAGAGGATGAAGGGGGTGCCCTCCTCGGCATTGAAGCCGTGGAGCAGGGCCTCCTCGTTGTGCACGCCCGCCCGGTAGGCCTCATAGGGCGTCACGGGCAGGAGATAGCCGTCCAGCGTGAGGTGGTGGTTTGTGTCCGCCGCCTCGACGAGCTTTTCGGCCGGCATGGCGCGCAGCTCCGCGATGTCCTTCGCCCCGAAGCGCGAGAGGGTCTCCCGCCCGGTTTGGAGCGCCTCGTCCAGCGAACGGAAGGAGTGCTGCGGCACGGGGGCGGAGGCGGTGGAGCTCTCGAGGATGGCGCGGCGGAAAAGCCCCTTCGCCGCCGGGGAGGTGCAGAGCGCCGACACGCACACCGCGCCCGCGGACTCGCCCGCGAGGGTCACGTTCTCCGGGTCGCCGCCGAAGGCCGCGATATTGTCGCGCACCCACTCGAGCGCCTTGACCTGGTCCATGAGGCCGTAGTTGCCGGTGGAGCCGTTGGGGTCCTCCGCCGCGAGCTCTTCGCTGGCGAGAAAGCCGAACACGCCGAGGCGGTAGCCGAAGTTCACCACGAGCACGCCCTTGCGGGCAAGCCCCTCGCCGCTGTAGTCGCCGTACCAGGGCTGCCCGGTCTGGAGGGCGCCGCCGTGGATGTACACCAGGACGGGCAGCTTCTCCTGCGCCCCGGCGGGCTTCCAGAGGTTGAGATAGAGGGCGTCCTCGCTCACGGCGTCGCGGAAGTTGTCGTCCGGCGTGATCTCATAGTCGTGAAAGCCGACAATGCGGGAGAGAGAGTTATAGATCTCGGAGGAGCGCGGCTGCATGGCCATGGGCGCAAAGTTCACCGCCGTGCGCACGCCGCTCCAGGGCTCGGGGTCCTGCGGGGCCCGCCAGCGCAGCTCGCCCACGGGGGGCTTTGCGTAGGGGATGCCGGCATAGACCTCCACCGCGCCGTCCGCGGTCAAAACGCCCTGGACCTTGCCGTCACGCAGGGTGACGACCTCGGTCATGCCGCCGCTTTTTTCCACCGCGGGGCGGAGCTTATAGGGCCGCCCGACGCCCCACATCACCTGACAGAGGAGGGCGAGCAGGGCCAGCAGTGCAATCAGGCGCAGGTAAAAATGCCCCCCGCGCAGAAAGCGCTGCCGCAAAACGGCATAGAGCGCGAGCAGCGCAAGGCACACGCCCCAGGCCGCGAGCGCGTTTTTGTTGAGCTCCAGGACCGTCAGCACCGCGAGGGTCATGAGCGCGAGGAAGACCCAGAAGGGGGCCGCGTGCGTTTTGGTTTTGTTTTTCATAAAATCCCGCCTTGTTTGCTGATAATAGTTCCGGAGTGCCTGCAGAAAAAACAAGATAATTCCTGTATAAAAAGATGGCCGTAGGGGCCGATGCCCTCATCGGCCCGCCGTTTTTGCAGAAATCTGCGTGATTTGGCGGGTCGATCTGGGGATCGACCCCTACGGTCTTGCATTCATACTGGTTTTGAGACAGCCCCGCAACAGTTCATTTATTCCACGCTGATCATGTAGTAGTACACCGGCTGGCCGCCGTCCACGACGCTCATCTCCGCGTTGGGGATGGCTTCCGCGATGGCGGAGGCGGCCTCGTTTGCGGCGTCCTCCTGCACATCCTCGCCATAGTAGACGGTGATGAACTCGGGGTCAAACTGCCCGAAGGCCCGGATGAGATCCGCGAAGAGCGCCTTCTCGCTCTTGTAGCTGCCGAGCAGCGCCCCGTCCAGGAGGGCCAGGTACTCGCCCGCGTGGATGTCGTGCCCGTCGAAGTCGGAGTCGCGCGCGGCGTAGGTGACCATGGCGGTGTGCACATGCGCGGCGGCCTCCTTCATGGCCTCCACGATGGGCTCCTCATTCTCGTCGATGTTGAAGTTCAAAAGGGCCGAGATGCCCTGGGGCACGGTCTTCGTGGGGATGACGATGACGCGCTTGTCCTTCACAAGCTCCACGCTCTGCTCGGCCGCCAGGATGATGTTCTTGTTGTTCGGCAGGACGAAAACCGTCTCCGCCGGGGTGCGGTTGATCTCGCGCAGGATATCGTCGGTGGAGGGGTTCATGGTCTGCCCGCCGGTGACGACGCGGTCCGCGCCGAGCTCGCAGAAGAGCTTGCGCATCCCCTCGCCCGCGGCCACGACCACCGCGCCGAACTGCTTTTCGGGGGCGGCGCAGGCGGGCTCGGCGTCCTCCATGCGCTCAAGCTCCTGCTCGATGGCATCGAGATCGTCGGTGCTGATGACCTTCTGCCCGGCCGCGTTCTGGTCGGCCTGGATGACCATGTTCTCGATCTTCGCGATCTCAAGCGTGCCGTACTTCTGGCTCTCGATGAGCACCTCGCCGGGGTTGTCGGTGTGGACGTGGACCTTGAAGATCTCATCGTCGTCGCTGATGACAAGGCTGTCGCCGATGCCGCCGAGATAGGCGCGCAGGGGCGCGAGATCCACGTCCGCGCTCTTTTTCCGCACGACATAGACCGTGTCGAAGGCGAAGGTGATGTTCTCGCGCGCGTCGTAGTGATTTTCGCCGGTCTCCACGACCTCCTCGATGCGCATCTGGTCCTGGGGGGCGAAAGCCTCGCCCTTCAGGGAGGCGAAGATCGCCTTGAGGATAATCATGTAGCCCATGCCGCCCGCGTCCACGACGCCGGCCTTTTTGAGCACGGGGTTGAGATTGATGGTGTCGGCCAGGGCCTCGTCCCCGGCGCGGATGGCGGCCTCAAAGGTCTGCTCGAGACTGGCCCCGCCGCCGGCCGCCTCGACAGCCGCCTCGGACGCGAGGCGCGCCACCGTGAGGATGGTCCCCTCGGCAGGCTTCATGACGGCCTTATAGGCGGCGTCCACACCCTCCCGCATGGCGGCGGCGAAGGTGCGCGCGTCCGTCTCCACAAGGCCCTTGAGCTTGCGGGAGATCCCGCGAAACAGCAGGCTCAAAATCACGCCGGAGTTTCCGCGCGCGGCCCGCAGGAGGGCCGAGGCCACGCAGTCCGCCGCGGCGGAGACGCTGGAAAACTCGTTCTTGCGCAGCTCCAGCGCGGCCCGCTCCATGGTCAGGCCCATGTTGGTGCCGGTGTCGCCGTCCGGGACGGGAAAGACGTTCAGGTCGTTGACGGCCTGAATATTGGCTTGCAGCGCGGCAAAGGCGCAGAGGATACCCTCCTTGAAGGCCGCGGCATTTATCATATCTCTCAAGACTCTTATCCTCGCTTATCCGATGATCGTATCGATGAAGACATCAACGCGGCGCACGGGCACGCCCGCGGATTTGGACAGCTTGTAGCTGACCTCCTTCATAATGCTCTGCGCCACGGCGCTCATATTCACGCCCTGATCCACGCCGATGTGCAGCTCCAGCGAGATGGAGCCGTCGTCGTGAAAGTGTACGGTGACGCCCTTGGACATGGACTCCCTGCGCAGAAGCTGCATGACGCCCTCCTTGCTGCGGCTGATCATGCCCTTGACACCGAAGCAGCTCGTCGCGGCAACGCCGGCGAGATAGGTCAGCACCTCGCTTGTGATGCTGATCGTGCCCTTTTCGTTTGTGATGTTTACCACAGGTCGGGCGCCCCCCTTTCGTTTCGCTTGCGGTTTACACACAGGGCGCAAACCGGTTTGATATTATACTATAGAAACAAGGAATTGACAAGGATTTTATTTTAACGTGAAAAAGCCTTCCCCTTGAGGGGAAGGTGCCCCAGTGCGCACACTGGGGCGGATGAGGTGGAACCCGCCGCCTCTGACCGGCATTGTACAAGCGGCAACGTTGACACCTCATCAGTCACGGCGCGGCCGGACACGCGCCGCGACAGCTTCCCCTCAAGGGGAAGCCTTTACGCCGCGGTGAACATGGCGAAGTTTTTCGCAAGGGCGTCCTTGTCGAGGGAGAAGCCCGTGACGACGCCCATGTAGTCGCCCTTGAGCAGCATGACCATCCGCTCATAGACGGGCACGCCGTACATCGTGCCGGAGACGTCGAGGCAGGCGTGGGTCTTGCCCGCGAATTCGCAGCTTCCCATCTCGAGCTTGACCTCGTCCATGAGGCCGCTGTCCTTGAGACTCTTCTCCACCTCTTCCATGCTGGCCTCGATGAGCTTCTCCTCGGTCAGCACGGCCTTCTGCAGGAGATTGAAGGCGCTCTTCTGGACCTGGATGTTGATGTTGTCGCCGCTGTTGTCCATGGCGGCGGTGTAGAGATCGAAAATGGACTCGTTCTCCTCGAGCATCCGGGCGAGCCAGTCGCTGTCCGCCTCCAGGAGGTCGAAGCCGTCATACATGAGCCGGGTGGCCTCCTCGGGGCTGAAGACCTGCCAGGTCTCGGGGATCTCGGCCCCGATGCCGAGGGCCTTGTTCTCATAGCGCTTTCCCTCGAGGGTGCCGATCATGTCAGACGCCTTCACGTCCCCCTCCCTGGCGGCGGCCTCCGCGAAGGCGGCGGGGACCAGCGAGAGGACCATCACGAGCGCGAGGATCATGCAGAGGATCTTTTTCATGTCGGTTTCTCCTTTCAAAAACAGAATGAAACGGGTTCCATGATGGGGCTTTATAATGTCCGCGCCTGTCCGTAGGGGACGGCGCCCTCGACGTCCCGCGCGGGGGGGAGGCTAATAACGGCTCCCTCCCAGAGGGAGCTGTCAGCGCCGCCCGCGGCGATGACTGAGGGAGTGCTCCTTCCGTCATCCGGCTTGCGTGAGACGCCGGCGGCTTGCGTGAGACGCCGGATGCCACCTCCCTCAGAGAGGGAGGCAAAAGCGCCGGCTGTCATCGGCGCTGCCGTATCATTCGTCCAGCTTCAAAACCGCCAAAAACGCCTCGGTCGGGATGGAGACGGTGCCGAGCTGGCGCATCTTCTTCTTGCCTTCTTTCTGCTTTTCGAGGAGCTTCTTCTTGCGCGTGATGTCGCCGCCGTAGCACTTGGCGAGCACGTCCTTGCGCATGGCGCGCACGGTCTCGCGGGCGATGATCTTGCCGCCGATGGCCGCCTGGATGGGCACCTCGAAGAGCTGGCGCGGGATGTTCTCCTGGAGCTTTTCGCAGAGCTTCCTTGCGCGGGGATAGGCCTTCTCCCGGTGGGCGATGAAGCTGAGGGCGTCCACCTGGTCGCCGTTTAGGAGCATGTCCACCTTCACAAGGTCCGAGAGCTTGTATTCCGAGAGCTCGTAGTCGAGGGAGGCGTAGCCCTTCGTGCGGGCCTTGAGCGTGTCGAAGAAGTCGTAGATGATCTCGTTCAAGGGCATCTCATAATGCAGCTCCACGAGGCGCTGGTCGAGATAGGTCATGTTCTTGTACTCCCCGCGCCGGTCCTGGCAGAGGGGCATGATGTTGCCCACGAACTCGTTCGGCGTGATGATGGAGACCTTCACATAGGGCTCGTATGCCTCGGCGATGGACTGCACCTCCGGGTAATTGTGGGGGTTGTCCACCATGACGACGGAGCCGTCCGTCTTCACGACCTTGTAGATGACGGAGGGGAGGGTGGTCACAAGCTCCAGGTCAAACTCGCGCTCGAGGCGCTCCTGGATGATCTCCATATGGAGCATCCCGAGGAAGCCGCAGCGGAAGCCGAAGCCGAGGGCCACCGAGCTCTCCGGCTCGTAGGAGAGGGAGGCGTCGTTTAATTTGAGCTTATCCAGCGCGTCGCGGAGATCCGGGTACTTGGACCCGTCCTCCGTATAGATGCCGCAGAAGACCATGGGCCGCGCCGGGCGGTAGCCGGGCAGGGCCTGGGCCGTGGGGTTCTGGGCGTCGGTCACGGTATCGCCCACCTGGGTGTCGGAGACGTTCTTGATGCTCGCGGTGAAGTAGCCGACATCGCCGGCGGCAAGCTCGTCGCAGGGCTCAAGGCCGATGGGGCGCAAGTGCCCGACCTCCACCACCTTGTACCTTGCGCCGGTGGACATGAGGAGCACCTCGCTGTCTTTGCGGATGGCCCCGTCGATGAGGCGCATGAAGACGATGACGCCGCGGTAGTTGTCGTACTGGCTGTCAAAGACGAGGGCCTTGAGCGGGGCGTCCGGGTCGCCCGCCGGGGCGGGGACGTTCGCCACGATATCCTCGAGCACGGCGTCGATGTTGATGCCGGCCTTGGCGCTGATCTCCGGCGCGTCCATGGCGGGCAGGCCGATGATCTCCTCGATCTCCGCCTTGACGCGCTTCGGGTCCGCGGCGGGCAGGTCGATCTTGTTCACGACCGGCAGGATCTCGAGATTGTTGTCGAGCGCGAGATAGGTGTTCGAGAGGGTCTGGGCCTCGACGCCCTGGGAGGCGTCCACCACGAGGACGGCCCCCTCGCACGCGGCGAGCGAGCGCGAGACCTCATAGTTGAAGTCCACATGGCCCGGGGTGTCAATGAGGTTCAGGGTATAGCTCTCCCCGTCCGCGGCCTTGTAATTGAGACCCACGGCGCGGGCCTTGATGGTGATGCCGCGCTCGCGCTCGAGGTCCATGTTGTCGAGGATCTGGTCCTCCATGATGCGCTCCTCCACCGCGCCGCACTTTTCGATGAGGCGGTCGGAGAGGGTGGATTTGCCGTGGTCGATGTGGGCGATGATGGAGAAATTGCGGATGTTCTTCTGCGGGATCATGCTTCCTGCTCCTTTCCCGTGTATTCGCCGAGAGCGGCGCGGGCCTCCGTGATGCGCGCCTCCACCGCGCCGAGGGCGGCGAGGGCCGTGTCGGCGGCGCTGCGGGCGGCGTCGGGTCTGTCGCTGCGGCCGAGGAGGTAGTCGGCGGTGACGCCGTAATAATCGCAGGCGCGGCACACAAAGCCGAGACCCGGCTCGCGCGCGCCGTTTTCATAGTGGCTCAGAAGCGCCTGGCTGATGCCGAGATCGCTCGCCGCCGTGCGCTGGTTGATCTTCCGCTCCCGCCGGAGGGAGGAGAGAATTTCGGGAAAGCTCCTGTCCATGGTCGTTGCCTCTTTATATTTGATTACAGTCAGTATATTATATCCGACGGGCGCTTCTTTGTAAATAGAATTCTTGAAATTGCGCCCCGTTCGTGCTATGTTTATAGTATCGACCAAATATTATGCTGGAGGTAGATTCCATGTTTGAAAATCTGGTAGAAATTCTCAAGGCCAATCCCCGCAAGATCGTCTATACCGAGGGCACCGACGCCCGCATCCTCGAGAGCGCGGCCCGGCTCAAGAAGGACGGCTTCCTGACGCCCGTGCTCATCGGCAACGTGGACGCGGTCAAGGCCGCGGCGGCCAAGGGCGGCTTCGATATCGAGGGGCTTGAGATCATCGACCCCGAGACCTATCCCGAGATGGACAGGTTTGTGGACGACTTTGTCGCCCTGCGCAAGGGCAAGGCCACCGCGGAGGAGGCCCGCGCCATGCTCCTGAAGTCCAACTACTTCGGCACCATGCTGGTGAAGGAGGGCCTGGCCGACTCCCTGCTCGGCGGCGCGACCTACTCCACGGCCGACACCGTCCGCCCCGCCCTGCAGCTCGTGAAGACCAGGAAGGGCGCAAACCTCGTCTCCTCCTGCTTCATCCTGGTCCGCGGCAAAGAGATGCTCGCCATGGGCGACTGCGCCATCAACATCTCCTATGAGGACAAGAAGGACAAGGAGGGCAACGTCGTCCTGACCGCCGCCCAGCAGCTTGCCGAGGTCGCCGTCGAGACCGCGAAGACCGCGAAGGTCTTCGGCATCGACCCCAAGGTCGCCATGCTCTCCTTCTCCACCAAGGGCTCCGGCAAGGGCCCCGGCCCCGAGCTCGTGCGCAATGCCACCGCCATCGTCAAGGAGACCCATCCCGAGATCGCCTGCGACGGCGAGATGCAGTTTGACGCGGCCGTGAGCCCCACCGTCGGCCAGCTCAAGTTCCCGGGCAGCACTGTCGCGGGCTACGCCAACACCTTCATCTTCCCGGAGATCCAGTCCGGCAACATCGGCTACAAGATCGCCCAGCGTCTCGGCGGCTTCGACGCCTACGGCCCCATCCTGCAGGGCCTGAACGCCCCCATCAACGACCTCTCCCGCGGCTGCAACGCCGAGGAGGTCTATCAGATGAGCATCATCACCGCCGCGCTCGTCTGAACCTGTCCCGCCGGGCGGTCGAGGACGCCCGCCCCTACGGCGTTGTAACACCTTAAACTTTATCTGTCATCCTGAGCGTCAGCGAAGGATCCCGCGGATGGTTGCAACAGGTACGGGATTCTTCGTCGCTGGCGCTCCTCAGAATGACAGCAAGTTTTAATTGTTACAGACTACGGCGAGGCGCAAATGTTCCCATCTGCCGTAGGGGAGGGGCTTGCCCCTCCCGCGCGCGGAAATATAAAAACGCAAAAAATGTACGGCGATTTCGCGAAAAGCTGCGATTTCGCCGTACATTGCTTTTAAATGATTGCCCGGTTCCGCCGGGCGGGGCAAGCCCCGCCCCTACGTATCTCCTTTAACCTCCCTTTCGAAAAGGGAGGGGGACCGCCGAAGGCGGTGGAGGGATCGAAGATTTTCCCAGGACAGTCGATCCCTCAGTCACCAGTGTGCGCACTGGTGACAGCTCCCTTTCGCAAAGGGAGCTTAGAACGCGGGGAATCTTGGCCCCCCTATACCGCCGGGCGGGGCAAGCCCCGCCCCTACGCTTGGGACGGGGAGTTTTCATCCGCTGCGTCTTTCGCGCAGGGTCCAGGGGAGGCGGGCGCCGGGGGCGGGTTTGCCGGCAAGCAGGCGCAGGAGGGCCTTTGCCGCGAGGGTGCCCATCTGGTGCTTTTCGTGGGCGAGGGAGGTGATGGGCACCGGGGAGAGGGTGCAGAGGTGGCTGTTGTCAAAGCTCACCACCGCCGCGTCCTCCGGCACCCGCCGCCCTATGCGCAGGAGCGCGCGGATGAGGGGGTAGGCGATCTCGTCGTTATAGCAGACGACGGCGGTGCAGGGGGCGAGGCGCGCGGCAAAGCGCTCGAGCCAGTCGCCCCGGCCCGCGAGCAGCGCCTCGCGCGCCGCGGTGTCGTACCAGAGAATGTGCGCCTCCTCGAGCGAAAGCCCCTCGCGCAGAAGGGCAGAGGCAAAGCCGAGGTAGCGCTCGTGCCCCTGGCGGTCGTCGCTTTTGAAGACGGCGGCGATATGCTCATGCCCCCGCTCCCGGAGATGGCGGACCAGGATGCGCGCGCCCTCCGCGTTCTCGTCCTGGATGCAGGGGGCCCCCTCCGGGACCGGCAGCGGCGCGTGCAGCCACACGAGCGGGATGCCCTGCCGCCCGATCTGCTCCAGCAGGTCCAGGTTCACGCTCGGCAGGGCGCTCTTTGCCCCCTCGATGAGGATGCCGGCCGGGGGATCGGCCAGAAGGCGCGCGAGGACCGCCCGCTCCTCACGGACAAGATTGTGCGTGACGCAGACCTCCACCGTGCAGCCGGCCTCGGCGAACACGGCCTCCAGATCCCGCAGGAGCTGGGGGTAGAGATAGGTGTCCGCCGAGGGGAGCACCACGGCGACGCGGCCCCGGCGCACCGGCTCCGCGCCCGCAAGGTAGGTCCCGCTGCCGTGCACGCGCACGATCAGCCCCTCCTCCGCGAGGATCGAGAGCGCGCGGCGCACGGTCTCGCGGCTGCATCCGCACTCCGCGCAGAGCGCGAGCTCCCCGGGCAGCTTTGTCTGTCCCTCTTTCCGCATCCGGGCGCAGCGGCGTCTCAGCTCCGCCGCCGCCGTGAGATACCTGGCCGGCATGTGCCCACTCCCCTTTTCTTCGTTTGCCCCATTCTACCACAGATCGCCCGCCCGGAAAATCCCCTTTCGCACCGCCGGAAAAAAACAGACTTTCTCGCGCCGGAGGGTTGTTTTTTCATTGACTTTGACGGACACGGCCGGAAAATAATCCGATAAAGCGAGGGACTTTTGGGCAGATTATCCAAAGCGCGGCGCGGGGCAGGCACTTCAAAAATCGGAAGAAAACCGACAAATCCGCCCGCCGGATCGGAAAAAAACCGCCTCCCGGCAAAGTTGTCTGCTTTTTGAAAAACATGCCGCAAACTTGTATTTATTTGCTTTCACGGTTTTGCGCTCCGCCGCCCCGAAAGCCTTGACGCCGGGCGGAAAAAGTGCTTTGATAGGCTCAGCGGGAAATCCATTCCCAAGTCAAAAATTTTTTTGAAAAGAGGTAAAGACCATGAAGAAAGTTCTTGCACTTCTCCTTGTTCTGGTCATGATGGCTTCTCTGAGCGTCGTCGCTTATGCGGATGACATCAAGGTCGCCTTCTCCCAGATCGGTCAGGAATCCGACTGGCGCACCGCGAACACCGACAGCATCAAGAGCACGATCGAAGGCCACGACGGCTGGACGCTCATCTATGATGACGCGCAGCAGAAGCAGGAGAACCAGATCAAGGCTCTGCGCAACTTCATCACCCAGGGCGTTGATTACATCCTCTTCACCGGCGTTGTTTCCACCGGCTGGGACGAAGTCCTTGCTGAGGTCAACGAGGCTGAGATCCCCCTGATCCTGGTCGACCGTATGCCCGACTGCGCCGACAAGATCGACTACGCCGCTGCATTCGGCGGTGACTTCGTCGAAGAGGGCCGCCGCCAGGTCGCGTGGGCCGGCGAGTATCTGAAGACCCTTGGCCGCGGCGATGAGGAAGTCTGCGTCGCCATCATGGAAGGCACCACCGGTGCTGACGCTCAGGTCGGCCGTACCGAGGGCAACCTGGCCGCTCTGAAAGAGTACCCCAACATGAAGCTCGTGGCTCAGCAGTCCGGCAACTTCACCCGTACCGAGGGCCAGGCCGTTATGGAAGCATGGCTCAAGTCCGTTGACAAGATCGACGTCCTGATCGTCCAGAACGACGACATGGGTCTCGGCGCCATCGACGCCATCAAGGCCGCCGGCCTTGTTCCCGGCAAGGACATCATCATTGTTGGCTGCGACTCCGTCAAGGCCGCGTTTGAGGCCATTGTCGCCGGTGAGATGAACGCCACCGTCGAGTGCACCCCGCTCTATGGCCCCTTCGTTGAGAAGACCATCGAGGCTCTCGAGGCCGGCGAGACCTTTGAGAAGACCATCGTTCACCCCGAAGAGGGCGTGTACGACTGCGTGGGCGGCATCGACCTCGGAACGGTCACCTCTGTCCTCGCTGCTGATGTGATTGACAGCCGCGTCTACTGATTCTCTTTATCCTTTCACATCAACATCCTGAATCCTGGGGGCTGGCGCTCAGCCGGCCCCTTTTTCAAGGGTGGACGGCGTACAGCCTTCCGCCCTTGTCCTTTAAGGAGGAATTCAATTGCCGGAACATAGCCTGCTTGAAATGAAAGGCATTGAAATACAGTTCCCAGGAGTGAAAGCTCTCGATAAAGTTGACTTTTCCCTCAGAGCTGGAGAGATACACGCGCTCCTCGGAGAAAACGGCGCAGGGAAAAGCACACTGGTCAAATGCCTTACGGGCGTCCACCACATGGACGCCGGCACCATTCTGTTCGACGGAAAAGAGATCAGACCGACGAGCCCGCAGGATGCGTTCTCCATGGGTATTTCGACGGTCTATCAGGAGATCAATCTGTGCCCGAATCTGACGGTGGCGGAAAACATTTTCGTCGGACGCCAGCCGATGAAGCACGGCATGATCAACTGGAAAGATATCAATAAGAGAGCCCGAGAGCTGATGTCAAGATTCCACATGGATATTGACGTTACGCGCCCATTAAATAATTATTCCACGGCGATTCAGCAGATGGTGTCGATCGCGCGCGCGGTCGATATCGACGCGAAGGTCCTGATCCTGGACGAGCCTACCTCGTCCCTGGATGATAACGAGGTCAAGCTCCTGTTCGACGTCATGAATGAGCTGAAGGCAGAGGGCATGGGCATCATTTTCATCACGCACTTTCTGGATCAGGTGTTCGCCGTGTGCGACAGACTGACGATCCTGCGCAACGGCACGCTGGTCGGCACCTACGACATCCAGGGCATCACGAAGCTCGAACTTGTGACCATGATGATCGGCAAAGACATGGACGTGATCTTCAATCTCAAGCGGGCCGAGGTCGCCCCGGACGCGCCCGAAATGCTCAAAACGGAGAATCTCGGCGCCCCGGGCCAGATCCAGAACGTGAATCTCTCGCTCAGGAAGGGCGAGCTCATGGGCTTTGCCGGCCTTCTCGGCAGCGGCCGTACGGAGACGGCGGAGCTGATCTTCGGCGCTGTCCCCGCGACGGAGGGGACCGAGACGGTCAACGGCAAAAGGGTGACGATCGGCAAGCCGATCGACGCGATCAACGCGAAGCTGGCCTTCTGCCCGGAGGACAGAAAGCGCGACGGCATCATCGGCGATCTGTCCATCCGCGAGAATATCGCCCTTGCCCTGCAGGCGAGAAGGGGCTTCATGCATCCCATCTCCATGCAGGAGCAGAACGAGCTTGCCGAGAAGTACATCAAGCTCCTCTCCATCGCGACGCCGAACGCGGAAAAGAAGATCGGCGAGCTGTCCGGCGGCAATCAGCAGAAGGTCATTCTGGCCCGCTGGATGGCGACGCAGCCGGAGCTTCTGATCCTCGACGAGCCGACGCGCGGCATCGATATCGGCGCGAAGGCGGAGATCCAGCGCCTGATGCTGGAGATGTGCGGCGAGGGGGTTTCGGTCATCTTCATCAGCTCGGAGCTGGATGAGATCATCCGCTGCTCCAACCGCATCGTCGTCATGCGGGACAGAAAGAAAGTCGGTGAGGTGAACGGAGAGGGCTGCACCCAGCAGACGCTTCTCAACATCATCGCCAACGGACAGCAGGAGGACGCGACGGCATGAAAAAGAAAAACTTCTCGCTATCCGGCATCATGCAGTCCAAGATCACCTGGGCCGTTGTGGCTGAGCTTCTGATTCTGCTGGTCTGCTTTATTATCCGGCCGGATTTCTTCTCGATCAAGTACCAGCCCGCCACCGGTATGCTCTACGGCAGTTTGATCGACATTCTCAACCGCTCCGCGGAGATCACCATCATCTCCATGGGCATGACGCTCGTCATCGCCCTGGGCGGCACTGACCTCTCCGTCGGCTCTCTCGTGGCGCTGAGCGGCGCGCTGGCCTTGAAGTTTCTCCGCTGGGACGTGCTGGTTTACACCACGCCGGGTGATTACACGGTCAAGCCCTTCATCCTGGTGATCCTGGTCCCGCTCGCCGTGTGCACGCTGATGGGCCTCTTCAACGGCTTTATGATCTCGCGCATCGGGATGCAGCCCATCATTGCGACGCTGATCCTCATGGTATGCGGGCGCGGCATCGCGCAGATCGTGACGAACGGCAAACAGTTCACCACACTGTACTCGCCCTTCCGCGTGATCGGGCAGGGGAGCTTTCTGTTCCTGCCGATGCCGATTATCATCTCAATTATTGTTGTGGCGGCGGTTTCCATCTTCGTGCGAAAGACGGCCTTCGGCACGATGGTGGAATCTGTCGGCATCAACCCGAGTGCGAGCCGCCTGAGCGGCATCGACTCCCGCAGGATCATCATGATCGTCTTCGCCCTCACGGCGTTTCTCTCGGCGATCGCAGGCCTCATCACCGCAAGCCGCGTCATGTCGAACGACTCCAACAACTTCGGCATCAACTTTGAGATGGACGCCATCCTGGCCGTCGTTATAGGCGGCACGAACATGGCAGGCGGCAAATTCAGTCTCGCCGGCACGGTGATCGGCTCCATCATCATCCGCACGATCGTGACCTTCGTCTACTACTTCGGCATCGTCTCGGAGGCGACCATGGCGTTCAAGGCGCTCATCATCATCGTCGTTATCGTGCTGCAGTCCGAGCCTGTCCGCAAGAGGATGTCGAAGATGGGCAAGAAGCGGATGAAGGGAGGTGCGGTACATGCCTGAACGAATTCCGGATAGACGGCAGAGTCTTGCAAGCCGCCTGCTGAAGCCGCAGTTTGTGATGGTCTATGCGACCGTCGGCATTTTCATCCTGATCTACATCTACGGTGCGATCCGCTTTGGAAGCATCGGCTTTACCACCCTGCGCACCTTTGTCAACATGTTCAAGGACAATGCCTATTACGGCATCTCCGCGGTGGGCATGACGATGGTGCTCATCACCGGCGGCATCGACCTCTCGGTTGCGTCGGTCGCCTGCCTGACCGGGATGATCGTAGCCTACGGGACGAGCGTCCTCGGCTACCACCCCGCCGTCTGCATGCTGGCCGCGCTGGTGGTCGGCGTGGGACTGGGTCTCCTGCAGGGCGCGGCGATCTATTATCTGGATGTGCCGCCCTTCATCACGACCCTTGCGGGGAACTTCCTCGCGCGCGGCGTCTGCTCGCTGATCAGCCGGGAGTCGATTTCGGTCTCCCATCCGATGATCGACGCCCTCGCCGGCTGGAAGTGGTACTTCAAAAAATATGTTGACGGCGAGTGGGTGAAGATCAAACCGATCGCCTTCATCAATGTCAATCTGCTCGTATTCCTGCTGATGATCGTGATCGGCACCTTTATTCTGCACCGGACAAAGTTCGGCAGAAACATCTACGCCATCGGCGGCAACGAGCAGAGCGCGAAGCTCATGGGCCTTCCCGTCGGGCGGACCAAGATCCTGGTCTACGGCTTCAACGGCTTCTGCAGCGTCCTCGCGGGCTTTGCCTATCTGCTGGAGGTAAAGAGCGGCTGGAACCTCGCCCTGAACGGCGGCGAGCTGGAGGCGATCTCCTGCGCGGTCATCGGCGGCACGCTGCTGACCGGCGGCGTCGGCTATATGATCGGCACGCTCTTCGGCGTCCTGCTGAAGTCCGTCATCCCGGCGCTTATCACCTTCAACGGCACGCTCCTCTCCTGGTGGGGCAAGATCGCGACCGGCGGTCTGCTCGCGCTGTTCATCGTGATCCAGCGTATCGTCGTAACCGCGTCCGAGAGGAAAAAGGACAGCAAGAAAAAGACGCCGCAGGGCGAAGCGAGATAAACGCCCCGGCGGCCTGACAAAGCGCAGAAAACCTGAACATACAAGCAAGAACAAATTTATAAGGAGGAAAACAACATGAAAAAGATCCTGGCACTCGTTCTTGTCCTGACCCTGATGCTCAGTCTCTCCGTCCCGGCCTTCGCGGCGGAAGACAAAATCAAAATCGGCATCTCCATCTGGAGCTCCACCGACACCCTCGGCAGCGAATGCAAGCGCATGATCGACGCGGCGGCGGAAGCCCTCGGCGTGGAGACCCAGTGGGTCGACCAGGCGCACATCTCCGAGCAGGTCACCGCTTCCGCGGAGACCCTGGCGCTCGCGGACTGCGACGGCATCATCATCTGCAACTCCGCCTCCGCCGAGATGGGCTCCGTCATCAAGACCTGCGATGAGAACGAGGTCTATGTGGCCCAGTTCTTCCGCGTGATCGACAAGGACGCAAACCCCGACGAGTACGCCCAGGCCTGCGCCTCCCCCTACTATGTGGGCGCCGTGCATGAGTCCGAGTTCGACAACGGCAAGACCCTCGTCACCATCCTCGGCGAGAAGGGCTGCCGCAAGATCGGCCTTGAGGGCTGGGAGCCGGGCGACGCCACCTTCCTCGGCCGCTGGGAAGGCTACAAGGCCGGCGTTGAGGAATGGAATGCCGCGCACGCCGACGACCAGATCACCCTTCTCGATCCCCAGTACGGCCGCACCACCACCGACACCGGCCGCGCCACGGCCGAGGCCATCATCCAGGCCAACCCTGATATCGACGCTCTCATCGTCGCCGGCGGCGGCGGCGACACCCTCCTCGGCGCGATCGCCGGCATCGAGGCCATGGGCCTGACCGGCAAGATCGCCGTTGTCTCCACCGACTTTTTGCCCGACCTCGACGTCAAGCTCGAGACCGGCGCCATGGCTGCCGAGTCCGGCGGCCACTATGCCGACCCCTTCTTCGCCTTCCTGATGGTCTACAACGCCATCAAGGGCAACTACGCCACCTCCAGCGACGGCTTCTATGACATGGTCTTCCCCTACATGTTCGTCGCCTCCCCCGAGGACTATGCCAACTACGCCCAGTACTTCACCGGCTCTGAGCTGCCCTACTACGCCGATGAGATCACGGCGCTTGCCGCCCTCGATTACGACGCCCTCGCCCAGGCCTGCGCAGACCTGTCCGTCGAAGACGTCGTCGCCCGCCACGCCAAGTAATGTATCACCTGCAAAGGGATGCGGGGAAACCCCCCGCATCCCTTCCGTCAATTGCAAACGCGATTTTTTGAGGCGGCATAGCCGCCTCAAAAACGAGGTTTAAATGAAAAAACGATCCTCTCGATACTCCGGATAAAATCACCGCAAAGCGCTCGCGCTTTCACAGGAGGCATTTTATGTCGAATACAATCGGGAAGCTCAAAGCCAGCCGGTATTACGGCCTGGTCCTGCTGGGGGCGATGCTTCTGTTTTTCTACGGGGTCTTCAAGATCCTGACGCCGTCCAATTTCGGCTCCCTGAGCAATCTCTATACCTATCTGCAGGCCTCGATCATCTACTCCGTGGGCGGCTGCGGGCTGTACTTCATCGTGGTCATGGGCCTTTTTGACTTCGCGGTGGGCGCAAACATCGTGCTCTCGTCCATCGTGGGCGTCATCCTGTCCCAGAGGTTCGGCTACGCGGGCTTCATCCTCGGCTGTCTCGGCTGCGGCACGCTGATCGGTTTTCTGATCGGGATGCTGTACAACAACCTCAACGTCCCCTCCATGATCGTCACGGTGGGCCTGATGCTCATTTTCGAGAGCGTGGCCGTGTTCGTGGCGGGCGGCGTCAAGCAGACCCTGGGGGAGGACCTGCGCTTTTTCTCCGGCGCGCCCGGCAACATCATCCTCGCGGGCCTTGCCTTCCTGCTCATGTACTTCATCCTGAACTACACCAAGATCGGCACCTACTGCAACGCCATCGGCTCCAACGAGTTCACCGCGAAGAACATGGGCATCGACGTGAAGAAGTATAAGCTCATCGGCTTCATGCTCCTGCACTTTTTTGTCGGCATCATGGCGATCCTCACCGTCTCCTACGGCACGACGATGACCGCCCTCACCGGCATGAGCACCATGGGCCGCAACTTCCAGCCCCTCATGGGCACCTTCTTCGGCGTGGCCTTCCGCAAGTACAAAATGCCCATCACGGCCATCGTCGTGGGCGAGTTCATCATCCAGATCATCTTCAACGGCTTTGTCGCGCTCGGCGCGCCCACCACGATCCAGAACGTGGTCACGGGCGGGGCGCTTTTGGTCATCGTGTCCCTGACCGCCCGCGGCGGCAAGGGCAGCGTCGTAAAGTGAGGTGGCGGGCATGGAAAACAGAGTACTTCTTGTCGCCGAAAACATTGACAAGCGCTTCGGCATCACCCATGCGGTGGACAACGTCTCCCTCACCATCAACGCCGGCGAGGTGCGCGGCCTGATCGGCGAGAACGGCTCCGGCAAATCGACCTTCTCCCAGATGCTCTGCGGCATCTACTCCATCGGCGGCGGCACCTTCACGCTCGACGGCAAGGTCCTGCACTGCCGCAACCAGGTGGAGGCCAACAACGAGGGCGTGGCCATCATCGTCCAGGAGATGGGCACCCTCTCCGGTCTGACCGTGGCGGAGAACATCTTCCTCGGCCATGAGGAGCCCTTCATGCACTTCGGCGTGAAGGACAGCCGCGCCATGAACAAAGAGGCCCAGCGCCTTCTTGACGAGTACGGCTTCGGGCGCATCAAGGCCTCCGACATGATCGACCTCTATAACTTTGAGGACCGCAAGCTCGTGGAGATCGTAAAGGCCACCTACAGGAAGCCCAAGATCCTCGTCATCGACGAGACCACCACCGCCCTGTCCCAGAACGGGCGCATGGAGCTCTACAAGATCATGGACGCCATCCGCGCCGACGGCCGGACCGTCATCTTCATCAGCCACGACTTAAACGAGGTCCTGACCCACACGGACACCGTCTCCATCCTGCGCGACGGCGAGTACATCGACACCGTGCGCACCAAGGACGTGACCGAGGACGACCTCAAGCGTCTCATGGTCGGGCGCGAAATCGGCTCTGCCTACTACCGCACCGACTACGGCGAGCCGATCTCCAGGGACGTGGTGCTCTCCGTCCGGGATGTGAGCGTGCCGGGGCAGATCAGCCATGTGAGCTTTGACCTGCACCGGGGCGAGATCCTCGGCTTCGGCGGCCTCTCCGAGTGCGGGATGCACGAGGTGGGCAAGGCCATCTTCGCCGCCTCCTGGGACCGCAAGGGCTCCGTCACCCTCGCGGACGGGACCGGGATCAACAGCATCCCCACAGCGATCGCCCACTCCATCGCCTACGCCTCCAAGGACCGCGACAACGAGTCCGTCATCCTGAACGAGTCCATCCGCAACAACATCGTCCTGCCCTCCCTGGGAGACCTTGCAAACCACGGCCTCCTGTCCGGCAGGAAGCTCACGAAGTTTGCCGAGAAGCACGCATCCGACATGCAGACCAAGATGCAGAACGTGAACCAGTTTGTCTCCGACCTCTCCGGCGGCAACAAGCAGAAGGTGGTGCTCGCGCGCTGGCTCGGCAAGGAGAGCGATATCCTGGTGCTCGACTCGCCCACCCGCGGCATCGACGTGAAGGTCAAGCAGGCCATCTACGCCCTGATGGCGCAGCTTCGGCGCGAGGGCAAGTCCATCATCATGATCTCCGAGGAGATCCCGGAGCTGCTCGGCATGGCGGACCGCATCCTCATCATGAAGGACGGCGTACTGAACGGCGAATTTCTCCGCGACCCCGCCCTGAGTGAAGAAGACCTGATTGCGAAAATGGTGTAAGGAGGCGAGGAAGATGTCAAACACCGTCAAGAGAGAGCAGCAGCCCTCCCGGCTGCGCACGTTTTTCAGCAGCGATACCTTCAAGGGCCTTCTGCCCTTCATCGGCCTCGTGGTCATTGTCGTCGTCATGAACATCCTGACACACGGCAAGATCCTCACGCCGAAGCGCCTGCGCCTTCTGCTGAGCCAGGTCTACTATCCCATGATCGTCGCGACCGGCGTCTTCTTCGTCATGACGCTCGGCTCCATCGACTTTACCGAGGGCTCGACCCTGGGGCTCGCCTCCATCGTCATCAGCAAGCTCTCCTTCACCTCCATCCCCCTCGCGATCGCGGGCGGCATCCTCACCGGCGCCGCCATCGGGGCGATCAACGGCTTCTTCCACGTGAAGTTTAAGCTCCAGAGCTTCATTATCACGATCTGCACCATGTTCCTCTTCCGCGGCGTGTGCGCCTATCTCACGACGGAGACCGCCGTCCCCGCGAGCGCCGCCATCAAGGCCCTGGACCAGAACTGGCTCAAGATCACGATCACGGTGGCGGTGCTGCTCGCGGCGTGGTTTCTCTTCCGCTTCACGCGCATCGGCAGCGACGTGAAGGCCGTCGGCTCCGGCGAGACCGCGGCCCGCTTCTCCGGCGTGAAGACGGACCGGGTGAAGTTTCTCGCCTTCGTCGCGGCGGGCGCCCTCACCGGCCTTGCCGCCTTCGTCAACGTCATCAAGGTGGGCTCCATCACCGCCACCGCCGGCAACCAGCTCGAGACCCAGATCCTCATCTCCCTCGTGCTGGGCGGCCTGCCCATCACCGGCGGCGCGAAGGTCCGCTTCTCGAACATCATCGTCGGCACGCTCATGTACACCGTGCTCAATAACGGCCTTGTCATGCTGGGCTTTGAGTCCCAGACCCAGCAGCTCATCAAGGGCGTCATCTTCCTCCTGTTCGTCGCCCTCACCATCGACCGCAAGGCCCTGAAAGTCATCAAATAAGGCAAGTATTCAGTCTCTGTCATTCTGAGGAACTTTGTTCCGAAGAATCCCGTCGATTTTACGCTTTTTCCGGGAGATCCTTCCCTTGCGTTCAGGATGACACCCTTGACTGAAAAGTTGCCAAATAAGGAGTAAACGAAGGGAAAAGTTATGGAACTGACGAAAACCGCGCTCGGCATTGAGCTGGGCTCGACCCGCATCAAGGCCGTATTGATCGATGAAAAGCACGTCCCCATCGCGCAGGGCGATTTTGAGTGGGAAAACCAGCTCGTAAACGGGATCTGGACCTACTCGATGGACGCGGTGCACACCGGCGTGCAGACCTGCATTCAAAATCTCATGGCCGACGTGAAGGCGAAGTTCGGCGTCGCGCTCACCACCGTCGGCGCGATCGGCGTGTCCGCCATGATGCACGGCTACCTGCCCTTTGACAGGGACGGCAGGCAGCTCGCGGAATTTCGCACCTGGCGCAACACCGTCACCGGCGAGGCCGCCGAAAAGCTCACCGCGCTCTTCGGCTTCAACATCCCCCAGCGCTGGAGCATCGCCCATCTCTACCAGGCGATGCTGAACGGCGAGGCGCACGTGAAGGACATCGCCTATCTCACCACCCTCGCGGGCTACATCCACTGGCAGCTCACCGGCGAGCGGGTCATGGGCGTGGGCGAGGCGAGCGGCATGTTCCCCATCGACAGCGCAAAGTGCGACTATGACGAGGGGATGCTCGAAAAGTTCAGGACCCTCACGGGCCTTGATCTCCGCACCATCCTGCCGAAGGTCCTGCCGGCCGGCGTGAGCGGCGGCACGCTCACCGAGGCGGGCGCGCGCTTTCTCGACCCGACCGGCACGCTCAGGCCCGGCATCCCGGTCGCGCCCTGCGAGGGCGACGCCGGCACCGGCATGACCGCCACAAACTCCGTCCGGGTCCGCACGGGCAACGTCTCGGCCGGCACCTCGGACTTTGCGATGATCGTGACGGACAAGGCGCTCGGCGTGCACCGGGAGATCGACATGGTCACCACGCCGGACGGCCTGCCGGTCGCGATGGTCCACTGCAACAACTGCACCTCGGACATCAACGCCTGGGTGAATCTCCTCTCCGAGTTCTGCGAGCTGATGGGGATGCCCGCAGGGAAGGGCGAACTCTTTGTAAAGCTCTTCAACAAGGCCCTCGAGGGAGATGCCGACTGCGGCGGGCTTCTCAGCTACAACTACTTCTCCGGCGAGGGGGTCACCGATCTCGACGAGGGCAGACCCGTCTTTGCCCGCCTGCCGGACGCGAGGTTCACGCTTGCAAACTTCATGCGCACGCACCTCCTGTCGGCGCTTGCCACGCTCAAGATCGGCCTTGACATCCTGACCCAGACCGAAAAGGTGCAGATCGACCGGCTCACCGGGCACGGCGGCTTCTTCAAGACGCCGGAGGTGGGGCAGCGGATGCTCTCGGCGGCGGTCGGCGCCCCGGTCTCCGTCATGGAGACGGCGGGGGAGGGCGGCCCCTACGGGATGGCCCTGCTCGCGGCCTACATGCTCTGGAAGGACGAGGGCGAGAGCCTGCCGGACTACCTTGACCGGAGGGTCTTCGCAGGCGCAAAGTGCGTGACGCTCATGGCATCCCCCGAGGATGTCGCGGGCTTCCGGGCCTTCCTCACACGCTACCGGAAGGCCCTCCCCACCGAGCGCGCCGCCATCGAAACGCTCGCGTAAAGGAACGCAAAAAACAAGAGGCCCCGGGCAAATCCGTACCGTGTACGGTTTCGCCCGGGGCTTTTTCTGTTGTGATCGTCCCCTGAGGGCAAGGCAGACACATACTCCCCCGCCGCTTCGCATAGCCTTGAATGATCAAAAACTTGCGGAGGTTATGATGAAACGCTGTCTTTTTCTGCTCCTGCTCTCGCTCGCGCTGCTGCTCACGGGCTGCGGCAAAAACCGGGGAGAGAGCGATTTTCGCGCCTTCTCCGAGCGGCTCAACAATCTGGAGACCCTCTCCTTCAGCGCCCAGGTCCGCGCCGAGTACGAACACAAGACCGCCCGCTTTGCCCTCTCCTACGCGGAGGACGGCGAGGGCGGGCGCGTGACCGTCGTCGCGCCGGAGCTCATCCAGGGCGTCACGGCGCACGTCAGCCCCGGCAGCAGCACCCTCGAGTACGACACGGTGGTGCTGGACACCGGCTCTCTCGACGCCTTCGGCCTCTCGCCGCTCTCGTCCCTGCCGGCGATGCTGCGCGCCATGCGGACAGGGCATGTGGACAGCGTCTGGGAGGAGGACGGCAAGACGGTTGTGATGCTGGAGTCGGACGACGCCCTGCGCTGCTGCGTGTGGTTTTCCAAGGAGATGCGCCCCGTGCGGGCCGAGCTCAGCCGCGACGGGCGCGTCACCGTCTATCTCGACATCAGCGACTGGGCGGAGGGGCGGTAGGCTTGGGCAACACCGCACAATACGTCTGCGGCATCTTCCGGAAAAATTGAGCCCTGATTTTGTCACTTTTTCTTGAGGTACACAAAGTACATCTGCGAAAAACTGCCTTCATCCGAGCTCAATTTTTCTCGGAATCTGCTCTTGCCGCATTATGCGGTGCTGCCCTTTCTCTTCTCCAGCCCGCAGAGGCCCTCCACCACATACTGGCAGAGGAGCATCCCCGCGCTCGCGGGCACCCAGATGAGCGAGCCGGGCACCGATCTTCTCCCGGGGGGCGGGGCTTCGACCTGCGCGGCGGGCAGCGGCTCCTCCGGGCTGAAGACGACGGGGTGGTGCTCCACGCCCCTTGCGCGCAGCTCCCGGCGGATGACCCTTGCGAAGGTGCAGCCGTAGGTGTCCGCGATGTCGGCGAGCCGGAGCTGCTGCGCGTCCCGCTTGTTGCCGGTGCCGAGGGCCGAGACGACGGGGATGCCCCGCGCCCGGCAGGCGAGGATGAGGTCTATCTTGCAGGAGACAAGGTCGATGCAGTCCACGACAAAGTCGTAGTCCGAAAAAAAGCGTTCCCTGTCGGCGGCCTCATAGTGCCCCTCGATGCAGCGGACCTCGATCTCCGGGTTCACGTCCAGAAGCCGCTCCGCCATGACGGCGGTCTTCGCGCGGCCCAGGGTCTTCATGCTCGCGCAGAGCTGGCGGTTGATGTTGCTCTCGCCCACGGTGTCCCGGTCGATGAGCGTCATGCGCCCCACGCCCGTGCGCGCGAGGGCCTCGGCGCACCAGGAGCCGACGCCCCCCAGGCCGAACACGGCGACGTGGCTGTTTTTCAGCTTTTCCATGGCCTCCGCCCCCAAGAGCATCTCGGCGCGGACCGTTCTCTCCTGCATAGCTTTCTCCTTTGAAGAAATGACACACCATGCTGTAAAACGGCGGGTATAATACTTGCCCCTCCCGGCAGTACAGCATAACTATAAAAAACAATGTACGGCGAAATCGTATCATTTTACGAGATCGCCGTACTATTCTGCGTATTAAAACGTCTTGCCGCGCGGGAGGGGCAAGCCCCTCCCCTACGGATAGATGGATCTGTTTTAAGAAAACTGACGTTTTGCGACGCGCCTTTTTGTATCCTGTGCTTTTCTCAGCCGACGAACTTCATGCCGAAGCCGTCCTTGGTGGGGTTGGCCTCTTCCGCGGCGTCCATCCAGGCTTCGACATCGGCGGTGCGAAGGGCGCTGTCGGCGATGCTGTCGCAGCAGAGCATCCCCTCGCCCACGTAGTACATGACGTGGTAGCCCGCGTAGCTGCCGCTCTCGCCGTAGACGATGCCGGTGTCGCCCGGCTTGTGGCCGGCATAGCAGAAGGCGTCGAACTCCTCGACCATCTGGCCCTTTGCGACGTTCTCGTACAGGCCGCCTTTGGTGTTGGAGCCGGTATCCTCGGAATACTCCTCGGCCAGGGCCGCGAAGCTCTCCTCGGTCTTGTCGCCGCTCTCAAACTCGGCCAGGATCTCCTCGGCCTTCGCCTTGGCGGCCGCCTTGGCCTCGTCGGTGTAGTTGCCGTCGGCATCCGCCTCGGCGCGCACCAGGATGTGGCGGACGTTTGCGGTCACATAGCTGTTGTCGTCATGCGCGAGGAAGACCACGACATAGCAGCCGTTGTCGTCGGCCTCGGTCGTCACGTCGCCGGCCTTGCGGGAGGCATCCGCCATCCACGCGAGCGCGGGGACGCCGCTGCCCTGGACATGGGTCTGGTTGCTGGCGCTCTCGCCCGCGTCCGCGGCGGCGTTGTTGAGACGCACGGCGGGGCTGTCGCCGGCGGCGGCCTCATAGGTCTCGACGATCTTCGCCGCCTTCTCCTCGGCGGCCTTCAGGGTCTCCTCGGTGGGGGCGGAGCTTGTGGTGCCGTCCTCGGCGGCGGTCTCCACCTTCTCGGCGGTGACATAGACGTAGGCGTAATCGAAGTAGTCGCGCTCGCCGTGATAGCTCGCGTACTGCTCCTTGAGCTGCTCGTCGGTGTAGGTGAAGCTGTCGGTCAGGGCCTCGGCCGCCTTGGCGGCAAGCTGGGACTGCTTATACGCCTCACGCACGATCTTCTGGTTCACGCCGGAGCCGTAGTTTGCGGCGAGCATCTTGTTGCCGCTGCCGTAGCCGTAGGCCAGGGCTTGCTCATCCAAGCCTTCAAAGCTCGCGTCGATCCGGGCGAGCTCGTCCGCGTCAAGGGTGATGCCGTTCTCGGCGGCGTACTGGCCGAGGACGGTGGCCTGCACGAGCTCCTGCCTGGCGGCGTCAAGGAAGTAATCCTTCCAGGTGCCGCCGTCCGTCATGGAGCACTCCTGCCTGTCAAGGCCGCGGATGCCGTTGGAGGTATCCAGCCCGAAGATGCTGGCATACTGGCCGTACTGGTTGGCAAAGCTCATATACTGGTTGGCGTAGTGGTAATTGACCTCGGCGGTGTTATAGTTTTTGCTGCCGACGGTGAAAGCGGTCAGCTTGTTTGTGAGGCCGGAGTTGAGCACCAGGACCAGCGCCACCACCAGCACCGCGGCGATGGTGCCGAGCGTCCAGCGGCGCTTGCTCTTCGCCTGTTCAGCGGCCTGCTTTTCGAGGGCGATGGTCTTCTTGTCGGTGCCGGCCTCGCGGGCGGCAGCGCGGTTTTTTCTCTCGGTTGATGCACTCATTGCTATCTCATCCTTTGCGTTTCTTGCATAGTATAATAGGGAAACCTGCAGACTTGGGTATTATACCCCAAAGCCATGCAGGTTTCAAGATGTATTTTCATATTCAAACGCGTGCGCGCATACAATAGATCCATGCTGTATAAGGGAGGAAGAATGCGAAATGGATATCGACGATCTGATCTACGGCGACTGCGACCCCGGCCCGAGCGAGAGATAGGGGGGTAAAACAGCCTCCCTCTTTGAGGGAGGTGGCACGCCCCGATCTCCCGCGAGGGGCGTGACGGAAGGAGTACTCCCTCAGTCACGGCGCGGCCGTACACGCGCCGCGACAGCTCCCTCAGAGAGGGAGCCTGTTTCCCGCTCAGTTCTGCGCGCGCATGGAGAGGAAGGCGTTGATGAAGCCGTCGAGGTCGCCGTTCATGACGTTGTCGATGTTGCCGTTTTCAAACTCGGTGCGGTGGTCCTTCACGAGCTGGTAGGGCATGAAGACATAGGAGCGGATCTGGCTGCCCCATTCGATCTTCATCTGCACGCCCTTGATGTCGCTGATCTTTTCGAGGTGCTCGCGCTCCTTGATCTCGGCAAGGCGCGCGCGCAGCATGTTTTTGCAGTTCTCTAAGTTCTGGAAGTGGCTGCGCTCCACCTGGCTCGACACCACGATGCCCGTCGGGATATGCGTGAGGCGCACGGCGGAGGAGGTCTTGTTGACCTTCTGCCCGCCCGCGCCGGAGGAGCGGTACACGTCCATCTTGATATCCTCGTCCCGAAGCTCGATCTCGCTGTCGTTTGCGATCTCGGGCATGACCTCCACCGCGGCGAAGGAGGTGTGGCGGCGGCCGGCGGCGTCGAAGGGACTCACGCGCACAAGGCGGTGGATGCCGTGCTCGCTTTTCAGAAAACCGTAGGCGTTCTCGCCCTCGATCATGATGGTGGCGCTCTTGATGCCGGCCTCGTCCCCGTCGAGATAGTCCATGACCTTCACCTTGTAGCCGTGGCGGTCGGCCCACATGTTGTACATGCGGTAGAGCATGGAGGCCCAGTCCTGCGCCTCGGTCCCGCCGGCGCCGGCGTGGAAGGTGAGGATGGCGTTGTTCGCGTCATACTCCCCGGTCAGGAGCGTGGACAGGCGCGTGGACTCCACCTTCTGGGTAAACTCCTGAAACTCGCTCTGGAGTTCCGGCAGCATGGAGTCGTCCCCCTCCTCGATGGCCATTTCGCAGATGGTCATCATATCGTCCCAGGAGGCGCAGAGGCGGTTGAAGTTCTCCACCTTGTCCTTGAGATTTTTGAGCCGCTTCTGGACCTTCTGGGATTTTTCCACATCGTTCCAGAAGCCCTCGCGCGCGCTGGCCGCCTCGAGCTCCTCGATCTCCCTCTGGGCGCTCTCGAGCTTCAGCGCGGTGCGCAGCACCTCAAGGTCCGGCTTGCAGTTATTGAGTTTTACCTTGTATTCGTCAAATTCCAGCATTTTTCTCAAATCACTTTCGTTCAAAATGTCAATTTACAAGTAACAGCATACTATTATACACAAAAGCCGGGCGCTTGTAAATTGGTATTTTTATTTTGTTTCCATCCATAGAAAGCGCCCAAAAGTCCTTCCCATTTTCGCCCATGGGTGCTATAATAAATCGTAAACGAATTTGAAAAATGAGTTTACGATTTAGCCATGTTTTTCGGTTGCCCCGTCAGGGGCGAGAAAAACGGCTTTCATATGGTGTAGTAAACGCAAATCCTTTTTGCGTTTACTACAATCAGATTGTTCTGCGCGGACGCAAGCGTCCGGAAGGGATCTTTCCGAGAAAGCGATACGGAGGAAAATATACATGATCTCACACGGCAAGGAAATCAAGGTTTTCACCGGCAATTCCAACCCCGAGCTCGCGGAGCGCATCTGCGCCGAGCTCTTTCGCACGCTCGGCAACGCCAACGTCACACAGTTTGCCGACGGGGAGTGCTCCGTCTCTGTGTTTGAGCCTGTCCGCGGCAAGGACGTGTTCATCGTCCAGTCCACCTGCGACCATGTAAACGACAATCTCATGGAGCTGCTCATCATGATCGACGCCATGCGCAGGGCCTCCGCCGGGCGCGTGACCGCCGTCATCCCCTATTTCGGCTATGCGCGGCAGGACCGCAAGGCCAAAAGCCGCGACCCCATCTCCGCAAAACTCGTGGCGAACCTCATCACCGCCGCCGGCGCGGACCGCGTTTTGACCATGGACCTGCACGCCGCGCAGATCCAGGGCTTTTTTGACATCCCGGTGGACAATCTCCAGGGCGCGCACCTCTTCGTCAAGCACTTTGTCAACAAGTTCGGCAAGGGCAACGAGGATGTGATGGTCGTCTCCCCCGACGTGGGCAGCACCGCCCGTGCCCGCGCCTTTTCCATGAAGCTCGGCCTCAACATGGCCATCGTGGACAAGCGGCGCGAGAGGGCCAACCAGTCTGAGGTCATGAACATCATCGGCGACGTGTCCGGCAAGACCTGTATCCTGCTCGACGACATCGTGGACACGGCGGGCTCCCTCTGCGGCGCGGCCAAGGCCATCAAGGAGCGCGGCGGCGCGAAGGCGGTCTACGCCTGCGCGACCCACGGCGTGCTCTCCGGCCCGGCGCTCGACCGCATCAACTCCTCCTGCATCGAGGAGCTTCTGCTGCTCGACACCATCCCCTACCCCAAGGGGCGGGCCAAGTGCAGCAAGATCCAGTATCTCTCCACCGCCTCCGTCTTTGCCGAGGCGATCCGCCGCATCTACGAGGAGGTCTCCATCTCCAACCTCTTCGACTAAAGGCATTTGTGATTGTTTTTTGTAGGATTATCGTATATAATGTTTCTGAAATCATCAGGATCTGTAACCTGGCTGCTCGTTTTTCTCGGCAATCCCGGCCCGCGCTATGACTGCACCCGCCACAACGCGGGCTTCATGGCGGGCGACGCGCTGGGCGCAAAGCTCGGCGTGCGCATCGACCGGGCCCGTTTCCACGCCCTCACCGCCGCGGCGGAGATCGGGGGGGAGAAGGTCCTGCTCATGAAGCCGCAGACCTTTATGAACCTCTCGGGCGACGCCGTGGGCGAGGCCGCGCGCTTTTACAAGATCCCGCCGGAGCATGTGCTCGTCGTGTCGGATGAGGTGAGCCTTCCCCTCGGGAAGCTCCGCGTCCGGATGAAGGGCTCCGCCGGCGGGCACAACGGCCTCAAGAGCATCATCGCCGCCCTCGGGAGCGACGCCTTCCCCCGCGTGCGCATCGGCGTCGGCGCCCCGCCCCATCCCGACTACGACATGGCGGACTGGGTTTTGTCCGTCTTTCGCAACCAGGATCTTCTTGACATGCGCGACGCCGCAGACCGCGCGGCGGAGGCCGTCATCACCTACGTCAGCACTGGCCCGGAGCGGGCCATGAACCGCTTCAACTGACCCCGGCAAACATTATCGGTCAATTGTGATGCCCGTTGAACAGCCCTCGCCCTGTGAATTTCTATCGTTTTTGGCGCGGCTTCGCCGTGTCAAAAACACCCTGAGGCGAGCTGCGCGAGCCCTCGCGCCGACCAGGCGCGGCTTGTCCCCCGTAAGCCGCGCGCGATAAGCGCGAGTTCTCAATTGTGAAACCGTGTTTCACAGTTGACGCCAAATTTTGAGGAGGCTGCCCATGAAGAAAAAAATCATCGCAATGCTTCTGGCAGGCGGACAGGGTTCCCGTCTCTACGCCCTGACCCAGAGCGAAGCCAAGCCCAGCGTGCCTTTCGGCGGAAAGTACAGAATCATTGACTTTCCCCTCTCCAACTGCGCAAACTCCGGCATCGACACCGTCGGCGTGATGACCCAGTACCGCCCCCTGAAGCTCAACAGCTATATCGGCAGCGGCCAGCCCTGGGATCTCGACGTGAACGACGGCGGCGTCTACATCCTCCCGCCCTACCAGTCCGCGGGCGAGAAGGGCTCCTGGTTCTCCGGCACGGCCAACGCCATCTACCAGAACATGGCCTTTGTCGAAAACTACGACCCCGACGCCGTGGTGATCCTCTCCGGCGACCACATCTACAAGATGGACTACGCCGACATGCTGCGTGAGCATAACGAGCACGGCGCCGCCTGCACCATCTCCGTGCTGACGGTCACGCTCGAGGAGGCCACCCGCTTCGGCATGATGAATCTCGGCCCCGACGGCTACATCAAGGAGTTTGAGGAGAAGCCCAAGCACCCCAAGAGCACCCTGGCCTCCATGGGCATTTACATCTTTGACTGGAAGAAGCTGCGCAAGTACCTGACCGAGGATGAGGCCAACCCCAACTCCAAGCACGACTTCGGCCACAACATCATCCCCGCCATGATCGCCGACGGCGAGAAGATCTGGCCCTACCGCTTCAAGGGCTACTGGCGCGATGTCGGCACCATCGACAGTCTCTGGGACGCCAACATGGACATGCTCACCCCGCGCCTCATCGACCTCTACGATCCCGAGTGGCCCATCAGCGCGCGCAGCCCCATCTGCCCGCCGCACCAGGTCGGCTCCCATGCCGAGATCCTGCACTCCATCGTCACCGAGGGCTGCGAGATCGACGGCATTGTGGATAACTCCGTCCTCTCCCCCTCCGTGCGCATCGGCGTCGGCGCGAACATCAAGTACAGCGTCCTGATGCCCGGCGTCGTGGTGGAGGCCGGCGCCTCCGTGGAGTACGCCATCGTCGGCGAGAACACCGTCATCCGTGCCGGCGCGAAGGTCGGCGGCTCCCCCGCTCCCGGCGCGGAGAAGAGCATCACCACCATCGGCCCCGATCTTGAGATCCCCGCCGGCTCCACGATTCCTGTCGGCGCGATGATCAGCAAAAGCGAGGAGGTTTAAGCCATGAAGGATTTCCACGGACTTATTTTCGCTTACTACACCGACGCGAGACTGCGTGAGCTTGTCAGTATGCGCACCGCCGCGTCCCTGCCCTTCTGCGGCAGATACAGACTCATCGACTTCTCCCTCTCCGCCATGCGCAACGCCGGCATCGTCGATGTGGGCGTCATCATGCAGCGCGATTATCAGTCTCTGCTTGACCACCTGGGCGGCGGCAAGGCCTGGGATATGGCAAGGCGCACCGGCGGTCTCAGGATGCTGCCCCCCTTCGGCCTGCCCGAGTACCACCGCGGCAACTACGCCGGCACGATGGAGGCTCTCATCGCGGTCAGCTCCTATATCAAGGACGTGAAGGCCAAGTACTTTGTCCTGATGCTCGGCGACATGTGCGCGAACATCGACCTCACCATCCCGATGGAGCAGCACCGCAAGTCCGGCTCCCCCATCACCGCCATCTGCACCGACCGCGCCGATGCCGAGGGCTTCCGCATGACCTACCTCACCGATGAGCACGGCAAGGCCAAGCAGCTCCTCGTCGACTGCGTCCACGAGAAGGAGGGCGTCCTGTCCCTTGAGGCCTACATCATCAACAAGGAGACCCTGCTTGAGCTCATGGAGACCAGCCGCAAGCAGAGCCTGCACCGCTTCCACAAGGACACCCTGGACGCCTGGCTCAAGGGCGGCGGCAAGATGGACATCTATGTCCACCACGGCTACACCGCCCTCATCCGCAGCGTGGACAGCTACTACAAGGCCAACATGGACATGCTCAATCCCGACATCCGGCATGAGCTCTTCCCGGCCGAGCGGCCCGTGTTCACCAAGGCGCGCGAGGAGGTCAGCACCTACTACGGCGTCGGCTCCTGCTCCCGCAACTCCCTCGTCGCGGACAACTGCATCATCGACGGTTCGATCGAGAACTGCATCGTCTTCTCCGGCGCGCGCATCGCGGCGGGCGCGAAGCTCAAAAACTGCATCGTGATGAACGACTGCATCGTGGAAACCGGCTGCGCCCTCGATCACTGCATCATCGACAAGGACTGCAGCTTCTCCTCCGGCACCGTGCTCAACGGGAACGAGCGTCTCCCGCTCATCGTCCCCAAGGGCTCCGCGATCTGACCCCAACATTCCGGCATCGGTCCCGGCGCGCCGGACACAAAGCCCCGCGCGCCGGGCTTCCGCTGTCTGCTCAAAGGCCCGAAAACCGCGGGCCCTTGAGCAGGCGGCAGCCTTTGCCGCGGCTTCCCGCAATTCACCGTATTTCCAAGCACCCTCCGTCGGGCGGTCGGGGACGCCCGCCCCTACGACAGGCGGAGGCATTTGTACATCAGAGTACGCTTGTACAGAATCGCAGATCGGCGGGCCGATGAGGGCATCGGCCCCTACGGAGCAGGCCCCGTCGTAGGGGTCGATCCCCTGATCGACCCGAAACGATACCGCTTTGCAAAGCGAAACTCCCATTTGAAAAGGGAGCTGACCTCAGTTTATTCTACCGTAAAGGCAGGTTTTTTCATGAAGAATCAGATTTCCCGCGAAGAAATTCGCAGCGCCATCGAAGACAAGCTCTGTGCCCAGTTCAGCATCTCCAGCGTCGAGGCCACCGACGAGCAGATCTTCCAGGCCACCGCCATCGTCATCCGCGAGCTGATGAGCAGGCTCCTCGCCGTGCAGAACCCCCGCCGCGGCGAAAAGGAAGTCCACTACATGTCGATGGAATTTCTCATGGGCCGCAGCCTCATGAAGAACGCATACAACCTCGGCTTGTCCGAGGCGATCGTCGGCGCCCTGGAGGACATGGGCCGCAGCGCCACCGATATCTTTGAGGAGGAGCCCGACGCCGGCCTCGGCAACGGCGGTCTCGGCCGTCTCGCCGCCTGCTACATGGACTCCATGGCCACCGAGGGGCTGCCCGCCACCGGCTATTCCATCTGCTACGAGCTCGGCATCTTCAAGCAGAAGTTTGAAAACGGCCGCCAGGTGGAGGTGTCCGACAACTGGCGCACCGCCGCCGACAGCTGGCTCATCCCCCGCTACGAGGATATGGTCGAGGTCCGCTTCGGCGGGCAGGTGTCCCCCCACTGGGACAACTACGGCCACTACCATGCCGAGCATACCGGCTACACCCCCGTGTACGCCCTGCCCCGCGACATGCTGATCGCGGGCTACGGCGGCAAGGACATCAACACCCTGCGTCTCTGGGACGCGAAGAGCGCGAAGTCTCTCGACATGTACCTCTTCTCCGAGGGCGAATATGTCAAGAGCATGGCCGAGCGCATCGACGCCGAGGTCATCACCAAGGTCCTCTACCCCGCCGATGACCACATCGAGGGCAAGCTCCTGCGTCTGAGACAGCAGTACTTCTTCGTCTCCGCCTCCGCCCAGGACATCGTGCGCAAGCACATCCGCAAGTGGGGCGACATCCGCTCCTTCTCCCGCCACCACGTCATCCAGATCAACGACACCCACCCCACCATGATTATCCCCGAGCTCATGCGTCTCTTTATGGACGAGTGCGGACTCGGCTGGGACGAGGCCTGGGAGCTTGTGAAAAACAGCGTGGCCTACACCAACCACACCGTCATGAGCGAGGCGCTGGAGAAGTGGCCGCAGGATCTCATCCAGCAGCTCCTGCCCCGCCTCTGGGAGATCATGTGCGAGATCAACCGCCGCTGGTGCGATTTCCTCGCCGTCAAGTTCGGCACCGGCGACAAGCTGGGCCGCAACCTCATCATCCGCGACGGGCAGGTACATATGGCAAACCTCTGCCTCGCCTCCTGCTACATGGTCAACGGCGTGTCCCGCCTGCACGGGGAGATTTTGAAAAACGATCTCTTCCACGACATCTACACCATCCGGCCTGAGCGCTTCACCCATGTCACGAACGGCATCGACCACCGCCGCTGGCTCGCGCAGATCAACCCCGATCTCCACAATCTCATCACCGAGCTTCTGGACGGCGAGGACTACCTTTTAAAGCCCGAGCTTCTCGCGGGTCTCGACGCCTTTGCCGACGACAAGACCGTGCGCGCCCGTCTCAACGACATCAAGCACCAGAACAAGCTGCGCTTTGCGGAGTTTGCCAAGCGCAACGATAACTTTGCCCTGAACCCCGACGCCATCATGGACGTGCAGGTCAAGCGTCTGCACGAGTATAAGCGCCAGCTTCTGTGCGCCATGAACATCGTCGCCCTGCAGAGCCGCCTGCACGAGAACCCCAACATGGACTTTGTCCCCCGCACCTATGTCTTCGGCGCGAAGGCCGCGGCGGGCTACAAGATGGCAAAGCGCATCATCGAGCTCATCCTGAGCCTTGCCAACGACGTGAACAACGACCCCGTCTGCAAGGGCCGTCTCCAGGTCTACTTTGTGGAGAACTACCGCGTCAGCGCGGCCGAGGCCATCGTCCCCGCCGCCCAGGTGTCCGAGCAGATCTCCACCGCCGGCAAGGAGGCCTCCGGCACGGGCTGCATGAAGCTCATGATGAACGGCGCGGTCACCATCGGCACGCTCGACGGCGCGAACGTCGAGATGTACGAATTTCTCGGCGAGGACAACATGTTCCTCTTCGGCCTGCACACCGACGAGATCGCCAACTGGCGCCGCCACGGCTACGACCCGAACGGCATGGCCAAGGCCGATCCCGAGCTCTACAGTGTGTGTATGCGCATCATGAACGGCTTCTCCGACGGCAAGAACTACTCCGACGTTATCTCCAGCATCCTCTTCGGCGGCGACCCCTACATGGTCATCGCGGACTTCCGCAGCTACTCCAACGCCCAGGAGGCGCTCTACAAGCGTATCGCCGACCCCTCCGAGCTTGGGCGTCTGTCTCTCGTGAACACCGCGCGCAGCGGCTTCTTCGCCGCCGACCGCGCCATCCGCGAGTACGCCGACAATATATGGCACATCCGTTAAACACCAAAAAAGACGCCGCCGTGGTTATCGGCGGCGTCAATATGGATATCTGGGGAAGGCCCACCGGGGCGCTCGTGAAGCGCGACTCCAACCCCGGCACCGTGCGCATGACGCCGGGCGGGGTGGGGCGCAACATCGCGCACAACCTGCGCCTTCTGGGGATGAACGTGGCCTTCGTCACCGCCCTGGGGGACGATCTCTTCGGCCGCTACCTGATGGACTCCTGCACGGGGCTCGGGCTCGACATGCAGTACGCCCTCGTCAAAAAAGGCGGGCACAGCTCCTCCTATCTCTTCGTCACCGAGGAGGGCGGGGACATGGCCGTCGCCATCAACGACATGGACATCTGCGCCGCCCTCACGCCGGATTTCTTCGAGCCGCTGCTGCCGAAGCTCAAGGGCTACGGGGCCATGGTCCTGGACACAAACCTCCCCGAGGAGTCGCTGGATTGGCTCTGCGCCCACGCGCGCCTGCCCCTCTATGCCGACACGGTCTCCGCCGCGAAGGCGAAACGGCTCCTGCCGCAGCTCAGGCGCTTGCGGGCCATCAAGACAAACGCCCTGGAGGCCGAGGCCCTCACCGGCGAGCGGGACCCCGAAAAGGCCGCCGCAAGGCTCTCCAGGCTCTGCCCGGGGCGCGTGTTCCTCAGTCTCGGGGCGGAGGGGATCATCGCGGCCGAACGGGATAAGCTCCTGCGCCTGCCGGTCTACGACGCGGAGGTGGTGAACACCACCGGCGCCGGGGACGCCGCGGCCGCCGCCATCGTCTGGGCGGACCTGCGGGGCTTTGATCTCAAGGACACCGCGCAGCTTGCCCAGCTCGCCGGCAGCATCACCTGCCGCAGCCCCGGCCCCAATAACCCGGAGCTGAGCGCCCTGCCGCAGCTTATGTAAAGGGCGTGCTGCAAGATGGGACTGTAAATGCGATGTTTTTGACCGTAGGGGAGGGGCTTGCCCCTCCCGCGCGGAGAAATGTTAAAATTGCAAAAATGTACGGCGATTTCGTAGAAAGCTACGATTTCGCCGTACATTGCTTTTCATGGATTACCCTGTGCTGCCGGGAGGGGCAAGCCCCTCCCCTACGCTGTCATACAGGCTTTTCTGTTTTATTACATCTTCTCCGCGAGGAGCTTGAGGATCTGGACCGCGTTGGAGGCCGCGCCCTTGCGGATCTGGTCGCCGCAGCACCAGAGCGTCAGGCCGTTTTCATCGGTGAGGTCTTCGCGGATCCTGCCGACCCAGACGAGATCCTGATCGGTGGTGTCGAGCGGCGTGGGATAGCAGCGGCCCTCGTAGTCCTCGATGAGGCGCACGCCGGGGTAGGCGGCGACGGCGGCCTTTGCGGCCTCGACAGAGACCTTTTCCTTCGTGTGGAGGGTGACCGCCATGGAGTGGGAGCGCATGACCGGCACGCGCACGCAGGTGCAGTTGACCTTGAGCTCGGGGCTGTGCATGATGCGGCGGCCCTCGTTCTGCATCTTCATCTCCTCCTTGGTGTAGTCGTTGCCGTAGGGGGCGTCGATGAAGGGGATGACGTTCATGGCGATCTGGTGGGCGAAGGTCTTGACCACGGGCTTCTCGCCGTTTGCGAGGGCGGCCATCTGGTCGTTGAGCTCGTTGATGCCGTTGGTGCCCGCGCCGGAGACGGCCTGGTAGGTGCAGACGATCATCTTCTCAATGGGGGAGAGCTTTTCGATGCCCGCCACGGCCATGAGGGTGATGACGGTGCAGCAGTTGGGGTTTGCGATGATGCCGTGGTTTTCAAAGGCGTCCGCGCCGTTGATCTCGGGGACCACGAGGGGCACGTCGGGCTCAAGACGGAAGGCGGAGCTGTTGTCGATGTACACGGCGCCGCTCTTTTTGATGGCGGGGGCAAAGCGGCGGGACATGTCGCCCTCCACCGCGCCGAGGACGAAATCAAGGCCCTCAAAGGCGTCGTCGTTGGCCTCCCGGATGGGGACGTCCCTGCCCTTGAAGCGGATGCACTTGCCGACGCTCTTCGCGCTGGCGAGGGGGCGGAGCTCGCCCACGGGGATATCATACTCGGCGAGGATCTTGATCATCTCCTGGCCGACAGCGCCCGTGGCGCCGAGAACTGCGATATTCAGAGCTTTCATGGAATGTTCCTCCTTGATTTAAATCTGTTCTTCTTAAGCTCCCTTTGCGAAAGGGCGCGACGCGTTAAGCAAACATGCCGGTGGCATGTTTGTAGCCAAAGCGGGGAGCAAGCTGTGATTGCGACCTGGGCCGAAGGCTGTCACCAGTTCGCAAACTGGTGACTGAGGGATCGGCCTCCCTGCGAAAGCTGAGGGATCGATCCCTCCACCGCCTTCGGCGGTCCCCCTCCCTTTTCCAAAGGGAGGTTTCTGTTTTTTTATCCCGCAAACCTTTCGTACAGCACGCGGATCGCGTTTTCAAAGTCCGCGTTCTCCACGCCCACGATGATGGAAAGCTCGTCGGCGCCCTGGGCGATGGTGCGGATGTTGACGCCGTTTTTGCCCAGCGCGTGGAAGAGCCTGCCCGAGGTGCCGGGGCGGGAGGTCATCTTGCGGCCGACGGTCGCGACGAGGGAGATGCCCTCCTGCACGTTCACATCGTCGGGGCGGATGGCCTTCTGCATGTCGGCAATGACGTCATAGACGCTGTCGCCGAGGGCCGCGGTGGACGAGACCAGCGCGAAGCTGTCAAGCCCGAGGGTGATGTGCTCCACGGGCGCGTGGTAGCGGTCCAGGATCTCCAGCGCCTGGCGCAGGGAGCTTGAGGTGTTCATGCCGCGCTTTTTGATGGTGAGGATGGTGAAGTTGCGCCGCCCGGCGATGCCGGTGATGAAGCGCTCCTCCTGATCCGCGTCCTCCTCCACCTCCTCGACGATCATGGTGCCGGGGTCCTGGGGGCGGTTGGTGTTGCGGATGTTGAGGGCGATGCCGCGCTCCTTCACGGGGAGGATGGAGTCCTCATGCAGGACCGAGGCGCCCATGAAGGCGAGCTCCTGGAGCTCGGCATAGGTGATTTGGGAGATGGGGGCGGGGTCCTTTACGATCTTGGGGTCCGCCATCAGGATGCCGGACACGTCCGTCCAGTTTTCATACACGTCCGCGTGGACGGCCGCCGCCGCGAGGGCGCCGGAGATGTCGCTTCCGCCGCGGGACATGACCTTGATCTTCCCGGTGGGGAGCCTGCCGTAGAAGCCGGGGATCAGGATGCGCTCATACCGGGCGAGGGCGTTGCCGATGGCGGCGTAGGTCTTCTCCCGGTCGATCTGGCCGTCGAGACCGAAGAACACGCAGTCGGCCGCGTCCACAAATCTATACCCAAGATATTCCGCCAAAAGCCTTGAGGTGAAATACTCGCCGCGGGAGACCAGCTCGTCCACGCCCATGTCGCGGTTGAGGCGGGGCAGGAGCTTGTCAAACTCCCCCTCCACATCGTACTGGAGGCCCAGGGCGTCGCGGATCTCAACAAAGCGGCCCCGGATGGACGAGACGATATCGTCGCAGGACACGCCGTAGGTGATGTGGGCGTGGCAGAGGTAGAGAAGGTCCGTGAGCTTGTGGTCGTTTGCGTCCCGCTTGCCGGCGGCGGAGCTCACCACGATGCGGCGGGAGGGGTCGGCTTCGATGATGGCCTTGACTTTTTTGAACTGCTCGGCCCCCGCGACGGAGGAGCCGCCGAATTTTGCAACTTTGATCATTTATGCCTCCACGGCGGCGAAGAAGATGCTGCCGCCCTCCTGTCGGATGTCGTTTGCGAGCTTGTGCATTTGGGGCACCGCGATGGGCTCCACCACGCCGCGCACGCTGTCGCCGTCCGCCCGGCACTCCCTGAAGGAGAAGCGCCCGGCCTTGTCCGCGTCCACGCGCACATAGTAGGGGTGCACGCAGCCCGCGTTATTGGCCCGCACCTTCACGCAGGCGGGGCGGAACATTTCAAGGCTTCCCAGGCCGCAGAGGTCGCGCACCACGGCGGAGGCGGTGGGATAGCGCCCCGCGCCCTGGCCCAAGAGGACGATGGCGCCGGCGTTTTCGCCGTTGTACTTTGCCATGTTGAAGTTTTTCACCACGGAGCACTCCGGGGCGTTCGCCGGGAAGAGCACGGGCTCCACATAGGCGTAGACGCTCGCGCCCGCGGGGCCGCCGGAGGTGATGAGGCGGCAGGTCAGGCCCCTGGCCTGGAAGTCCGCGACATCGGCGGCGGTGATGCTCTCGATCCCTTCGCGGGAAAATCCGTCCACCGGCAGCTTGTCATAGGCCACCGCGCAGGCCAGCATGATCTTTCTGAGCGCGTCGAGACCCGACACGTCCGCCGTGGGGTCAGCCTCGGCATAGCCGAGGGCCTGGGCCTGCTTCAAGACGTCGCCGTAATCCTTGCCCTCGGCCTGCATGGCGTCGAGCATGAAGTTCGTGGTGCCGTTCAAAATGCCGCCGAGGGAGAGGATCTTATCGCTCTGGGCGGCGATGGCGAGGTTGTGCAGGAAGGGGACGCCGCCGCCGCAGGCCGCCGAGAAGAGGAAGGAAACGCCCTTCCGGCGCGCAAGCTCCGCAAGCTCGATCCCGTGCGCCGCGACCAGCGCCTTGTTGGAGGTGACCACATGCTTGCCCGCCTCCAGCGCCATGGCGACATAGGAATTGGCGGGCTCGATGCCGCCCATGACCTCCGCCACCGCATAGACCTCGGGATCATTCACAATGGCCTCCATGGAGGAGACCTTAAAGGGCTTGTCCTCCTTGCCCGGACGGACCAGGACGGGGCCCGGTTCCAGCCCGGCGCAGTTTTCCAGCATCTCGTAGACGCCGACGCCCACGGTGCCAAAGCCCAGAATTGCAACTTTCATGGATATCTTCCTCTCTATGTCCGCGATTTGGGGACAATTGTCTTTAGAATGGCGACAGTTTAACATACCCCGCCGGAGATTACAAGTCTTTTTTCCGAAAAAACTTGTCAGAATTGCGAGAATCCGCCGGGGTTTTTTTAGCGGTTTTCAATAAAACCTTTCTCGGGTCCGCTCCGTAGGGGCGGGCGTCCCCGACCGCCCGAAACAGTCCCGTATCAGAAATGTGGATATAGCGGCAAAACGTCCGACAATCGCGTAGGGGATGTTAGCAGCTAAAACTTCATGTCATTCTGAGGAGCGAAGCGACGAAGAATCCCGTAGACAACCGGGAGATCCTTCGCTTGCGCGAACAT
>CADBCV010000018.1 GCA_902793285.1 Oscillospiraceae bacterium
CCGGCAAAATTTGCGCCATACTGCGTTGAAGCCCTTGACCATATATCTCCATTATGCTCTGCGGGCTTCGCCTTGTCTGGCACAAATTTTCCTCGGGAAGCCAATAAAGCTTCTTATCTTGGTAGATTTATTTGATAATAATCGAAGGACTGAATTAGATGAATAACGCGACAATTATTTTCCTCATCATTTGTGTAATATCTATTATTACAATCTCTTTTGATGGATTGATATTGATGTGCAGATGGGCATCAATAAAGAAGGGGAAAACGGCCCCAAAACCATTTATTGAGAAAGGACATCGAATGGCTCTTTGGAGTTCCTTAGTGATAGGCTATTTGGCATTTATTTCTCTTTGCATTTTTTATGATGCAGACTTTATGACGAAGGCCAAGATTTTTGCTATTATTGCAATACTAATACCCGTCCATCCACTTGGGATTATACTAATAGTAGAGTATTGTTTTCTCTTTCATAAAAACCGAGAGTATAGTAAAATCCAGAACATAATGGGTCAGGGACTTGACAAAGGTGATAACACAGGGGATAGTTATGGGGCAAGGGACAGTTCCCGGCTCCACGGAGAAAGCAGTAATTGAATCACATACCCTAGGTACTATGAGTTGATCGCTCCCCGCACCGTGGTTTTAGCTTTAACTTTTTTTGCCTACCCCCTGTCCGGATTCACTATCAACAATTGTTATATATTTGAGCACGCAACAAAGGAGGGGTTATTGTGCTTGAAAATAAGAAAAAAGTGGCCGCACCAACTGAGGCGTATCGGGTTTTTGTCTCATCTACATATGTAGATATGCAGAAGTACCGAGATGCAATTCGAAATGCGCTAAACAAAAAGGAATAGTATGACTTGACAAAAGTCCCGTGGAACAATAAAATCATGATTGGAAAACTATGCCTGGGTCCCGGGTTTTGGGGCATTCGGGCGTCTAAGGAGGCAGCCGACAGAAAATGAAGAAAGGCTACAGATTGCTCGCTTCGATCCTCGCGCTCGCGCTTTGCCTGTCGCTCACGGTCTCGTGGGCGGGCTTTGCAAGCGCTGAGGAGAACAGCTCCGTTGCAAACCGCTACAACGTCGTGATGGTCATCGACAAGAGCGGAAGTCTCCGGGATGAGCGGGGCATCGGCACGGACCCGGAGGGGCTGCGCTATGACGCGATGAAGCTCTTTCTCGGGCTTCTGACAGAGACCGGGAACAACGTGGGCGCGGTTGTGTTCGACGATCAGATCCGCCTTGACTCGGGTCTCCGGCCCATGGACAGCATGGAGGACAAGCGTGCCCTCGTGAGCGAGGTGGAGGCGCTCGGCACGAGCTATGACACCGACATTGGCGGGGCCATGCTGCGGGCGACCGAGATCCTGCACGGGATGCAGGAGAAAAACGGCCTGCCCTGCGCGATCCTGCTGCTCACGGACGGGATGACGGACTTCCCACAGGAAAACCGCTGGCTCCGGATGCAAAGCTCCCTTGAGGCCGGCGACCAGGCGCTGCAAGCCGCGCAGGAGGAGGGCATCACCATTCACGGCATCCTCCTTGACGTGGACGGCAGGGCCGCCGCGGGCGAGAGCGAAGTGCGCCGCTATACCGACGGGACCGACGGCGAGTTTGAGATCGTCTCCAAGCCCGAGGATCTGACCGCCACCTTCGGCCGCTTCTACTCCATCATCAACAAGACCGAATACACCGGCGCGCACAAGGTCCTCTTCTCCGAGCAGGGCGCGGCGGAGACCGGTTTCCTCGTCCCCGCCTTCGGCGTGGAGGAGGTCAACATCGTCGTGGAGCGCCGGGAGCCCCAGAGCGGCGCGCTTCCGGAGCGCGGAGATATCCGCGTCACCCAGCCGGACGGCAGCGGCTACGACATTGAAGAGCACGAAGTACAGACCTCGCGCTTCCTGCTTGTGAAGATCCCGAAGCCCGCGGCCGGGGACTGGACCGTCAATCTCCGGGGCGAGCCGGGCGACTCCATCGACGTGTGCCTCATCTATAACTCCTCCGTGAGCGCAACCCTCACCCGCGAGAGCGAGGCGGAGGACTGCGAGGTTTTGAAGCCCGTTCACTTTGAGGCCGCCGTCGCGGACTTTGAGACGCCCCTGAGCGCGGAAAATCTCGGCTCCATCACGGTGGAGCTCGCGCTCAAAAACCTCGCCGACGGGGAGACTGTGAAGCTCCCCATGGCCATGCGGGACGGAGTCTTCACCTGCGACTACACCTTTGAAAACGGCGGCGAATATGCCGCCACCGCCTCGGTCAGCCTGACGGGGATCGAGGTACACTCCAACACGCTCAAGATGACGGTCCTGGTCCCGCCCCCGACGGCGAAGTTGGAGGCCATGTCCGATCTTTTCGCCTGCGGCAGCATTCAGGATAACGTCTGGTCCCTGGACCTGCGGGAGCTCTTTGAGGACCCCAAGGGCACCGGTCTCAGCTATGCCCTTTCCGACAGCTTCGGCGGCGCGGTAGGCATTGAGGACGGCGTCCTGCGCGCGGATCTCGCAAAGCTCGGCGGGGAGGCCGGCTTCACCGTCACCGCGACCGACAGCTACGGTCTCTCCGTGCCTGTCCCCTTCACACTCAAGGCACAACTCCCCGGCGCGAAGCTCTCCGCCGTGAGCGATGTGATGGCGCACGGCACGGTGCAGGGCAATGTGTGGTCCGTCGATCTCGGCGCTCTCTTTGACGATCCCGCGGGTGAGGGCCTGCGCTACCGCATGTCCGACGATTTCGGCGGCGCTGTCGGAATTGACGGGGATACACTCCGCGCCGATCTCGCAGCGCTCGGCGGCAAGGCTGACTTCACCGTCACGGCCGAGGACGCCCACGGCCTGAGCGCCGCGATCCCCTTCGCGCTCTCCGTCCCCATGCCGGAGGCAAAGCAGGAGCGCATCTCTGAGATCGCGGATCTCGGCGAGGTGCAGGGCAATGTCTGGTCCGTCGACCTCAGCACCCTCTTTGACGATCCCGCGGGAGAGGGCCTCCGCTACCGCGTGTCCGACGATCTCGGCGGCAGCGTGCGCGTAGAGGACAGCGTCCTGGGCGTCGATCTCGCGGCGCTCGGCGGCAAGGCCGCCTTCGATGTGACCGCGACGGACAGCCGGGGTCTCAGCTCCGCGCTCCCCTTCGATCTCAGCTTCGAGCTCCCACAGGCAAAGGCGGAGAACGTGTCCGACCTGCTCGCCTGCGGCAGCATCACGGATAATGTGTGGTCCGTTGATCTCGCTCCCCTCTTTGCCGACAGCACCGGCGAGGGGCTCCGCTACGCCGTCTCCGACGATTTCGGCGGCGCGCTCGGTGTGGACGGGAGCGTACTGAACGCGGATCTTGCAAAGCTCGGCGGGGCGGCGGCCTTCTCCGTCACCGCCACCGACAGCCGGGGTCTCAGCTCCGCGCTCCCCTTTGACATCGCCTACACCCTGCCCGAGGCAAAGCTCGATGCCGTGTCCGACATCACGGCCCTCGGCACGGTGGAGAATAACGTCTGGACTGTCGATCTCGCGGCGCTCTTTGATGACCCCAAGGGCACAGCGCTCCGCTACAGTGTCACGGAGGATCTTGCCGAGGCGGGCACGGGACTCACGCTCGAGGACAGTGTCCTGCGTGTGGATCTCGGCGCGGTCGACGGGAAGGCCGCCTTCACCGTCACCGCAACGGACGAGCACGGCATGAGCGCGAAGATCCCCTTCGACCTCGCCGTTGAGATGCCCGGCGTGAAGACCGCGCGGCTCACCGATCCGCTCGAGTACGGCCGCTTCACCGAGGAGGGCTGGGAGCTTCCGCTTGCCGACGTGTTTGACGATCCCGCGGGGGACGGCCTCACGTTCGCTCTGACCGACGATCTCGGTGGCATGGCGCGCATTGAGGACGGGGTTTTGAAGCTCCGCCTTGAGGGGGAAGAGACCGCCGCCTTCGGCGTTGAGGCCACCGACAGCCGGGGTCTCAGCACCCTGCTCCCGTTCGAGCTTGTCTTCCCCGCCCCCACCGCGAAGGTGGAGGCCGTGAGCGAGACCGTGAAGACCGGCCTCCTGCAGGACGGCACCTGGACGGCGGAGCTCGGCGAGCTCTTTGAAGACCCCAAGGGCAGCGAGCTTGAATTTACGGTGTCCGACGATCTCGGCGGCGCGGTCACGCTCACCGAATCCACGGTCGAGGCCGAGGTTGACGGTCTCGGCAGCGCGGACTTCACCGTGACGGCCACCGACGACTACGGTCTCAGCACCGAGATCCCGGTCCAGCTCGTGGAAAAGGACATGACCTGGATCATCCTCGCCATCGCGCTTCTGGTGCTGCTCCTCCTGATCGTGATCGTCGTGATCCTCATCAAGCGGAAGAGGAAGTAAACAAGCAAAAGAAGCTGTGAAAAATCGGTATAATACCGTCGGGCAGGGGTATGCCCTTCCCATGTAGTGAACTATTCCAATATGCAAAAATGTACGGCGATTTTGCAAAATGATGCGAATTCGCCGTACATTGCTTTTAATACTATTCCTTGATAAGAAGCTTTATTGGGTTCCCGAGGAAAATTTGTGCCAGACAAGGCGAAGCCCGCAGAGCATAATGGAGATATATGGTCAAGGGCTTCAACGCAGTATGGCGCAAATTTTGCCGGTGCCGGGAGGGGCAAGCCCCTCCCCTACGGACAGGCGGGAACATTGAAAGCCCCCCTTGCCTAAAGGGGGCCTATATCGCAGGCTTTGCCCATCTCCGCAGGGGCGGATATTATCCGCCCGAAAGCCTCGGGTACGCGGCGGACGGCTGACAGCCGCCCCTGTGGAAAAGGACCGCCGCCCTGCGCTCTTGGCTCCCCCTCTGGGGGAGCTGGCACAGCGCGTGTCCGCCCGCGCTGTGACTGAGAGGGCCATCCCCGGGAGGCGACCTGCGGTCGTTTCATTCCGTCTTATCTATTACCTCAAACGGGAGGCGGTCGAGGATGTCGCGCTTTTTGTCGATGCCGGGATAGACCTCGACGAGGGCGAGGCCCTCCTTCTGCAGGGCGAAGACGCAGCGCTCCGTGACATAGAGGACGCGCTGCCCGTTCTGCACCGCGCGGGGGCCGGAGAAGCTGATGCTGCGCACATGCTCGACGATCTTGGGGATACTCCCCTCCTCATGGATTTTGACCTTGCCGTCCTCCTCCGTGACGAAGAGGCCCTTGGTGTTGAAGGTGAGGCAGAAGATCACGTTTCGCGTGGCGGAGGTGATGTTCCCGAAGCCGCCGATGCCGGAGGACTGGTCCAGACCCCGGTGGGCGTTCACGTTGCCGAAGCGGTCCATCTCGAGGGCCCCCATGAAGCAGCAGTCAAGCCCGCCGCCGTCATAGAAATCAAACTGCATGGACATGTCGCAGATGGCGTCCGCGCCGATCATGGCGCCGAACTCCAGCCCGCCCGCGGGAAGCCCGCCGGTGCCGCCGGACTCCACCGAGAGGGTGAGATCGGGCAGGATGCCCTCCGCCGCGGCGTACTTGCTTACCTTTTCGGGGATGCCGATGCCGATGTTGATGATGTCCCCCCGCCTCAGCTCCCGGGCCGCGCGGCGGCCGATAATGTCGGCGGAGAAGTCGGCGCGGGTTTTGCCGCTTTTGGCGTTCTCCTGCTCGAGCCGGCGATACCAGTACTGCATGTGTGTCGCGGGGACATGGATATCCCCGGAGAGGGTGCCGAAAGCCTCGTTGTCCCGCTCCGGCTCACACACGACGACGACATCCACCAGCACCGCGGGAATGATGACATCCCGGGGGCGGCTGAAGTCCGAGCGGACCCTGTCCACCTGGACGATGACCTTGCCGTGGTTGCGGTGCGTGAGCTGGGCGATGGAGAGGGCGTCAATGGTGCTGTACTCCCGCTCAAAGGAGATGTTGCCCTTGGCGTCGACGCTCGTGGCCTTGATGAGGGCGATGTCGAAAGGCGGCAGGCGGTAGCGCAGATACTCCTCCCCCTCGATCTCGACGAGCTTGACAAGGCTCTCGTCATGCGAGAGGCGGTTGAGACCCGGGCCCTCCACGCGCGGGTCCACAAAGAGGCCGAGGCCGAGCTTCGTAAAATACCCGTCGTGCCCGCCGACCTGGGCGCGCATGGCGTGGGACATCGGCCCGAGGGGGAGGTTATACGCCTCAAAGCGATCCTCGAGGACGAGCTTCTTGGTGCTGGGCATCGCGCCGTAGTGCCCGCAGATGATCTTGCCGACGGCCCCCTCGCGGATATAGTTCTCGGCCCCGCGCTCCGGGTCAAAGAGCCCGAAGCCCGCGGAGGACACCAGGGTGAGATCGCGCGGATGCCCGGTTTTGCGGAAGCGCTCGGTGATGGCGTCGTGCAGACGCTCGGGATTCGCGGTGCCGACAAAGGAGTTTAAGCCGATGACAGCCCCGTCCGGGATAAGCGCCGCCGCCTCAGCGGCGTTCATGATGGTAAACATGCGATACCCCATTTCATGGAAAGCGGGCCGCCCCTGCCTTTCGGGGGCAGCCCGTTTCTATTTTTATATCGTAAACGAATTTGAAAAATGAGTTTACGATTTAGCCATGTTTTTCGGTTGCCCCGTCAGGGGCGAGAAAAACGGCTTTCATATGGTATAGTAAACGCAAATCCTTTTTGCGTTTACTATATTCTTACTTCTCGGACAGGGTCTTGCCGACCTGCCAGCCGAAGGCGATGCAGCGGGTGTGGGACAGACAGTTGAGGGAGTGGGGATAGGTGCCGTAGAACATGGAGCCGGAGGTGTTGCCGAGGGCGTAGAGCCCCTCGATGGGAAGCCCCGCGGTGTTCAGCACCTGGGAATACTCGTTGACCTGCAGGCCGCCGGAGGTGGCAAGGGACTCTGCCATCTCGCGCGTGGCGTAGAAGGGGGCGGCGTCGATGCGGTGCATGTGCTCCGCGGGGTAGCCGTAGTCCTCATCGCGGCCGTTGTCGCACATCTCGTTCCAGCGATTGATGGTGGCAACGAAGTTCTCCGCCGGGACGCCCATCTTCTCCGCGAGCTCCTCAAGGGTGTCGGCAACGAGGGCGTTGGGGCTTGTCGCGGCGCCCGCCCAGACCTCCTTCGGCCCGTAGCAGGAGGAGGAGGGGGACCACATGGCGTCGACCGCCTCCATGACATTCGCGTCCGTGATGAAGTAGTCATAGCCGCCGTACTGGGCCTGCATCGCGGAGGCGAGGTGGTCGTAGGTCTCATACTCGCCGATGAAGCGCTTGCCCTGGTGGTTGACGCGCACATAGGGCATGAGCTGCATGGGGTCGAGCATGAGGGGGTGCGGGTATTCATCCTCCATGCCGCCGACGGCCTTGGCGATCTCGTGCCCGTCGCCGGTGCAGTTGCGGGCGTAGGTGAGCCAGGCGCAGAGCTGCAAATCGCGCGGGCGGCAGCACTCCTTGAGCTTTTTGAGGTTGTGCTCATAGCCGCCTGTGGCGAGGACGACGCCCTTCGCGGTGTTGAATTTGATGTAGCCGTCGGCATTTTTGCCGTAGGCGCCGACGACGCTGCCGGCCCCGTCCGTGATGAGCTGGACGACAGGGGTCTCAAACAGGATCTCGACGCCCGCCTCGAGCACGCGGTTTGTGAGATAATCGCGCATGGCGGCGGGGGACTCAAAGGGGATGTTGATGGAGGTGTTCCAACTGTGGTCCCGGGCGGTGGGATCGTACTTTTCGCGGAAGTCGAACTCCTTGCCGGAGTAGCCGAAGAAGGTCAGGGGATAGTCCTTGTCCGTGAAGGGGAGCTGGTCGAGCCACCAGTCCACGGCCTCGCCGTTGATTTTGCCGAGCTGGCGGTAGAGGTCCTGGTTTCCGCGGTAGCCGTTCTTGTTCATGGCCTCGCCGAGGATCTCCTCCTCGTCAAACTCCACGCCGTACATCTTGTGGATGCGGTCGTTGATGCCGCCGATGGTGCAGGAGTTGATGGTGCCGGTGTCGTTCTTCTCGATGACGACGGTCTTGAGACCGTGCTGCGCGCAGGAGAGCGCCGCCGCGAAGCCCGCGGGGCCGAGACCGCAGACCAGCACGTCCACATCCCGGACCTCCGCGATCCCGGCGGGGTCGATGGGGTCAAGCTCATAGGCGATCTTCCCCTCCCCCGCCGCGACGGGGGTATAAGTCGGCTCACACTGGGGCCACTTGATGTCCGTGGGCTCCTCTGCGGGCTCCTCCGCGACGGGCTCCGCCATCACAGCGTTGCCGCCCGCCTGGTTGATGCAGTCCACGAGGGCCTCCTTCACCGCGTTGGAGGTAATCGTCGCGCCGGAGACGCCGTCGATCTGCGGCCCCTGGACCGCGAGGATCTGGTCCCGGAGCGCTGCGCCCGCGTCTGCGCCGATGCCCGGGGTCTCCCCGGAGACATCGAGCAGCACCTCTACGATGCTGTTCTCGTCAAAGGTCGCGGTGACAGTGACGGGGCCGTTGATGCCGTTGGCTGTGGCGGTATAGGTGCCCGGCACATAGGCTGCGGCAGCGGCTCTGGGCTGGGCAACGCCGGCGAGGGCGGTGCTGAAGGCGGCCGCGGCGACACCCTTCAGAAAGCTCCGGCGGGAGAGAGTTTTTTCGTTCATAGTTTTACCTCCATAATCAGATTTTGGCGTGGTGAAATGTTCTCTTCTATATTTATTGAACCATCGAAGCGGGCCCGGTGTCAAGGCTTTTCTCAGCCCCGGGAGGAAAAATTTTTGCGTGCGCCGGAGGCCCTCAAAAACGCTCTCTGTTTTTAATGAAAAAGCGCTTGCAAAGCAGGCGGCTGTGTGCTACAATACTTTTCGCGTCTTGTAACTATGCCTTGCGGCACAATCATGACAGCCTGAGATTGAGGAGAAATTTGAAATGAAATCTGGCATCCATCCCGATTACCAGCCCACCACGATCCGCTGCGCCTGCGGCGCCGTGATCGAGACCGGCTCCACCAAGAAGGACATCACCGTTGAAATCTGCTCCAAGTGCCACCCCTTCTACACCGGCAAGCAGAAGCTCGTCGACACCAGCGGCCGTGTCGATAAGTTCAACAAGAAGTACGGCATCAAGTAATTGGGTCTATAAAGCCATTTACGGCAAATCCCCCGGGTCATACGATCCGGGGGATTTACCGTTTTCTCTCAAATGAAAGCGTATGTTTTCAGCCTCTCCATGGCATCTATGAGGCGGGATTTCGGCAGGGCGAGATTCATGCGGATAGTGTCCGGCCAGAAGAAGCTCTCCCCGTTCTGCCAGATGACGCCGCAGCGGATGCCCCGCTCCTGGAGCTCGCGGATCGTGACGCCGTGAGCCCGGCACCATTCGCCGCAGTCGAGATAGAGCATATAGGTCCCCTGGGGGCGCATGACGAAGACGCCGGGGAAATGCGCCCGGATGAAGCCGCAGGCGTAGGCGAGGTTCTCGTCCACGACGCGGATCATCTCATCCGCCCAGGCGCCGCTGTCCCGGTAGGCCCCGATGAGGGCGTGGACCGAGAGGATGTTCGGCTCGTTATAATGCGTGACGGCGGCCGTCCGGTGCAGGCGGGACCGCAGGTAATCGCTGTACACAATGTCGTAGGAGCCCACAAGCCCCGCGAGGGAGAAGGTCTTGCTCGGGGCGTAGAGGGCGATGGTGCGCGCTCTCGCATCCTCCGAGACGCTCTGGGTGGGGATGTGGCGGTGGCCCGGCATGATGATGTCCGACCAGATCTCGTCCGAGACGACCACGCAGTTATTCTTTGCGTAGACCTCCATGGCGCGCTCGACCTCCCAGCGCTCCCAGACCCTGCCGCAGGGGTTGTGGGGGGAGCAGAAGACGGCAAAATGGATATCGTTTTCCCGGAGTCTCCGGTCCATGTCCGCATAGTCCATGCGCCAGATCCCGTCCGCGTCCCGGCAGAGCGGCGAGTGGACCGCGACGCGGCCCGTGTCCTCCAGCGTGTGGGTAAAGCCCACATAGGTCGGGGCGTGCAAAAGGATCTTCTCCCCCGGCGCGGTGAATGCCTGGAGCGCGGAGCTCAGGCCGCCGAGGACGCCGTTTTCATACCCGATGTGCCGGGGCTCCAGGCCCTCCACACCGTTGCGGGTGCGCTGCCAGTCGATGATGGCGGCATAGTATTCCTTCGGCAGGGAAAAGTAGCCGAAGTGCGGCTCGGCAAGGCGCGCGCGGATCGCCTCGAGGATCGCCGGCGCTGTGGGAAAGGACATGTCCGCCACCCACATGGGGATAGGGTCAAAGCCCGGCGCCACCTCAACGCCCGGGAAGGGGATCTTCTCCGCCGCAAGGCAGTCATGTCCCGCGCGCGAGAGGACGGTGGTAAAATCGTAGTTCATGTCTCTGTCTCCGGTCTTATATGCTTAGCCTTCCCCTTGAGGGGAAGGTGGCATCCGGCGTCTCACGGAAGCCGGATGACGGATGAGGTGTCACCATCATCTCTTGTACGAGGCTGGTCAAAGGCGGCAGGCTCCACCTCATCCGCCCCAGTGTGCGCACTGGGGCACCTTCCCCTCAAGGGGAAGGCATTTTTATTATTCTTCTCTCTTAATTGAGAAAGTCTCTCAGCTTCTTGGAGCGGCTGGGGTGGCGCAGCTTGCGCAGGGCCTTGGCCTCGATCTGGCGGATGCGCTCGCGCGTGACGTTGAATTCCTTGCCAACCTCCTCGAGCGTGCGGGTGCGCCCGTCCACGATGCCGAAGCGCAGCTCCAGCACCTTCTTCTCGCGCGGGGCGAGGGTGTCGAGCACCTCCTCAAGCTGTTCGCGCAGAAGGGAGAAGGAGGCCGCCTCCGAGGGTTCGGACGCGTCCTCGTCCGGGATGAAGTCGCCGAGGTGGGAGTCCTCCTCCTCGCCGATGGGGGTCTCGAGACTCACGGGCTCCTGGGCGATCTTGAGGATGTCGCGCACCTTGTCGACGGGCATGTCCATCTCCTTTGCGATCTCCTCGGCCGAGGGGTCATGCCCCAGTTCCTGCAGGAGCTGGCGGGAGACGCGGATGGTCTTGTTGATGGTCTCGACCATGTGCACGGGGATGCGGATGGTGCGGGCCTGGTCCGCGATGGCGCGGGTGATGGCCTGGCGGATCCACCAGGTCGCGTAGGTGGAGAACTTGTAGCCCTTGGTGTAGTCAAACTTCTCGACCGCCTTGATAAGGCCGAGGTTCCCCTCCTGGATGAGATCGAGAAACAGCATCCCGCGGCCCACATAGCGCTTGGCGATGGACACCACGAGACGGAGGTTTGCCTCGGTCATGCGGTGCTTGGCGTTCTCATCGCCGAGAGACATCTGCTTGGCAAGCTCGACCTCCTCCTCGGGCGTGAGGAGCGGCACCTTGCCGATCTCCTTGAGGTACATGCGCACGGGGTCGTCGGTGGAGAAGCTGTCCATGAGGGCATCGGTGTCCACAAGCTCGGTCGCGGCAACCTCCTCGATGCCGACGAGATCCTCGGCCTCGGGCACGACATCGTCAAGCGGCGGGAGCAGATCGTCGCTGCCGACGTCGATATCGATGCCGGCCTTCTCCAGGGTCTCATAGAAGCGGTCCACCGCCTCGCCGTCGAGATTGAGCTCCTCCAAAACCTCCAGCTCCTTGGGCGTGAGCTTGCCGGCCTTCTTGCCCTTTTCAAAGAGCTCGTTCAGGCGCTCCTCGGGCGTCTTGTTCTGCTCGGCGCGGTCTTCCTTTTTCTTGGAGCTGCGCTTGTGCTTTGGGGGCTCGGGGATGAGCTCCGTATCCCCGGCGGCGTTCAAAAGCTCGTCCGCCATTTTGTTGAGTTCCTGTTCGGTGTAGATGTTGTCGTCTGCCATTTGTTTATCCCTCATATCCTTTTTTCTTTTTGAGCTCGCTCTGCAGCGCCAGAAGATCCGTGTCGCCGCCCCGGCGCGCTTTTCTCTCCGCGATCTTGTCTATGTAATCGGCCATGCTCTGCCGGCTCCTGCTCAGGATCTCCGGCTTCTGGAGGATGGACACGAGAAGCCCCAGCTCGTCCCCCGTGAGCTCCCCTGCAAGGTGATCGGTGCCCACGCTCTGCCCCGCGCGGATGCGGCGGGAGAGGACGGCGTAGATCTTTCCGAGGGCGGGGGCGGTGAAATCCTCCGGCGGGGGAAGATTCTGGGCGTTGATAAGCGCGGGCTCCAGGTAGAGGAGCCGCACGATCCCCTCCTCCGCCGCGGCTGAGGCGGGATCGTCATACCGAAGCTCCCGCGACGCGGGCTGGAGGAGCTTTTCGGGCCGGGTCTGCTGCCGCTGCGTTTCGCGGAAGGCCCCGTTTACGATGCGCTTTCGCCGCCGCTCCACGTCGTTTACGATCACGTCCGGCGGAAGCCCCAGCTCATGCGCGAGATCCATGGCGTAAACCTGGCGGCGCACCTCGTCCGGGAGGCGGGCGAGAAGGTCCACCGCCTCGCGCAGATAGTCGGACTTCTGCTCCGTCACCGTGAGATCATACTTCTCCCGGATAGAGCGCAGGCGGTAGTCCATCTGGTTCTCCGAGCCCTCCAGGAGCTTCCGGAACGCCTCCGGCCCCTTCAGCTTGATAAACTCGTCCGGGTCCTTGGCCCCGGTCAGGCGCAGGACGCGCACCTTGATATCGAGCTTTTCGAGGATGCCGATGGCCCGCTGCGAGGCTTTGAGCCCGGCCCCGTCCCCGTCGTAGGCGATGATAACCTCGCTTGTATAGCGGGAGATGAGGCGCGCCTGCTCGGGCGTGAGCGAGGTGCCGAGCGACGCCACCGCCGAATCGAAGCCCGCCTGGTGCAGGCTCACCACGTCTATATTGCCCTCTGATAAGATGATATATCCGCTTTTTGATTTTTTAGCCAGATTCAGCGCGAAAAGGTTCCGGCTTTTGTTGAAAACCAGGGTCTCCGGGCTGTTGAGGTACTTGGGCTCCCCGTCGCCGAGGATGCGGCCCGAGAAGCCGATGACGTTGCCGCGCACGTCGATGACCGGGAACATGAGTCGGTTTCGGAAGGCGTCGTAAAATCCGCCCTGCCGTCCGCGCTTGACAAGGCCCGCGTCGAAGAGCTCGTTTTCCGTGTAGCCCTTTTGGAGCATCGCGTCCCGGAGACTGTCCCAGCTGTCGGGCGCGGCGCCGAGGCCGAAGTTTTTCACCATGGCGGGCGAGATGCCGCGCTTCTGGATATAGGCCACTGCCGCCCGGCCCGCGGGCGCGGAGAGCTGGGCATAGAACCAGCGTGCCGCATCCTTGTTGAGCGAGAGCATCCGCGCCCGCTTCCGCCCCTCGGCGCTGTCGGTTTCCTCCGGCATCTGCATCCCGGCGCGCTTGGCGAGAAAGGCCACTGCCTCGGGATAGCTGAGATTTTCGATCTCCATGATGAAGCCGATCACGCCGCCGCCCTTGCCGCAACCGAAGCAGTGGTAGATCTGCTTGTCCGGTGAGACGGAAAAGGAGGGCGTCTTCTCGCTGTGGAAGGGGCAGAGGCCGAAGAGGTTTGCCCCGCTGCGCTTGGACAGCCGCACATAGCCCGACACCACGTCCACAATGTCCGAGCGGTCCACCAGATCCTGTATGAACTTTTCCGGGATGGGCATGGTGTCACCTTCTCTGCCGCGCTGAGCTCAGCTCCCTTTGCGAAAGGGAGCTGTCACCAGTGCGCACACTGGTGACTGAGGGATCGGCCGTTTTGTACACGCTCATTTTGAGCATGGCGCAGCCTCGATCGATCCCTCCACCGCTTCGCGGTCCCCCTCCCTTTTTCCAAAGGGAGGTATATGCGCTTTTCTTTATTTCACGGTCCACGCGAAGGGGATGTAGATCTCCCCGAATTTTTCCATGGCGTAGCCGTCCGTCATGCCGGAGATGTAATCCACCGCCGCGCGGCCCTTGCCTTCCCTTTCGGCGATGGCCTGGAGCTCGGCAGGCATTTTCTCCGGGTGGTTTATATAATAATCGTAGAGCTTTTCCAGGATGCCCTGCACCTTGCTCTCCTCCCCCTTGGCGAGGGGGTTTGTGTACACGTCGGAAAACATGTAGCTGTGGAAAAAGGTAAAGGTCTCCTGCATCCGGGGGGACATGCGCAGCTCCCCCTCCCGGCTGTTTTCGATGAGGTCCGTGATGAGGGCGTTGATGCGCTCGCTGTTGCGCTCCCCGCAGTCGCGGCGGATGCGCTCCGGCACCTCGTCCGCGCGGACGATGCCGGCGCGGATGGAGTCGTCCAGGTCGTGGTTTATGTAGGCGATGCGGTCGCACAGGCGCACGCAAGTGGCCTCGCGCGTATCGTCCGGCGCGCCGTGGGTGTGGTTCAGGATGCCCATGCGCGTCTCATAGCAGAGGTTGAGGCCTCTGCCGTCCCGCTCCAGCACGTCCACCACGCGCAGACTCTGGGCGTAGTGCTTGAAGCCCCCCTCGTAGATCGCGTCGAGCGCGCGCTCCCCGGCGTGGCCGAAGGGCGTGTGGCCCAGATCGTGGCCGAGGCCGATGGCCTCCGCGAGATCCTCATTGAGCCCGAGGGCGCGGGCCACGGTGCGCGCAAGGCGGGTGACCTCCAGCGTGTGGGTGAGGCGGGTGCGGTAATGGTCCCCCTCGGGCCTTAAAAACACCTGGGTCTTGTGCTTGAGGCGGCGGAAGGACTTGGAGTGGGTGATGCGGTCCACATCCCGCTGAAAGCAGGTGCGGATGCTGCACTCCTCCTCCGGCGCGAGCCTGCCGCGGGTGTTCTCCGCGAGCACGCCGTATGGCCCGACGATCAGATGCTCGAGCCGCTCTCTCTCCTCTCTTGGACAGGACATGCGCTTCACCGCCTTTTATAAATGATAAGAGCAAGGAATTTTTCCTTCCCTTACTCTTATACGACGCAAATTTGTATTTCCCTTTATTTTTTTGAAAAATATTTTGTCTTCCTCTCTGAGGGAGTGGGACCGCGCAGCGGTGGAAGGGGCAGAAAATGCACCGCCGAATCATGGCGATGCATCTGTGCTTTCTTCATTGCGCTTTCTTTATGGCGTTCAATTCTTTGTTGAGCTTTTTGACCGCCTCTTCAAGAATCACAATTCTATCCGTCAATTCATCCTGCTTATCCATGCGGTTGAGCTTTTCAAGCAAAGCTTCGTGTCCTTCTGCCAGGATTTGTAGCTTCGGATTCACTTCCGATTCTATAATGGTCATCATGTCATTGCGCGTGTCTTCTCTGTTTTGCCTGAGCAACTCGGTCATGATTTGAATATCGTTTGAATCTAACATCTCATCTCACCTCGTAAGCATTTTATCATCGCTTTCATTTTGTTGTCAAGGCGAATATGCCGCAAATCCGTCGCCTTGCGTCACCGCACCCGCACCGCTCTGTAGCTCTCACCGGTGGTGCGGAGCTTGACGCTGCCGGCGCTGAGATCGTAGATGCGCGCGGCGAAGCTCTCGCTCTGCTCCTCGGGCAGGAGGATTTTCAGCGTGACGCCCGCGCCGTACTCTATATTCTCCACAACGCCGCCGGTCTCCGCGGACTCGAGCTTCATGCGCTCCAATTGCGCGTAGGAGCAGGGGAGCTCCGCGGCCACCCAGCGGCGCACGGCGGAGACGCCGGCGGCATCGAGCGCGTCGGCGGTACTCTTGGTGTAGGCGCGCAGAAGCCCGCCCGTGCCGAGCAGGACGCCGCCGAAGTAGCGCGTCACGACGCAGACGGCGTTCGTGACGTTCTGGCGGCGCAGGACCTCCAGCATGGGGATGCCGGCGCTCCCCTGCGGCTCGCCGTCGTCGCTGTAGCGCTCGGCCCCGTCCCGGATCGAATAGCACCAGCAGTTGTGGCGCGCGTCGTAGTATTTCTTTTTCATGTCGGCGATGAAGGCGCGAGCCTCGTCCTCGCTCTCGACCATGCGGACATGGCCGAGAAAGCGGGAGCGCTTCTCGGTGAACTCACTCTCGCCGGGCCCGCCGGGGATGTAGTACTCGCTCATGTCTCCCATTCCTCTTTGGGCTCGGTGTAGCCCGGAATATAGGCTTTGACCTTTCCGAAAAGCTCCGGCGGGACGATGGCCTCCGCTTCCACGCCGTCCTCGGTATAGGCGGTGTTCAAAACCGCGGCCTCGCGGTTGAGGGTGTCGAGAAGCCACGCCGCGGCGTAGGGCATCTTCAGCGTCACATGGCGTTGGCCCCGGTCGAGGCGTTCGGACAGGAGCTTCAAAAGCGCCTCCGCCCCCTCCCCGCTTTTGGCGGAGATGCAGACGCAGTCCTCTCCGTGGGGGCGGATGCCGAGGTAGGCGTCGCACTTATTGTAGACGCGGATGCAGGGCGTGCTCTCCGCCCCGAGCTCACGGATCAGCTCGTCCACCACGCGGGCCTGCTCGGGCCACTCGGGGTTCGAGAGGTCGATCACGTGCAGGAGGGCGTCGGCAAACTGGAGTTCCTCCAGGGTGGCCTTGAAGGCTTCGATGAGGTGAGTGGGGAGCTTGCGGATAAAGCCGACGGTGTCGGAGAGCAGGATCTCCTGCGTCTCGTCGATGCGCAGGCGGCGGGTCGTGGTGTCAAGGGTGTCGAAGAGCCTGTCGTTTGCCGGGATGTCCGACCCCGTGAGGCAGTTTAAGAGCGTGGACTTGCCGGCGTTCGTGTAGCCCACGAGGGCCACCACGGGCATGGCGTTTTTCTCGCGCCGCTTTCTCTGGGTGCCGCGGACCTTGCGCACATCCGCAAGCTCCTCCTCGAGCTTCTGGATCTTACGACGGATGTGGCGGCGGTCGGTCTCAAGCTGGGTTTCGCCGGGGCCGCGCGTGCCGATGGGGGACGCGCCGCCCGAGGCCGTCTGCCGTACAAGGTGGGTCCACATGCCGGTCAGGCGCGGCAGGAGGTATTTGTACTGCGCAAGCTCCACCTGCAGCTGGCCCTCCCGGGTCCGCGCTCTCTGGGCGAAGATATCGAGGATGAGGCCGGAGCGGTCGAGCACCTTGACGCCGAGCTCCTCCGACAAAACCCGCATCTGGGAGGGCGAGAGCTCGTTATCGAAGACGGCGAGGTCGCACGCGTTTGCCTCGAGGAGCTCCTTGAGCTCCTTCACCTTCCCGTCGCCGAGAAAGCTGCGGGGCTCGGGAGTCGGACGGGCCTGGATCATCGTGGCCACGACCTCGCCTCCGGCAGTCTCGACAAGGGCGGCAAGCTCGTCCATCGTCACATCGCTCGAGCGCTCATGCACGTCCATGCTCGCGGCAGCCAGCCCCGCGAGCACCGCGCGTTCTTTTTTCGTTTCGTTTGCGTTTAATTCCATATTGACTCCGTTCACTTGCCTGCCCCAGCAGCGCAGCGGCGATATGGGGGAGGGGGACCGCTTCAGGGAACCTCTAAAAACTCAGGTCTGGTGATGCGTCGAGAGATTTTGTTCCATATTGAAGGGCAAAAAACGCAGGAATCCTTTGTGGCTTTCAAGTTTTTTGCACGAAAAGCTGGGACAAAAGATCCGGCGTAGCGCCGGGCAGGAGTTTTTCCTTCAGCGGTGGAAGGGGTTCGCCGGAAGCGGACTCCCTCCGTCATGGCCTCGCGGGGGATCGGCCATGCCACCTCCCTCAGAGAGGGAGGCATATTGATTTCACGCCGCGCCTTTTTCGCCGAAAACGGGCAGTCTGCTCGGCTCCGGGGTGACGATCTCGCTCCCGTCGCTGTAGCGCAGGAGGTAGCAGACGGCGGCGATAAATTCCTCATCGCTCATGTTGAGGCCGCAGGTCAGGGTCAGGAATACCTGGCGCTGGGGCACAAAGCCCTCATCCTCCGCGAGGGCGCGGCGGGCGTCGGCAAAGTACGAGGCGGGCGTGAGCTTGAGAACCTGGGCCACGCGCTGCTCCCCGACCCTGGCGAGGACAAAGTCCTTGAGATAATACGTTGAAAGGCGAAGCCGCTCCCCCTCCGGCATGATGATGTGGGGGTAGGCGCCGTTATAGATCTCCTGCGCCGCGTCCAGAGAACAGAGCTCCGCCATGACGTAGAGGCCCTCATCCTCTTTGCCGCTCTTGGGCAGGTACTGAAATTCAATATAGGCGTGCTCGGCAAGCCGGCCTTCGGCATCCAGCATCACGTCATGCTGGGTCTTCTTGAGGCTGAGCTTATCATAGGCCGCGTAGCTCTCCCCAAAGACGGAGGCGGGCAGGAAGGTATAGGGGAAGAGCGCAAGGCACTCCTTGTGGGTGCGCGTCTCCTGGATGCTGTCCGGGGCCGCGCCGGGGTTTGCCATGTTCACAAAGGCCGCCTCGTTCCAGACGTAGCGCTCGGGGCTGCCGCCGCCGAAGGACGGGGCCGCGGTGGGCGTCGGCGTGGGCTTTGCGTCCACGGTGGGCATCTCCCAGGGCTCGAGCTCCGGCCGCTTCGCGCAGGCCGTGAGAAGCGGGCACAAAAGGCAGAGCACAAGTCCCCACGCGATGATCCGTTTCATAGGTCGTCCCTCCAACAGCACTTCTAAGCTCCCTTTGCGAAAGTAAAATCGGTTTCTGATATCATTCATGAAGAATTATACCCCATCCGCCTGTGTTTGCCAAGTCAGAACCATCTGCTCTGGCGCTTGCGGCGCAGAAATTCGCCTTTGACCTCCACGAGGATGATGTCGCTGCCGATGCGCACAATGTCCTTCCAGGGGAGGATATAGTCCTCCTCCCGCCCGAGAAGGCCGAAGAAGCGCGGCCTGCCCGGCGTGACGAGGGCGGCGATGCAGCCCTCCCGGTCGTCGAGCTCGAGATCGCAGGCATAGCCCAGGCGAAAGCCCGTGTGGATATCGATGATCTCCTTATACCGGAGCTCGGAAAAATAGCTCGTCATCAAAACTCCCCCTCCCCGGCTATCCTATTCGAGGGGGATTTTGTCCTATTCCGCGCTTTTCCGGCGCCCCGGCGCGGGGAGCTGGACCAGGACGATGGCGGTGAACATGATGACGCAGCCGAGAAGCTCCCGCCCGCTCATGCGCTCGTGCAGCAGAAGCGCCCCGCCGAGGACCGCGAACACCGCCTCCATGCTCATGAGCAGGGACGCCACCGTCGGGTCCGTGAAGCCCTGGGCCACCATCTGCAGGGTGTAGCCCACGCCGCCGGACATGACGCCGCAGTAGAGGATCGGCACCGCGGCAGACCGGAGGGCCGCCCAGGAGGGCTTTTCAAACGCCAGCGCGAGCACGAGGGCCACGAGCGACACGACGAGAAACTGGATGGCGGAGATGCGCACGGGATCGCCCCGGGGCGCAAAATGGTCGGCACAGAGGATGTGCCCGGAGAAAACGATGGCGCAGGCGCAGACCAGCGCGTCGCCCTTCGTGAGGCGAAAGCCCTCCGTCATGCAGAGAAGATACATGCCGGCAACGCCCGCCGCGATAGCGAGCCAGACGTGCAGCCCGCTTTTCTTTTGAAAGAGGACGAAATTCAAAACCGGCACCAGCAGGATATAGAGCGCCGTGATAAAGCCCGCCTTGCCCGCCGTGGTGGTCACAATGCCGACCTGCTGAAAGAGGCTTGCAGCCGCGAGAAAGAGCCCGCAGACAATGCCGCCGAGCACCGTCGCGCGGTTTTTGGCCCGGCGCTCTTTCTCGGGGAGTTTTTCCCTGCCGGAGAAAAAGAGAGAGGCCGCGCCCGCAGCGAGCGCCGCGAGGAACATGCGCGCCGCCGTGAAGGTGAAGGGCTCCACGCTCTCCATGCCGGCTCTCTGAAAGGCGAAGGCCGTGCCCCAGATCATCGCCGTGAGGAGCAGGAGCACATTGCCGAGCATCGTTTTGTTTTTCATCTGCGATCACATCCCAGGGTAAAAAAAGTTTGCTGAATGTTTAATAGTATAAGCCGCAAGCCCACCCGCCGCAAGTGTGGAAACTGCACAACTCTTGGGTTGACTTCCCGGGGGCGATATCGTAAAATAGCAACAGATTCACCAAAAATCTTGAAGCGTTTTGCAGCGCCTCAAAAAGGAATGATGAACACTATGAAAAAAGAAGACAAGGAAGCCAGGAAAATAGAAAAAGACGCAAAGAAGTCCGAAAACGACGCGCTCAAGCAGGAGGTCAAGGCCCTGCGCGAAAAGCTCATGGCCATGCAGCAGACCCTGCGGGAGAAGGGCCTGCCCATCCTGGTGCTGGTGGAGGGCTGGGCCGCCGCCGGCAAGGGCAGCCTCATCAACGAGCTCATCAGCGAAATAGACCCGAGAAACTACAACGTTGTCTCCCCGGTCATCACGCCCGAGCATGAGAGCCGCTATCCCTTCCTCTACCCCTACGCCAAGGCCATCCCGGAGAACGGGAAGATCATGTTCTACGACTCCGGCTGGATGGAGGACTGCGTGCGCAAGTACCTGCACCGGGACATCACGAAGGACGAATACAAAAAGCGCGTGCGCGCCGTGTGCGAGTTTGAGCGCCAGCTCCGGGACGGGGGCTATCTCGTGCTCAAGCTCTTTGTGGACATCAGCGAGAAGGAGCAGCGCAAACGCATCACCGCCCTGCGGGAGAACTTTGAGACCGCGTGGCGCGTGTCTGACGGGGATCTCTGGCAGATGCGGGAATACAAGCTCTTCAAGGACGGGTACGAGAGCTTTATGGAGAAGACCGGCAAGACCGTCCCCTGGCACGTGCTGGACGGCAGCCGCCGCGCTCTCGCCGCGCGCGACGCGCTGAGGCTCCTCGTCGGGATGATCGAGCGCGCCCTGGAGGAGGGCCGCTACGTGGGCGAGCCGTTCAAGGAAAACTTCCCGCTCATCAAAATGCCGAAGCTCGCCGCGGTGGACCTCTCCCCCAGTCTCACGGACGAGGAGTACCGCAAAGAGCTCAAGAAGCTCCAGAAGCGCCTCGGCGAGCTGCACAACGTCATCTACCGCAAGAAGATCCCCGTGATCCTTTGCTATGAGGGCTGGGACGCCGCGGGCAAGGGCGGCAACATCCGCCGCATCGCGCGGCCCCTGGACCCGCGCGGCTTCGACGTGATGCCCATCGCCTCCCCCGAGCCGCACGAGAAGAACCGCCAGTATCTCTGGCGCTTCTGGACGCGCCTTCCGCGCAGCGGCCATGTCTGCATCTTCGACCGCACCTGGTACGGCCGTGTGATGGTGGAGCGGCTGGAGGGCTTTTGCGAGGAGGCCGACTGGAAGCGCGCCTACAACGAGATCAACGAGTTTGAGCGCCAGCTCACCGACTGGGGCGCGGTGGTGCTGAAATTCTGGATCCACATCGACCAGGACACCCAGCTCCAGCGCTTCACCGACCGGCAGAACACCCCGGAGAAGGCCTGGAAGCTCACCGAGGAGGACTGGCGCAACCGCGAGAAGTGGCCCCAGTACGAGGAGGCCATCGACGAGATGCTGGAGAAGACCAGCACCGAGAACGCCCCCTGGTTCATCATTGAGTCCAACGACAAGAAATATGCCCGCATCAAGGCCCTGCGCATCGTGATCGACGCGCTGGAGAGGGCCTGCGAGGAGCGGCTTGCCTGAAAGAGAGAATCAACAGCCATGGCCCAGAAAGAGAAAAAGGGCGCCGCCGTGAAGGCGGCGCCGGAGAAAAAGCCCGCGCCCGAGAAGAAGGCCCCGGATGAAAAGCGCATCGCCGAGGAGCGCAGGGCCGCGGAAAAAAGCATCTACATAAACCGGGAATTGAGCTGGCTTGCCTTTAACGAGCGCGTGCTGCTCGAGGCGGCGGACCCCGCCGTGCCGCTTCTGGAGCGGCTCAAGTTCCTGATGATCTACCAGTCCAATCTCACGGAGTTTTACAGGGTGCGCATCGGCATCCTGACCCACCGCGCGCTCTTGACGCCGGAGAAGGCCGATCCCCTCTCCGGGATGCTGCCGGAGACGCAGATCCACGAAGTGCTGCGCGTCACACGCGAGCAGCAGACCCTGATGGAGAGCATCTGGAAGGGCATCCGCGAGCAGCTCCGGGAAAACGGGGTGGACGTGCTGGACTTCAAGAAGATCAGCAAGGTCGACGAGCTCATGAGCAAGAAGCTCTTCGGCGATATCAAGGACCTGCTCATCCCGAAGATCCTGGATCTCAACCAGGCTTTCCCCTTCCTCTGGAGCGGGGAGACGAACATCGTGGCCTTTTTGGGGCGCACGGCGGTCCAGAAGCTCGCGGTCATCCCGCTGCATCGTGTGCCGCCCTATCTGAGCTTTGAAATCAACGGCTGCCAGAAGATCGTGCTCACCTCCCAGCTCGTGCGGCACTTCCTGCCCCTGCTTTTGAAGAAGGAGGCGATCCTCCAGTCCTGCGCCGTGGAGGTCACCCGCAACGCGGACGTGTTCCTCTCGGACGTGGCCGACAGCGCCGACAGCAATCTGCGCGACAAGGTTTCCACCATGCTCACGAAGCGGCGGCGGGAGATGCCGGTGCGCGTGCGCATCCTCGGCAAGCTCACGGACGCGAACCGCGCCGTGCTCCTCAAAAAGCTGCGCGTGTCGGACGAGTGCGTCTTCACCCAGACGGTGCCCTTCGATCTCTCCTTCCGCTCCTGCATCGGCGCGCACGAGAACTTCCGCTATGAGGACCGCCGCCCCTCCCGGGACATCGGGCTCAAAAAGGGCGAATACTTCTCCTACATCGAAAAGCATGATCTCCTCATGAGCTTCCCGTTTCAGAGCATGATGCCCTTCGTGGATCTCATCTACGAGGCGGCGGACGACCCGGAGGTTTTGTCCATCAAGATCACGCTCTACCGCATGTCCGGCAGCAGCAAGATCGCAGCGGCCCTCGCCTACGCCGCCGACAAGGGGAAGGACGTGCTGTGCCTTCTCGAGCTGCGCGCCCGGTTTGACGAGCAGAACAACATCGACTATTCCGAGATGCTCGAGGACGCGGGCTGCCGCGTGATCTACGGCCTGCCGAACCACAAGGTCCACTCCAAGCTCTGCCTCATCACGCGCCAGCACGGGGGCAATCTCAGCCGCATCACCCAGGTGGGCACCGGCAATTATAACGAGGTCACCGGCGAGCAGTACACCGACCTCTCCCTCATCACCTGCAAGGAGGAGGCCGGGCTTGACGCCGAGGCCGCCTTCACCGCCCTCATCGAGGGGGAGCTGCCGCCCGAGGCCCACTGTCTCTGGATCGCGCCGATGAGCTTCAAGACCCGCGTGCTGGAATTTCTCGACCGGGAGAAGGCCAAGGGCGAGCGCGGCCGCGTCGCCATCAAGATCAACGCCTTAAACAATCTCGATGTCATGGAAAAGCTCATCGAGTGCTCCCAGGCCGGCGTGAAGATCGAGCTTTTCATCCGCGGCATCTGCTGCCTGCGCCCCGGCGTGAAGGGTATGACAGAGAACATCACGGTCACGAGCGTGGTGGGCCGCTGGCTCGAGCACTCGCGCATCTACAGCTTCGGCGAGGGGGCGGAGCAGCGCCTCTTCATCGGCTCCGGCGACCTCTTGAGCCGCAATCTCGAGCGGCGCGTCGAAGCCTTCATGGAGGTTGTGACGCCCGACACGCGCGAGCAGATCAACACCGTCTTAAACGCCCTCAGGGCCGACCGGGAAAAATCCCGCCGGATGCTCCCGGACGGGAGCTATGTGCGCGAAAAGGGCGGCGAGGGGACGAGCTCTCAGGAGGCCCTGTACCGCTATTTCAGCGCCGTGCGCGTGGGCGTGGAGCCGGAGCCTGTTGTGGTCCGCGCCGCGCCGGAGACGAACGAGCCGGTGCCGCCCGAGCTTTCCCCCGCGCACACGCCGGGCGTATCGCTGGAGAAATCGCCCCCCGCCCCGGAGCACACGGGCTTTCTGCAGAGACTGCGCAGGCTCTGGCCGTAAGGTTTCATACTATTCCTTGATAAGAAGCTTTATTGGATTCCCGAGGAAAATTTGTGCCAGACAAGGCGAAGCCCGCAGAGCATAATGGAGATATATGGTCAGCTTATCGGGCTTGACACGACAATGCTGCCATTCCGTAGGGGTCGATCCCCAGATCGACCCGAGGCCGTTTTCTTGTTTACAGATCAGCAGTCTTCGGGCCGATGAAGGCATCAGCCTCTGCTGCGATGTAACGCTAAAACTTTCTGTCATTCTGAGGAGCGCAGCGACGAAGAATCCCATGGTTTCTGCAACCATCCACGGGATCCTTCGCTGACGCTCAGGATGACAGATAAAGGGTTAGGTGTTATATCGCGAAGTGAATCATTCAATTTCATTCTTTTACAGGAGGATCTATTCATGGCCGAAAAGTACAATATCTGTCTCGACGTGGGCGGGACCAAGGTGCTCGGCGCGATTTTCAACGAGAAGGACGAGATCATCTACCGCCTGAAAAAGCGCTCCAAATCCGGCGGCGAAGGGACCGCCGATGTGGAGAAGGTCATCATCAGCGTGGTGGAGGAGATGATCGAAGCCTCCGGCATCGACCGGAAAAAGCTGAACGCCATCGCCTCCTGCGCCCCCGGCGTCATCGACCAGGACAAGGGCATCGTGCTCTTCACGCCGAACCTGCCCTGGCGCAACTACGACATTGCCGGGGCCATGCGCAAGAAATTCGGCGTGCCCTTCTTTGTGGGCAACGACGTGAATCTCGGCGTTTTGGGCGAATACAAGTTCGGCGCGGCCCGGGGCTACAAAAACATCGTCGGCTTCTTTGTGGGCACCGGCATGGGCGGCGGTCTTGTGCTGGACGGCAAGCTCTTCACCGGCAACCAGTTCAAAGCCGCCGAGTACGGCCACATGATCCTCGATCCCGAGGGGCCCCTCTGCGGCTGCGGGCAGCGCGGCTGTCTCGAGGCGCTTGCGAGCAAGACCGCCATGACGAGTTACATCCGCCAGCAGGTCGCCCGCGGGCGGGAGTGCCAGCTTGCCGACATGGCGGCCGAGGGCGTCATCCGCAGCAAGAAGCTCAAGAAGGCGGTCGAGAGCGGGGACAAGGTTGCCATCGAGGCCGTGGACCGCGCCTGCCACTATCTCGCCATCGCGACCGGCAACATGATCAACACCATCTCCCCCGACCTCATCCTCTACGGCGGCGGCGTCATCGAGGCCATGGGCGACTATTTCCTCGAAAAGATCCTCGCGGAGGTGGACCGCTACTGCATGACTACCATCCGCCCGACGGTGGAGATCAAGATCGCCGAGCTCGGCGACGACTCCATCCTCTACGGCGACCTCGCCCTCATCAAAGGGCTTGCGTAAGAGCGGAAGGACCGTAGGGGCCGCCGCCCTCGGCGGCCCGGCCGCACAATCAGCAACAAGCGCACTTATCCCCGGCGAATCCGTGACAGATGCACGTTTTCGCCGGGGATTTTTGCCGCTCTTTATGATTTGATCTCCGCCTTCACGTCCCGAAGGCTAAGGTCGTTTTCTTTTGCGATGCGGGCGAGATCCTCATACTCCGGCTTCTCACGGGAGACGCCCCAGCCCTCGGCGCGCTTGACGGTGACCTCGCCCCAGGGCGTCGCCGTCCTGCGGAAGGAGCGCTCCAGCGGATAGCGCGGGCAGAGCAGCTCCCGCACGCCGAGGGTCGTGGTGTGCTTAAAGAGGCAGCGGAGGAGGGCATCATGCTGCTCGCGCCGGCAGAGGACCGAGAGCAGCACGCCCGGTCGGTTCTTCTTCATGCCGATGGCGGTGGTCCACACATCGAGGGCCCCCGCGTCAAAAAGGCGCTCCATGGCAAAGCCGAGCTCCTCCCCCGTCATGTCGTCCAGATTGCAGCGGAGCTCCAGGAGGGTATCCGGCTCGCCCGCCGCCTCGCCCAGCAGGGCGCGCACGGCGTTGAGGCGCGCAAAGTCCTTTGTCCCCATGCCGTAGCCGCACTTTTCCACCCGGAGGATGGGAGCGCTCTCAAAGCGGTCGGCAAAGTGGCCCGCGAGCGCCGCGCCCGTCGGGGTGCAGAGCTCGGACTTGATGTCCCCCTCGTACCACGGCTTGCCGCGCAGCAGGATCTCCGTTGCGGGCGCGGGCACCGGGAGGATGCCGTGGGCGCATTTGACCGTGCCGCCGCCCACGTTGACGGGGGAGCAGAGCACCTGCTCCGGCCGGAGCTTCTCCATCAGCAGGCACACGCCCACTACGTCCGCCACGGCGTCGAGGGTGCCGACCTCATGGAAGTGGATGTGCTCCAGCTCTTCGCCGTGGACTTCGCACTCCGCTCTCGCGATGCTGTCAAACACCTCACGCGCGTGAAAGCGCACGTTGTCGGAGAGGGGCATGGCGCCGATCAGGTCGCGGATCTCCCGGATGCCGTTGTGGTGATGGTGGTGGTGCTCCCCCTCGTGGTGATGGTGGTGCCCCTCCTCCTCGCCGTCTATGGTGACATGGACATGCAGGCCCTTTACGCCGCACTTGGTGTCCGCCTCCGCGGTGACGAGGGTCTTTCCCGCGAGGGCGGCGTTCATCTCCCGCAGGAAAGCCGCCTTCTCCGCTTCATCCAGCAGGTCCAGCAGGGCCCCGGTCAGCATATCGCCCGCGACGCCCATGCCGCAGTCTATGTACAGTGTTCTCATTTGCTTCTCTCCCTTGGGATCGGGTCAAGACTGACCTCGGAATAGCGGGGTCTGAGCGCCGCGCGGATCTCGTCCAGGCGCGCCTCTGCCTTCTCGTGCTGTCCGGCGACGAACTGGAGCTTTGCCGCCCCGTTTTTGGTGCGGAGACGAAAATCCGTAAAGCCCATCCGAAACAGGGCGTCCTCCCCCGCCTCGATCGCCGCGAGCTTTTCGCGGGTGATCGTCTCGCCTGTCGGGACGCGGGTGGCAAGGCAGGCATAGGCGGGCTTGTCCCAGGTGAAAAGCCCCGCCTCCCGGGATGCTTCCCGGAGCTGTGCCTTCGTGATGGCGCAGAGGCGCAGGGGAGACAAAACCCCTTCCTCTCCCAGGGCCCGGTAGCCGGGGCGGTCTGAAATGTCGTCGCTCGCGTTCGTGCCGTCAATGACAAGCGCGAAGCCGTCCCGTGACGCGGCGGCCTTGATGGTTGACATAATAACTTTTTTGCAATAGTAACAGCGGTTTTGCGGGTTCGCCGCGACCTGAGGATCGGCGAGCGGGTCGGCCTCCAGCACCGTGAGCTCCGCCCCCAGTTCACCCGCGAGGCGCAGGGCGTCCCGATATTCAAATTCCGGCTGGAAGGGGGACTTCACATAGTAGATCCCCAGTCGCTCCGCCCAGCGAAGCCCCGCCCAGAGAAGGTACGAGGAATCCGCGCCCCCGGAAAACGCGAGGGCGACCTGCGGATGCTCGGTAAAAAATTCTTGCAGAGTCATATCAGTCGAGATGGTTGATCATGCTGGCCATATAGCCCGCGCCGAAGCCGTTGTCGATGTTCACGACCGAAACGCCGCTTGCGCAGGAGTTGAGCATGGATAAGAGCGCCGCGATCCCGCCGAGGCTTGCCCCGTAGCCCACGCTCGTGGGGACGGCGATGACCGGGCAGTCGGCAAGGCCGCCGATGACGGAGGGGAGCGCCCCCTCCATCCCCGCCACGGCCACGATGACACGGGCGGACATGATGGCGTCCATATGGCTCAAAAGCCGGTGGATGCCGGAGACACCCACATCGTAGAGGCGCAGGACCTCATTGCCCAAAACCTCGGCCGTGACGGCGGCCTCCTCCGCGACCGGGATATCGCTGGTGCCGCCGGTCGCAACCACGACGCGGCCCTTGCCCGTGGGCTTCGGCAGGGGGCCGATGACGCCGGTTTTGGACTGGGCGTTATAAGAGAGCGGCAGGGCGGCGCCGACATAGTCCGCGGCCTCCTGCGAGATCCTTGTGACGAGGACGGTCTCCTGTCCGCTCTCGCGCATAGCCTCCGCTATGCCAAGGATCTGCTCCTTTGTCTTGCCCGCGCCGTAGATGACCTCCGGCACGCCCTGGCGGATGCCCCGGTGGAGGTCCACCTTGGCGTATTCGCCGATCTCCTGTATGGGCTGCATCTTGAGTTTGAGCGCCGCGTCCTCGGGCGTGACTTTCCCCTCCGCCACATTGCGGAGCAGCGCTGTCACCTCTGTTTTATCCATGGCGGGTCCCCCTTCGGTTTTTGGTTTTGCATAGTATAAACTACTTTTTCTCTTTGCGCAAGGCTTGCCGCGGTCAAATCTCTCTGGTATAATGCCAGCATCGCACAGAGTAAAGAGATGAAAAGCCATGCATAAACTCTCCCCGCGCGCCCGGATCATCCTGTCCATGCTGATCTTCGGCACCATCGGCGTCTTCCGGCGCTGGATTCCCTGGCCCTCGAGCGCCGTGGCGCTCACGCGCTCGGTCATCGGGCTTTTGTTTCTGCTTGCGCTGCGTGCCCTGCGGCACGAGCCCATCGACAGGCGCGCCGTGCGCCGCAATCTCGGGAAGCTCCTGCTCCTCGGGGCGATGCTGGGCGCAAACTGGATCTTCCTCTTTGAGGCGTATAACTACACCTCCGTCGCCGCGGCGACGATGTGCTATTACATGGCCCCGGTGCTCATCGTCCTCGTCTCCCCGCTCTTTGGGGAGCGGCTCACCGTGCGCAAGGGCTTCTGCGCGGCGGCCGCGGTGTTCGGGATGGTGCTGGTGTCCGGCGTCCTCTCCGGCGGTCTGCACGGGGCGAAGGGGCTTCTCTTCGGCCTCATCGCGGCCTGCCTCTACGCTGCCATTGTGCTTTTGAACCGGACGCTCCGGGACATCTCCGCCGGGGACCGGACCATCATGCAGTTTGCCGCCTGCGCCGCGGTGATGCTGCCCTACGTGCTTCTGACAGAGGATGTGCGCGCGCTGCCGCTCTCGCCGCGCATTATCCTGCTGCTGCTCACGGTCGGCATCCTGCATACGGGGCTTGCGTATGTGTGGTACTTCGGCGGCATCGCGGGCGTCCCGGCCCAGTCCGCGGCGCTTTTGAGCTATCTTGACCCGGTGGCGGCGGTGCTCCTCTCCGTGACGCTTTTGCGGGAGCCCATGACGCTCACCGCCGCGCTCGGCGCCGCGCTGGTTTTGGGAGCGATGGCCGTGAGCGAGCTCGAGCCGCGCGGAAGCCGCACCGGTTCACAATGACGGAAAACCGAAGGGAGGACTTGGCATGTTTACTTTCAACCACTTCAACTTCAATGTCTTTGATTTGGAGCGCAGCCTGCGCTTTTATGACGAGGCGCTGGGCCTTCGCCCCGTGCGGGAGAAGAACGCCGCCGACGGGCGCTACAAGATCGTTTTCCTCGGCGACGGGAAGAGCGACTTTCAGCTCGAGCTCACCTGGCTGCGGGACCGCACGGAGCCCTACGACCTGGGTGAGCAGGAATATCACCTCGCCTTCGTGGCGGAGGACTTCGACGCCGCGCATGAAAAGCACAGGGCTCTCGGCTGCATCTGCTTTGAAAACCCCGAAATGGGCATTTACTTCCTCGAGGACCCGGACGGCTACTGGATCGAGATTATCCCGCCCAGAAAGTGAGTAAGCCTTGAACATCACGAAAATGCACGGGGCCGGGAACGACTTTGTGATCCTGAATACGCTCGAGACCCCGATCCCGGCGGCGCTTTTCCCGGCGCTTGCGCGGCGGCTCTGCGCCCGGCAGACCGGCGTCGGCGCGGACGGGCTGATGGTCCTTGTCCCGGCGGAAAAGGGCGGCGACTACGGGATGCGCTTTTATAACGCGGACGGCAGTCTCGGCGAGATGTGCGGCAACGGCGCGCGGTGCATCTGCCGCTACGGGCACGACCACGGACTCGCGGGCAATGTGCAGCGGGTGGAGACCACCGCGGGCCTTGTGACCGGGGAGCGCGTCGACGAGCGGCGCTACCGGGTGCGCCTCAACGACCCCACGGTCATCGACCTGCACCGCGCGGTTACAGCGGCCGGGGCGGTGTACGACTGCGCCTATCTTGAGCTCGGCAAGCCCGGCATCCCCCACGCCGTTGTGCACATGGAGGACTGGGACGCCTGGGAGACCGCGCGCCTCAGAGCCCTCGGGCGGGCGCTGCGCTTTTCGCCGGTCTTTCCGAAGGGCGCGAACGTGAGCTTTGTGAAGGTCCTGGGGCCGGATTCCGTCAAGGCTGTGACCTTTGAGCGCGGGGTGGAGGATTTCACCCTCGCCTGCGGGACGGGCTGCGGCAGCATCGCGGCCGCCCTCTGCCTGCTGGGGATCACGTCCGGCGGGCCGCTCACGGTCTCGATGCCGGGCGGGGAGCTCTCTGTGAGCCTCACGCGCGCAGGGGACAGCGTGCGGGACATTTTCCTCACCGGGCCGACCTGCCGCGTCTTCGAGGGGGAGGTCTCAGAGGAGCTTCTGGAGGGCCTATGCACGACATTCTGACAACGCTCGCCGCCGAGTATGACCCCATCGCCATCATCGTCTACGGCTCCTTTGCCGACGGGACGCACAACCTCTTCAGCGACTTTGACGCCCTGCTCATCACCCGCGACGGCACGCGGCGGCACGACGACCGCTTTATAGACTGCATCCAGCTCGACGTGTTCATCCATCCCCTCTCGGATTTTGCGGGGGACTATGACCCGGCGGACTATGCCCAGGTATACGGCGGGCAGATTTTGCTGGATCGGGACGGCGTCGCGGCATCGCTTCTGGAGCGGGTGCGGAGCTTTGTGGAGGGCAGGGCCGGGAAGACCGCGGAGGAGCTCGCCTTCGATGTGAGCTGGTGCGAGAAGATGCTGCGCCGGGCAGAGCGGACCGACGCCGAGGGCTGCTTTCGCCGCCACTGGCTTCTTGTGGACAGCCTGGAAATCTATACGGAGATCCGCGGCTGGCCCTATCTCGGCCCGAAGAAAGCCCTCAGCCAGCTTGAGAAAAAGGACAGGGCGGCCTTCGCGCTCTATGAAAGGGCGCTGACGGAGGGCGACTATTCCGCTCTCGTCGCATGGGTCTCCCACATCCGGGAGCGCTTTGACAAGGGGCGGCGGAAAAAGAAACAAGCCCCTCCGGCGCCGCAGGGTCGGCTGTGAGCCGCCTTGAGAAGGAAAACGCAGCAAAAATATTGGGCGAATTCGTATTTTCTGCGAATTCGCCCAATTTCAATTATACTTCTGTTTTTCTGCCGGGCAGCCGCCCCTGCATTCTTGCCGCTTATTCTTCCTGTTTCTCGCTTCGCTGGATCAGGACCTTGTCGACCCTGCGGCCGTCGGACATCTCCAGCACCGTGACACGCAGGCCCTCGCGCTCAAAGCTGTCGCCCACGTTGGGGAAGCCGCCGAAGCACTCGATGGTCCAGCCGCCGACGGTGCTGCTCTCAGCCTCGATGCTGTCCTCGGGGAGGCCCAGAAGCTCCTCCATCTCGAAGAGCATCATCGCGCCGTCGAGCTCATATTCCCCGTCGCGGCGCTCGACCACGTCGGGCTCCACCTCGTCGTTATCGTCCCAGATGTCGCCCACGATCTGCTCCAGCACGTCCTCCATCGAGAGGACGCCGAGGGTGCCGCCGTATTCGTCCGTCACGACGGCGAGGTGCTGGCGGGCGCGGCGGAGCTGGCTCAACACCGCGGGCAGCTTCATGGTCTTGTAGATATAGCAGGGCGGCATGAGAAGCGAACGGATATCGGTCTCGCCCTCCTCGGCAATGGCCTTGAGGAAACGGTTGAGATAGAGGATGCCGATGATATTGTCGACGCTCCCCTCATAGACGGGAAGCCTTGAGAAGGATGCCTTCTCGATCTGCTCGAGGATCTTGTCGCGCTCATCCTCAATGTCGAGGGCGACCACATCCACGCGGGCGGTCATCACGTCGAGGGCGGAGATCTCGGAAAAGTCGATGGCGGAGCGCACAAGCTCGGACTGATCCTCGTCCAGGACCTTCTCATCCTCGGCCGTCTCGATGATGGAGTGAAGCTCCTCCACGGCCTCCTCGCCGCTCTCCTCCTCATCCTCCGAGAGCCAGAAGGTCAGAAGCCAGATGAGCTTGACCACGAGCCACACGAGGGGCTTGAGCAGAACGGTCAGCGCGCGGACGGGATAGGCGTAGCGCAGGGAGAGGCGGTTTGCCCCCTTCTTCGCGCAGATCTTCGGGATCGTCTCGCCGAAGATGATGATGGTGACAGTGAGCACAAGCGTCCCGACCCAGGTGAGCCTGTCCGAGCCCGTGAGCACGATCACGAGCACCGACATCAGGGCGGAGGCGCCGATGTTCACAAGGTTGTTGCCGATCAGGATGGCGCTGAGCGCATCGTCAAAATGCCCGAGAATTTTCACCACGACGCCCGCGCGCCGGTCCCCCTCGTCCCGCAGGTTTTCCATGCGGAGCTGATTGCAGGAGGAGAAGGCCATCTCGGACCCGGAGAAGAAGGCGGACAGACACACAAGAAGTGCGATGCCGATCACGATTCCATAGATGCTCATGCCGTCTCACTCCCTTCCTCTTCCGGGAGGAGCTTCACACGCAGCTTGAGGATGCGGTTGTGCTCCATGCCCGCCACGGTGACGGACACCCGATGATAACGGAAGCTGTCGCCGGGCTGGGGGATCGCGGGGAACTGCTCATAGGCCCACTCGCCCATGAGGGTGTTGATGAGCTCCTCGTTCTCCTCCGGGTCCTCATAGCCCAGATGCTCAAACACGTCGCTCACAGATTCGTCGGCGTCCACCTCATAGATCCCGCCGCCGAGGGCGATGATGGGCTCCTCCACCACGTCCTCCTCATCCCAGATCTCGCCCACGAGCTCCTCGAGGATATCCTCCACCGTCACGATGCCGAGCGTGCCGCCGTAGTTGTCTGTGACGACGGCGAGATTGTGCTTGCGCTTGGACATGACGGGCAGCAGCTCGTCGATCTTGGTGCTCTGATGGATGAAAAGAGCCTCGTCCAGAAGCGGACGGAGGTCAAGGTTCTCCCCCTCGCGGAGGTAGGCTTTGATGTATTTTCGGATCTGCAAAATGCCGATGATATTGTCGATGCTCCCCTCATAGACCGGCAGGCGGCTGTGGGTGCAGGACTTGATGGTATCCAGGATCTCGGCATGGCCGCTGTGCATATCGAGGGCCACAAGATCCACCCGCGGCGTGAGGACGTTTTCCACCGTCACGTCCCCGAACTGTAGGGCGGAGGAGATGAGATCCCCCTGCTCCTCATCGAGGCTGCCCTCCTCGGTCATATCCTCGATGATATCGTAAAGCTCATCCTCGGTGACGGATTTCTCCGCGTCCCCGGGGATGCGGCGCGCCGCCGCCTGGCCGATGGCCGTCAGGACCAGAGAGGCGGGCTTTAAGAGCTTCATGAAAAAGACCAGCAGCACCGCCGTGGCGAGGGCCAGCTTGTCGCTGTATTTTTTGGCAATGCTCTTGGGCAGCATCTCCCCCACGAAGAACACGACGCCCGTGGTGATGAGCGTGCTGACCGACACCGCGCCGAGCCCCCACCTGCGCGTGACCGCGAGGGTGACGAGAGCGGCGACGGAAATATGCACGATATTGGTGCCGATGAGGATGGCGCTGATGGCAAGGTCAAAGTGATCGAGCACATAGAGCGCTTCCCTGGCCCGGGCGTCCCCCCTGTCCTCCGCAAGGCGCATACGCGTGCGGGAGGTGGAGGCGAAGGCCGTCTCCGCGACGGCGAAATACACCGCGCAAAACAGCAGCAGCACCGCGAAAATGAGTGGCAATCGACTGCCGTCGTCCATAAAGGATCAACATCTCCTTTGGTTTCAAAATTAAGTGTTATTATACCACGCGGCCCGGTTCTCGTCAATTGGGAAACGACCGTGAAATTCCCATGCAAAATGTTGACGCGGCGGGGGTTTTAGCGTATAATAAATTGATTCAGGTATCATCATTTTCAGTGTGGAAAGGCGGGCGGGACATGCTTGATGAACAGGAGCGCATCCCCCACGCCTGTCTGATCTGCGCCCCGCGCGAGGCCCTTGCGCTCGAGAAGGCGAAGGAGCTTGCCATGGCGGCGGTGTGCACCGGCGCGGGAAAAAGGCCCTGCGGCGTCTGCCGCGACTGCCGGAAGGCGCAGGCGGGCGTCCACCCGGACGTGATCACCGTCTCCCGCCTCACAGACGAGAAGGGAAAGCAGAAGCAGAACATCTCCGTCGATCAGATCCGCGCGCTCGCCGCCGACGCCATCGTGCTGCCGAACGAGGCGCAGCGCAAGGTCTATATCCTGGACGAGGCCGAGACCATGAACGCCGCCGCCCAGAACGCGGCGCTCAAGCTCCTGGAGGAGCCGCCCGCGGGGGTCGTGTTTCTCCTGTGCACCACGCGGCCCATGCAGCTTCTGGAGACGGTCCGCTCCCGCTGCGCGGCGGTCAAGCTCTCGGGCGAGGAGGAAGAGACCGCGGAGGAGGACGCCGCCGCGGAGCTCGCCGCCGGGTATCTGCGCGCGGTGAACACCCGGGACGAAGGGCAGATCCTCCGCTGGTGCGTGCAGAACGAAAATCTTGACGCCCAGAGCGCGGCGGCCTTTCTGGACGCTGTGCGCGCGCGCCTTGCGGACATGCTCTGCCTGCGGGTAAAGAGCGGGCGCCTTTCGCGCGCGGAGCTCCGGCATCTCTACACGCTCTGCGACCGCTGCACGGGGTATCTGAAGGTCAACACGAATGTGAGACAAATATTCGGGCTTTTGGCGGTTTGCGCCCTGCCCGACGAAAACAGAGGAAACGGCATTGATTGATGTAGTCAGTATCAAATTCAAAAACCGGGGCAAGAGCTATTACTTCTCCCCCAACGGACTCGACGTGCACACCGGCGACAGGGTGATCGTGGAGACCGCCAAGGGGCTGGAGATCGCCGACTGCACCCGCGGCAACCACAGCGTCATGGAGACCGCCGTGGTCCAGCCGCTGCGCCCCGTGCAGCGCATCGCCACCGAGGACGACCTGCGCATCGCCCAGCTCAACATCCAGCGCGAGAAGGAAGCCTTTGAGATCTGCCAGGAGCGGATCGCAAAGCACGGCCTCGACATGAAGCTCGTGGATGTGGAGTGCAACTTTGAGGGCACGAAGACCATGTTTTTCTTCACGTCCGAGGGGCGTGTCGATTTTCGCGAGCTCGTCAAAGATCTCGCCAGCATCTTCCGCAACCGCATCGAGCTCCGGCAGATCGGCGTGCGGGACGAGGCCAAGATGATCGGCGGCATCGGCATCTGCGGCAGGCCCTACTGCTGCAGCCAGTTTTTGGACGATTTTCAGCCCGTGTCCACCAAGATGGCGAAGGTCCAGTCCCTGTCCTTAAACCCCGCCAAAATCTCCGGGAGCTGCGGCAGGCTCATGTGCTGCCTGCGCTATGAGCAGGAGGCGTATGAGGATCTCATCCGCAAGATCCCCCGCCAGGGCGCCTTTGTGGAGACCAAGGACGGCTTCGGCACCGCCGTGCAGGTGAATCTCCTGCGCCAGACCGTGAAGGTCCGCCTGGATGACGACGGGGATGACTCCCTGCACCTCTACAAGGCCAACGAGCTCTGCGCCGTCCCCGGCGGCAGGCCCAAGGACGGGGAGGCCCCCGTGTCCACCTTCCGCTACGTGCCGGAGCCGGAGCCCGAGGCCGAAGAGCCCGAGGGCGACGGCTGGCTCATTGAGCCGCAGTATCACGACCCCGCCCTGCTTGAGACGCAGAGCGCGCCGGAGGAAGTGAAAAAGAGCTCCCGCCGCCGCAGCCGCAAGCCCCGCGCCGGCGAGAACAAGCCGGAGGCAAAGGCCGAAGGCCGGAAGGAGCCGAAGCCCGGCAGCGAAAAGGCCGCTGAGAAGCCCGGCGGCGAAAAGAACGGCGAGAAGAGCGGGCACAGCAGCTCCCACCGCGGCGGGAAGAACCGCGGCAAGGGCGGCAAGGTGGAGGTCAAGGCCGTCGCCGCCGAGACAGCGCCCGAGAGCAAGACCCAGCCCCAGCGGAAGGAAGAGACCGTGCCCGGCCATGCGGTGGTCCACCCCGTTCGGGAGGAGGTGGCCAAGCCCAAATCCAACCGTCGCCGCTACTATCACGGCAAGCCCAAGAGCGGCGAAAACAAAGGATAAGATGATAACCCCCGCGAGTGATCGCGGGGGTTTTTCTGCGCCCGCGTCCGGACGGAGTTTACAGTTTTGACGTATTTGTCGGGATTTTTTGCTTGTAATCATCAGGCTTTTCCTATATAATTTAATGTGGGTATGTGTAATTACCTGAAAGCTGCAAGGCGGCGTTCTTTGCCATTCCGAAGGAAAAAGGAGAGACGGCCATGAACAGGAAAACATGGAAAAGGATGATCTCCCTTTTGTCAGTGCTTGCGCTGACGCTGTCCCTCTGCGCCTGCAAAGCGCCGGGCGACGCGGTCCAGGCTGCCTCCGACGAAGGCCCCCGCATCCTTGTGGCGGTGGAGGATGAGCCGGACACCGTGGACTTCCAGTGCACCACCATCCACTACACCATCGCCCAGAACGTCTTCGACCGGCTGGTGGATCTCATCAGCGACGCGGACGGGAACGCGGTGATCCTGCCCATGCTGGCCGAGCGCTGGGAGATCTCCGACGACCGGCGCGACTACACCTTCCACCTGCGCGACGGCGTGCGCTTTTCAAACGGCCGCCCCCTGACGGCGGACGACGTGCTCTATACCTTCACGCGCCTTCTGACCTGGCCCGAATCCTGCAACCAGGACATTGCGGACGATATTCTGGGCGCGGCCGCCCTTGAGCGGGGCGAGGCGGATACGCTCCAGGGCTTTCAGGTTTTGAGCGATCTGGATTTCACCGTCACGCTCGAGCAGCCCTTTGAAGCGTTTCTCGCCTGTCTCTCGATGCCCGGGGCCTCCATTCTGGACAGGGAGACCACGGAGGCGGCCGGCGCGCGCTTCGGCCGCGAGCCCGAGTGGACCGTGGGCACCGGCTCCTTTATTCTGGAGAGCTGGGAGGCGGGCAAGGGCATGACGCTCAGCGCAAACCGGGACTGCTGGCAGGGCGCGCCCCACTGCGACGGGCTGGATCTGCGCTTCATGACAGACCCGGAGGAGATCCGCCTGCTCTTTGAGCGCGGCGGTCTCGACCTTTTGAACCTGGACGACGTGGGCAAAGCGGCGGAGTTTTTCCTGCACGGGGACATTTATCAGGACAGACTCTATGAGGTGCAGCGCATCAGCACCACCTACATCGCCCTGAATGAATCCCTGCCGCCCCTGGATGACGTGCGCGTGCGGAAGGCGCTGCAGCTCGCGCTCAACCGGGCGCTGCTGCTGGACGCGGCCTACAGCGGCTACGGCACCGTGGAAAACGGCATCATGCCGCATGGCCTTGCGGGCTTCGACCCGGAGCTTGCGGAGCTGCGATATGACCCCGCGCTTGCAAGGGAGTTGCTGGAAGAGGCGGGCTATGCCGACGGTCTCAGCCTGCGCTTCAGCGCGAGCTCTTCCTCCTCTCTCGGGGAGATGGCGCTCATCCGCATGGCGGTCTCCCAGTGGGAGAAGGTCGGGGTACACGCTTCCATCGAGGTCCTGCCCGAGAGCGAGTTTATGCGTCTTCGCAAGAGCGGCGCCCTCGCCTGCTACTCCGCCACCTGGACGGCGGACTATGACGATCCGGACAACTTTTTCTACACCTTCTTCGGCAGCGCGGACAACAGCCGCTACCGCTCTCTCTGCTACCCGAGGGAGGAGATCATGCAGCGTGTGCGAAAGGCGCGCACCATTGCGGACGCCGAGGCGCGCATCCGGGAATACCGGGAGCTTGAGAAGATCATCGTCCAGGAGGACGCCGCCTGGATTCCCCTCTTCTCCCGGCTCTACCTCTATGTGAGCTCGGAGCGTCTGGAAGGAATCCAATCCTCCTGGAACGGTTCCGTCAAGAACAAGTACCGGGAGATGTCGATCAATGAGGCTCGAGTACCATGAAAATCCAGTCGATTCGCTTTAAGATCACGGCGATCACCGTCGCGGCGATCCTCACGGCCATGCTGTGTGTGTTCCTTGTGAGCTATCCCACGATCCGTATTGAGACGAACCGGCGCTCCGTGGAGATGATGCGCCTCATCGGCGACGACACCAAAAACGCCCTGGACGAATACTTTGTAGACATCGTGCAGTGCATCGAGATTGCCGCCAACATGGCGGTGGACTCGCTGGACAGCGTGGTGCTGGTGGAGTGCGGCGCGGCGGGCAGGCACGCGCAGGATACCCCCCGCACCGAGGAGCAGACGGCCCGCCTTGACGCCTACATCCGGGACCACTGTGCGCAGATTTTGAGCACCTTTGAGAGCATCGCGAGCCACACAAACGGCGTTGTGACCTACTACTACTGCATCAATCCCGAGATCAGCGAGACGGAGCACGGCTTCTTCTACTCCCGCGTGGGCAAGGCCGGCTTTGTCGCGCGCGAGCCGCTGGACGCGCGCGAGCTCGACCCTGCGGATCTTGCGCACACCACCTGGTACTACACCACCATCCGGCGCGGCCGTCCCACCTGGATCGGCCCCTACACCGCGCATTTCTTAAACGAGATGTGGATCAGCTCCTATCTCGTGCCCATCTACTGCGCGGGGACGCTCGTGGGCGTTCTGGGCATGGACATCCCGCTCGACACGCTCATCGCGCAGGTCAGCCCCATCCGGGTCTATGACACCGGCTACGCGAGTCTCTACGACAGCGAGGGGAACATCCTCTACCATCCGGAGCTCGCCGAGGGGAAGGCCCCGGCGCTCTTCACGGCCGCCTTCGGCGACCAGCTCAAAAAGAGCGACAGCGCCGGCGTTCTGACCCGCTACGACGCAGACGGGGAGGAGCTGCAGATGTCCTTCTCCACGCTCAAAAACGGGATGAAGCTCGTCATCACGGCGCCGTCGAAAGAGATCAACGCCTCCTGGCTGCGCCTTGTGCGGGTGGTTACGCTCATCACCGCCGTGGTGGTGGTGATCTTCGCGGGGATCATCCTGCTCGCCATGCGGATTCTGACCTCTCCCCTCCTGCAGCTCACGGCCGCGGCCCGGCGGCTTGCGGACGGGGACTACGCCGTGTCGCTCAACTACAAGAGCAGCGACGAGATCGGGATGCTGACGCGCGCCTTTGTGCGTATGCGCGACAAGCTCCGGGACACGATAGAGGATCTGAACCGCCGCGTCAATACCGACACGCTGACGGGCCTGCCCAACATGCGCTGCTTCTTTAAGCTCGCGGAAGCGGAGCGGCAGGAGCTCGTGCAAAACGGCGAGCAGCCCGTGGTTCTCTTCTTCGATCTCATCGGCATGAAGCATTACAACCGCCAGTACGGTTTCGACGAGGGCGACAGGCTCCTGCGCGATGTCGCCCACATTCTGGGCGAGCGCTGCATCTCTCCCTGCGTATGCCGCTACAGCGAGGACCACTTTGCCGCCGTATGCGGGGAGACGGAGCTTGACGAGAAGCTGCGCCGCTTTTTCAAGGCGTGCGAGGGCGCAAACGGCGGAAACTCTCTGCCCGTGCGCGCGGGCGTGTACCGTATGAGCATGGACGATGTAAACGTGAGCGTTGCCTGCGACCGGGCAAAATACGCCTGCGATCGGCACCGGGACTCCTATGTCTCCGGCTGGTACATGTTTGACGAGGAGATGCTCGCCCAGCTTGACGGCGTGCGCTATGTGATCAGCCACCTGGACCAGGCCCTTAAGGAGCACTGGATTCAGGTCTACTACCAGCCCATCATCCGCGCGGTAAACGGCCGCGTGTGTGATGAGGAATCCCTCTCCCGCTGGATCGACCCGAAGCGCGGGATGCTCTCGCCGGCCTTCTTCATCCCGATTCTGGAGAACGCCCGCCTCATCTACAAGCTGGATCTTTACGTGCTGGATCAGATTTTGGAAAAAATGCAGGCCCAGCGCAAGGCGGGGCTCCAGATCGTGCCCCACTCGCTGAACCTGTCGCGGGCGGATTTTGACTCCTGCGATATCGTGGAGGAGATCTGCCGAAGGGTCGACGCCGCGGGCATCCGCCGTGAGAAGATCACCATTGAGATCACGGAGAGCATCATCGGCAGCGACTTTGACTTTATGAAGGCGCAGATCGAGCGCTTTCAGAGTCTGGGCTTTCAGGTCTGGATGGACGACTTCGGCAGCGGCTACTCCTCCCTGGACGTTTTGCAGGATGTACACTTTGACCTGCTCAAGTTCGACATGCGCTTCATGAAGCGCTTCAGCGAGGGGGAGGAGTGCAAGATCATCCTGACGGACATGGTGCGCCTCGCCATTGATCTCGGCATCGACACCGTTTGTGAGGGTGTGGAGACCGCGGAGGAGGCCGAGTTTCTGCGGGAGATCGGGTGCAGCAAGCTGCAGGGCTTCCATTTCTGCAGGCCCGTGCCCTATGAGGAGATCCTGCGCCGCTATGAAAAGGGCATTCAGATCGGCTTTGAAAACCCCGAGGAGTCGGATTATTTCGCCGCCATCGGCCGGGTGGACCTCTACGATCTCACCGTCATCGCCGATAAGGAGCGCGCGCAGCAGGACTACTTCAACTCCCTGCCCGTCGGGATCATGGAGATGCTGGGCGAGACCGTGAGCTTTACGCGCACGAACCCCGCCTACCGGGATTTTGTCAAGCGCGCCTTCGGCTTTGACCTCGCCGCGTGCAGCGACGGCTATCCCGCCCACCCGGCCAATATGGAGGGCAGCTTCATAAGCCACGCGCGCCAGTGCTGCCATGACGGGGCCCGCGTTTTCTTCGACGGGCAGCTCGCGGACGGTTCCACGGTACACATCATCATGAATCCCGTCGGCACGAATCCCGTCACCGGCGCCGCCGCCGTGGCCATCGCGGTGCTGTCCGTTTCAGACCCGGATGACGCCACCACCTACGCGGATATCGCGCGGGCGCTCGCAGCGGACTACTACAACATCTACGTGGTGGATCTGGACACGGATCGCTTTATCGAATACTCCTCCCCCATCGGCGGCGAGGAGCTTGCGATGGAGCGCCACGGGACGGACTTCTTCGCATCCGCGCGGCGCGACACCATGACGCGCATCTATGCCGAGGACCGGGAGGGCTTTCTCGCCTCCTTCACCAAGGAAAACATCATGCGGGAGCTGGATGAGCAGGGCGTCTTCACAAGCACCTACCGCCTCATCGACTCCGGCGCGCCCGTGTACGCCAACATGAAGCTCACCCGTATGCCGGGCGGCAACCGGATCATCATGGGCATCAGCATCATCGACGCCCAGATGAAGCAGGCAAACGCCCGCGGATGAGAAAAACAGCCATAAAGTTGCAGGGGCTCTTGCAAAATAGATAAACGTAATTCTTTCTGACCGTAGGGGAGGGGCTTGCCCCTCCCGTGCGGCAAGCAATTCCAATGCGCAAAAAATGTACGGCGATTTCGTAAATCATTACGATTTCGCCGTACATTGTTCTTTAATCGTCTTTTCTCTGCCGGGAGGGGCAAGGGCCTCCCCTGCGCTGTGGTAGGACGTTTCCATCTTGATACCATCATTTCTGAAATGGCAAGGCTTCGGGCCGACAGAGGGCATCGACCCCTACGATCTTTTTTGTGTTTTATGCCGTCTGTTTCCCGGGGCGATTCACGATCCAGACGCCGAGACAGACAAGCCCCATCGCAAGAAGGCAGCGCGGCACGTTCAGCACCTTTCCCTCCCCCAGCAACAGCGCCGAGAGGAGCACGCCGAACACGGGGTTCAAGAAGGAATAGACCACGATGCGCGAGACCGGGTGCCGCTGCAAAAGCAGGGACCAGAGCGTGTAGGCCACCGCCGAGAGGAGGCTGAGATACAGCATCAGAGGCCAGGCGGCCCGGGACGCCGCCTCAAGTCTCCCGCCGCCGAGCAGGGCCGCCGCCGTCATCAGCGCGCCGCCGAGGATAAACTGCCAGCCCGAGAGCACCACCGGGTCCTCCCGCGCGGAATAGCGTTTGATGAGCACCGAGGAGCAGCCGTAGGAGGCCGCCGCCAGCACGAGAAAGCCCTCCCCGTCGAGGCGCACGCCGCCCTCAAGCCTGCCGTTCACGCTCACCACCACGACGCCCGCAAAGCCGATGAGACAGCCGAGCAGCTTCTTCGCCGTGAGCTTTTCCTGCCGGAAGACGAGCGCCGCGATCAGCAGGGCGAAGAAGGTGCTGGTAGGCGAAATGATAGAGCCCTTGTAGCCCGGCGCGTGGGACAGGCCGATGTAGAAGAAGGTATACTGAATGACCGTCTGCATCAGGGCGAGCATCAGGATCATCCCGAAGGAGCCGCGCTTCGGCAGCAGGACCCGCTTTCGCAGGAGGGAGCCGAAGAGCACCGTCAGCGCCCCCGCAAGGGTGAAGCGCACCCCGGCGAAGAGGATCTGGCTCATCACGTCCTGCCCGGTGATGGCAAAGTAGCGGTAGCCCAGTTTGATGCAGGGCGAGGCGCTGCCCCAGAGAAAGTTTGCCGTGACCGCCGCGCATAAAATCCCCGCGGCGGTGGAGAGAAAGTCGCTTTTTTGTTCTGTCTTGCTCATGATGTGCCCCCATAAAGTTGCTGCCGAAGACTATACAGGAGCGCGCCCTAAAAAGCAAGAGCAATCTTGCACGATTTTCATTCCGTGCGGGATTGCTTTTTTCTGGTTCCCCTGCGCCTGTCATTTCTGAGCGAAGCGAAGAATCCCCCGGACGTATGACGTTTTGGGGGATTCTTCGTCGCGCTGCTCCTCAGGATGACAGCGTGTTTGTTTTTCGCGATGCGTCCCTTATTCGTAAATGCCGCCGCCGATGAATTCGCGGATGAGGGCGTCGTCCGCCACGAGGCTCTCGTCGATGACGCCGAAGAGCTGGAGCGCGGGCAGGACCTTTCTCAGCTCGTCAAAGCGCTCGATCCCCTCCGGCACGGACTGGAAGAGCTCCGTCGCCGTGCGGTTGAAGACCGGCAGCTCATAGGCGAAGGAGGTATCGAACTGGAAGTCCGCCTTGTCCTTGAAGGGGGAGATGTAGTGCAGCTCTCCCCGCCGGACATTGCCCCACATGCTCATCGTCTCAAGGGGGTCTGAGCCGCGGAACTTATAGTCGCGCACCATCCGGCGCACGAGGCGGAACCAGGTGCCCTTGAAGACCACCCGGTCCTCAAACATCACGTCGCTGCGGGCGGAGATATAGAGCTTGAAGGCATCGGTATGTACGTCGGTGATCATGCTGTTGAGGGCGTGGATTCCCTCGAACACCACCATCTCGTCCTCCCGGAGCTTGATGGACTTGGAGGGCTCCTGAATGCGCATCCGGCGGGAGAACTCATACTTCGGGACATAGATGCGCTCGCCTTTCGCAAGCTGGGCGAAGTGGCGGTTCAAAAGCTCCATGTCAAGGCAGAGCGGCGACTCGAGATCCAGATCCCCCTCGGGCGTGCGGGGCGTTGAGTGGTCCACGGTTTTGAAATAGTCGTCCATCCCGACATAGTGGGTGCGCACCCCGCGCTTTTCAAGCGCCGCCGCGATCTTCATGGACGTTGTGGTCTTGCCCGAGCCGGACGGGCCGGAGAGCAGGATGATGGGGCTGTTCTTCTTGTTTTCGAGGATACGGTCCACCGCCTGGTTTACCCGTTCGCGGTAGCGCTCGTCGCACTCCTCCATGAAGCCCTTGGGGTCGCTGACGGTTTTCATGTTGATTTCACTGAGCTGATAGGCCATTTAAGCGTCCTCCTCCAAACTTTGATAGAAATCCGAAATGCGCGTTTTCTCCGCGCAGGTTTTGTCGATACTCTCGATATATTCCAGGGGGTACTTCGGCGCCATGAGGCGGATGTTGCGCCCGCCGTCCGTGCGGATGAGCTTGCTCGCCCCCCCGCCGCCCATGGCGAGGATGCTCCGCAGCTCCTCCATGATGACGATGTTGTAGAGATTGACGCGCCCGTCTCTCGCCCAGCCGACATTTTCAAAGCCGCCGGACATGAATTTCTGCCGGTAGAGATAGTAGGGCGCGTAGCCCGCCGCTGTGAGACGCTTTGCCGCATAATCCAGCATGGCGGCGACCTCCGCCGCCCCGGGGATGGGCGTCTGGTCCAGGGTGATGCGGGAGCCCTTTTTGAGCGACAGCGTGTGTACCGTGATGTTCTCCGCCCCCAGCGCCAGCACCTTCTCGAGCGTCTCACAGAAGCCCGCGGCACTGTCCCCCGGAAGGCCCGCGATGAGATCCATGTTCACGTCAAAGTCCCCCGCCGCGCGCACCTTCTCCAGGGCCTTTACGATGTCCGCCGCCGTGTGCCGGCGCCCGATGAGCTCCAGCACCCGGTCGCTCATGGTCTGGGGGTTGACGCTCACGCGGTCTACGCCGTGCGCGCGCAGGACGCGGAGTTTGTCGAGCGTGATGGTGTCTGGTCTGCCCGCCTCCACGGTATACTCGCGCAGGGCGGCGAGGTCAAATTCCGTCTCCAGCACCGCGCAGAGCCTGTCAAGCTGCTCCGCCGTGAGCGTTGTGGGCGTGCCGCCGCCCATGTAGAGCGACACCGGGCGCAGGCCGAGCCTCCGTACCTCCTCCGCCGTTGCGGCGATCTCCCGCTCCAGGGCCTCCAGGAAGGGGGGCACGAGCTTCATGCTCTTCTCCACGGACTGGCTCACAAAGCTGCAGTAGGCGCAGCGCGTCGGGCAGAACGGGATGCCCACGTAGAGGCACACGTCCCGCTCTTCCAGGGAGGCGGCGCATTTGAGCGTCTCCCGCGTGGTGGCAAGGCAGAGACCCGCCCGCGCGGGACTCACATCGTACTCCGCGATAAAGCGCCGGAGCGCGGCCTTCTCCCCGAGCCCCGACGAGATAAGCCCCGCCATGAGCTTGCCCGGCCGCACGCCGGTGAGCGCGCCCCAGGCGGGCTTCGGCACCCCGGAGCGCAGGGCCGCGCGGTAGACGGCGTTTTTCACAAGGCGCTGGCAGATCCGGTCCCGCTGCAGGGGATCGGTGAGCGCGGCGTTCTCGGCCCGGGCCGCGCCCCGAAAGCGCGCTTTTCCGCGATAGAGCGCGCAGCTCGCCGTGGTCACGCGCTCCCCCCGGCTGAGCCGGATCTCCATTCGATCCCCCGCCGGGGCCATGCCGGGGTATTCAGGTCTCTCATTCGGAAACAGCGTGAGCAGCATCTGCTCCACCGCGTATTTATAGTCATGTCCGTACAGATACAGCTTCATGCTCTTCTCCCACGATGCGCGCCGGGCGGGCGCGGGATCGTCATTTGCTTTTTCGTGTTGAAATTATACCAGACGCGCCCCCGTCTGGCAATCACAAAAGTGCACTTTTACGGGTGAACCATCTTTTCCCAATAATCCTGCAAAGCCGCACGGCAGGCCAATATTTGAAAAAATTTTAGTAAAAAAAGGCTGGCATTTCTCTCCGTTTTGTTGTATTATAAGTGTGTGAGAGTATAGACTATTCGGATGAGGGTGAATGTATGTATTCGGTCGGTGAAAAAGTCATCTACGGGGAAAACGGGGTGTGCACCATCTCCAAGGTCGCGCCGCTGGAGTCCTCCGGCGCGCCGGACAAGCTGTTTTACCATCTGGAACCGCTCATTGGCAGCGGCGTGTATTTCACGCCGGTGGATTCCGGCGCCTACATGCGCCCCATCATCAGCCGGGACGAGGCCGAGGCGCTCATTGACGCCATCCCCTCGATCGAGCCCGCCATCTGCCGCGACAACCGCTTTAACCACGTGGACGCCTTTTATAAGGAGCTGTTCCGCCAGCACAGCTGTGAGGCGCTTGTCGCCATTGTGAAGGGGCTGTATCTGCGCATGAATGAGAAAAAGACCCGCAGCAGCCGGGCCGAGTCCACCATGAAGCGGGCGAAGGACATCCTGCACGGGGAGCTCTCCATCGCGCTGGACATGGAGGTCTGTGAGGTGGAGAATTATATCCGTGACCGCCTCCAGGCCGTGTGAGGATGCACGGGACAGCAGGGAACGCAAAACCGTAGGGGTCGATCCCCAGATCGACCCGCTGAATACCACATGGGGTGGTAAGCGGCGGGCCGATGAGGGCATCGGCCCCTGCGGCGTTTATTTTATGGGGCTTATCTCGTCTTGGGATAAGCTCTTTTTTCAGGATCAAATATTAAACCGGAACATGGTCACGTCGCCGTCCTGCATGACATAGTCCTTGCCCTCAAGCCGGAAGTGGCCCTTCTCCTTGGCCGCCTGCATACTGCCGCAGGCTTTGAGATCCTCAAAGGCCACGATCTCAGCCCGTATGAAGCCACGCTCGATATCCGTGTGGACCTTGCCGGCGGCCTTGGGGGCCTTGGTGCCGCGGACGATGGTCCAGGCGTGTACGTCGTCCTCCCCGGCGGTGAGGAAGGAGATATAGCCCAGGAGATCGTAGGAGGTCTTGATAAGCCGGTCAAGCCCCGTCTCGCTCAGGCCCAGATCCTCCATGAAGACCTGCGCCTCCTCGGGGTCGAGGGCCGCGATGTCCTCCTCAAATTTCGCCGCGACCGGCAGCACCGCCGCGCCCCGCGTCTCGGCAAAGGCCTTGAGCGCCTGAAAGTTTGCGTTGCCGGCGAGATCCGCCATGCCGCCCTCGTCCAGATTTGCGACATAGATGACGGGCTTGACGGTCAGAAGGCCGCCGTCCACCAGGATGTCCTGGTCCTCATCGGAGAAAGGGAACTCCCGCGCGGGCTTCTCGCTCTCCAGATGGGCGATGAGCGCCTCGCACATCTCCGCCTCGCGCTTATATTTCTTGTCGCCGCCCTTGGCGTTCTTCTTTGCCCGCTCAAGCCTGCGCTCGGCAATCTCGATATCGGCGAGGATGAGCTCGAGATCAAAGGACTCCGCGTCGCGCACGGCGTCGGCCTTTTCGAGGAAGACGCTGTCATCGTCAAAGCAGCGCACGACCTCCACCAGCGCGTCCACCATGCGGATGGCCTGGAACACCTCGCGCCCCTTGCCGCCCGCGGCGACGCCGGGCACGTCCACAAACTCGATGGTGGCGGGGGTGTATTTCTTCGGGTGGTAATACTCCGCCAGCCAGTCGAGCCGCTCATCCGGGACCTTGGCGGTGCCGATGTTGGGCTTGGCGGCGGCGTTGGTGTAGCTGCCGGTCTCCGCCTGCGAGCCGGTCAGCGCGTTGAACAAGGTCGTCTTCCCCACATTGGGCAGACCCACGATCCCTAATTTCATATGCAACTCTCCTTCAAACGTTCCTATGGATTTCATATCTTGTATTATAACACAGCCGCGCACGTTTCTCAAGAGCGGAGGGTGCGCCGGCATACTCTTCATTTGTGGCGACGTTGTTGCCACAAAGTTGACTTTTTCTCTGCGCGTGCTATACTATATACAGAGGAAGCAAGGAGGCGAAAGAAATGGATCATGTTACGTCAGCGCCGAAGACCGACGTGTTTCGTATGCGCGTGAACCCCGAAATCAGGAAAAAGCTGGAGGCCGTCTATGCGAAGAACGGCTTGAGCCTCACGGATGCGGTCAATGTCTTTTTCCAGCAGTCCCTCAACGCGGGCGGTTTTCCCTTTGCCGTCACGGAGGAAAATGCGGAGCTTGTCAAAGCAAAGGCACTCTCCCGTCTGATGAAGGAATTGCAGAAAGGCGACGATTGTTCGGAGAGCTATTCGGAAGAAAAGGCCCTGCGGCTTTTGGGGATTGAGCCTTGAACGTACGCTACAAAAGAACCGCAATCGAGGATATCCAGGAGACGGAGGAGTATATCCGCAGCGTCCTGCATAACGGCTCTGCCGCGAAGAAACTGACCGGGCGCATTGTGCAGGCGGTGTCCCTCCTGGCGGATAAGCCCTACATGGGGACGCCGCTCTCGGGGCGCTTCGATGTGGAGACCGATCTGCGCTATCTGGTGGTCTCCGACCAGTTGATCTTCTATCGCGTGGTGGAAGAAAGCCATGTGGAAGTGACCCGCGTTTTGAACGGGCGGCAGGATTACATCAGCATATTGTTCTGAGCGAAAAACAGCGCCGGAGAGCATCCCGCAAATGTCCTGCGGATGTCTCCGGCGTTATGCTGTCGCTGTCGGGAGCTCCGGCACCGCTGTTTTCTTATGTGTCCCGGCTCATGCCGTCTCCTCGCTGACGTGGATATCCGTCAGCGCGCACTCATCGCCGGTGAGGGCGACATAGAGCTCCCCGATCTCATCCCGGATCGTGGTCCGGCTGCGGATCGCAATGCCGAGATTCTCCGTATCCACGGTGACAAGGTTTCCGTCCCTGCGGATCGTGACGGTGCAGTCAAGCCCCTGCTTGTTCTGCTCCTTCCAGGCGTTCCAGCCCGCGAAGTCCCGGGTATGGTTGATCTGCACCTCGTTTTCGGCGTGCTCGTCAGATTCCCAGCTCTCCCCGTCGAGGCGCAGAAGCAGAAACTCCCGGTAGCCCTCGCCGTCGGTTTCCCCGTCGGCGGAGGTAAAGACGCTCACAAACGGGCAGTGCCAGACAAGCCGCGCCATCGGCAGGCTCTGCGTGTGAAAGCGGAGCGTCAGCTCCGCCCCGAGCGGGACGCTTTTGGTCGACCGGGTGCGCCAGCCGTCGATCTGCACGTTGGGGACGTCCCCCTCCGGGCAGCCTCGGATGTAACTGATCTCCTCGGCGATGCGGGGGATGCTGTCTGTCGAAGCGCTGCTCTCCTCGCGTTCGGTGCGGATGTTGCTGATCATGCAGTGCTCGCCCGTGAGCGCGAGATAGGAAAAGCGCACGTTGTCCGGCAGGGCGACAATCGTCTCCGTGCCGCTCTCCTCGTTTGAGAAGCAGATGCGCGCGTGGTCCCCGACGCGGACGGCCTCCACCGTGTAGCTCACGAAGTGGCTGTGGGCCCGGGATTGGATGCTCTTTTTGTGCTGCTGAATATGCCGGGTGTGCGTCTCCATGCGACGCGCCCCCTCGCAGAGCGGCTGGCTGCCGAATTTGATTTGACCGTACTCAAAGTAGAGCAGGGCCTTCCGCTTGTCCTCCTCCTCATGCACGCGGGCGTCCAGCGCGTCGAAGAGGATCAGCGTCGGCAGACTCTCCGCCGCGGAATACCCCTCGTCCGGCTTACAGTAGAACGTGAGGCGCATCCGCTTGTCGTTGATCGGGATGCCCACCGTACAGTCATGATAGATCCGCTCACAGCGGAGCCGGGTGCTAAAGGCGTCGTCCGGCCCCGTCTCCCGCTCGCGCATATGGTACTCGGTATCGAGGTCAATGAGATGCAGCATGATTTTCGCATACTGGGGGTCAAACTGCGTCCCCATGCCCTTGACGAGCTCCTCGCGCACCGTCTGCTGGGGAATCGGATCACGGTAGCTGCGCTTGGAGGTCATGGCGTCATAGGCGTCCGCCACGGCGATGATGCGCGCGATGTCCGGGATATCCTCGCCCTTCAGCCCCTCCGGGTAGCCGCGCCCATCATAGCGCTCATGGTGGAAGTGCGCGCCGATGCTGAGATAGGGCGACTCGCGGATGGTGGAGAGGATCTGGTTGCCGTAGACGGGGTGGAGCTTGATCTGATTAAACTCCTCGTCTGTCAGCCTGCCGTCCTTGTTGATGATGGCGTCAGAAATGCCGATCTTGCCCACGTCATGCAGAAGCGCCGCAAAATAGATCTTGTCGCACTCCTCGTCCGTCTTGCCGGCCTCCTTCGCGATCTGTGCGGAGTACATGGCCACGCGGGCGGAGTGGCCGTGGGTATACTCGTCCTTGGCGTCGATGGCGGCCGCCAGCGCCTCCGCCGTCTGCTCGAACAGGGCGTGGGCCTGCTCCTGCTTCTCCCGGTAAAATTCGATCTCCCGCTTCCGGGCGCGCTCCACCTCGCGGCCCATATCCTGCAGGGCGAAGATATACAGGAGCGCCGACAGGGCGACGATGGTCATGTTGTTCAGGGACACGCCGTACACAAAGAGCTGGCAGATCGCAGCCGCGACGGAGAGCGCCGTGAACAGCAGCAGCGATGTGCGCATATTGCGGGACAGCCGCTTGTAGTACTGCACGATAACCGACATCTGCAGGAGTATCATGATCATCGGGATCATATAGCACACAACGAAGCCCGGCTCGCGCTGATACCGGTTCATCTCATCAAAGGTGTAATAAAAGCCGGTGAACTGGGAGATGATGACGAGCGCGAAGCCCACGAGCGTGAGCCACTTCACGGCCCGGAGCCGCCGCGGGGCCTTCTCCAACCCGCCCTCATGCGTGAAGAGATCGACGAGATAAAGGTCGAAGCTGTAGATCACGGCGAGGGTCAGGAAGAACACCAGGAAATTGCTGATGCGCACCATCCACCAGCCGAGGTCGCTCGTATCGCCGCGGAAGATATAGGCCCGCCGGTCTGCGATCACGAGGAACATGGCGCAGATTTCAAGCTGCATCAGCGCGAGCTTTCGCTTCTCCGAGATCGTATTCGTCATGTAGATGAGTAGCGTGATGATGCCGCAGATACCGCTTAAAAGCAGCATGATGTCTGCCTGATATTGTTTTAAGAGTTCCATGGAATCGTGCTCCTTGTCTCCTGTGCAAGCAGGCGCAGGCGCCTCTGTGCCGCGGGATCGGAATGCTCTGCTGCAGTCTGTTTATTAAAGAGAAATTTTATCACATCTTATCCAACCAAGTTCCAGCAAAAGTGCTGTGATGGCATGTCTCCGGCAAAAAAACGCGAAACTCCCCGGCAGCTCCGTCCTCTTGGCGGCAGATCTGCCGGGGAACACTGTATTCAGGCCGGGATGAGCACGGTGTCCTCTCCGGTCTGGTCGTTATACCAGTGGAGCTTGCCGTCCTGCATATAGAAGCTGCCGGTGCCGCCGAAAGCCTCCTCCGTGACGGTGAAGCTGGTGCCGTCGTCGTTATAGGTCTCGACCCAGGAGTGGCCGTCGTCATAGACCAGGATATCGTCCCGGTAGACGTTCGCGGTCATCTGCCAGTAATAACATTGCCAGGCGGAGCCGGACCAGCGGATGTTCACGTTCATGCTCCCCTCGCCGCGATAGGAAAACTCCACCGTGCAGCGGCCGGCGATCTCCTCCGCCCAGCGCCCCTCAAAGCCGGTGCGGCGCACAGCGGGCGTCGCAAGCTGCGACGGCAGGACCGTGATGAGCGCCGTGCCCGTGTTCACGGAGCCGGCGCTGTTTGAGAAGCGGCAGTAGACTCTCACGCCGTTGAGCGCCTCGGGGATGCCCTCGAGCGTCAGGTCCTTGGTGTTGCCGCCGATGATTTTAAGCCCCGGGAACTGGTCCAGCAGAGCGAGATAGCTCACGTCCATGCTGCCGTCCGGGCTGACGAAGTGCCACTCGGCAAGCTCCGCGTTCTCATAGCGCGTGACGAACTGGCACTTGCCGCCCGCCGCCACGGTCTCGTCGGTGGGGTTCTTGGTGATCCGCGGGACATTGGCGATCACCTGCACCGGCGTGGGCGCCGGCGTCGGCGGCAGCGTGGGAACAGGCGTCGGAACGGGTGTGGGGGCGGGCGTGGGTACCGGTGTCGGAACGGGCGTCGGCGCGAGTGTCGGCGCCGCGGTCGGGATCGGGTCCGGCGTCGGCGCCGCGGTGATATTGACGACCTCGGGCGCCTTCTCCCGCCTTGCGCAGGAAGTGAGCGCCAGAAGCGCGAGGATCAGGCACAGGATCAAAAGCAGTTTCTTTTTCATTTTCTCTATAACCTCATCATCAGAAGTACAAGCATTATACTCCCGATCAGAGAAGAAAGCTACTTCTATTTTTTATTCCCGGGCGCGCGGGTCGAAAAGCTCCGGCGGCAGGCAGGAGGCGAGGCCCGTGAGGATCGTGTCGTCGCTCTGCTCGTATTGGGGGACTGCGGCCTGGAGCGTACTGATCCCCCGCGCGAGGCTGAGCGACACCCGCACCGCCGTGCCGATCCCCTCCCGGCTCTCCAGCAGCAGCGTCCCGCCGTGGAGCCTTGCGACCTCCCGCGCCGCCGTGAGGCCGAGCCCCGGGCCGCGCTGCAGATCCGTGAGGGCGCCGCCAAAGCGGTAGCGCTCCAGTACCGTGTGCAGCCGGTCGCTCGGGATGCCGCAGCCGTCGTCATCCACCGAGAGGATGGCCTGCTCTCCCGCGCTGCGCAGGGTCACGCGAATACGGGTGCAGCCCCCGGCGTGCAGGATGCAGTTGGAGAGCAGGTTCAGCGCGAGGTTCTGCAGGAGCCCGGTATCCCCCAGCACCGACAGGCTCCCCGGCGCACTGAAGCCGATTTCCGGCCCGGGCGTCATCACGCGCACCGTATCGATCAGATCGCGCAGCAGCCCCACAAGATCGAACGCCTGGGGCTGAAACGGGAGACTCGCGTCCTCTGCGCCGCGGATGATCGTGAGATTCTGGAGCGTGCGGTTGACGCGGTAGAGACTCTGCGAGATGCTGCAGAGTGCGCGGAGCGCCCCCGTGTCCTCCGGGCGCAGGCGGTTTTGCAGCAGCGAGACGCAGACGCCGAGCTGCATGAGCTCGTTTCTCAGGGCGTAGAAGAAGGCGTCCCCCAAGAGCTGGCGCGCGCTGACGCAGGGCGAGAGGAACACCACGCGCATCCCCTCCATGCTCCGGACGCGCAGAAGCACGCGCTTTCCCGAAAGCTCCGTCTCCCCGACGAAGGCGGGCGCCTGCATCCCGGCAACCGCCGGCCCCAGGATCTTTTCCAGGCTCTCATCCCGCACATCCCGCCCCAACAGGGCGCCGGCGGCATCGTTTGCGTACAGGATCTTTCCGCCCCTGGCAAGAAGCGCAGGCTCTCCGGACAGTGCAAGGACCTCGGCGGACAGTTGAATCATGGCGATCCCTCCCGATAAGATATTCCGCGCCCACTGTGTACTGCGGCGCAGCATGATCATAAGCGCATTATAGCAGCATTGGGCAAAATGAACAAGGAAAAAGACAAAACCTGGGAAACGCATTTTTGAAGCTTCGTCAGAAGTTCAGATTTCTGTGGCGATTTCCGTTTTCCGATCTTGCTGTATTTTTCATTTCCGTTCCTGTGATTTACATTTTCTGTAAAACTATGCGCATTGCTCTTCACGATTGCAGGGCTTGCGTATAAAATTAGATAATCTTGGTAAAGCATGAAAAAGTTCAGCAAAAATTTGCTTTGCTATTGCACGAACGAATACGGAATGGTAAGATGACAGTGGTTTTGAAACCATTCTTTCAAACGCGGATAACCAACTATCAGGAGGTGCTTCATCATGTGCAAATCCCTGCGATGGTCCATGGCGTTTTTCCTGTGTCTGCTTCTGCTGGCAGCTCTTGCCCCCGTGTCATGGGCGGACAGCCTGCAGGATCTGCAGGCCGCGGTAAACAGCGGCGCCGCCGAATTCACCCTCACCGGGGACACGGTGATCCCTGCCGGTGTGAACGTCGACGCGTCCACCACGCTGATCCGCGTTCCTGCGGGCAAAACCCTCACCGTCAACGGCAAACTTACCGTCAGCGATTTCACCCTCTCCTGGAATGAAGACGGGGAGTCCGGCAGCCTTCTCATCCCCGAGGGCGGCGAGGTACACCTGACACAGCGGATAGGAGTTGCCAATGTCTTCTGGGACGATTGTCTGGAGAACGGCAGCGCCTCCCGCTTTACGTATGACAGCGGCGCCGGCTTTGAGCTCTGGCGCTGGGTGGAGGAGCCCGGCGACGGCACGTTCGGGCTCGCGCGTGCCTTCCAGGACGCGCAGAACTACTGTGCGAACAGGCCGCATCTGCATTTCTGCGCGGACCTCGGCTTCCCGTGGACCGTGGAGCAGGAGACGACAATTCCCGCCTGCGTCACCGTCAACTCCAGCGACGACGATATACGCGTTAAGGCCTCGCTCGTGAATAACGGCGCGATCGTTCTCGGCGATTCGACCCGCGTTATCGTATACGAAGGCGGCAGCTACAGCGGCAGCGGTCAGATCGTGCGCGAAGGGCAGACCGCCGACGTCGTGTACTTCAGCGCAACCGACGCTTTCGTCGAGGCCTGCTCGCAGAGCTATAACGAGAAAAGCACCTATTTCGTCCCGGAGGGGAGCAGCATTGTGATCGATGAGGATCTGACGATCCCCGCGAATCTCAGCGTCATGGCCATCGGCTCCGGCATAGAGCTTGAGGGCGCCGCCCTCACAATAGACGGGGAGCTCATATGCTCGGCGTTCACCGATAACGGCAGCGTGACTGTGGGCGCGAACGCCCTGCTGTACGTGGAGCGCAGCTTCGACATCGGCACGGGGACCCTGACGCTCAGCGGCACATTGAGCATTGAGCACGACGCCTTCAACCCGGCCACGCTGCAATGGGGACAGAATTTCTTCCAGAACGAGGGCTCGCTCCTGGACGTCTCCTTCAACGTCTTCACCGAAGCGGAGATGCGGAAGATCATGTTCGACGGCACGCACTCCTTCGGCAGCGGCTTTCGCAGGAGCTTCTGGATGCTGTCCCCCTGGACCCTGTCGGCCGATCTCACCCTCCCCGCGGAGACGCGGCTTTGCGTCGCCTACGGCAGGGGCTATGAGGGTTCGCTCCTGATCCCCGCGGGCATGACCCTGACTATCCCGCAGGGTGCGGAGCTCTACGCCCGCGGCGCGGGACCTGAGAGCCAGGAAGCCGTTGTGGACGTCCGGGGCGCGCTTGTGAATAACGGCAGCATCGAGCTCGACTGGGGCGACACGCTGGGCGACATCGCCCTGAGCGGAAGCGGCAGCTACAGCGGCAGCGGCGCCGTTACGCGCGGCGGAGAGCCTTATGATCTCGCGGCGGAGCACGCGGCCTATGCCGCCCTCGCCGCAGCCTGCTCGCAAAGCTACGCCGAGCCCACGGAATATGACATGGAGGGCGTGCACAATTTCACGATCCGCAACTCCCTCACCATCCCCGCGAACCTGAGGGTGTTCGCCATCGACACGACCTTTGAGGTCCCGTCCTCCGGCTCTCTCACGATCGCGGACGGCGGCGAGCTCATTGCAGGCGGTCTCGCGTCTCTGGGGCAGACGACGGTCGACGGCTCGCTCCACCTCGAGAACGACTGCCGCGTCCTGGATAATCCCATTGTCGTCAGCGGCGACGTCGTCATGACCCTGGACGCCTGGGTGAATCTGATGATCTTCAGCAACGCGTCCGGTCCGGATGACACGGCGGCGAAATTCTCCTTTGTGAGCGACGGCGCCCTGCTGGACATCTGGTATGATATAATCGACGAAGCGGACGTCGCGGCCTCTCTGGATTTCCCCATGTTCCACATCTCCCACGTCCGGGAGACGCTATGCCTCACCTTCCCCTGGACGCTGGATCATGACCGCGTGCTGGATACGGACCGGCGCCTGCTGCTCCACTACGGCGGCGATGCGACCGGCATGCTCACCATCCCCGCGGGCATGACGCTGGAGATCCCGCAGGGCAGCGAGCTCTTCGCCCGCGGCAGGACGGAGAACGAGCAGGATCCCGCCATCGTACGCGTCGAGGGCGTCCTGATCAACAACGGCGTCCTGACCCTGCAGTACACCCGCGCGGGCCTTGCGGACGTGGCGCTCATCAACGGCGGCGTCTATGCGGGCAAGGGCACGGTCACCCGCGGCGGCGAGCCCTTTGCCATCTGGAACGACCACCGCGAGGCATTCCTCGTTCTTCCCGCCGATCTGGAGACGATCGGGTCGGAGGCGCTCGCCGGCGGCGCTTTCTTCTCCGTCTACATCCCGGAGGGCGCCGTGTCGATCGCGGACGATGTCTTCGGCGGCGCGGAGCGCATGATCGTCTACGGCGTGCCCGGCAGTGCGGCCGAGCGCTTTGCCGCGGAGCGCGGATTTCTCTTCGCGCCGGTCGCGTCCGCGTGAGTCGGTTTCTGGGCAAAGTGTACAAGATGAGCAGAGAAAAATGCGCGCTTTCGGTTGAATTTTCGGCACCAAAAGGGAAAAAACCCTGCTGTTTGAACTTGATTTTTATGAATAGTATATGTTATTATGTTTAGGCTATGACAGCGGATCGCCACTCCCGGCAGAAAAAGGCAATTCGTATCATAAAAGTCAGTCTACTATAAAAATTGGAGGATAAAAACATGATCAAAGTTGGCATCAATGGTTTCGGCCGCATCGGCTCCCTCGCCTTCCGCGCTGCTATCCAGTCCGACGATGTTGAGGTCGTCGCCATCAGCGCTCCCGGCCATCCCGCTTCCCACGTCGCTTACTGCGTAAAGTATGACTCCGTCCACGGCCGCTTCAACGGTGAAGTCGTCGGCAACGACGAGGACAGCACCATCACCGTCAACGGCAAGACCGTCAAGATTCTCTCCGACAAGTCCTACCGTGACGCCGCCCTCATCCCCTGGGGCGAGCTCGGCGTTGAGTACGTTCTGGAGTGCACCGGCGTTTACCTGACCAAGGAGAAGGCCCAGGCTCACATCGATGCCGGCGCCAAGGTCGTCATCATGTCCGGCCCCGCGAAGGACGACACCCCCATGTTCGTCTGCGGCGTCAACCTTGACAAGTACACTCCCGACATGCAGTTTGTCTCCAACGCCTCCTGCACCACCAACTGCCTGGCCCCCATCTCCAAGGTTGTCAACGACAACTTCGGCGTTATCGAAGGCCTCATGACCACCGTCCACGCCTCCACCGCCACCCAGGCCATCGTTGACGGCTTCCCCAAGAAGAAGGATCTGCGCGGCGCCCGCTCCATCTACAACAACATCATCCCCTCCTCCACCGGCGCTGCCAAGGCTGTCGGCAAGGTCATCCCCGAGCTCAACGGCAAGCTCACCGGTATGTCCATGCGTATCCCCGCTCCGGACGTGTCCGT
>CADBCV010000019.1 GCA_902793285.1 Oscillospiraceae bacterium
CTTGCAATCTTCCGTAAAGTGGCGAAATACGCCTTTACGATAATATGTCTCTTTGTCAATTACTTTATAATTCATTTTCTTCACCCTTACAAACTTCGAGTTGCTGCCCCGACATCTAAACCACAGCCACAACCTGCCGTTATCCAAATCACTAACTCAACCCTACCGCAAAAACATCTAAACCGGCAACTCAACCCTATGACATCTAAATGGCCTGCTCAACCCTCCGACAGGAGCGATTGATCTATTCTGACAGAGCGATTTTTGCGGTCAAAATCGTCTCCGCGACACTGATTCCCAGATGCCCGAAAAGCCAGGAAATACGGCGCTTTTTTGGCAGTCAATCCTTTACCCGTGACATCAATACTACCGTCTCGACGTGCTTTGTACGAGGAAATAGATCGAAGGCCGCGGCGTCGCGGAGGGTGTAGCCCAGCTCCGTAAAGCGCAGGATGTCCCGCGCGAGGGTTGCGGGCTCGCACGACACATAGACGATACGCTCCGGCTCCATGGAGACCACCGCCTCGATCGCGTCCTCCCGCATCCCCTTGCGCGGCGGGTCCACCACCACGACCGTAGGCTTTAAGCCGCGCTCAGAGAGCTGCCTTGCCGCCTCGCCCGCGTCGGCACAGAGAAACTCGGCGTTGCGGATGCCGTTTCGCGCCGCGTTCTCCCGTGCGTTCTCGATGGCCTCAGGCACGATCTCCGCGCCGATGACCTGCCCCGCCTCGCGCGCGAGGCAGAGCGTGATGGTTCCCGCTCCGCAGTAGAGGTCGAAGGCGAGGTCGTCTTTCCCGAGCGCCGCGTAACGCAAGGCGCGCGCGTAGAGCCGCTCAGCCTGCGGGGGGTTCACCTGGAAGAACGCCTGGGGCGCGATGTCAAAGGACAGGCCGCAGAGCGTGTCGCGGATATAGCCCCTGCCCCAGAGTGTGTAGAAATCCCCCGCGAGGACCGTGTTGCCCGCGGTCTTATTGACGTTCAGCACGATGCCCGTGAGCTCCGGGCAGGCGCCCCGCAGGGCATTGACGAGCGCCTGGGTTTTCTCGCCAAAGCCCCTGCGCGTCACGACGCAGACAAGCCTGTCCTCCCCGTGTACGGCGCGGCGGCAGTAGAGATGGCGCACTGTCCCCGCGCCTGTCTCCTCGTCATAAGGGACAAGGCCGTTTTCGTCCAGAAACACGGTCAGCGCCCTGGCCGCCCTGTGGGTTAGCTCGTCCTGAAGGAGACAGCGCTCCACGGGGATGATCTGGTGGCTCCGCTCCCGGTAAAAGCCGGTGACCGCGTGCCCGTCCATGTGCCCGACGGCGAGGATGCCCTTGTTGCGGTAGGCGTCGATCTGTTCGCTCCCGACGATCTCGCTTGCGGTGACGCTCTGCTTCCCGATGCGCGTGAGGGCGTCGTTCACCTTCTGCAGCTTGAAGCGCAGCTCCTCGCCATAGTCCATGTGCCGCAAATCGCAGCCGCCGCACTTCGGATAGACCGGACAGCCCGGTTCAACGCGGGCAGGGGAGGGGGTGAGCAGTTTTCCACCCCGTGCAAAGGCACAGCTTTTCTGCACCTTGAGGATGCGGATCTCCCACTCCTCGCCTGCGATCGTGCCGGGGACGAATACGGCAAGTCCCTCCACATGGGCGACGCCCACCCCCTCGGCGCTGTAGCCGTCGATCGTGACACGGATGATCTGATTTTTTTGAAGTATGTTTTCCATATCTCCAAGATACCATAGAACAGGGAAGAGTGCAAATCAAAAAATTTTTTCTGTCATGCATAATCCAAAGCATCGCGCAGATAATAGCCCTGCATCTATGAATAGGAGGATGGAAATGAAAAGATCTTTCGTATATCTGATCCTGGCCCTCGCGCTGAGCCTTCTGCTGTGCGCCTGCGGCAATATGAGCGACGACGGCCGCGCGGTCTCCTCGCCCTGGCCCGATGTGACGACGCCGGTCATCCCTTCGCCCAGCGCGAACGTCACCGGCACCGCGACGCCCGACGCCCGGGAGAGCGCCGCGCCCGACATGATGAGCGCCTCGCCCATGCCGGACATGACGGCAAGCCCGCGCCCCACCGAGCAGAACTGAGCAGAGAAAGCCGCCCGCGAGACCGGGCGGTTTTTCTTTGCAAATTTGTTTTGGAAAAAACTTGACTTTGCCGGAAAAACATGCTAAGATTCATTCCGCTTTGGGAAACGCTGGTATAGCTCAGTTGGTAGAGCAGCTGATTCGTAATCAGCAGGTCGTGTGTTCGAGTCACATTACCAGCTCCACCCGCAAGCCTTTGTGTATCAAGGGTTTGCGGGTTTTTCTTTGCTTTGTCGCCACCTTTGAAAAAAGCGCCATTTCGCAAAAGTACAGACCAAAGTACAGACATGAGAGAAAACCAGACATAAAACGCAAAGAAGCCGCCCTTTTTCGGGGCGGCTTTTGCTATCCCTGTATGAAGATTTACGCCTGCTTGATGGCGGCGGCGACGATCCCGGCGGCACGGCGCTTGCTTTCCTCATCGGCGTGAGAGTATACACGAAGCGTTGTCGCCTTGTCAGCGTGTCCAAGCACCTCAGACACCGAAGCAATGTCAGAGCCGTTCACGATGGCAAGGGAGGCGAAAGAGTGCCGGAGCTTGTGCGCGTGGATTTCAATACCGTGCTTCTTGCCAAATTTCTGAAAGAACCTGTTCACGGCGTCCGGGTGCATGGGTTCGCTGTTGCCCCGCTCCGTAAAGACATAATCAGGAATGGCGATCTTTTCAAACTGCAAAGGCTGCTTGTCTTTGATAAGCCTTGCCTTGCGTCTGGACGTTGCCGCGATCTGTTCATTGCGGTATTGCTTGAGAAGGGAGGCGACCTCTTGCGAGAAGTAAACAACCCTTTCCCGGCCTGTTTTCGTCACGTCGATATATACGCCCTTTTCCGGGGTATAGCAGATATTTTCCTTTATCAAGGCTGAGTTATCTTTGAGGTCAATGTTTTCCCATCTCAAAGCGCAAGCCTCACCGCGCCGGATGCCTGTATCAATCAGCAGACGCACGAAGCAGCGCCATTTCAACGATTCATCGTCCAGCAGGGAGAGAATGCTTTTCAATTCGTCGGCGGTGAAGGCCTCCACGCCTTTTTTCTGTTCTTCCTTGCGCTGCCGGGGGCGCTGTACCCGATCCATCGGATTCCGGGAAATAGATTCGTCAAGATATGCCTGCTTGAAAAGCTGATTGCATGTCACATAGATTCCGGTAATCGTGGAATGAGCAAGGCCGGATTCTTTGAGCTTCAAAAAGAATGCGCTCAGTTGTGCAGAGCTAATATTTTGAATGGGCAAATCTCCAAAGGCCGGATAAAGATGTTTGTCCAAACTGTACTGATAGTATGCGCGTGTTTTTTCAGCACAGTTGATTTTCTTTGCGGGCATGAATACCGATTCACCATACTGCTTTAAGGTTTTAATCTTTGCGGCTTCCTCGGCTGCCCTCCTGGCCTCCTCGGCTGCTTTCGCTCTTTCCTGTGCGGCGATTTCCTTTTGCACTTTTCGTGTAAGAACTTCACCGCACGCGCAGCGCCGTTCAAAATCGGCGACAGCTTTGTCAAGCTCACGGAGCGCGGTTTTTTCTGCGACAGGATCCCCATTCGCTTTCAGCGGCCAGTAAAAGCGCTCTGTGTATTGCTGTTCACGTCCGGCGGAGACAATGATTTTCCAAAACTTGCGACCGTCCGCCGTTTGCATCAAACGAGTACTCGCCATAGTTTTACCTCCATCCCGTATTGGCTCCTCGCACTTCCTCATAATAGCCAATTTCAAACATTGAGTGTTCTTGCTCTAAAAGTGTTTCAAAGGCGACATAGTACGTTTTTTCCCCAAGAGTTTCTTTCAAGCTGTGAAGCGCTAAGAATTTATCAAAAAATGCTTTCATTTTTTCGCCCTTGAAAACGATTGAAGTTTCATTATCACGTCTACGCAATTCCATTACTTTTTCCTTTTGGATGGTCGGCGGATCATCAATAAGCCGATCTAAGTAAGATAACCACTGGCTGGCTCTGATTTCTCTCCGCACGTCATTCGCTCCACACAATGAGTCTAATGATACGCCCAAAGCTTCAGCAAGTTTGTACGCTGTTTCAAGGGATGGTGTTTTGCCTGTCGCATTTTCATAGCTGGATATTTGGCTTTGCTGCACTCCTGCTTCTTCTCCAAGCTTGCTTTGATTCCAGCCTTTTTTCTCTCTTGCGGTTCGTAGATTGCGACCGAATGTGTCTATGCTAAATTCCATCTAAGCGCCCCCTTTCTCTTGAATTTTATATCATTTTTATCTCTATGTCAATATAAATATCTCAATAAAAATAATAAAATATATAATTCTGTTGATTGATATAATAATCTGAAAAAGATATAATTTAGCCAAACCAGAAAGGGGGCGGTACAGTGACCGACCAAGAGAAAATCAGAGCGGCGCGTAATGAATACGCACGACGCTATCGGCAGAAGCACCCGGAGCGCGTCAAAGAAGCACAAGAACGATACTGGGCGCGGAAATACGAAGCGGCAGCACGGAAAGGAGATGGGGGCGATGCCGAGAAGAGCGCTGATTGACCCGGCGGCAGCTTTTCAGCCAATCAATGGGGCAGCGCGAGTCACGGGGTTTGCGGCAAGTTACATTCGCAAAGGTGTTCGAGAAGGGACGATTCCAGCGATCAGAGTCGGTGCCGGCGCTTACATGATTGACATGAAGGCATTTCTCTCTCAGCTTCATCAAATGGCAGCAGAAGGGAGCGAATCATGAAGAAGAAACGAAAAGCCGCCCAGGTGTTGCGGCACCCAGACGGCGGCGGACAGCAAATAGTTTTACCAGGCTTTGAGCTATCCAAATCAGATTTTACCATACAGGCCGAAAAGAATCAAGCCGCTATTGCAGGACTACTCTTGACCGGCGCGAAGAATGCAATCACACTGTCAGAGCTTGCGCGGATTACAGGGAAGGACACACGAACGGTCCGCCTCATGATTCGACAGGATCGAGCAAAAGGATTTCCGGTTTGCGTGGATAACGCGCACGGATATTTCATGCCCGCCACTGAGGGAGAAAAAAGCGCGTGCGTGCGATCTATGCGACACCGGGCGCGAGAGGTTCAACGGACCGCGGATAACATCGAAAGGGGGCAGGTGCTTTGAACAAGTTTGCTGTATGGGTATCACGCTCAGAAGACTTTGGCGACCTCCTGGACACCTATAATGATGTTCTTTCTTATCACGGACTAACCTGGGAGCAAGCAATGACTTTATTCGAGCTATCGCTTCGAGAGGGCTTTTTGCTCGTCTTGTGCAAAGAAGAGCGGGAAGAAGAGGGCGACGATGCCGAGACGGAAAGCGGCTGAACATTGCGCTATTCGCCCCTGGTTATCGGCCCGACAGGATTGCAAAGAACGCCGCTTTCTGCAAATTGGGGATTCCTTATTCTTTTCGGATAGATTTCAACAGCTCTCATCAGGGGCGCAAATGTGCTATTTATTTATGTGTATGGAGTCCGCTGGGCGCCGGGACTTTATATTTCCTCTTAGTAGCGCAAAAAAATACAAAATTGCTCCCCGTTCATTTCGACGCTATCTCTCAGAGCTGGAAGAAGCCGGATTTATTAAAAAGGTGAGCCTCGCAAACCTGAGGAAGCCAAATGAATACTCGTTCGCTCTGTCGTGGAAAGAGATTCGTCCCCCTTAATAACGATACCCTCTGGCAATATATAGTATATTCTGTGCCATTCTGGCATAGTTCATCAAAACAGAAAAAATTCACTGGATGTACCGAATTGGCACAGTGTGAGGAATAAAGAACATCAATCTGTGCCATTTTGGCATAAGAAAGCGTACCAATACTGTGCCAAAATGGCATAGCCAAAATAAACAATTTTGAGCGGTTATAAGCGCTTTTCGAGACAGGAGGTGCAAGTATTGACCGCAAAGCAAAAGAGGGCGCTTGCGTGCCTCCTGACGGCCTCCACGGTACAAGAGGCGGCAAGGAAAGCGAAAATATCATATCCGACTATGCGCCGATGGCTATCGGATGACAAGGATTTTCGCAGCGCGTACAACAGCGCAATGCAGGAGCTTGTCGAGAGCGCGGCAGCACAGGCGCGGGCGGGTATGACGGAGGCTGTAGCCGTACTCCGTGAGGTTATGGCCGATGTTGAGACCGCGCCAAATACAAGAGTGGCAGCGGCACGAACTGTCATTGACAGCGGCGCGCGCCTCGTTGAAATGCAGTCCTATGAGAGCAGAATTTCCGAGCTGGAGCGTGTCCTTTTGGAGGAAAAAGAAAAGTGAATATTGCAAGTAGAATTCAGCAAATAGAGCAGATTATACAGAAGCGCGGAAACGAGAGCGTACTTGTTACGTTTCGGGACGGGGGCTCACGCCGAATGAAAGCGGCGGATTTGATACCCATGCTTCGGGAACCAGACGTTGATTCCATCATAAGCATTGACGGCACAGGTGGAGGCGCAAGCGGTCTTTTGATCGAGCTTGAAAGGGGACTGATTCAAGAATGAGGGCGCGTCTATTTGAACGATTAGCGGCGCTGGAGCGCCGAGTAAAAGCGTCGTTTTGCCGCCGCTGGGATGGTGATGAAGATCATTTTATCACGGCTTTAGGCGTCGAGGCAGAAGTGCTGAAATCTTTTGAGTGAAGAAACGCCGATGGTTCCACCGGATATGATTTATTAGCCATATTGAACACCCAGGCTCAAAAAGTTTGGAATAACTACACTTATGAGGGCGAATTGCCCAGAAAGGAAAACAAATGATTGAAAAAGAACCGAGTGTAACCCTTGCAAACGGCGAGGAAATCCCGCAAAGCCAGCTTGCGGGCTTTCACGCGAGAAACGCGGCGACAATGCGGACATACCAGGAGAAGCAGGCGGCAAAGCCTCAGAGCGAATTTTGCCCCTTCAGCAGCGCATTAAACCCCGTCTGTCGCGGCGACGATTGCGCCCTGCATGTTAAGGCGGGATGCGCTCTGAAATTTATCTTTGACCGGCCACCGGTAGTGAAGAGCACACAAGGGAAACGCTGCCCCATTTCCGGCCAGCTATGCGCCCCGACTTGCGCCCTCGGCGCAAGCGGCGCTTGCGTGCTTACGTCAATCTGAAAAGCCAAAATTGAAAGGAGCTATTTACAAATGGAAAAATCTGAACTTGCATACCGCGGAGCCGTCCGCAAACTCGATGCAGCAGTGAAACGCGCCCGTGAGCTTCACAAAGCGGAAATTCAAAAGCTGGATTCCGCAAAAAGGAACCTGGACAGCTATCCCCCGTCACGGGATGCAATGCAAGCGGCACGGCGACAGATTGCCCAGGGGGAGCTTGACCAGGTGAAAAACGGATTTCGCCATGCCGTCGAGCAGATTTATATTGATTTCGATATGACCGTCGCAGCGGCCCGCCGGGAGCTTGTTAAGGCCCTGGGCGAAGCTGATACCTACAAGGCGAAAGATGTTGACGCGGGGGCGCTTGCCTTGATTCAGTCCCATGTTATGCGCCCGAAAGATCTTGCTCAGATGGCCGAGGATTTCAGCGAAAATGCCGCCGTCCTTGCCCTTGTGCGGCAGGAAGCCAAACGGCAGTGGGAAGCGGCCACCGCACCGGAGGAAGCTGCCACCCGTGTGGAATTGGCGCGAATCATCGAAAACGCCAAGACAACCGGCGAACGCTTTTTGAAAGGCTTTGACGATCTGAACCAGGGCGCGCACACTCTTTCCGGGCGCAACAATTATGGAGATTTCACGTCAAGCGACCGGCTTTTATTCACGTCTCTTGACAGTTGGGAAGCGCTTGTCGATGGCCTCATCCCCGGCGACGATGTATAAGCCGAGAGCTTCACGGTGAAAAGCAAAGATGAAAAGGGGGGATAATATGACACCCGGCGAAAAAGCTTCAAAGACGGCGCGAGAACGCCGAGAGCGCCGAGAACAGGCTTTGCGGGAACGTGTACGGGATAGTGAGCAGGCAATAGCCGTCTGTCGTGCGATTCGTGACGATGAGAACGCCACTGACGCCGACAGGCTGGAAGCTATCCGACTTTTGAAAGAATTCATCGCATAAGATAGGCGAGGCCGGGGATGTTCCCCGGCCTTTTTATGATGTAATAATTGAACATCCAAGTGTTTTCCAGCTACTCTTCACGCGCACGCGCGAGATGAGACGATTTTTCAAATAACAAAGTCAACAAAAGGTCAAACAGAAGGACAAACAGAAGTACAGACATGCAAAGCAAAAGTACAGACATGGGGTTATGTGAAGGTATAGCAAGCTATAACATGGGGAACCCGTAAAGCCGCTTGACACCTTGCTTTTTCAGTGATAAGCTATGCCAAGCAATCGAGGCTTATAAAACGACAAAAATCAATTCGTAATCAGCAGGTCGTGTGTTCGAGTCACATTACCAGCTCCAGCCCGGGATCTTGAAAAGGGTCCCGGGCTTTTCTTTTGCCTGGTCCGTCTCGTGATGGTTCTGCTGAGTTTACAATCTCTTAGTAGACGGGGAAAAGGAAATATGATAAAATTACTCTTCACTAAAACCCGTGCCGCGATGTGAAAACGTAAGGCCGTTCACGAGCGGCCGGCAGCCCGCGATGCGGTACAATCGTCCCACGATGCGCAAATATTGCCGCCTGTCCGAAGGGGAGGGGCTTGCCCCTCCCGCGCGGGGATACCGACGTTTTTCTTTTGCGCCCGGGCGAATAGAAGCAACCAACTTTGCGCCGCCGGGCGGTCGAGGGCGCCCGCCCCTACGGATCAGGCGCACGTTTCGCCTTTGTACGCACGTTTCCGAGTTGGCGGGGCTGCGGGTCGCCGAGGGCGTTGACTCCTGCGGCGAAAGGGTCTCTACATAAAAAAACAAAATCGGAGCCCAGCGAAGCGGGTCCGATTTTGAAAGGAAGAAGGAGACTGCGGAAACGGAATGGAGCAGGCTTCTTCTGACGCTGGCACCCACGAGAGGATTCGAACCTCCGACCCCTCGCTTAGGAGGCGAGTGCTCTATCCTGCTGAGCTACGTGGGCATTTGCAAGCCTTGGTATTATAAAGCAGAACCAGATTCTTGTCAACAAGCAATTGCGGAGAAGGGAACCCCATGCTGAAACTCACTCAGATCAAAAAGGACTATGAAGCCGGCGACACCGTCGTGCACGCGCTCAAGGGCGTGGATCTGGAGTTCCGGGAGAACGAATTTGTCGCGATCCTCGGCCACTCCGGCTGCGGCAAGACGACGCTTTTGAACATCATCGGCGGGCTCGATCAGTACAGCTCGGGTGATCTCATCATCAACAACAAGTCCACCAAGCGCTTCACCGACGCGGACTGGGACTCCTACCGCAACCACTCCATCGGCTTTGTCTTCCAGGCCTACAACCTCATCCCGCACCAGACGGTGCTCGCCAATGTGGAGCTTGCCCTCACGCTCTCGGGTGTCGGGACCTCCGAGCGGCGCAGGAGGGCGGCCGAGGCCCTCGAGAAGGTGGGACTCGGCGATCAGCTCTCGAAGAAGCCGAGCCAGATGTCCGGCGGCCAGATGCAGCGCGTCGCCATCGCGAGAGCGCTTGTCAATAACCCCGACATCCTCCTCGCGGACGAGCCGACCGGCGCCCTCGATACCGAGACCTCCATTCAGATCATGGACCTTTTGAAAGAGATCTCAAAGGACAAGCTCATCATCATGGTCACGCACAACCCCGATCTCGCCACCGACTACGCAAGCCGCATCATCAGGCTGCGCGACGGCGTCATCACGGACGATTCAGCCCCCTATGCCTCCGGCAGCACCGAAGAGGCTGTGACGGTGAAGACAAAGCGCAAAGACAAGACCTCCATGAGCTTCTTTACGGCGCTCGCCCTCTCGACCAACAACCTTCTCACCAAGAAGGCGCGCACCATCCTCACCTCCTTTGCCGGGAGCATCGGCATCATCGGCATTGCCCTCATCATGTCGCTCTCCAACGGCATCCAGAACTACATCGACAAGGTGCAGGAGGACACCCTCTCGAGCTACCCCATCACCATCCAGGCCGAGAGTGTGGACATGACCAGCATGATGACCTCGCTCATGGGCATCCAGGCCGAGGCCGAGGGCAACCAGCACGAGAGGGACGCCGTCTACTCCAGCACCGTCCTCTACGACATGATGAACTCCATGGTCTCGGCCGACATGCAGACCAACAACCTCAAGTCCTTCAAGCAGTTTATCGAGAGGGAGGATTCTGACATTGCCCCGCACATCAGCTCCATCCAGTACAGCTACGATCTCGACATGAACATCTATGCCGAGGACTGCGACGGCGCCATCGTCAAGACCGACGTGACCGATCTCATGCAGCGCGCCATGAGCACCACCTTCGGCGGGGATTACAGCAGCTACTTCTCCACCTTCGGCCAGGCCTACAGCGTGATGAACGCCTGGCAGGAGATGCTGCCCGGAGAGAACGGGGAGCTCATCAGCCCCGTCGTCAAGGCCCAGTACGATGTCATCTACGGCAAGTGGCCGGAGCGCTATGACGAGGTGGTGCTGACGGTGGATAAGAACAACAATGTCTCCGACCTCACGCTCTACGCCCTGGGCTTAAAATCCAGCGCCGCCCTCTCCGAGGACATGGAGACCTTCATCAACCAGGAAAATCTCACGAGCGAGCTGGAGCACTGGAGCTATGAGGAGGTCTGCGACCTGAAGCTCCGCTACATCTACCCGACGGACGAGTACCGCTATGACGAGGAGGAGGGCGTGTACACCAACGTCGCGGACGAGACGCTCGGCCTGCCGACGCTCTTCTCCAACGGGCTTCCCATCCGCATCGTCGGCATCGTGCGCCAGAACGAGGACGCCATGTCCGGCATGATCGCGAGCAGCGCCGTGGGCTATACCCACAGTCTCGTGGAATACGTGGTGCGGGAAGCGGAGAAAAAGCCCCTCGTCGCGCGCCAGCTCCACGACCCGGGGACCGACGTGCTGACCGGCCTTCCGTTTCTGGACGAGGAGGACGAGACGCTCACCAAGTCCCTCAAGGTTGAGGCCGCGAAGGACTACATCGCGGGCGCCGACAATGAGCAGCTTGCGGATCTCTATGTGGAGTTCATGACCGTCCCGGACGACGGCTACATCGAGGAGCAGCTTGACGAGCAGATGAAGGATCTGACGCGCAAGGACATCGAGGACATGGTCCTGCAGTACTATCCGGGCTACGCCTCCTTCCTCAAGGAGATGGACGACGACACGCTCATGGAGTACATGCGCACCATGTTCACCGAGACCGTCAAGGAGCAGTACGCTATCCAGATGCGCAATATGTACGCCTACCTCTCGGACGAGTCGCTGGCGCACGACTTCTCGCTTCTCTCGCTGGAGGAGGAGGACTACATCTGGCTCTATGACCACGCCATGCCCCCGGTCTACTCTGACAGCACCCTCAAGAAAAATCTCAAGGCCCTCGGCTATGTCGATCTCGAGAGCCCGAGCACCATCAACATCTACGCCACCACCTTTGAGGACAAGGACGCCATCGCCAAGGCCATCACCGCCTACAACGACTCCGTGCCCGAGGAGGACGAGATCGAGTATACCGACATCGTCGCCATGCTCATGAGCTCCGTGTCTACCATCATCAACGTCATCAGCTATGTGCTCATCGCCTTTGTCGCGATCTCCCTTGTGGTGTCGTCCATCATGATCGGCATCATCACCTACATCAGCGTCCTCGAGCGCACCAAGGAGATCGGCATCCTGCGCGCCATCGGGGCCTCGAAGCGCGACGTGTCCCGCGTCTTCAACGCCGAGACCTTCATCATCGGGCTTTTCGCGGGGCTCATCGGCATCGGGACGACGGTGCTGCTCAATATCCCCATCAACATCGTCATCCACGATATCACGAACATCCAGGCCATCAACGCAAGCCTCCCGCTCATCGGCGGGGTCGGCCTTGTACTTGTGAGCGTCTCGCTGACCTTCATCGCGGGCCTCATCCCCTCGGGTCTCGCCGCAAAGAAGGACCCGGTCGAGGCGCTAAGGAACGAATAAGGGAAATGAACCCTCTCCGTCACAGCGCGTCCCTTGGCTCCCCCTTTTGGGGAGCTGTCACCAGTGCGCACACTGGTGACTGAGAGGGTCTCCGGCACTGCACAATGCACATAATTGACAATCCCGGGGCGAATCCGCAGTATAGTACGGACTCGTCCCGGGTTTGAACTTTCGTCTGCCATAGATTGTTTGTTGACAGATCCATGGGAAAAGATGTATGATATCAAAATGTAAGAATATGCCCGAAAACGTTGGTTGGTGATAGGAAATGGCAAAGCATCTCGCGCCGACGCCGAAGCACGAGCTGAATTTCATAAAGAAGAAGCCCGCGCACGCCAATGGGCAGCGGGCGGCAGCGCCCGCACGGCACAGCAAGGATGCGCCCACAAAACGCGCGGCGCGGAAGCCTTTGAAGCTGCCCGCCTTCCTCACCCGCCTTGACGCGGAGAACACAGCGTCCACAGCGGGGGACCGCCGCGCGCTCATCTTCGCCGGGATCGCCGCGGTGCTTCTCATCGCGCTGCGTTTTCTCCCGCTCGCGGGCTGGATGGTCCCGGCGGCTTTTGCGGTCCCGCTCCTTTTCGCCGCGGCGGAGCATGTGCTGCGCGCGTTCGGGGAGATCCGGAACCGCCGTTACATCAATGACTCCCTCCTCACCTGTCTCGCCGCCGTGCTGCTTTTTGCAACCGGGCTCTATACCGAGGCGGCGCTGCTTCTCATCCTCACTACTGTTGTCCTGTATCTGGAAACCCGTTTCGCCGAAAAGAGCGCGCGCGAGGAGGCCAGAATATCCGCCATCCTCCCGCGCAGCGCCGCCCTCCTCAGCGAGGAGGGGGAGCAGCGCGTGGACCCCGCCGCGGTCCAGCCGGGGGATATCCTGCTCGTGCGCGCGGGGGAGCGCATCCCTCTCGACGGCGTCGTGACCGAGGGCATCACCACCATCGACACTGCCGCCGTATCCGGCCAGCGCTCGCCCTGGGCGGTCAACGCGGGGTACAAGGTCTATGCCGGCTGCCGCAATCTCACAAGCGACATCAAGATCCGCGTCCTGCGCCCATATGACCGGTCCACGGGGCCAAAGCTCGTCCAGATCGCCGAGGCCGCCGCCGGCTTCGACGCCGAGCAGGAGGTCAGGGCCGCGGCATTCCGGCGTTACTATACTCCGGCCGCGGCGGGGCTTGCGCTCGTGCTGGGGCTTTCTGTCCCTATCTTCCGGGGCGGCTGGGTGCTCTGGCTTCGGCGCGCTGCGGTGCTGCTCATTCTGGGGCGCACGGCGGCGGACGGCTTTGCCATCCCGCTTATCTATCGCAAGTCCCTATCCCTCGCCTCCGCTCTCGGCGTGTTCGTCAAGGGCAAGGACTGCCTTGAAGCCATGGCGCGGGCCGAGACCGTCATCTTCGACAAGACCGGTGCCATCACCGAAGGGCGCTACGCCGTGACGGACGCCTTCCCCGTGAAGATGAGCGAGCGGCAGCTTCTCGCCATTGCCGCCGCCGCCGAGAGCTTTTCACGTCACCCCATCGCCGCCGCCATCCGCGACGCCGCCGGGGAGCTGGACGAGCGCATGGTCAGAGCCGTCAAGATCCGGGAGATCCCCGGCCGCGGCGTGAGCGCCTTTCTCGGCAAGCGCCAGGTCTATGTCGGCAACGCCGCCCTTCTGGAGGAGCACGGCATCCGTTATACCGTCCCCGCCCGCCCCGGCACGGCCATCCACGTCGCGGTGGATGAGCATTACTGCGGCTACCTCCTCGTGACGGACAAGGTGCGCCGCCGCGCCTTCGACGCCCTCGAGACCCTGCGCGTCAACGGCGTGAAGAAGCTGGTGCTTCTGACGGGGGATGTCATGTCGGTCGCGCGGCCCATTGCCTCGCGCCTCAATTTTGACATGCTGCGCGCGGAGCTCCGCCCCGAGGAGAAGGCCAAGGCCGTGGGCTACCTTATGAAGAACAAGGGCCAGCGCTCCACCATCGCCTTCGTGGGCGAGGGGGAGAACAGCGGCCGCCTCCTGCGCGGGGCCGATGTCGGCATCGCGATGGGGTCTCTCGGCTCTGACCAGGCCCTCGCCGCGGCGGACGTGATGATCATGGACCGGGATATCTTCAAGGTCCCGAAGATCTTCATGCTCTCGCGCACGGCCTTTCGCGCGGCGGTGGAGAACTTCGCCCTCGGCACGGGGGGAAGCGCGCTGCTCGCTCTGCTCGGTGTTTTCGGCGCTCTCTCGCCGCTTGCCGCCGTGATCTTGAGCGCTGCGCTCTCCATGCTGCTCTTGCTGAATACCCTGCGGATCAAATAACTTGCATCTCCCTTTGGGAGAGTGGAACAAGATGCAGGAATGACGCTTTAAGCGACTTCCCTCCTCGCAGCATAGCTGCTGCGGCCTCCGCTGCAAACATGCCACTGGCATGTTTGCTTAACGCTGCGGGGTGGCACGGCGCGTACATGACCGCGCCGTGACGGAGAGGGTTTGCGGGGACATGGCGACCCTCTCAGTCACCAGCGTGCGCACTGGTGCCAGCTCCCCCAGAGGGGGAGCCAAGGGCACACGCTGTTATCTCTGTGAAGTCGGGAAGGATATTGTATGAACACCTACGATTTTGATAAAACCATCTTCTACCCCGACAGCTCCGCCTGCTTTATGCGCTTTTGCCTGCTGCGGCACCCCGGGGCCGTACTGCCGACGCTGCCGAAGACCTTGTGGATGGCGCTGCGCTATGCCCGCGGCAGGGTGGACGCCAGGGCCGTCAAACAGCAGGTCTTCTCCTTCCTCCCACGCCTCCGGGATCTCGACAGGACTGTCGCCGCCTTCTGGGAGAAAAATGAGCATCGCATCGGCGCCTGGTACCTCGCCCAGAAGCAGAGCACGGATCTCATCCTCTCCGCCTCGCCCCGCTTTCTCTTGGAGCCCATCTGTGAGAAACTGGGTGTGAACCTCATCGCGACCGAGATGGACAGGTTCACCGGAGAGATCCGCGGCCTCAACTGCCACGACCGGGAGAAGGTGCGGCGCTTCTACGCCCTCGACCCCCACGTGAAAACCGAGGCGTTCTACTCCGACTCCCTCACCGACAGCCCCATGGCGGAGATCGCCGAGAGGGCCTTTCTTGTGAAAAAGCACAGACTTTTCCCATGGCCCGGGAAGCGCTGACCTCCCTTTGGAAAAAGGGAGGGGGACCGCTTGCGGTGGTGGGATCGATCCCCCAGTCGCTTTGTGAAAGCCCCCTTTTTGAAAAGGGGCTTGGAAACGTCAAATGATCGCCGGAGTCCTGCAATCGAGCAGGGCTCCGGTTTTTGCATATCTGTCCGTCCCGCCTCATAGATTGTCCATGGGAAGTGATGCTGTGGATTTACGGGAGACGGCCCGGTCGCTGCTGCCGGGGAGCTATGCCATGATTTTGAACCGCTGGCCGCGGGCAGAGGAGATCCGACTGCGCGTAGGGCGGCCCCCCGGCGTCGTGATCGCAGGGCGGGAGCTTTTCGCGGGGGAGGAGACGGTTGCACGCGAGACCCTGCTGCACATCCTGGAGCGCGCGACAGGGGCCTCTCTTCACGCCTCGGCCCCGGCCCTGCGCGGGGGCTATATCAGCTATCAGGGCCTTCGTATCGGCGTCTGCGGCGAGGCTGTCATGACCGGGGACACGCTCACGGGCCTTCGCGCCTTCAGTTCGCTTTCGATCCGCATCCCGCACACAGAGCTCACGGGCGGCGCGCGCATTCTCGACACGCTCACCGAACCGGAGGCGGGGAGCATCCTCATCGCGTCTCCCCCCGGCGTCGGGAAGACGAGCCTTCTGCGCGCCCTCATCCGCCGCGCGGCCTCCGTACCCCAGCGCGTCGCGGTCCTTGACGAGCGCAACGAACTGTCCGCGACGATCTCGGGCAGGCCCTTTTTCGATCTCGGCCAGGGGAGCGATGTGCTCATCGGCGTACCGAAGAGCCAGGGGGCCATGATGGCCCTGCGCGGGCTGAACCCCGACATCATCGCCATGGACGAAATCACAAAGCCCGCGGATCTCAGCGCTGTGGAGGAGATCGCGGGCTGCGGCGTCACGCTCTTTGCCACCGCCCACGGGAGAAACCTGGAGGACATGCGAAAGCGCCCCCTGTACCGGGAGCTTCTATCCCTCGGCGTGTTCGGGCAGCTCGTCACGATCCGTCTCCGGGGCGAGGGGCGCGTCTACGAGAGGGCCGCGCTTTGAGGCGGGCGCTGGGCTTTGCGCTCCTTCTTCTCTCGGCGGCGCTATGGGCGTCGGAGCGCATCCAGGACAGGGCCGCGCAAAACGAGGCGCTCCGGTCCTTCTGCGGCCTCCTCGGGCAGCTCTACGGCCTCCTTGAGACGGAGGGTGCCCCCATGCCGGAGCTTCTGCAGACACTCACGGAGCGCGCGGACGGGGCTGCACGGGACTTTGCGGCGGCGCTCTCCGCGTCCCTCCCGGCGCTGGGGGAGCAGAGCTTTGAGGCGCTCTACCGCGCGGCGCTCGCGCAGAACCCGGTCGCCCGGGACAAGGATGCCCGCCGGGCACTTGAAGCGCTTGGCGCGGTGCTTGGACGCTATGAGCTCAAAACCCAGCTTGACGCGGTGTCGGGCTGTCTCGCCGCCCTGCGCCGGGAGCTTGACAAGAGAGAGGGGGAGACGCGGGATGCCGGGCGGCTCACGCTCGGGCTCTCCCTCTCCGGGGCGGCGCTGTTGGGGATCATCCTGTTATAGGTGTTGCCATAGGAGACAAAATGGACGTCGATTTGATATTCAAGATCGCGGCGGTCGGGATACTGGTCGCGGTGCTCAACATCCTGCTCCAGCGCTCCGGACGGGAGGAGCAGGCGCTCATGACCACGATCGCGGCGCTCGTTGTGGTGCTGATGGTCGTGGTGCAGAAGATCAGCGAGCTTTTCCACATGATCAAAGCGCTCTTCGGGCTGTAGACCCGCACTGTCACCCTTTGTGAGCAAAGCGAGCTGAAGGATCGCGTGGTTTTACGCTGCGAACATGTTTACGGAAGGATTCTGAAATGGAGCTCATGATCAAATGCGCGGGGGCGGGGATTTTGAGCGCGGTGTGCGTGCTGCTGCTCAGACGCTCGAACCCGGAGTTCTCCTTCGCTCTCAGCGCCGCGACGGTTGCGGTGCTGCTGCTCGCGGGGGCGTCGCTTCTGGGGGAAGTGCTCTCCGCCCTGCGGGAGATGACGGGCATTCTCGGCGCCGGGAGCGCGGAACTGCGCCCTGTTTTAAAATGCCTCGGCATCGCGTCGGTCAGCCGTTTCGGGGCCGATCTCTGCCGGGACGCCTCCCAGGGCGCGGTGGCCGCCGCCGTGGAGACGGTGGGGAGCGTCTGCGCCCTCGCTGTAGCGGCGCCGGTGCTGCTGAGTCTTCTCACGACAATAGGCGGTCTTTTATGAAAAAGCTCCTGCTCGTGCTGCTTTTGCTGCCGCTCTTCGGTACGAGGGCCTGGGCGGAGGATGCCTTCGACATCTTTGACGCCCCCGCCATGCAGCAGGGGCTCACTGCCGAGGAGCGCGCGATCGGTGGGGAGCTTCACCCGGACGGCTTTGACGTCGCCTCCGCCCTCGCCCGCCTCTGGCAGAGCGCCGTGCAGCACTTTCGGGCCCGCTTTCTCGCGGAGTTCGGCTTCGCGGCGGAGCTTCTGGCCCTCGTGCTGCTCTGCGGCGCGGCGCGGGCGGCCTGCCCCACGGAGAAGATCGCAGGGCTTATTGAGATCTGCTCCGCCTCCTTTGCGGCAGCGCTCCTCCTCAATGGTGTGAACAGCCTTGTGGAGGAGACCGTGCAGGCCCTCTACCGACTCTCGGACTACTCCAAGGCGGCGCTCCCGGTGGTGTACACCGCAGCCGCCGCAAGCGGGGCGCCCGGCTCCGCCGCCGCGCGCTACGCGGCCTCCGCCCTTGCCCTCGATGTGATCCTGAGCCTTGCGCAGAGGGCCGTGATCCCGCTCATCTACGCGGTGCTGAGCCTCACGCTCGCAAACGCCGTCTTCCCGCACCCCATCTTAGGGGCCGTGGAGGGGCTCACCCGCTGGATGGCGAAGACCGCCATGACGCTGGTCTCCTTTGCCTTTACCGCCTGTCTCGGCATCTGCTCCGTGGTGAGCGGCAGCGTGGACGCTGCCGCCGTGAAGGCCGCGCGCTCTGTCATCGCGGGGGCGGTGCCCGTTGTGGGCGGCATGGTCGCGGACGCCTCCGCCGCCGTTCTCTCTGCCGCCGCCGTGGTCAGAAGCTGCACAGGAGCCTTCGGGCTTTTTGCGGTGTGCGCCATGTGTCTCGGCCCCTTCGCGGCCCTGACGGTCAAAAACCTCCTCTTCAAGGCCGTCGCGGTCGTAGCGGAGGCCGTGCAGAACCCGAGACTCTATAAGCTCTTCTCCGGCGTCGGGAGCGCCGCGGCGCTTCTGATGGGGCTTCTCGGCAGCACAGCCCTGATGCTCTTCATCGCCATCGCCGTCGGCATGAAGGCGGTGGGCGTCTGATGCGGGAGGGGCTTTACACACTCATTGGCCTTGCGTTTTTCTGCGGGGCGGCTCTGTATCTCTGTCCGGAGGGCGGCGCGCGGCGCGTCCTCACGCTTCTTTGTACGGCGGTCCTCGCAGCGTCGGTGCTCTCAGCCCTCGGGGAGCTTGACTACGGCAGTCTCACCCGGCTCGAGGCGCGCTTTAACAGTGCCGAGGCGGAAATCACGCAATCGGGCCGGGAGCGCGGAGACAGACTCCGGCTTCTGCTCTTTGAGGAGAGGGCAGAGCGCTATCTGGGGGAGAAGGCAGACGCCCTCGGTCTCACGCTTTTGGAGGCGCGCATCGAGGCGGTGCAGACAGAGGAGGGCGAGCTGCGGCCCTATGCCGCCTCGATACGGGTCACAGGGGCCGAAGAGAGCGCCGAGGCCCTCTGCATCCTCCTGCGTGACGAGCTCAAGATCCCCGTGGAAAGGCAGGCGTGGCGCGTGAATGAGTAGGGATGTCCTGGAACTTGCGAAAAAATGGAAAACGCCGCTCTTCATCCTGCTCGCGGGCCTGCTGCTTCTGCTGCTGCCGGGCGGGGAGGAGAAGAGCGAGCCGGCTGCGCCGCCCGAGGCGGCCCTCGCGGACATTCTCTCCAAAACCCAGGGGGTGGGGGAGGCCCGGGTGCTCATTTCGGACAGCGGCGTGGTGGTAGCCTGCGAGGGTGCTTCCAGCGCTGAGGTGCGCCTTGACATTTTGCGCGCCGTCCGCTCATATACTGGTTTTGGCACGGATAAGATCACCATTTTGAAGTTAAGAAAATGAGCGGGGAGGAGATCGTGCAACATGAAAAATCGGAAAAGGAACCTGACGATGCTGGCTGTGATGATGTTTGTATGCGCCGCGGTGGCGCTCAACTGGAGCTACAACAGCCGCTGGGGAAAGCCGGACGCGGAAATGGTCTATGCCGAGGATGAGGCGATGCTCGCGGCGCAGATGGACTTTGAGAAAACCCTCATGCCCGCGGGCACCGAGTACTTTGCCGAGGCGCGCCTGACGCGCCAGGTCTCGCGGGACGAGGCGCTGGAGCTTTTGCAGACCGCCGCGGCGGCGGAGTCCGCGTCCCAGGAGACCATCGACGGGGCCATGACCGCCATCACGAACATGGCGGCCTGCTCCATGCAGGAGGCGCAGATCGAAAACCTCCTGCTTGCCAAGAATTTTGAGGATTGCGTGGTGTACATCGGCTCCGACAAGGTGACAGTCGCGGTGCCCGCCCCCATGGAGGGACTGAGCGAGGAGGCCGTCGCCCGCATCACGGATGTCATCTGCACCGAAACGAGCTACAGACCCACGCAGCTCAGTATCATCGAGGTAAAGGCGTAAGAGAGTAGTATTCCAAATCCGTAGGGCCGACGCCCTCGGCGGCCCGCGCGGAACAACCTTAAATAAAGCAAACAGCCCCCGGCGAAAACGTACTTTGTTACGAATTCGCCGGGGGCCTTCATCATTTGGGCTTTTCACTGCCGGGCCGCCGAGGGCGTCGGCCCCTACGATGTCAATTGACTTTTTCCGCATCGGCTTGAATCTTTTTTCGCTTTTATTCAGAATCCGAAGAAAAGCGCTTCCTTTTTTTCGGATCTTGTGATAAAATGACGTGATATCAATTGGGAGGTTTCCTATGGGCGAGAATTATATCAGCTGCCAGGCTGAGAAGGGCAGCATCAATATTTCCGAGGAGGTCATCACCGACGTCGTCAAATCCGCCGTGAGTGAGACGGAGGGCGTCGCGGGTCTCTCCTATACCGCCGGGGCCGAGATTGCGGAGCTCATTGGGCTCAAGACCGTGTCGAAGGGCGTCAAGGTCCAGTTTGCCGATGAAAAGATCATCATTGATGTCATCATAAACGTGCTCTACGGCAGCAACATTGTCCAGGTCGCGCAGGACGTGCAGGACAAGGTCATGTCCCTTGTACAGGCTTCCACCGGCTTTGACCAGGCTGAGGTGAACGTCCACGTGGCCGGCATATCCTTTGATAAATAAAGGCGGAGGATTTCAACATGACCAGAACCACCGCGAGAGAGATCGCCATTCAGCTCGGCTTCGCGGCCGCCGCGACGGGGGAGGAGCCCTCCGCGCTGCTTGACCGCTTCTTCGAGCCGGAGCACTATGCCACCCTCGCCGAGGAGGACGCGCTTTTTGCCGAGACCCCGGATGAGGCGCAGACAGCCTACATTCGCCGCCTCGTCACGCTCATTGACGAGCACCGGGACGAGATCGACAATGAGATCCGCACTTACGCCAAGGGCTGGCGCCCTGAGCGTATGTCCAGGACCGCGCTTGCCGTGCTGCGCTGCGCCCTGTGCGAGATTCTGTACATGGACGATATCCCGGACGCCGCCGCCATCAACGAGGCGGTGGAGCTCTCCAAGGGCTATGACGAGCCGGACACCGTCGCGTTTGTGAACGGCGTTCTCGGCGGCTTTATGCGCGGGAGAGCGGAAAAGTGAGCATGGAGCGGACGCTGAGCGTTACGGAGCTCAATTCCTACATCCGCGACTTACTGGACAGCCAGCCCATGCTTGCGCACGTCTCGGTGCGGGGCGAGGTTTCAAATTATAAGATCTACCCCTCGGGACACCACTATTTCACGCTCAAGGACGCGGAGAGCAGCATCCGCTGCGTGATGTTCAAGTCCAGTGCGGACAAGCTGCGCTTCCGCCCGGAAAACGGCATGGGCGTCACGGTCTCGGGGCGTGTGTCCGTCTATCCGCGCGACGGGGCCTATCAGCTCTACTGTACACAAATCATGCCGGAGGGGATGGGCGATCTCCAGGTCGCCTTCGAGCAGCTCAAGCAGAAGCTGGAGGCGGAGGGGCTTTTCGATCCAAAGTACAAAAAGCCGCTGCCCCGCATCCCGGGGCGCATCGCGATCATCACCTCCTCCGCGGGCGCGGCGGTCCATGATATGATCCGCATTCTCTCAAAGCGCTGGCCCATGGCGAAGCTCATCCTCCTGCCCGTGCGCGTCCAGGGGGTCGAGGCCCCGCCCGAGATCGCGGGGGCCATCCGCTATGCCAACGAGTTTGACGTGGCGGACCTTATCATCACGGGGCGCGGCGGCGGTTCGATCGAGGATCTCTGGGCTTTTAATGATGAGCGCGTGGCGCGCGCCATCTTCGCCTCCCGCATCCCGGTCATCTCCGCCGTCGGGCATGAGCCGGATGTGACCATCTCCGACTATGTGGCGGACAGGCGCGCCTCCACGCCCTCAAACGCGGCGGAGATCGCGGTGCCGGACTGCCGGGAGATCGCGGATTATCTCGCCGCGGCGGAGCTGCGCGCCTCCCAGGGGATGCGGAAAAAGCTCAATACCCTGCGCGAACGGCTCGACGCTCTCGGCGAACGGCGCGTCCTCTCCGATCCCGGGGCCGCCTTCGACACCAGAAGGATGGAGCTTGACAGGATGCGCGACCGCCTTACGGCGAGTGAGGAGCAGAAGCTCGCCCGCTGCCGTGAGCGCTTTGTGGGTCTCACAGCCGCGCTCGAGGCGATGAGCCCGCTGAAGGTTTTATCGCGCGGCTATGCCATCGCAAGCGGCGAAGCGGGCGAGACCATCCGCAGCGTTTCGCAGCTCAGGCCGGGGGACCGTCTCAATCTGCGTCTGACCGACGGGGCGGCAGGCTGCGTGGTGGAGAAAGTGAGGAGTACACGATGACTGCAAAAAAACCGTCTCTGACATTTGAAGAGTCTCTCGTGAGGCTCGAGGAGATCGTGCGCCATCTCGAGAAGGGCGACCTGCCCCTCGGCGACACGCTGAAGCTCTACGAGGAGGGCACGGGGCTCATCGCTTCGTGCAGCAGGATGCTTGACGAGGCGGAGCAGAAGGTCGTGAAGCTCAAGAAGGGCCCCGACCGCCGGCCCATCGAGACGGATTTTGAGGAAGAGGGGCAAGCATGACGGCTGAGGAATACAGAGAGAAGATCAACGTCGCCCTGGACACCTGCTTCCGCCTGCCGGAGACTTTGCCCCAGGCCGGGCTTGCCGGCGCCATGCGCTACAGCCTCCTCGCCGGGGGAAAGCGCATCCGGCCGATGCTGGTATTGGAGTTCTGCCGCATTGCGGGCGGAAATATCGAGGAGGCCATGCCGGTTGCCTGTGCTGTGGAGATGCTGCACACCTACAGCCTCATTCACGACGACCTGCCCTGCATGGATAACGATTCGCTCCGCCGCGGCAAGCCCACGAACCACGTCGTCTACGGCGAATGTACCGCAACGCTCGCGGGGGACACTTTGCAGGCGGAGGCTTTCGGCACCATCCTGCGTTCGTCCCTCCCGGCGGAGAGGCGGGCAAAATGCGCCGAGCTTCTGGCCGACGCCGTGGGGCTTGACGGGATGTGCTGCGGGCAGTATCTCGACATGCTCTGGGAGGGGCGGACCCTCACCGAGCAGGAGCTTACCGACATCAACAGCCGCAAGACCGGGGCGCTTTTGGCGGCGGCCTGCCAGATGGGCGTCGCCGCGGCCGGCGGCACAGACCGGATGCTCAAGTGCGCCGGACATTTCGGCGCGGCACTCGGCCTTGCCTTCCAGATCCGGGACGACATGCTGGATGTGACCGGGAATGTGGAGGAGTTCGGAAAGCCTATCGGCTCCGATCTCGAGGAACAGAAGAACACTTATATGGCCCTGCTGGGGCTCGAGGGCTGCGCGAGGACGGTGGAGAAGCTCACCGCCTTCTCGAAGGACATCCTCGCAGAGGGCTTTGAAGACACGGGTTTTCTGTGTGCGCTCGCGGACGAGCTTGCCATCCGACAAAAATAAAACCGTTCCGACGGGGTTAACAGAGGAACAAGTTGAGTATATTAGAAAAAATCAACAGCTCTGCGGACATCAAGGCTTTAAGCAGGGCCGAGGTTCATGCACTCTGTGAGGAGCTGCGGCGCTTCGAGATCGAGAGCATCTCCAAAACCGGTGGGCATCTCGCGTCCAATCTCGGCGCGGTGGAGCTCACCGTCGCGATCCACAGGGTCTACGACACGGCGCAGGACCGGCTCATTTTCGATGTGGGCCATCAGAGCTATACCCACAAGATCATCACGGGCCGCAGGGAGAGCTTTCACACCCTGCGCCAGCGCCACGGTGTCTCCGGCTTCCCGAAGCCGAACGAGGCGAAGGACGACGCCTTTATCGCGGGCCACGCCTCCACCTCCGTGTCGGCCGCGGTCGGCATGGCCAAGGCGCGCACCCTCCAGGGCGAGGACTATGACGTCGTCGCCGTCATCGGGGACGGGGCGCTCACGGGCGGTCTCGCCTTTGAGGGGCTCTGCAACGCCGCGGCGAGCAATGAACCCATCGTCATCATCTTAAACGACAACAACATGTCCATCAGCAAAAACGTCGGCGGCACGGCCCACCTTCTGCAGGCCATGCGCATGAGGCCCGGGTATATCAATTTTAAGAAATGGTTTCGGAGCGTCTCGAGCCATACGCGCTGGATCTATGAATTTGTCCACCGGACCAAGGAGCGCCTGAAATCCCGCATTCTCCCGGGCAATGTGTTCAGCGATCTTGGGCTATACTATCTCGGCCCCGTGGACGGGCATGACGTGGACAAGCTCGAAAACGCCGTCCGTCTCGCGAGAGAGCTGCGGCGGCCGGTGCTGCTGCATGTCCTGACAAAGAAGGGGAAGGGCTGCCCTTACGCCGAGGCCCACCCCGACAAGTACCACGGCGTCGGGCCCTTTGACCCCGTGACCGGGGAGCTTGCCCCGGTCGGCGAGAGTTTTTCTGACAAGATGGGGAAATATCTCTGCGAAGCTGCCGAGAAGGACGGACGCATCGTCGTGATCACGGCTGCCATGGCCGGCGGCACCGGGACCGAGTGCTTTGAGGATACATTCCCCCGGCGCTTTTTCGATGTCGGTATCGCCGAGGGGCACGCCGTCACCATGGCGGGGGCCATGGCAAAGCAGGGGCTTGTGCCGGTCTTCGCCGTGTATTCGAGCTTTCTGCAGCGGAGCCTTGACATGATGATCCACGATGTATCGCTCGAAGGGCTGCACGTCGTCTTCTGTGTGGACAGGGCCGGTCTCGTCGGCAGCGATGGGGAGACCCATCAGGGCCTTTTCGATATCAGCTATCTCGGCACCGTGCCGGGAATGACCGTTCTCGCCCCCGGCAGCTTTGAGGAACTGCGTGCCATGCTGGGCTACGCCCTCGGCAGCGTCACGGGACCTGTCGCCGTGCGCTACCCCAGAGGGGGAGAGGGGCGCTATACCGATTGCAGCATGGCCGCGGAGACCGTGATCCGGGAAGGCTCCGACATCACCCTCCTCTGCTACGGCACGATGGTGAACGAAGCCCTCGATGCCGCCGATAAGCTCGCCATGCAGGGGGTCTCAGCCGAGATTGTAAAGCTCGGCATCCTCTTCCCAAACCGCTATGACGCCTGTCTCCAGTCTCTCAGGAAGACCGGACGCATTCTCGCGGTGGAGGAGGTCTGCGCCGCCGGCTGCATCGGCCGTCGCGTGCTCGAGGCGTGCAGCGAGAACGAGGTGCACATCCGCGCGGCGAATCTTCTGAATCTCGGCGACGGGATCATCCCCCACGGGACGGTCGCCCAGCTTCGCCATGACTACGGCATCGACGCGGACGCCATCGTGCGCTGCGCGGCCCAGCTTTGCGGACGGGATGTGCGGGAGCCATGAAAAAGATAAGACTTGACCAGCTCGTTTTCGACAAGGGCCTCACAGAGAGCCGGGAGCGCGCCAGGACCACGGTCATGGCGGGGCTCGTGTTTGTGAACGGCCAGCGTGTCGATAAGCCCGGCACTGCCGTGGACCCGGAGGCGAAGATCGAAGTGCATGGGGAGACCCTGCCCTTCGTGAGCCGGGGCGGGTACAAGCTCGACAAGGCCCTGAAGGTTTTTCCCGTGGACCCCGCGGGGAAGGTCTGCCTTGACTGCGGCGCCTCCACCGGCGGCTTTACGGACGTTCTGCTCCAGCATGGGGCGGGGAAGGTCTACGCCGTCGATGTGGGCTATGGACAACTCGCCTGGAAGCTCCGGACCGACGAGAGAGTCGTGAATTTAGAGCGCACCAATCTCCGCTATATTACCGAAGAACAGATCCCGGACCCCATCGACCTTGCCGTGATGGACGTGTCCTTCATCTCCATCCGGCTTGTCATTCCGGCGGTGAAGGCGCTTTTGAAACCCGGGGCGGATTTCATCTGCCTCATCAAGCCCCAGTTTGAGGCCGGGCGCGAGGATGTGGGCAAAAAGGGCGTCGTGCGCGACAGCGCCGTGCACGAGCGCGTGATCCGGGAAATTCTGGATTTTGTCCCCGGCGCGGGCCTCACGGTCGAGGGACTGGACTTTTCCCCGATCAAGGGGCCGGAGGGGAATATCGAATACCTCTGCTGGCTCAAGAACCGGGAGGGGGAGCGGAAGGACTTCGACGTGGCTGGCCTCGTCTCCGCCTCCCATGAGAAGCTGTAGCTTGTTGATTGACATCGATCGCATTTGCCAGACCGGAGGTATTTATGATTGCCATCTGTCCCAATCCTTTTCGTGACAAGGGCTGTGAACTCTCCCGGCGCGTCGCGGCGCTGCTGGAGGAAAACGGCTTTGAAACCTGCTTCTGCCCCGTCTTCGCGGACGAGGGGGATGAGGTCCTGCCCCAGGAGCTCTCGTTCCGCGCCCTCTCTGACGTGGCTGCAAGCTGCACCCTGATCGTCGTGATCGGGGGCGACGGGACCATCCTCCACGCAGCCCGGCAGATAACCCCCCATCCCGTACCGGTGATCGGCATCAACCTCGGCTCCAAGGGCTTTATGGCAAATCTCGAGCCGGAGGAGTATGCCTACGTCCTCCAGGCGGCAAGAGGGGAGTATACCCTCAGCCGCCGCATGAAGCTGGATGTGCGGCTCTATCGCGCCGGGGTCGAGATCTGCCGCGACCAGGCGCTCAACGATGTCGTGATGCACGGCTACGGCGACTGCATCAAGATCACCGCCCTCTGTAACTCCAAGCGCATCACCGCCTTCTCCGGCGATGGCATCATCCTCTCCACGCCGACAGGCTCCACCGGCTACTCCATGTCCGCCGGCGGGCCCATTGTGGAGCCGGACGCCGAGGCCCTCATCATCAGCCCCATCTGCGCGCATATGATGAGCTCCCGCAGCTTCGTCCTCGGCGCGGACAACGTCATCACCGTTGAGATGGAAAAGCAGCATGACCGACGCGCCTACCTCTCGGTGGACGGGACCTCGGTCATGGATCTCGCCGGCGGCGACAGACTCGTCGTGCGCCGCTCGGAATCCTATACCCACATGGCCGACATCGGGCTGAGAAACTTCTACGACATTGCCTTTGAGAAATTGAGATAATTAAGTAAAATACAGGAGGACACATGATGAAACTCGGAAGACAGAGCATAATCATGGAAATCATCAGCGAAAGAGACATCGAGACCCAGAATCAGCTTATGGCCGCTCTGGCCGAGCGCGGCGTCAAGAGTACGCAGGCGACCCTTTCAAGAGATATCCGGGATATGCGGCTTGTCAAAGAGCTTGGACCGAAGGGGAACTACCGGTATGTGGCCGCGGTCAAGCAGGATACGCCGGACTTGGATCAGAGACTCAAAAAGATCTTCAAGGAGAGCGTCGTGTCCTATGACCTTGCACAAAACATCCTCGTCATCAAGACGCTGCCGGGCCTTGCAAACGGGGCCTGCTCGGCACTCGACGGGATGGACATTGAGGGGCTTGTCGGCACGATCGCCGGCGACGACACAGCTTTTCTCGCCCTCAGGGACAATAACTGCGCCATGAATCTGTATAAGGAAATCGAACAACTTTTTTGATCACACAGGGGCGATACCATGCTCAACGAACTGCACATTGAAAATATTGCCGTCATCGAGAAGGCCGACATCGCCTTCGGGCGGGGGCTGAACGTCCTCACCGGCGAGACCGGCGCCGGCAAGTCCATCGTCATCGACTCCATCGGCGCCGTTCTGGGGGAGCGCGTCAGCCGCGAGCTTGTCCGCCGCGGGGCCGAGAAGGGCGTCGTGACGGCGGCCTTCGACGTGGAGGGGTGTGAGCAGTGGCTCAAAGAGAACGAGATCGAGTGCGAGGATGAGCTCATCGTTCAGCGCCGCATCCAGGCCGACGGGAAGAGCGGCTGCCGCGTCTGCGGGACCCCGGTCACGGCGGCCCAGCTCAAGGAGCTCGCGGCGCTGCTCGTCGATATCCACGGCCAGAACGACGGGCGCCAGCTCATGGACGAGAGGCGGCACCGGGAATACCTCGACCGCTTCGGCGATTACGGAGCGGCGCTCTCGGCCTATAAAAATGCCTATAAGGAATACAGCGCCATCGAGAAGGAGCTCAACTCCCTCCAGATGGATGAGATCGAGAAGGAGCGCCTCAGCGACAGTCTCCGCTATCAGATCGAGGAGCTCGAGAGGGCGGAGCTCAAGGCGGGGGAGTACGATACGCTTTGCGCCCGGCGGGATCTTCTGCGCAACGCCGAAAAGCTCAGCGAGGCGCTCGATTCCGCGATCGCCATGCTCTCCGGGGAGGAGGACAGCGCCCTCGCCCTCACGCAGAACGCGGCCTATTATGTTGGAAAAGCGTCCGGCTTTGCCGCCGAGCTTGAGCCGACCGCCCGGACGCTCGAGTCCGCCGCCTTCAATCTCTCGGACGCCTCCGAGACCCTGCGGGATTTCCGGGAGAGCCTGGATTTTTCACCGGGGGAGTACGACAGTCTCGAGACGCGCATCGCGGCGCTCAACAAGCTCCGGCGCAAATACGGCCGGAGCGAGGAGGAGCTGATCCCCTATCTCGCCGAGTGCCGGGAAAAGCTCGACAATATCCAGTACGCCGACGAGCGCAGCGAAAAATTAAAGCGGGAGCTTGCGAGCGCGAAGGCCCGCTGCCTGAGAGAAGGGGAGAGCCTGAGCCGCGCCCGGAGGAAGGCCGCAAAGGACCTGGAGGCGCGCATCAGCGGGGAGCTCAAGCAGCTCAACATGCCCTCCGTCCGCTTTGAGGTCGCCTTTGACCCCGTCGGCGGAGACCCGGGATTTGACGCCCACGGCGTGGACGAGATCCGCTTTGTCATGTCCGCAAACGCCGGGGAGGAGCTCGGCCGCATCAGCCGCATCGCCTCGGGCGGTGAGCTCAGCCGCATCATGCTCGCCATGAAAAATGTCTTTGCCGAGAAGGACCCGGTGCAGACCATGGTCTTCGACGAGATCGACACCGGCGTCTCCGGCATCGCCGCCCAGCGGGTCGGGGAGAAGCTCTGGTCCGTGTCCCTCGGCAAGCAGGTCATGTGCGTCACGCACCTGCCGCAGATCGCGGCCATGGCGGATCAGCACTACCTGATCCAAAAGCAGGAGCGCGCGGGCCGAACGTATACGGACGTGCTGCCCCTCGACCGCGAGGGACGACGCCGGGAGCTTGCAAGGCTCCACGGCGGGGACAACATCACGGACACCACCCTCCAAAGCGCCGAGGAGCAGCTCGAAGCCTGCGAGACGTTCAAGGAAAAATATCTTAAAGGAACACAGCGCTTGTGAAAAAAGTCGGTTCCTTGAAGCAAGCAAAAACAATATCGTAGGGGACGGCGCCCTCGACGTCCCGGCGGAGATAAACAGATCATCCGCATTTGCTCTGGCGAATTCATTTCTTGTGAGCGTTTTCGCCGAAGGCTGTTCCTCTTTTGAAGAGCTGTACTGCGCGGGCCGCCGAGGGCGTCGGCCCCTACGGGCAGTGAGGGGAACAGCGCGTCATATCCAATCGTCAGCAACAATTTTCAGATACAGGAGAGATACCATGGGAATTTACGAAGAACTGGTGGCCCGCGGGCTGATCGCCCAGGTCACGAACGAGGAAGAGATCCGCGAGATGGTCAATAACGGCAAGGCCACCTTCTATATCGGCTTTGACTGCACGGCGGACTCCCTGCATGTGGGGCACTTCATGGCGCTGTGCCTCATGAAGCGCCTGCAGATGGCGGGCAACAAGCCCATCGCCCTCATCGGCGACGGCACTACGCTCATCGGCGACCCCTCCGGCCGCACCGATATGCGCAAGATGCTGACGAAAGAGGACATCCGCCACAATGCCGAGTGCTTCAAACGCCAGATGGAGAAGTTCATCGACTTCTCGGACGACAAGGCGCTCATGCTCTATAACTCCGAGTGGCTGGTTCCGCTCAATTATATCGAGCTTCTGCGCGAGGTGGGCCCCTGCTTCTCCGTGAACAACATGCTCCGGGCCGAGTGCTACAAGCAGCGCATGGAGCGCGGGCTGAGCTTTCTCGAGTTCAACTATATGATCATGCAGTCCTACGACTTCTACTACATGTTCCAGCACTACGGCTGCAACATGCAGTTCGGCGGCAACGACCAGTGGAGCAATATGCTCGGCGGCGCCATGACCATCACCCTGCTCCTCAACTCCGAGGGGAAGAAGATGGGCAAGACCGCCTCGGGCGCTGTGTGGCTCGACCCCAATAAGACGAGCCCCTTTGAGTTCTACCAGTACTGGCGCAACGTCGGCGACGCGGACGTGCTCAAGTGCATCCGGATGCTGACCTTCCTCCCGCTGGAGGAGATCGACGCCATGGATGGCTGGGAGGGGAGCCAGCTCAACCGCGCCAAGGAGATCCTGGCCTTTGAGCTTACAAAGCTCGTCCACGGCGAGGAGGAGGCCAAAAAGGCCGAGGCTTCTGCCAAAGCACTCTTCGGCGGCGCGGGCGGCGGCGATGTGCCGACCTGCGAGATCGCGGAGGCGGATCTTACGGACGGGAAGCTCGATATCCTCTCGGTCCTCGTGAAGGCCGGTCTCTGCCCCTCGAAGTCCGACGCCCGTCGCAACGTGCAGCAGGGCGGCGTCACCGTGGACGATCAGAAGGTCACCGACATCGCGGCGAGCTACTCCGCCGACGCCCTGCGCGAGGGCATCGTCGTCCGCCGCGGCAAGAAGAACTTCTGCAAGGTCGTTTTGAAGTAAACACAAAACCCATAGGAGGAGCTTTCTTCCTATGGGTTTTGAACAGTGTCTGTGGGTATAAGGGAGAGAGTTATGTACGATTTCGGGAAAATCAAGCTGGTCGTCTGGGATCTGGACTGTACGCTCTGGCAGGGGACCCTGTCGGAGGGGGCGGTGCGGCTGCCGGAGGAGAACCTGCGCCTTGTGAAGAGGCTCACCGATATCGGGATCGTGAACTCCATTTGCAGCAAAAACGACCGGGCCCCCGTGGAGGCAGAGCTCAAAGCCCACGGTCTGCTCGAGGATTTCGTCTTTGCCTCCGTCAACTGGGAGGCCAAGGGGGAGCGCGTAAAGCAGCTTATCGCCGACATGCAGCTTCGGCCCGTGAACGTCCTCTTTCTCGACGACAACCCCTCCAACTGCGCGGAGGTCGCCTTCTGCTGCCCCGGGATCATGACGGCGGGGCCGGAGATCCTGCCCCGGCTGCTGGAGGATGCCCTGCATTCCGACAAGTCTGACCCAGGGCACAAACGCCTCGCCCAGTACCGCCTGCTGGAGACCAAGCGGACAGAGATGGCGCAGTACCGCTCGAACGAGGATTTTCTGATGCACAGCGATGTGCGCGTCACCGTCGGGCATGACTGTCTTGATCACCTTGACCGCATCCACGATCTCATCCAGCGCTCGAACCAGTTGAATTTTACGAAGCTCAGAAACTCAAAGGAGGAGCTTGCGGCCCTCTTCTCCGATGTCACGTTTGATTGCGGCTGGGTCTCCGTGACGGACCGCTTCGGCGATTACGGCATCGTGGGCTTTTACGCGGTAAAAGACGCGGCGCTCTTGCACTTTGTGTTCTCCTGCCGCATCCTCGGCATGGGGGTGGAGCAGTATGTGTATAATCTTCTGGGGCGCCCGAGGCTCGATGTGCAGGGCGAGGTGATCGGCGATCTCAGCTCCACGGAGCTGCCGCGCTGGATCAATCAGCGGGAGAGCGCCGCGCCCCGGCTTGACAGGATGGAGATCGGCGGACTCAGGGCGCACACCGTCCTTGTGAAGGGGCCCTGTGATTTGAACGCCGTGTATCCCTTCCTTGCGGACACGGAGCTTTTCGACACGGAGTTTACCTATGTGGCCCCGGGCGGCTTTCTCGTAGAGTCCACCGGCCACACCACCCACATCGTTGAGGCTGACAGGCTCACGGCGGCCGAGAAACAGCGGGTACTGGACGAGGTCCCGTTCGCCGATCCCGGTATGTATGACGACAGCATCTTCCGCCGCGCTTATAAGGTCGTCTTCATCAGCATCCTGCAGGACGCGAATCTCGGTGTTTACCACCGGAAGGGGACAGGGGAGCGCCTTGCCTTTCTCCCGGCGTGCACGCCCATGACGGATCCCGAGAACTGGCCGAAGCTCATCCGCGGCGAGTGCTTCACCGCAAACTTCCGCTTTACCGAGGAGATCCTGCGAAACTTTTCACAAAGATACGAGTTTGTCGGGCGCAACACCCCGGAGCAGATCGTGGAAAACCTCCGCTATATCCGCGGGAGACTTCCGCACAGCTGCACGCTCTGCATCATGCTGGGGGGTGAGCTCAAGCGGGAAGGGGAGACGGACGAGAACTACAAGGACCGCCATCTCCTGCACAGGACCGTCAACGACGCCATCCGCGCCTGGGCGGCGGGGGAGGCGCATGTGGTGCTGCTGGACGTGAACCGCTATCTTACGGACCAGAGCTGTTTTTACAACCACTTCAACCACTATTCCAAGCCCGTCTACTATCAGGTCGCAAAGGAGATGGCGGACATCATCCGGCGCTGCACCGGCAGCGAGATCCGGGAGAGGTCGAAGCTCTACCTCGCGGCCTCCACCGCAAGGCAGAAGCTGGCCGCGGTCTACCACGGCCTGCGTAAATGATCATGAAAAAGTACCCTTGGGATTTCTCCTAAAGGTACTTTTTTATGCCTTTCTCTCCACCAGCAGGATATTGCTCGCAGGGGCCAGGCTCTCGCCGCGGGCGTAGGCGATGAATTCCGCGCGGCTGAGATAGTACAGCCGCCCCCAGGAGGAGATCTGCATCCAGGTCTCGTCAAGCCCCGTCACCGTGATGAAATGCGCCCTTGCCCCGGATGTCGGGATATAGACCCCGGCGTCGGTTTTCGTATAAAAGCGCACGGTCTTTTTGCCCCAGAACACGGGGAAGTTCGGCCCAACGGAGAGGATGACCGGGATGTCTTTTTGAAGCTGCGTCTCTATCCGCGTCCAAAGCCTCTCGTGAGAGAAGCACCAGCGGGCCGTGAAGGGCATGTGAAAATCCCGGAAGACGCGCAGCATCCCCGCCATGAGCATGGGGCCGTTGATGCCGGCGTAAGGGATGACAGGGAAGTACCTGCGGTGGAGTCTCAGGATCAGCGCGTTATAGTCGGGGAGGGGGATGGACCCCTCTGCGGGAAGGCCGTCGAAGCATGTGCTGCCGGGCACGTGATAGCGCGAGAGGTACAAAAGCAGGTCCGCCGCCGCGATGATGCCGCAGCCGCAGCGCCGCAACATGGGGTCCGGTGAGTGCTGCTGCCCGCCGCCGAAGCTCGGTCTGCCGTGCACGTCAACGGAGATATAGGGGTGCTGAAGCATCAACATGTCGATCACCGCCTCTCAGGTAAGAGATAAAACCGTAGGGGTCGATCCCCAGATCGACCCGCCGAATTCCGTACATCGTCAAAAAACGGCGGGCCGGTGAGGGCATCGGCCCCTACTAGCTTATAACACCTTAAACTTCACATGTCATCCTGAGCGCAAGCGAAGGATCCCCCGGTTGTCTACGGGATTCTTCGTCTACGATATTTATAAGCAGGGGCTGTCTCACGGAGGCAGCCCCTGCGCATACGGGAAAACTTACTTTGCCAGGACCTTCTTGAGCTTTGCGTAGCGGGGGAGGGAATCGACCAGGGGGAGGACCGGCTCGCCCTGGATGAGGGGCAGCACGTAGTCCACAAACTCCTGCTTGAGGCCGTTGCCGGTCTCGTTGATCCACTCCAGGGGGACCTTCTTCTCATAGTTTGCAACAGAGGAGAGGGGAAGCAGGACCATCTTGCAGTGGTACTTGCCGTCGATCATCTCGCGCTCGAAGGCGACCATCTTGCCGGTCACGCCGCTGACAGCCTGGCGCACAGCCTCCATGCCGGCCTCGCACGCCTCATTCACGTCGGTCAGGGAGGCGAGGTGCGCGCCGCAGCGCTGCAGCAGGCTCAGCTCAATGCCGCGGACCTTCGCGCCGGTGTGGGCCTTGATGATCTCCGCCAGCATAGCGGCGAGACCGCCGAGCTGGGCATGGCCGAAGCCGTCGGTCGCGGAGGTCTTGGCCTCGGATACGAAGCTGCCGTCGGCGTAGTGGATGCCCTCGGACACGGCGATGAAGACCTTGCCGTTCTGCTTGTAGATGCGCACGACGTCGGAGAGAAACTTGTCCATGTCGAAGTCGAGCTCGGGCAGGTAGATGAGGTCGGGGCCGGAGCCGTAAGCGGTGGCGAGGGCGGCGGAGGCCGCGAGCCAGCCGGCGTGGCGGCCCATGATCTCCACGACGGTGATCATGCCGTTGTCATACACGCGCGCGTCCTTGTTGATCTCCATGCAGGAGGTCGCGATGTACTTCGCGGCGCTGGCAAAGCCGGGGCAGTGGTCGGTGCCGAAGAGGTCGTTGTCGATGGTCTTGGGCACGCCCATCACGCGGCACTCATAGCCGACGGATTCCATGTAGCGGCTGATCTTGTTGCAGGTGTCCATGGAGTCGTTGCCGCCGTTGTAGAAGAAGTAGCGGACATTATACTTCTTGAAGATCTCAAGAATGCGCTTGTAGTCGGTGTCGTCCTTCTCGGGGTCGGCGATTTTGTAGCGGCAGGAGCCGAGCTCGGAAGACGGGGTGTGCAGCAGGAGCTTGAGCTCTTCGGGGTCCTCCTCGTCCATGACGAAGAGCTTGTCATCCAGAACGCCGCGGATGCCGTGGCTCGCGCCGTAGACCTTGGTGATCTCCTCCGCGTCGAGCGCGGCGCGGATCACGCCGTAGGCGCTGGCGTTGATGACGGCGGTGGGGCCGCCGGACTGACCGAAGATGCAGGAGCCGATGAGCTTCTCAGACATGTTGTTACCTCCAGTTGATTTAAAAATTATTTGTTTTTGTAGAAAGTCCATATTGATTATGAGCTGGAATGAGGATATAATAATAATGAAAATTTGTAAATGTGCTTTTTGTACAAATTTTTAGAAAAACAAAGGAGAATTTGAATTATGCCTCTTGTAACCACCAAAGAAATGTTTGCAAAAGCCTATAACGGCGGATATGCCGTCGGCGCGTTCAACGTCAACAACATGGAGATCGTCCAGGGCATCACCGAGGCCGCGGGCGAACTGAAGAGCCCCGTGATCCTTCAGGTGTCCAAGGGCGCGCGCGCCTACGCCAACCATACTTACCTCGTAAAGCTCGTCGAGGCCGCGGTCATCGAGAATCCCGAGATCCCCATCGCGCTGCACCTCGACCACGGCGATACCTTTGAGCTCTGCAAGTCCTGCATCGACGGCGGCTTCACCTCCGTCATGATCGACGCCTCCTCCAAGCCCTTCGAGGAGAACATCGCCCTGACCCGCCAGGTTGTGGAATACGCCCATGACCACGGCGTCGTCGTCGAGGCCGAGCTCGGCACTCTCGCCGGTGTTGAGGATGAGGTCTCGGTCGAGCACGGCCACGAGAGCTATACCCGCCCCGAGGAGGTCGAGGAGTTCGTCACCCGCACCGGCTGCGACTCTCTCGCCATTGCCATCGGCACCTCCCACGGCGCCTATAAGTTCAAGGCTTCCCAGTGCACCCGCAATGCCGACGGCATCCTGGTCCCGCCTCCGCTCCGCTTCGACGTGCTGCATGAGTGCATCAAGCGTCTGCCCGGCTTCCCCATCGTGCTGCACGGCTCCTCCTCCGTCCCTCAGGAGTTTGTGAAGATGGTCAACCAGTACGGCGGCAACATGCCCGACGCCATCGGCATCCCCGAGGATCAGCTCCGCGAGGCCGCGAAGCTCGCCGTCTGCAAGATCAATATCGACTCCGATATCCGCCTTGCCATGACCGGCAATATCCGCAAGTACTTTGCCGAGCATCCCGATCACTTCGACCCGCGCCAGTACCTCAAGCCCGCGCGTCAGGCAGTGAAAGATATGGTCGCGCACAAGATCGTTCACGTTCTCGGTTCTGACGGCAAAGCCTGATCACTCTCCGCGCAATAACAGGGAGGTGGCAGAATGCCCCAGAAACATGTAAAAAACCAGCCGCACCAGTTCGACGCGGCAAAGCTTTCCGCCACACTTGGTAATTCTCTTGTTATCAGACTTGTCATCGCAACAATTGTCTTCGCCCTGTCCCTCATCGTCTCCATGCCCGATTTCGCCCGCATCCTTCTGCTCGTGCTCACGTCGGTTCTCGCGGGGTACGACATTATCCTCGACGCTGTGAACAGCGTCGAGGCGGGGGACTTCACGGCCTCGCCCCTCATCGTGGTGGTGACCGCCGTGCTCGCGTTCTTCATCGGCTTCGGCATTGAGGGCGCGGCCCTTGTCCTGCTGTACCAGATCGGGACGTTGCTTCTGCGCTTTGTGACGGATCACACGAAGAAGGCGGCGCTCGATCTCCTGCAGGACCAGGATGAGCAGCTTATCGACCACATGCGGGAAATCATCTCGGACGGGGATAAGACCTACATGTCGATCCAGAAGGTCATGGGCGAGAGCGCGGGACTTGTGCTCAAGCTCGCAATCGCGTTTGCGGTCCTGTATGCGATCCTGATGCCCCTGCTCACGAATATGAGCTTTTCGGTCTCCATCCACCGGGCTCTGATGATCCTGCTGGTTGCGTCGCCGTTTTCGGTTGTGGCCTCCATCCCCACGGCCGGGGCTGTCGGCCTCTGTCAGAGCGCGCAGCACGGTTTTGTCTTCAACAGCGCTTACAGTCTCGAGGCTATGGCGGATGTGTCCGCCGCGGTGTTCGACAAGGGCGGCATCTTTGCCGAGGAGTGCCCCAGGATCATCGCCATGCACTCCGACAGGCTCGATTACGACACCTTCCTCAATTTTGTGGCCCACGCGGTCTACTACTCGGAGCAGCCCGTCGCGAACGCCATCTCCGCCGTCTTTGAGCATGACTACAAGCTCGATGTCATCAAGGACTTCCGGGAGATCCCGGGCTACGGGGTGGAGCTTTCCATCGACGGGATCGACGTGATCTTTGCCACGCGGGAGCTTCTTGAGAAGCGGGGCATCGCGCTCTCCGACGAGCCCTCCGATCTCGGCACAGCCTATTATATGGTCGTCGCCGGCAGACCGATGGGGAAGGTTGTCATCTCCTCCGATGTGAACCAGGATCTGGAAAATCTCGTGCCCGAACTCAAGTCCGTCGGCATTTCCCGCTGCGTCCTTTTGACCGAGGACAGCAGGGAAGCGGGGCAGCAGTTTGCGGAGATGATGAACTTCTCCGAGATGTACGCCCAGTGCGACACCCAAAAGAAGCTCCAGATCATCAGCGACATGACGCGCAAAACCAGGGGAGCGGTCTTGTTTGTGTACGCGAACGGGATCGAGACCCATAGCGACGCCGCCGTCGATATGCGCGTGAGCAGCAGGGCCAAGTACGCCGACGCTCTCGCGAGACCCGACGTGATCGGAAATCTCCCGGTCACAAAGCACATCTCGCGCCGCGTTCGGGAGATCTGTATTCAGAACGCGCTCTTTGCGTTCATCGTGAAGGCGGTTCTGATTTTCCTGAGCATCATCGGCTACTGCAATCTCTGGTTTGCGATCTTTGTCGATTTTGTCGCCGCGGTTGCGACGGTGCTCAACACCATCCGCGTGACAAGCGAATCCCTGCGAAGCAATCTGCGTTACAAAATGGGCAGATAAAAAGCAATTGTATAGAAGACATGAGGCTGCCTCCAAACGGGGCAGCCTCTTTTATAATTGTTGCGGTATTTTGCATCGCATAAAACCTGGCGTCATTCTGAGGTGCGTCAGCGACGAAGAATCCTGTACCTTATAACGGCGCACAAACATTTTTTATTATGGGTATCGGGTTAAGTCAGCAAGCCTCTTTCTAACCTCCCTTTCGAAAAGGGAGGGGGACCGCCGAAGGCGGTGGAGGGATCGATTTGCCCCGGCTTGCACA
>CADBCV010000020.1 GCA_902793285.1 Oscillospiraceae bacterium
TCAATCACCACCACGTCTGAGACGGACATGGATCGTCCGCGGAACAAAGGATGAAAGTCTGAGTTGAACTGTACAAACAGCTCCTCCAGACTTGTGGGGTCAAGATCCGCGTTGAAGACCTCGTCATAAACGGACGGATCGACCTCGGTTCTGTCGAGAAACTTCTGCATTGCGTCGCGCGACAGGAAGGCGGCATGCTCCTGATCACGATCCAGGTTGATCTGATAGATTTTTACTCTCGTCCTGGTTGCCTCCTCTCTGGATTTTCTCCATTCGTTTTCTGATACAGTCGCCCAGCCAGCACACGAAACCGTGGGCAGGATAGGGACAGCCTTTGCATACCGGCTGCTCAGTACAGACCGGCTTCTCCGGCGGCTCCCGCGCCCGTCCCAAATCCTCATGCCGCATCAGCGCCCTGTAGCTTACGCGCGGCGGCGGGAGTGGTGCGATTTCTTCTTTTCTGTTTCTTTTGGGCATAGCGATCTCCTTCCTGCGAAAAATAAAAAAAGCGCCGTCCTGTAGTCCCGTGACAAACGGAACCGCAGAACGGCGCTTTTCTGTACGAAAATATGGAATTTATCGGGAAAAACAAAGTTCGAGTCTTGTAACTGCCTTGAAACAGGGCTTTGGCATCCTTGGAACGATATGCGTTTTTTCGGCCTTCAAAAAGCCCGGAAACGCTTGATGCCACTGGCTTTTCGGCCAGTGGCATCTTTAGTGTATGGAATACATGGTGGACGATACAAGACTCGAACTTGTGACCTCCCGCACGTCAAGCGGATGCGCTACCAGCTGCGCCAATCGTCCGTCTCTCTATCAGCTTTGTTATTATATATCCTCGGTTCCAAAAAGTCAAGCACTTTTTTAGGTTGCTGCAAACTTTTAAAAGCACGGCCATCGAAGCGCTGTTTTTCCGGTGCGGCGGCAAATAATCTCAGTTTTGCAACATACCCTTGATTTGTTAACATGTTCTGTGTATAATACAATTTCTTGAATGATAGTTTAGGAACAGGCAAGGCGGCAAAAATGAGAACTTACGGAAACACGGACAACAAAAAGACCCCCTGGATGTACAAGGTGATACGCTTTCTGGTCTGGCTCTTCTGCCCAAAGTTTACGCTTGTGGGGGCGGAGAAGCTGCCGAAGGAGCCCTGCGTCATCGTCGGCAACCACAGCCAGGTCTACGGCCCTGTCGCGGGGGAGCTGTACACCCCCGTCAACCACTGCGTCTGGTGCGCGGGGCAGATGATGAAGAGGGAGGAGGTCGCGGCCTATGCCTACGGGGATTTCTGGTCAAAGAAGCCGAAGGGCGTCCGCTGGTTTTATAAGATCCTGAGCCATCTCATCACGCCCCTCGCGGTGCTGATCTTCAACAGCGCCCACACCATCCCCGTCTACCACGACGCAAGGCTCATTACCACCTTCCGCGAATCCATCGAGAAGCTGCGCGAGGGTTACAGCATGGTCATCTTTCCCGAGCATTATGACGAGCATAACAACATCGTCCACGACTTTCAGGACAAATTTGTGGACCTCGCGCGCTTCTACTATAAGAAGACCGGCGTGGAGCTGAGCTTTGTCCCCCTCTACGTGGCCCCGAAGCTCGGGAAACTCTTCTACGGCGATCCGATCCGCTTTCACGCCGACGCTCCCATTGCGGAGGAGCGCCGCCGCATCTGCGACGCGCTGATGGACGCCATCACGGACATTGCCCTCAGCCAGCCGGAGCACACCGTCGTGCCCTATCCCAACATCCCCAAGCGCGATTATCCCAAAAACATCCCCCTGGAGGTCTACCGCGATGAACAGACAGCCGTATGATTACAGCGGCTTTTCCCTGCGCCGCCTGAACGTGCCCCGCTTTGCCCACGCAAAGCTGCTCGGCGGCTGGATCGGCTACTTCATTTTATACTTTATCACGGAGAACCTGATCCCGGCCTCCCGCTGCCACCCGATCCACTGCGCCCTGGACGATCTCATCCCCTTCAACGAGGCGTTTCTGTTCTTCTATGTGGGCTGGTACGTCCTGGTGGCGGGGTCGCTTGCCTACACGTTTTTCTATAACGTCCCGGCTTTCCGGAAGCTGCAGACCTTCATCATGATCACCCAGGCCGTCGCCATGCTCTGCTACATCCTCTGGCCCAGCAGACAGGACCTGCGGCCGGAAGTTTTCCCGCGCGAAAATCTGCTTACGGCGCTCATGGGCTTTATCTATTCCTTTGACACGAGCACCGGCGTCTGTCCCTCCCTGCACGTGGCCTATTCCCTCGGCATCCTGTCCGTGGGCCTGAAGGATGAGAAGATGCCCGCGCTCTGGAAGGTCCTGCTCACGCTCTTCGTGCTGGGCGTCTGCGCCGCCGTCTGCTTTGTCAAGCAGCACTCCGCCGTGGACGTTTTTGCCGCCCTGCCGGTGTGCCTTCTTGCGGAGGCGCTGGTCTACGGCAAAGATTACTGGCTCCCCCGGTGGGAAAAAACCCCCGCCCGCGCATAGAATACAGCAGGCTGTTTTGTAAGGAAGGGATCGCATGAATCCGCAATCGGAATTTGAGCGCTGCGCCACGCGCGTCTCTCTCGTGAGCGTGGCGGGGAACACGGCCCTGTCGCTTTTCAAGCTGCTCGCGGGCATCCTGGCCCACTCGGGGGCCATGATCTCAGACGCGGTCCACTCCGCCTCGGATGTGTTTTCGAGCTTTATCGTCATCATCGGCGTGAAGCTCTCCGTCAAGGCCGCCGACCGGGAGCACCCCTACGGGCATGAGCGCTTTGAGTGCGTCGCGGCGATCATTCTCTCGGTGGTCCTCGCCGCGACCGGCGTCCTCATCGGGTACCGGGCGGTTGAGACCATCCGCTTGGGAGCCGCCGCGCAGACGGCGCCGGGGCTTCTCGCGCTCCTCGCCGCGCTGCTGTCCATCGCCGCGAAGGAGGCCATGTACTGGTACACCCGCTTCTATGCCAAACGCTATAACTCCCCATCCCTCATGGCGAACGCCTGGCACCACCGGAGTGACGCCCTCTCCTCCGTCGGCGCCCTCATCGGCATTGCCGGGGCGCGCCTCGGCTATGCGGTGATGGAGCCCACCGCGAGCCTTGTGATCTGCCTGTTCATCCTCAAGGCCGCCTATGACATCTTTCACGACGCCGCCGACAAGATGGTGGATCACGCCTGCGACGCGGAGACCGAAAAGCGCCTTGCCGACTGTGTGCGCCTCCAGCCCGAGGTGCGGGGCATCGACAGGCTCCAGACCCGGGAGTTCGGCAGCCGCATCTATGTGGACCTCGAGATCTCCCTCGACGGCGGCATGTCCCTTGTCGAGGCCCACGATATCGCCGAGCAGGTCCACGACCGCATCGAGCGGGACTTCCCCAGTGTCAAGCACATCATGGTACACGTGAACCCGTATATGGAATAGTCGCGAGAACAAAAATGACCTCTCCGTCAGGAGGGGTCATTTTTGTTCTCTTTGCAGCGGCAGCTCTGTGTGCAGGCGGCGCAGTTGCGGTCACAGCCGCCGCAGCGGCAGCTTCCCTTTCCGCTGCGGATGGCCTTGACGGCAAGATACACCATGAGGCCGACGATAAGCAATATCAGTACATCCCAGACATTCATGCCGCCACCTCAGAAGAGCGCGCCGATGAGCCGCACCGCGAGCGCCGCGACCCAGGCGATAACGCACTGCCACAGCACCACATAGATCGCCCAGCGCCGCCCCAGCTCGCGCTTGATGGAGCTGACCGCCGCGACACAGGGGGTGTAGAGGAGGCTGAACACCAGGAGCGCCGCCGCCGTCACGGTGGACAGGGCCGTGCCCACGCCCTGCTCGGCAAAGAGGATCTCCATCACGGACACCACGCTTTCTTTGGCCATGAAGCCGCAGATGAGGGAGGTGACGATGCGCCAGTCGCCGAGACCCACAGGCCGGAACAGCGGCGCGAGCGCCCCCGCCGCGGCGGCGAGGATGCTGTCGTGGGAGTTTGCGACAAGGTTGAAGCGAAAGTCAAAGCTCTTGAGAAACCAGACGACGATGGTCGCAATGAGGATGACCGAGAAGGCGCGCTGTAAAAAGTCCTTCGCTTTCTCCCAGAGCAGGAGCATCACGTTCTTCGCGCTCGGCAGGCGGTAGTTCGGAAGCTCCATCACAAAGGGGACCGCCTCGCCCCGGAAGAGGGTCTTCTTATAGAGCAGGGCGATCAGGATGCCGCACACGATGCCGAGCAGGTACAGCCCCGTGATGATGAGCCAGGCCCTGCGCGGAAAGAAGGTTGCCACAAAGAAGCTGTAGATCGGGAGCTTTGCCGTGCAGGACATGAAGGGCGTGAGCAGGATCGTCATGCGCCGGTCGCGGTCGCTCGGCAGGGTGCGGGTCGCCATCACCGCGGGGACCGTGCAGCCGAAGCCGATGAGAAGCGGCACGATGCTCCGCCCCGAAAGGCCGATGCGCCGCAGGAGCTTGTCCATGAAGAAGGCCACACGGGCAATGTAGCCGCTGTCCTCCAGGAGAGAGAGGAAGAAGAACAGCGTCACGATGAGCGGCAGAAAGCTCACCACGCTGCCGACGCCCTCAAAGATCCCATTGAGGACCAGGCTCTGGATCGCGGGGTTCACGTTCCCCGCCTCCATAGCCCGGGCCGTGAGCGCGCCCAGCGCCTCGATCCCCTGCGCGAGGAGATCCTGCAAGAAGGGGCCCACGAGGAAGAAGGTCAGAAAGAACACGAGACCCATGATGCCGATGAACACCGGGATCGCGCTGTATTTTCCCGTGAGCACCGCGTCGATGCGGCGGCTGCGCACATGCTCCCGGCTCTCCCGGGGCTTGATGACGCAGGCGGCGCAGACCTTGTCGATGTAGTCAAAGCGCATCTCCGCCATGGCGGCGCTGCGGTCAAGGCCGCGCTCCGTCTCCATCTGCAAAACGATGTGGCGGAGCAGCTCGCGCTCGTTTTCGTCCAGCTCCAGGCAGGCTGCGATCTGCTCGTCCCCCTCGATGAGCTTGGAGGCCGCGAAGCGGATGGGCAGCTCCGCGCGCGCGGCGTGGTCCTCGATGAGGTGGCTCACCGCGTGCAGGGCGCGGTGTACAGCGCCTCCGTGGTCCTCCGCGCCGCAGAAGTCCTGGCGCAGGGGCTTTTCCTGGTATTTCGCGATGTGTACCGCGTGGCGCACAAGCTCGTCCACGCCGTGGTTCTTGGCGGCCGAGATGGGCACCACCGGCACCCCCAGCATGGACTCCATGCGGTTCACGTCCACGGTGCCGCCGTTGCCGGTGAGCTCGTCCATCATGTTGAGGGCGATGACCATCGGCACGTTCATCTCCAGAAGCTGCATCGTGAGATAGAGGTTTCGCTCGATGTTCGTGGAGTCGACAATGTTGATGATGGCGCGGGGCTTGGATTTCAGCACAAAGTCGCGCGACACCAGTTCCTCGCTCGTATAGGGGGACATGGAGTAGATGCCCGGCAGGTCCGTGATGGAGCTGTCCGCGTGGCCCCGGATGACGCCGTCCTTGCGGTCCACGGTCACACCGGGGAAGTTCCCCACGTGCTGGTTCGAGCCTGTGAGCTGGTTAAAGAGCGTGGTCTTGCCGCTGTTCTGGTTTCCCACCAGGGCAAAGCTCAGCGTCGTCCCCTCCGGCAGGGGGTTCCCCGTGCCCTTGGGGTGGAACTTGCCTTCCTCGCCGAGACCTGGGTGGTCGGCGGGCTTGCGGGCCGCCTTGTCATGGGCGGGCACCGAGACCGCCGCGGCCTCGGTGATCTCGATCTTCTCCGCGTCAAGGAGGCGCAGCGTGAGCTCATACCCGCGCAGGCGCAGCTCCATGGGATCCCCCATGGGGGCAAGCTGGATCATCGTGACCTCCACGCCGGGGATGAGGCCCATGTCCAGAAAATGCTGCCGGAGGGCACCCTCGCCCCCGACGGCGGTCACGCGGGCGGATTTGCCCGGCTTCAGTTCACTCAGCTTCATGTCTCAATTCCTCAGACTGTGCAGCGGCGCGGGGATGCGCCCGCCGCGCGCAATGAACTCCGCGGCGCTGCCACCGTGCAGCGGCATGATGGGGGCGGAGCCGAGAAGCCCGCCAAAGTCCACGCTGTCGCCCACGGTCTTGCCCTTCACGGGGATGATGCGGACAGCGGTGGTTTTGTTGTTTACCATGCCGATCGCGGCCTCGTCCGCGATGACGGCGGCGATGGTGTCGGCCCTGGTGTCCCCGGGTACGGCGATCATGTCGAGCCCCACGGAGCACACGCAGGTCATGGCTTCGAGCTTGTCGAGACAGAGCGTGCCCTCCTTCGCCGAGGCGATCATCCCGGCATCCTCGGACACGGGGATAAACGCGCCGGAGAGCCCGCCCACGTGGGAGGACGCCATGACCCCGCCCTTTTTGACCGCGTCGTTGAGGAGGGCCAGCGCCGCCGTGGTGCCGTGGCCGCCGCAGCGCTCGAGACCCATGATCTCCAGAATCTCCGCCACGCTGTCGCCGACGGCGGGGGTGGGGGCGAGGGAGAGGTCCACCACGCCGAAGGGCACCCCGAGCCGGCGCGAGGCTTCCTGCGCCACGAGCTCGCCCATGCGGGTGATCTTGAAGGCGGTCCTTTTGACGGTCTCCGCCACCACATCAAAGCTCTCCCCCTTGCACTCTTTGAGCGCGTGGGCCACGACGCCGGGGCCGGAGACGCCCACGTTGATGACGGTCTCCGGCTCGCCCACGCCGTGGAAGGCGCCCGCCATGAAGGGGTTATCCTCCACGGCGTTAGAGAAGACCACGAGCTTTGCGCAGCCCATGGGCCCGCGCTCCGCGGTCTCCTTGATGATCTCGCCCATGAGGCGGACGGCGTCCATGTTGATGCCGGCTCGCGTGGAGGCGACGTTGACGCTCGCGCACACAAGCTCCGTCTCGCTCAGGGCCTCGGGCAGGGAGCGGATGAGCTTCAGATCGCTCTCGGTAAAGCCCTTCTGACAGAGGGCCGAAAAGCCGCCGATGAAGTTTACCCCCGTCGTCTTCGCCGCCCGGTCGAGCGTGCGCGCGATGGGGACATAGTCCGCCGCCTTGCACGAGGCCGCGACGAGGGAGATCGGCGTCACGGAGATGCGCTTATTCACAATGGGGATGCCGAATTCGTTTTCAATGTCGCAGCCGGTCTGCACAAGACGCCCGGCGCAGCGGCAGATTTTGTCGTACAGCTTGCGGCAGCAGGCCTCCGTGTCCGTGTCGGCGCAGTCCAGAAGGCTGATGCCCATCGTGATCGTGCGCACGTCCAGATGCTGCTGGCTGATCATCTGGATGGTCTGGAGGATCTCGCCGCTGTTGAGAAGATAGCTCATGGCCGCACCTCAGACCCTGTGCATGGCGTCGAAGATGTCCTGGCGCTGGATGTGGATATCCAGGCCTCGCTCCTGCCCCTTCTCCTGGAGAAAGCGGCTGAGCTCGGTAAAGGACAGGGCGCAGTCGGACAGATCCACCAGCATGATCATGGCAAAAAACTCCTGCATGAGGGTCTGGCTGATGTCGAGCACGTTGATTTCCTTTTCGGCGAGCAGGCGCGTCACATAGGCGATGATGCCCTTGCTGTCCTGCGCGAATACGCTGACAATGGCTTTCATTTGATATCTCCTTCCTATTTGGCTCCCTCTCTGAGGGAGCTGTCACCGGTGCGCACACTGGTGACTGAGGGAGTCGTGCGACCTCGCAGAATCTCCTATTTGGCTCCCTCTCTGAGGGAGCTGTCACCGGTGCGCACACTGGTGACTGAGGGAGTGCTCCGACCTTGCAGAATCTTCCTTTTGGCTCCCTCTCTGAGGGAGCTGTCACCAGTGCGCACACTGGTGACTGAGGGAGTCGTGCGTCGAACCCGCTCCCTCCACCGCTGAAGCGGCCCCCCTCCCTCGTACCGCCGCTTGCGCGGCTGAGGGAGGCTTCCGGCGGGGGCTTACCCCGAAAAGTGCCGGCAGAGATGCCGGACGCAGCAGGCTTCGCAGTTGGGCTTTCGCGCGTCGCACACAGCCCTGCCGTGGAGGACCAGGCAGTGGCAGAAGTCGGAGGAGCTCTCCGGCGGCAGGAGCTTCCGGAGCGCCATCTCGATCTTCACCGGGTCCTTGAGATCGTCCACAAGCCCCATGCGGTTGGAAAGCCTTATGCAGTGGGTGTCCACCACCGTGGAGCCCGGGATCTTGAACACATCGCCAAGGATGAGGTTCGCTGTCTTGCGCCCCACGCCGGGCAGGGCCGTGAGCTCCTCCATCGTGCGGGGCAGCTCCCCGTCATACTTTTCCAGCAGCACCTGGGCGCAGGCGACGATGTCCCGCGCCTTGGCCCGGAAAAAGCCGCAGGAGTGGATATACTGCTCCACCTCCGTCACATCGGCCCCGGCAAAAGCCTCCAGCGTGGGAAAGCGCGCAAAGAGGGCGGGCGTGATCTGGTTGACCCGCTCGTCCGTACACTGGGCGGCGAGGCGCACGGAAAAGAGCAGCTCGTAATCCTTGCGCCAGTCGAGCGAGCAGGCGGCCTCCGGGTACTCCGCAAGCAGGAGGCGCACGATCTCCCGTACCTGTTCGGGTGTTCTCATAAGTCTTCCTCTCTCTGTCTCGTATCGTCGGCTCCCTCTCTGCGGGAGACTCCTTCCACCGCTTCGCGGTCCCCCTCCCTCTCACCGCCGCTTGCGCGGCTGAGGGAGGCTTTCGGCTCTCTCTCCGAGGGAGCTGGCACGGCGCGTGTCCGCCCGCGCCGTGACTGAGGGAGTCTTCCACCGCCGCTTCGCGGCCCCCTCCCGCAGAGAGAGGCTATGCGCAGTATTATCGCGCGAGATTGACCGCGCCGCCGCACTCGATGGTGTCGATGTCGCGTTTAAAGTAGGTGCCGCGGAAGAGGTACTGCACCTGCATCGGGAAGCTGCGGGCCTCTCCGTCGGAGAGGGGAATGATATGTTCGGTGCTGCCGAGGAGGGTGCTGTGGATATTCGCGTTGTCGTCGAGATCCACCCCCGGCGTGTCGGCGGACTGGTAGCTGTCGCCCACGCTCACATTGAGGGCGTTGCGGGAGGCGACGATCTGCAGGGAGTAGGACTCCAGAAACACATCCACATGCACGCGCACGCTGCTTGCATCGAGCACCTGGGCCGTCCACTCGGCCCGCACGTTCAGCGGCACTCCGGTCTCGGAGCGGAAGCTGCCCGTGCCGATGATCTGCCCGTAGGGGACGGGCGTCGCCGTGGGGATGGGCGTGGGTGTGGGCGGCGGCGTCGGCACCGGGGTTGGCGCGGGCGTCGGCTGCACGGGCGTCGGCATGATGGTGGAAACCGGCGCGGGGGTCGGCGTGGGCCGGATCGTTGGCGCGGGCGTCGCCATATAGGGGTCGTAGCCGAGCTGCGCCACCTCTTTGCGCTCAGACTCCATGCTCAAAAGCAGGGTAATGGCCGCGGCCATCACCAGAAGAAACGTAACCAGAAGGACAAGCGCCTTGAATTTTCCTTTTCGCATCGGTAATCTCCTTTTTTGATTCTGCACAAGTCAAATCATTATACAGCAAGGGCCCCGAAAAGTCCACCCATTGCTTGGAAATCAGACGAAGCGCGGCGAAAAAAGTTCTCTGAGAATTGTTTTTACAAATGCGCGGGAAGGTGTTATACTACTTTTATTATCAATTTCAGGGAGGCGCGCCATGTACCAGCCGCTTGCCGACGAGATCCGCCCGGCGTCTCTGGACGACGTGGTGGGACAACAGCATATCCTGGGGCGGGGCGGCCTTCTGCGCCGCATCGTGGAGAGCGGGCAGATCCCCAACATGATCTTCTACGGTCCCTCCGGCACGGGCAAAACCACCGTGGCCCGCATCATAGCCGAGCGCACCAACCGCTCCCTCAGAAAGCTCAACGCCACCACCGCCGGCATCGCGGACATCAAGCGCATCATTGACGAGCTCGATACATTCCTCACCCCCGGCGGCGTGCTTTTGTACCTGGATGAGATCCAGTACTTCAACAAGAAGCAGCAGCAGTCCCTGCTGGAGTTTATCGAGGACGGGCGCATCACGCTCATCGCCTCGACGACCGAGAACCCCTACTTTACGGTCTTCAACGCCATTTTAAGCCGCTCCACGGTGTTTGAGTTCAAGTCCATCGAGCCCTCGGACGTGAAAAAAGCGGCGATGCGCGCGGTGGATATCTTAAATGCGCGGCGGGACACGCCGCTTCAGCTCGAACCTGGCGTCGCGGAGCATATCGCCTCGGCCTGCGGGGGCGACGTGCGCAAGGCCATCAACGCGGTGGAGCTCCTGTTCTCCGCGGCGGAGGGAGGGACCGTCACCCTCGCGGACGCGAAGGCCATCTCCCAGCGCAGCGCCATGCGCTATGACCGGGACGGGGACGAGCATTTTGATATCCTCTCGGCCCTGATGAAGTCCCTGCGCGGCTCGGACCCGGACGCGGCCCTGCACTATCTCGCGCGGCTCTTGGAGGCCGGGGATCTGATCGGGGCCTGCCGCCGCATCCTGTGCTCGGCGAGTGAGGATGTGGGCCTTGCGTACCCCCAGGCCGTGCCCATCGTGAAGGCGTGCGTGGACTCCGCCCTCCAGCTCGGCATCCCGGAGGCAAAGCTGCCCCTTGCCGAGGCGTGCATCCTCCTCGCCACCGCGCCGAAGTCCAACACTGGCGTCATGGCCATCGACAGGGCCATCGCGGATGTGAAGGCCGGGCGCACCGGCCCCATCCCGCGAGAGCTGCAGAACGTCCACGCCGACGGCACGGGCTTTGAGCGGGAGCAGGGCTATCTCTACCCCCACAGCTTCCCGAATCACTGGGTCCGGCAGCAGTACCTGCCCGACGCCCTGAAAAACGTGAAATACTATGAGTACGGCGATAACAAGACCGAACAGGCGGCGCGCCGCTATTGGGAGGAGATCAAAAAATAATGGACATTCAGGTCGGCGACATCCTCACCATGAAAAAGGCGCACCCCTGCGGCACAAAGCAGTGGCAGGTGCTGCGCACCGGGGCGGACTTCAAGCTGCGCTGTCTCGGCTGCGGACATGAGGTCATGGGCCCCCGCAGCAAATTTGAAAAGAGCATCCGGCAGGTACAGCGATGAATGTTGTGTACATGCTCCGCTGCGGGGATGGGAGCCTCTACACCGGCTGGACGAACGATCTGGAAAAGCGCGTGGGAAACCACGCCGCCGGCAGGGGCTGCAAGTATACCCGCTCCCGCCTGCCGGTGGAGCTTGTGTATACCGAGCGCTTTGAGACAGAGCATGAGGCCCGCAGCCGCGAGTGGCACATCAAACAGCTCACGCGCGCGGAAAAGCTAAGGCTCATCGAGGAGGCGGACAATGCGAAAAACGGAACTTGACCTCTGCCGCATCTTCGGCTGCCTTGCGGTTTTGATGATCCACGCCGGGGCCGATATCTATCACGAGGTCCCCCTGGAGAGCGTCTCCTTTCTGCTTCTAAACTTTATCAGCACGGCCGTCCGGGGCGGGGTGCCGCTCTTCTTCATGCTGACGGGGGCGCTCTTTCTCACAAGGCCGGCGCTGGATCTCCGCCGCTTCCTCCTGCGCCACCCGCTCCGGATGACGGGGCTCTATTACCTCTGGTCGCTCCTCTACGCCCTGATGCGCGTCGCGGGCGGCACGCTCACGTTCGGGCCGGAGTTTCTCTTCGCCGTTATCGCGGGGCACTATCACATGTGGTTTCTCCCGGCGATGGCGCTGTGCTATCTCTTCCTGCCTCCGGTCCACGCGGCGGTGCACCGCGGCGGGCTCGACGGGCGCTATCTCGCGGGGCTTTTCATCATGCTCGGCATCGCGCTTGCAAACTGCAATCTCACGCCGGACCCGGCCCCCATTCTCTACCGCTTTACACAGAATTTCAGCCTTGACTACCTGCCGTATCTGGGTTATGCTGTCTGGGGCTGGCATCTCTCCACCCGGCGTATGCCGAAAAACACGCTCTGGATCGCGCCGCTTGTGTACCTTGGCGTCACGATCCTTGCCGCCCGCGGCAACCGCTGGTACTCCGCTTATCGGGGCGCGGCGGACGGGTGGCTCTTCAGCTATTTCTCCGTGCCGAGCTTTGTGCAGGCGACGGCGGCCTTCTGCTTCTTCCTCGCCCTGGGCGGGCGTGATTTCCGGCATCGGGACGCCATCGCAAAGTGCGCGGACGCGACCCTTGGCGTCTATCTCATCCACCCCGCCGTGATCGAGGGGATGGAGCGCTTCGGACTTTGCATCACGCGGGACGCGCCGGTTTTGTCGCTGCTGGGCTTTTTCGCCCTGCTCACGGTTTTGTGCTTTGCCGCCGCCCTCGTCGGGAAAAGGCTGCCGGGCATCAAACGGGTTTTATAAACATAAACGAAAGAATATTAGAGATATAAGGATAGATAGAGATGAAGACTTTTCTGAAGATCACCTGTGTGCTGCTGCTGGTCGTGGAGCTGCTGTTTCTGGAAAAGCTCCGCATCGAGACGCCCATGCTCACCGCCTCGCGTTTAAGACCGGCAGAGGTGACGCAGACGAGCTCCAACCCCCAGGGCGGGGAGGTGGCCTATGTGCCCGTGACCATGGCGCCGACGGCGGCGCCCACCGCGGCGCCCACGCCCGCAGCGACGCCGGAGCCCACCCCGGAGCCGACGCCCGAGCCGCCCAGGGAGTATGTGATCTCTTTCGTGGGGGACTGCACCCTCTGGTCGAACCAGAATTACCAGTACCACCCGGCGGGCTTTGCCGGCGTGATGGGGGAGGACTACGCCTATCCCTTCTCCAACACCCTCCGCTTCTTTGACAGCGATGAGCTCACGCTTGCCAACTGCGAATGCACCCTCACGGATAACCCGAACATGACCTATGACTATACCCAGGTGGTCTTTCCCTTCCGCGCCCCCACCGAGTACGCGGAGGTCTTCAACGCGGGCGGCGTGGACTTCGTCACCACCGCCAACAACCACATGATGGACTGCTATCAGGCCGGCGCGGACAGCACCTATGCCGCGCTGGAGGCCCACGGCGTCCCCTACGGCATTGAGGGGCAGGCCCAGATCATCACCACCCCGAACGGCCTGCAGATCGGCATCTACTGCTCCGGCACGGACCTCGCGCCGAACAAGACCAAGGCCCTCAACGCCATCCGCCAGATGCTGGACGAGGGGGCGGAGTTTATCATCTGCGCCTTCCACTGGGGGCAGGAGCTCTACTACAGCCCGAACGCGGCCCAGCTCGACCTCGCCCACGCGTGCATCGACGCGGGCGCGAACGTCATCTACGGCAGCCACCCCCACTGTCTCCAGCCCATTGAGATGTACGGCGGCGGCGTGATCTTCTATAGCTGCGGCAACTGGACCTTCGGCGGCAGCACCATGCCCAAGGACCCGGACACCGCCATCTTCCAGGTCCGCCTCCAGCGCGGGGAGGACGGCAGGCTCAGCCCTGCCGGGCTTGAGGTGATCCCCTGCTGCGTCAGCAGCAATATCGAGGGGGCCAACGCCAACGCCCAAAACTACAACGACTACTGCCCCACGCCCTATGAGACGGACTCCCAGGAGTACATGCGCGTCATGACCAAGCTCACCGGGGACTTCCAGCCCAGCTCCCAGGGCGCGGACTACTCCGACTATTACGCGAGCCGCGCAACGGAATAATCCCGCGAAGACCCGGGGCGGCAGGGCCGCCCCAAAACGATTTGACTTTTTGGAAGGGGACGGGCGATGGACGGCTTTTCCGAGGACGGATACATCACCGACCAGGACTATTTCGACGAATACGAATACCGCACCATCCCCGCGAGCGACAACGGCTGCGGCTGGATCGCGGCCTACAACATCCTGCACTATCTCGGCTCTCCGGTCCGCTTTGACAGCGTGATGCACGAGATGGACCGGATGCACTCCCTGCGCATCCCGGGGCCCACCACCATGCCCGTGATGCGCGCCTACTTAAAAAAATACATCCCCGCCATGCGGGAGCAGGAGGGAATCGAGAAGGCCCTGGCCGCGGCGCTTCACTGCCGCGCGGGAATTCTGCGCTATACGGAGGCGGGCGTGCCGCACTTTGTCTCCTTCATCCGGGAAGGGGAGGCCTTCCGCTTTTTCAATGTCAACGACGGGCTTGAGGATTTCGTCTCGTCCATGGACATGTTCTTCGCGACCCATGTAAAGCCCCCGCACTATGTTTCGGTTTTCACGCTGGACAACACACGCCCGGCACAGAAAGGGTGAGATGATGGATCTCATGCAGTTTTCCGAGCGGGAACGCTCCTTCATAGAGAAAGCCCCGGTACCCTTCGCGGTCTATCAGTTTGTCGGCGGGCGTGTCAGGACCCTCGCCCTGTCCGAGGGGTTTTGCAAGCTCTTCGGCTACGAGGACCCCGCGGAGGCCTACCGCGACATGAACGGCTCCGTCTATCGCTTCGCCCACCCGGACGACGCGGCCCGCCTTGAGGATGCGGCCTACCGTTTTGCCACCGAGGGCGGCACCTTTGAGGTGATCTACCGCACCCGGAACCGCAGGGACGGCCTGTATCACATCGTCCACGCCTACGGCAAGCGCATCGAATCGGACATGAGCGTTGCCAATGTCTGGTACATGGACGAGGGCATTTACGGCGGTGACAGCGGCGCGGCGAGCCCCGGGCTCAACCAGTCGCTGAGCAAGGCCCTGCACGAGGAGAGCATCCTCAAGGCCAGCTTTTACGACTATCTCACGGGCCTGCCGAGCATGACCTATTTCTTCGAGCTTGCGCAGCATGACCGCGACAGCCTCCTCGCGGCCGGCGCTCAGCCCGTGATTTTGTTCATGGATCTGAGCGGCATGAAGTTTTATAACCATAAGCACGGCTTCGCCCAGGGCGACAAGCTCCTGCAGGACTTTGCGCTCCTCCTGAGAGAACACTTCGGCGGCGATAGCTGCAGCCGCTTCGGGCAGGACCACTTTGCCGTCATCACCCGGGGTGAGGGGCTGGAGGGGCGGCTTACATCGTTCTTTAAAAGCTGGAAGGCGCGGGAAGAGGCCGCGGCCCTCCCCGTGCGGGTGGGCGTCTATGAAAAAGGGGCGGAGTCTGTCAGCATCAGCACCGCCTGTGACCGGGCAAAGCTCGCCTGTGACGCCATCCGCAAGAGCTATCTGTCCCGCGTCAACTACTTCAACCACAAAATGCTGGAGGCCGTGGAGCGCCAGCAGTATATCATCTCCCATCTCGACCAGGCGATCGCGGAGAAGTGGATCCAGGTCTACTATCAGCCCATCGTGCGCGCCATCAACGAGAGAGTCTGCGACGAGGAGGCCCTGGCCCGCTGGATCGACCCGGAGCGCGGGATGCTCTCCCCGGCGGACTTCATCCCCTGCCTGGAGGACGCAAACCTCATCTACAAGCTGGACCTCTATATGGTCGAGCAGATCCTGGAGAAGATCAGGATTCTTGAGGCGGAGGGGCTTCCCATCGTACCCCAGTCCGTGAACCTCTCGCGCGCGGACTTCTCAAGCTGTGACATCGTGGAGGAGATCCGCCGGCGCGTGGACGCGGCCGGCATCGAACGGAATAAAATCACCATCGAAATCACCGAGAGCGTCATCGGGCGCGACTTTGCCTTCATGCAGGAGCAGATCGCCCGCTTCCAGGCCCTGGGCTTCCCCGTGTGGATGGACGATTTCGGCAGCGGCTACTCCTCGCTGGACGTGCTGCAGAGCATCCCCTTCGACCTCATCAAGTTCGACATGCGCTTCATGCAGCAGTTTCATGAGGGGGAGAAGGGCAAGATCATCCTCGCCGAGCTCATGAAAATGGCCATCGGTCTCGGCATCGATACCGTGTGCGAGGGGGTGGAGGATGCCGAGCAGGTCGAGTTCCTGCGGGAGATCGGCTGCTGCAAGATCCAGGGCTACTACTACAGCCGCCCGAACTCCCTCAGCATGATCCTCGAGCGCTACCGCACGGGCAAGCAGATCGGCTTTGAAAACCCGGCGGAGGGGCCTTACTTCGACGCCATCGGCAGGATCAACCTCTATGACCTCGCCGTCATCGCGAATGAGGAGACGGACAGCTTCCGGCACTATTTCAACACCCTGCCCATGGCCATTCTCGAGACCCGGGGCGAGGCGGCGCGCTTTGCCCGCAGCAACCAGTCCTACCGGGACTTCATGCGCCGCACCTTCCGCTTCAACCTGAGCGGGAAGGATTCCGGCTTTGCCCCCACCCCCGCCGGGCCGGGCAATCCATTCATGCGCATGGTGCGCCAGTGCTGTGAGCAGGGCGGCAGGGCCATCATCGACGAGACCATGCCGGACGGGTCCGTGGTGCACTCCTATGTGCGCCGCCTTGCGGAGAACAAGGTCACAGGCACCGTGGCCGTTGTGGTGGTGGTCCTCGCCGTGTCGGACGATGACCTGGGCACCACCTATGCCAACATCGCCCGCGCCCTCGCCGCGGACTACTTCAACCTCTTCTACGTCAATGTGGAGACGGAGGAATTTATCGAATACTCCTCCGACCCCGGGCATGAGGAGCTGGCCTTGGAGCGGCACGGGGAGGACTTCTTCCGCGCAAGCCGCAGGGACGCGCATAATGTGCTCTATGAGGCGGACCGGGAGGAGTTTATCAAGGCGTTCACGCGGGAAAACGTGCTGAAGGCCCTGGACGAGCAGGGCATCTTCACCCGCAGCTACCGCATCCTGCGGGACGGAAAGCCCGTCTATGTGAATATGAAGGCCGTGCGCATGGCCTCGGACGCAAAGCATATCATCATCGGCGTCAGCGATGTGGACGCCCAGATGAAGCAGCAGGAGACGGCGGAGAAGCTGCGGCAGGAGCAGGTGTTCTACGCCCGCATCAAGGCCCTCGGCGGGGACTTTATCTGTATGTACACCGTGGACCCCGTCACCGAACGCTACTACGAATACCGGGCCACGAGCGACTACGCGGGTCTCGGCCTCGCCGCCGAGGGGGAGAATTTCTTCGAGCAGTCGCTGAAAAACGGGATGCGGGTACTCAACCCCGGCGATCTCGCCCACTATCTCCGGGTCTTCAACCGGGAGAACGTCCTGCGGGAGATCCGGGAAAACGGCATCTTCACCATGCGCTACAGCCTCTGCATCCGGGACCGCTGGCAGCCGGTGGAGCTCAAGGCCGCCCTCGTGGAGGAGAGCGACGGGGAGAAGCTCATCATCGGCGTAAGCGCTCTGGACAAACGCCGCAAACAGGAGGATTGATCGGATGGCACGCATTGAAATCGTACAGGGAGACATCACAAAGCAGCAGGTGGACGCCATCGCCAATGCCGCAAACACCACGCTCCTGGGCGGCGGCGGGGTCGACGGGGCCATCCACCGCGCCGCGGGGCCGGAGCTTCTGGCCGAGTGCCGCACGCTCCACGGCTGCCCCACCGGGGAGGCGAAGATCACGAAGGGCTACCGCCTGCCGGCAAAGTACGTCCTGCACACCCCGGGCCCCGTGTGGCACGGCGGGCAGAACGATGAGGAGGAGCTGCTGGCCTCCTGCTATTTAAGCTGCCTCTGCCTGGCAAGCGAATACGGCTGCCGGACGGTGGCCTTTCCCTCCATCAGCACGGGGGTCTATCATTTCCCGCTCGAGAAGGCCACCCGCATCGCCATCGGCACCATCGCGGTCTACCTGCGCGAGCACCCGGAGATCGAGCTTGTGCGCATGGTCTGCTTTGACGCGCGCACGAAGGAGTACTATGACGCCGCCCTGCGCGCGCTGGAGGAGGGCGCTTGAAGCCCCTTCTGGTGAGCGCCTGTCTCCTGGGCTTTTGCTGCAAGTATTCGGGCGGCAGCAACCGCCTGCCGGACGAGGCCCTTGAGAGCCTGCGCCGGCGCTACCGGCTCATCCCCGTCTGTCCCGAGGCGGCGGGCGGCCTGCCGACGCCGAGAGACCCCAGCGAGCGGCGGGGGGAGCGCGTTGTGAGCTGCCGGGGACGCGACGTGACCGCGGAATACCGGAAGGGCGCGGAGACTGCCCTTGCGCTTGCCCGCCGCTATGGGATCAAGGCCGCCCTGCTCCAGAGCAGAAGTCCCTCCTGCGGCAGCGGGCGGATCTACGACGGCAGCTTCACCGGCGCCCTGATCCCTGGCGACGGCGTGACCGCGGAGCTGTTAAAAGCCCACGGCATCCGCGTCACGGGAGAGTGGAAAGAGCTGCTCAAAGAGAACGGCGCGATATAGCGATAAAGATGTCATCCTGAGCGAAGCGAAGGATCCCCCGGTTTTGCAATCGGTACGGGATCCTTCGCTATGCTCAGGATGACATATTATTATGCCAGCTTTTTGATCTCGCAGGCGATGGCACCGTTATCAAAGATCGTGACGAGGGCCCAGGTGAGCTCGCGCCCCTTGCCCGCGGTGCCGGGGTTTATGAGCGTGACGCCGCCGAGCTGCTCGTAGACCGCCCTGTGCGTGTGGCCGAAGAGGGCGAGCTGCGCCCCGATCTCCTCCGCCGCGTAGGCGAGCGTATCACACTGCCAGGGGCTCACGCCGTAGAGATGCCCGTGGGTGAGGAGGGCCCGCACCGGCCCGAGATGGACGACCAGCCGCTCCGGGGCGATGGGGTCAAAGTCGCAGTTGCCGCAGACTGAGTAGACCGTCTTGTCCGGGAAGGCCCGCCGCAGCAGCACCGCGTCCCGGTCGTGGTCCCCCAGGTGGATGAATACGTCCGCCCCCGATGCACGCGCCGCCTCCAGCATGGGGAAGTTGTTGCCGTGGCTGTCCGAAAAAACCGCCGCTTTCAGCATGGTTCCGCCTCCATTCATCTTTTGTGCCCGCGTGAATATAATAGATCGAACAGGGGTGAGATGCAATGCAAAATTTTGAACAGCTCGGAAGAGAGCTGGAGCGCCGCGGCAAGACCCGGGAGCTCCGGGCCCTGGCCGAGTCCGAGGACGGGGCGCGCCTCGCCGCCATGCTGGACGCCGAAAAGCTCCAAAAGGCCGCGAAGGACGGCGACGGCGAGGCCCTGCGGAAGATGCTGGGCTCGGTCCTGTGCACGGAGGAGGGCAAGCGCCTTGCCGAGGGTATCAAAAACCTGATGAAATAACGCGCGCATCCGGCGGGAGGTGATGGACATGAGCGAGCTGGAGGACCAATTGAACAGCATCCTCTCAGACCCCGCGCAGATGGAGAAGATCGCGGGGCTTGCCCGGTCGCTCATGGGCGGGGAGCAGGAGGAGGCGGCGCCGCCCGCCGCTCCCCTGGGGGAGCTGGGGCTTGACGCGGGCCTTTTGCAGAAGCTGGGCCGCGCCATGAAGAGCGGCGGGGACGGGGGCCGGGAGCAGGCCCTCCTGCAGGCGATGGAGCCCTATCTCTCCGACAAGCGCCGGGGCAAGCTGGACCGGGCGATGAAGCTCGCACGCGTGGCGCGCATCGCGCGGCTCATGATGGGGGAGGGCGGCCATGATCAACCGTTATGAGGGCAACACCGGCCGGGTGACGCGCCTGCCGGAGCCGCAGGATCTGCGCCCGCCCTTGCCGCCGGCTCCTGTGACGCCGCCGCGACCTGCGCCGCGGCCCCCGGGCATCCCGGATCTGCACCGCCTGCTGCCGGAGCTCATGGGCGATCTCGAGACGGAGGACCTGCTGCTTCTGCTGATCCTCTATCTCATGTACCGCGAGAGCGGCGACCAGGAGCTGCTCATCATCATGGGCGCCATGTTCCTGCTGTAGAGAGGCTGCCGCAGAGGGCAGGCCCCGCTTGATTTTGAAAGCGTAGGGGAGGGGCTTGCCCCTCCCCTACGGATAAACGCTTACGCGCGTACAAAACCACTGTTTTGCAGCGCGCCCATTCGTTCTGGGTTTTTCTCCGCTTTTCTATGTACAAATTCCCAAAAGGCTGGTATAATATCTCAGATAAATTTTACAAAAGAGGTGCACGTATGCAGGAACCCACGCTTGTGATCCTGGCTGCCGGCATGGGCAGCCGCTTCGGTGGCCTGAAACAGATCATGCCCGTGGACGAGCATGGACATGCCATCATTGATTTTTCCCTCTTCGACGCTTACCGGGCCGGCTTTCGCCATGTGGTCTTCCTCATCAAGAAGGAGATCGAGGAGGATTTCAAGGCCGCCGTCGGACGGCGCATGGAAAAGTACTTTGACGTGAAGTATGTCTTCCAGAGCACCGACATGCTGCCGGAGGGCTACAGCCTCCCCGAAGGGCGCGTCAAGCCCTGGGGCACGGGTCACGCGGTACTCTGCTGCCGCGGCGTGGTGGACGGGCCCTTTGCCGTCATCAACGCGGACGACTTTTACGGCCCCAGCGCTTATCAGGCGCTGTATGATTTTCTTGCCGCCGAGAGGCCCGAGAACGAGCACGCCATGGTCGCCTATCAGCTTCGCAACACGGTCACGGAAAACGGCTATGTCTCCCGCGGCGTCTGCCGGGTGGAGGATGGCTGCCTCACCGACGTGGTGGAGCGCGTGCACATCGAAAAGCGCGGGGACGACGCGGCCTACACCGAGGATGGGGAACACTGGGTCGATCTCCCCGGCGATACGCAGGTCTCCATGAACTGCTGGGCCTTCGGGCGCTCCATGCTGGACGAGCTCTGCAGGCGCTTCCCGGCGTGGCTGGATGAAAACCTCCCCAGGAACCCCCTGAAGGCGGAATACTTCCTGCCCTTTGTGGCAAACGCCTGTATCCAGGACGGCAGCGCCGTCGTGAAGGTCCTGCCCTGCCATGAGCAGTGGTACGGCATGACCTACAAGGAGGACATGCAGAGCGTGAGCGCCGCTGTGAAGGCCATGCGCGAAAAGGGCGTCTACCCCGAGACGCTGCTGGACTGAATCATTATAACAACCTACATAAAGGAGAAACATCATCATGAACGTACTGGTTACCGGCGGGGCCGGGTATATCGGCAGCCACACCTGCGTGGAGCTTCTCAACCGCGGCTACGGCGTCGTCGTGGCGGACAACCTTGTCAACTCCAGCGCCAAATCGCTCGAGCGCGTGGAGCAGATCTGCGGAAAGGACCTCGCCTTCTATGAGATCGACGTGCGCGACCGCGCCGCGCTCGACCGTATTTTTGAAAAGCATGACATCGGCTGCGTCATCCACTTCGCGGGCCTCAAGGCCGTGGGCGAGTCCGTGGCCATGCCGCTTGAATATTACGACAACAACCTCAACTCCACCGTGCAGCTCTGCCGCGCGATGAAGGACCACGGCGTGAAGGACATTGTCTTCTCCTCCTCCGCCACGGTCTACTCCGGCGACAACGACATGCCCCTCAAGGAGACCTCCAAAACCGGCATGTGCACAAACCCCTACGGCTGGACCAAGTACATGTCCGAGCAGATCCTGCGCGATACCGCGAAGGCCGTGGACGATTTCTCCGTCTCCCTCCTGCGCTATTTTAACCCCATCGGCGCACACGCGAGCGGCCTCATCGGGGAGGACCCGCGCGGCATCCCGAATAACCTCATGCCCTTCATCGCCCAGGTCGCCGTGGGCCGCCGCGACCATCTGAGCGTCTACGGCGACGATTACAACACCCACGACGGCACCGGCGTGCGCGACTACATCCATGTGGTGGATCTCGCCCGCGGCCACGTCTGTGCCATCAAGTACATGATGAAGCACCGGGGCGAGAACGTCTTCAATCTCGGCACCGGCACGGGCTACAGCGTGCTGGACATGGTGCACGCCTTCGAGCGCGTCACCGGCGTGAAGATCCCCTATGAGATCGTGGACCGCCGCCCCGGCGATCTCGCCACGGTCTACTCCAGCCCCGACAAGAGCGCCGAGCTTCTCGGCTGGAAGGCGCAGTACAATCTGGACGACATGTGCCGCGACACCTGGGCCTGGCAGTCCAAAAACCCCATGGGCTACGCCACGGTGTAAGCCCGAAAAGCGGAGGATGGAGCGCGTCAGGCTTCGCCCTCCGTTTTTTTTGCGCGGCAAACAGGAAAGATTCCAAAATTTAGTTGAAAAACGCCGGGGACTTGTTTATAATAATAAATTGATGAAGTTTAAGCAAAACCGCGGTCACACCCGCGTTTTATCGCCGGAGGAAAGCCATGCATTCGATCCGCTTAAAAATTACGGCTGTGACCATTGCCGCGATTCTGACCAGCCTTTTTGTGCTGGGTGTGATCGGCGTTGCCACAATCGGCCGTGAGAGCGACCGGACCTCGGTGGAGAAAATGGAGCTCATCAGCGAGAACATGCAGCTTCTGCTGGACGCGTATCTCGACAGTATCGAGCAGAGCGTGAAGATGAGCGTGCATGTCGCGGGCGACACGCTTGAGGAGCTGAACGCGTCCCTTCTGGGGGACGACTCCCCCGAAGCGAAGGCAAGGCTGGACGCCATTCTGCGCAGCCACTGCGATGAGATTGAACACGCCTTCTCCAACATCGCTGACGAGACAAGCGGCATCATCACCTATTACTACTGCGTCAACGCGGACCTGGGGAGCGATGTGCACGGCTTCTTCTGGTCCAGATATGGACAGGAGAGCTTTACCCGCCAGCCGGATCTGAACTCGAACGATCTGGACATCAACGACACGGACCACACCCTCTGGTATTATTCCCCTTTGAAGGCGGGGCGCGCCGTTTGGGTCGGCCCCTATAAGGCCCTCTATCTTGACGAGCTCTGGATCATATCCTATGTGGCCCCGATTTACAAGAGCGGTTTTCTGGTGGGCGTTCTCGGCATGGATATCCCCTTTGATACGCTTATCGAGCAAATCAGCTCCCTCAAGGTCTATGACACGGGCTTCGTCTTCCTGATGGACAAGGACGGGCGCGCCCTGTACCATCCGACTCTCGCCCCCGGCGAAGTCCCAAACCAGGTGGGTCTCAATCTCAACGACGAGATCTTCCGCCACAGAAACAGCGGCAGAGCCATGCTCCGCTACCGGCTTGGCGGGGAGCGGCGGCAGCTCGCCTTCTCCACACTCAATAACGGCATCAAGGTCGCCGTTACCGCCCCGGTGTCGGAGATCACCGCCTCGCAGCGGCACATGATGGCGGTGCTGCTCGGCGTCACATTCGTGATCCTCGCGGTGTTTGTCGTCGTGACGCTCCTCGCCATGGACGCGATCACAAGGCCCCTGCAGGAGCTCACCAAGGCCTCCCGCAGGCTCATGGCCGGGGATTATGAGGTGGAGCTCGGCTACGACAGGGAGGATGAGGTCGGCACACTGACCGCCGCCTTCCGCCAGCTCCGCGACCATCTGAAGCTCTATATCAGCGACCTCAACAGCCGCGCCTATACCGACGCCATGACCGGCGTGCGCAACAAGGGCGCCTTCAGCATCTCCCTCGCGCGCCTCAATGACGAGATCCGCCTGCGCCAGGGGAAGAGCGGCATCGAGTTTGCCATCATCATTCTCGACTGCAACAACCTCAAGCAGATCAACGATGAGTTCGGCCACTCCCGGGGCGATGTGTACCTCCAGAACGCCTGCCGGGCCATCTGCCGCACCTTCAAGCACAGCCCGGTCTTCCGTCTCGGCGGGGACGAGTTCGGCGTGATCCTCCAGCGCGGCGATTACCAGAACCGCTATGACCTGCTCTGCGTCTTTGACCGCACCGCCGAAGAGGTCAACGAGACCGCGCGGGAGCCCTGGGAGCGGGTCAGCATCTCCAAGGGCATGGCGGAATTCGCCGCCGACGCCGACGAGAACGCCGAACAGGTCCTCCAGCGCGCGGACGAGCTCATGTACGAGGACAAGCGCTTCTACAAGCAGTCCCTGCGCGCGTGAAAGCAATAACCGCATACATACAAACATCCCGAAAACTCGCCTTAGTCGCGGGCGACCGCAAGGGTCGCCCCTACTGGATGTTATCAACTAAAACTTCATGTCATTCTGAGGAGCGAAGCGACGAAGAATCCCGTAGACAAGCGGGGGATCCTTCGCTTGCGCGAACATTAGAGATTCTTTGCGGCTTGCCGCTTAGAAGTAGGGGCGGCTATCAGCCGCCCGCGCAGGAAACAGCTTCGTTTATAGATGATTTGGGCGAATTCGTGAAAAATACGAATTCGCCCATCATTTTATCATGTTTTCTTTCGTACCGCGCGGGCGGCTGATAGCCGCCCCTACGGTGCCGGAGGGACTATTTTCACAGTCCCTTTTTGATTCAATTTGTCTACGGTCTGCGCCCTGCGGACGGAATTGACGAAGGAGGGCGGCACGGGTTTTCGGCCTATTAGCATATTACAATGGCATAGGCCGCAATGAGCTGATGTTTCCCCTGACAACGCGCACCGTACAAAAGCAGCTTGCCCTTGTCTGTGATTACCTGGGCTATGAAGGCATCAGCACCCACAGCTTTCGGAAATGGTACGCCACAGAGATATACAAGAAGAACGGCTATGACATTGCCCTGATCCAGCGGCTTTTACAGCACAGTAGCGCGGCGGTCACACAAAGATACATCGGCATTGAGCCACAGCGGATAGAGAAGGCTATTGAAGGACATGCGGAGTTGATATAATGCGAAGGAGCCCGACGAATCGGATTCCTTCTTGTATTATGCTATTATTATGGCGCAGGTACAAAGGTGAAGCCGTGGGCTGTTGCAAAGGTCTCTGCCGTGCTGCCAGGAACGCTGATGATCGTGAGGTTCGTCCTGTTTCCAAAGGCATCGTCGGCTATGAAGGTGACACCCGCCGGTATGCGCACGGACGAGAATCCGCCGCCAGCGAAGGCCTCGGACTCAATCGCGGTGAGGGACGCGGGGAGACTGAGGTCTATATAATGGATCGTGGCGTTGTGCAGAGGCTCGTTGTAATCATCAATGTCAATGGCCTCCCACTGCGCCTTTGTTCCTGTGTAGTAGATGTCTTTCAGATTAGTGCAGGACTTAAAAGCTTCGGGATCAATGTATTTCATGCTTTCCGGGATTACTACGCTTGTCAACTTACTACAATTTCTAAAAACACCATATCCTATGGTTTTCACGCCCTCTTGGATTGTTACGGATATAAGGCCAGAACAATAAGAGAACGCATTGTCAGCTATGACCGTTATATTTCCTGGTACTGTCACATTATTCAAATTGTGGCAGTAAGTGAAAGCATTTTTACCAACAGAAGATACACTTTGAGGAAGTGCTACGTTCGTCAAACTATCACAGCCGCGGAAAGCTTCATCCCCAATACTTGTCACACTTTCAGGAATCACTATTTTTGTTAAGCGTTCACAAGCGTAGAAAGTTCCTGGATTAATTGCTGTTAAACTATTTGGAATTGTCACACTTGTTAAGCTTCTACACCCAAAGAAGGCATAATCGCCAATACTAATAACATTATCTGGAATTACCAAGGCTGTTAATCTATCGCAAAAGGAGAAGGCATTTTTATAAATCTGAGATACACTCGAAGGAATAATATATGTATCACTCAACATGCAAGGAGCTTGAATCAAATTTGTTTTATCTTTATCAAAGAGCACGCCGTGCACATCACTACTATAAACTGCGTTGTTTTGCGATACCCAGATGCCAGTCAAGCTCAAACAGTTTAAGAAAGCGATGTTCCCAATGTTGATAACACTTTCTGGAATTACTATACTTGTTAGACTATTACAGGCCCAAAAAGCACGCTCTCCAATATTCGTTACTTCTTCTGGAATGATCACATTATCCAGCTTTTCGCAAGCCTCAAAAGCTTCATCTCCAATTAATGTCACACTTGGTGGGATTGTTACAGTAGTGAGACTACTGCATCCATCAAAAGTACGACTTTTGATGCTTGTTACACCTTCTGGAATCGTCACGTTCTTTAGTTTCCAACACTCTTCAAATGCACTGGAGCCGATTCCCATAACACTCTCTGGAATCGTAATATTAGTAAGTCTGATACAGCCAGAAAATGCGCAGTTACCGATACTTTCCACGCCAGATGTTATTTCAACTTTAACGATCTGGTCCTTATAATTATGCCAAGCATCTGTGGAATTGTAGGAAAAATTCTTCATCTCTCCCTCGCCGGAGATTGTGAGGAGGTCGTTATCGTCCAGCGTCCAGCTCAAGCTTCCCCATTCGCCGGAAGCGACATCCTCCGCATGTGCCACCGGGACGAGGCAGAGATACAGCGTCAGGCAGAGAAGCAGGAACAAAGCCGTTCTCAAGATGTTCTTCATGGTTCTTCCTCCCTTGTAAATCATTTGCGATTTCCATGGAATTATTTTAATAAATGATACCATATTATACTAGTAGTCGCAATTCTCTATTTGACCTGAAATTCTACTTATTTTCTATTGAAAGTGCACATTCTATATTGCTCCGCGAAGTAAATCCCCCTAAGGTATTCCTTTCACATCAAGAAAAGTATGGAAAACCTTTGGGGGATTTGTTTTGGCACAAAAAATCCCGAAAGGCGAACCTTTCGGCTTTTTTGATTCAATTACCGTACAGCTCAGGCCTTGCGGACCTTGTCGATGGCTCGGGTGAGGTCGATCATCTTGTTGGAGAAGCCCCACTCGTTGTCACACGTAGTAGCTGATGTTTCCAAAATATGCTGACCATTTTTCCTCAATTGTCTTATGCCGGGCTTCTGCAATCATCATGATTCTGCGGAGCTTTTCTTCCGGAATTCTGGATTTGTTATGGCAGAGAAGGCAATGACCGCTTGAGGTCAGCCAGACCTTCGTGCTATTGGCAGACGGTACACCGTCTGTAATGTGAAAATGAATCGGTTCAAGCGGGTCTCCTTCCTGTGTCCAAAGGAAGACAAGATATCCGGATACCTTAAAAATCTGAGGCATTGTCGAAGCCTCCCTTTTGCGCCATTTCTATGATTATATGCGCCAGAGAGTGGACAAACTCATCAAAAAAAGCGAGCTCTTCGTCGGAGAAGCCGTTGTTATTTTTCCACTCGTATCGAGGAAGCCAGCATTCAACAGAATGAAAGCCAAGCGTGACAGGCTTTTCAATAAAAACTTTTACAGAGCCGTCCTCCTTCATCTCGGAATGGACGATCTCCGTTCCGTCATCCAGTGTCATAAATGGATAGACCACAGTATTTCCCTCCTTACATCTCCGTGTTTGCTTTTCTGCTTATCATTTTACCGCATTACGGCGGCAAGAGCAAGCGAAAATGCAAGAATACAAAAAGCTCCCGAAGGGCGGACCCTTCGGGAGCTCTTGATGTTCAATTACCGTACAACTCAGGCCTTGCGGACCTTGTCGATGTGGCGGGTGAGGTCGATCATCTTGTTGGAGAAGCCCCACTCGTTGTCGTACCAGGCGACGAGCTTGACGAAGTTGCCGTTGAGGGCGATGCCGGCACGGGCGTCGAAGATGGAGGTGTGCGCGTCGGTGCGGAAGTCGGAGGAGACGACGTCGTCGTCAACATACTCCAGAACGCCCTTCATGGGGCCTTCGGAGGCGGCTTTCATGGCAGCGCAGATTTCCTCATAGGTGGCAGCCTTCTCGAGACGGAAGGTCACGTCGACGACGGACACGTCCGGAGCGGGGATACGCATGGACATACCGGTGAGCTTGCCGTTGAGCTCGGGGATGACCTTGCCGACAGCCTTGGCAGCGCCGGTGGAG
>CADBCV010000021.1 GCA_902793285.1 Oscillospiraceae bacterium
TGTCGATGCCGCGGAGCAGGCAGCCCACGTTGTCGCCGGCCTCGGCGTACTCGAGGGTCTTGTGGAACATCTCGGTGCCGGTAACGGTGGTCTCGGTGGACTCGTCCTTCAGACCAACGATCTCGACCTTGTCGCCGACCTTGACGCGGCCACGCTCAACACGACCGGTGACAACAGTGCCGCGGCCGGAGATGGTGAAGACGTCCTCGATGGGCATAAGGAAGGGCTGGTCGGCCTTGCGGTCGGGAGTGGGAATCCAGGTATCGACAGCGTCCATGAGCTCCTTGATGCAGGCGTACTCGGGGGCGTTGGGATCGGTGGACTCGGAGACCAGGGCGTTCAGAGCGGAGCCGCGGATGATGGGGGTGTCGTCGCCGGGGAAGCCATAGAAGTCGAGCAGCTCGCGGACTTCCATCTCAACGAGCTCGAGCAGCTCCTCGTCGTCGACCTGGTCGCACTTGTTCAGGAAGACCAGAACGGAAGGAACGTTCACCTGACGGGCCAGCAGCAGGTGCTCGCGGGTCTGGGCCATGGGGCCGTCGGAAGCGGCGATAACGAGGATCGCGCCGTCCATCTGAGCAGCGCCGGTGATCATGTTCTTGATATAGTCGGCGTGGCCCGGGCAGCTTGCCCTGCAGGGCGAGGTACTTGGTGATGGCAGCAGTGAGGGTGGTCTTGCCATGGTCGATATGACCGATGGTGCCGATGTTGACATGGGGCTTGGTTCTGTTGAACATCTGTTTTGCCATTGTGATATCCTCCTAAAATAGATTATAAAATTTCCTACATCTTACCGTATCCAGAGCCCGTGTGGCTGTTCACAAGGGACTCCTGCAGATTCTTGGGCAGCTCGACGAAGTGGCTGGGCTCCATGCTGTAGGTGGCCCTGCCCTGGGTCTTGCTGCGAAGATCGGTGGCGTAGCCGAACATCGTGGAGAGCGGGACATTGCACTCAATGATCGCCGCGCCGTTGCGGATGTCGGAGCCGAGGATCTGACCGCGCCGTGCGTTGATATCGCCCATCACGTCGCCCATGTATTCCTCGGGCGCGGTGACGACGACCTTCATGATCGGCTCAAGCAGGGTGGGATTCGCCTTTTCGCAGGCCTCCTTGAAGGCCATGCTGCCGCAGATCTTGAAGGCCAGCTCCGAGGAGTCGACCTCATGGAAGGACCCGTCGAGCAGCGTCGCTTTGACGTCCACGACCTGGTAGCCGGCGAGGACACCGGAGAGCATGGCGCCCTGGATGCCCTGATCGACGCAGGGGATGAATTCCTTGGGGATCGCGCCGCCGGTGACCTTGTTGATGAACTCGTAGCCCTTGCCGGACTCGTTCGGTTCGATCATCAGCTTGACGTGCGCGAACTGTCCCTTGCCGCCCGTCTGACGCGCGTAGCGGGTGTCCACCGTGACGGCCTTCTTCACGGTCTCCTTGTAGGAAACCTGCGGCTTGCCGACGTTGGCTTCCACCTTGAACTCGCGCAGGAGCCTGTCCACGATGATCTCCAGATGCAGCTCGCCCATGCCGGCGATGATGGTCTGGCCCGTCTCTTCATCCGTATAGGTTTTGAAGGTCGGGTCCTCCTCCGCCAGCTTCTGCAGGGCGATTGCCATCTTCTCCTGGCCCGCCTTCGTCTTCGGCTCGATCGCCACACGGATGACGGGGTCGGGGAACTCCATGGACTCAAGGATGATGGGATGCTTTTCATCACAGAGGGTGTCGCCGGTGGTCGTATTTTTGAGACCCACGGCGGCGGCGATGTCGCCGGTATAGATCTGGGGAAGATCTTCTCTGTGGTTGGCGTGCATGAGAAGGATGCGTCCAAGGCGCTCGCGCTGACCCTTGGTGCTGTTCATGACCGTCTTGCCGGTCTCGAGCGTGCCGGAATAGACCCGGAAGAAGCTGAGCTTGCCGACATAGGGATCGGACATGATCTTGAAGGCCAGGGCGGAGAAGGGACCCTCGTCATCGGGATGGCGGATCTCTTTCTCATCAGTCTTGGGGTTCACGCCTTCGATGGCCGGTACATCCAGCGGCGAGGGCATGTAATCCACGATCGCATCCAGGAGCTTCTGGACGCCTTTGTTCTTGTAGGAAGTGCCGCAGGTGACGGGGACCATCTCCACCGCACAGGTGGCCTTCCGGATGGCCGCGCGGATCTTGTCCGCGGGGACCTCTTCGCCGTCGAGATAGAGCTCCATGATCTCTTCGTCGAAGTCGGAGACTGCCTCCAGCAGCTTATCACGGTACTCCTCGGCGAGCGCACGCATATCCTCGGGGATAGGCTCTGTGCGCATGTCTTTGCCGAGATCGTCGTAATAGACTCTGGCGTTCATATCCACAAGATCGATAATACCCTCAAAGCTGTCCTCGCTCCCGATGGGGAGCTGGATAGGCACGGCATTGCACTTCAAGCGGTCATGGACCATGCCGAGCACCCGGTAGAAATCCGCGCCGGTGATGTCCATCTTGTTGACGTAGATCATGCGCGGCACGTGGTAGTGGTCGGCCTGTCTCCAGACTGTTTCGGACTGGGGCTCAACGCCGCCCTTGGCGCACAGGACCGTGACGCAGCCGTCCAGCACTCGAAGGGAGCGCTCAACCTCCGCGGTGAAGTCCACGTGACCCGGGGTGTCGATGATGTTGATGCGGGTGTCCCGCCAGTGGCAGGTGGTGGCGGCGGAGGTGATGGTGATGCCGCGCTCCATGCCGCGCTCCTGCTCCTGCTCCATCCAGTCCATGGTTGCGGTGCCCTCATGGGTCTCACCCAGCTTGTAATTTACGCCGGTGTAGAAAAGGATACGCTCAGTCGTCGTAGTCTTTCCCGCATCGATGTGAGCCATGATGCCGATATTTCTCGTTCTTTCAAGTGAATACTGTCTGGGCATGAAAAACTCCTGAACAGATGATTACCATCTGAAATGCGCGAAAGCCTTGTTGGCTTCGGCGTTCTTGTGCATATCCTCGCGCTTCTTGACAGAGTTGCCGAGGTTGTTGCAGGCGTCCATGATCTCGCCTGCGAGGCGCTCCTTCATGGTCTTCTCGCTGCGCTTGCGGCTGTAGTCGACGAGCCAGCGCAGGGCCAGCGTCTGACGACGGGCCGGGCGAACCTCGATAGGAACCTGATAGGTTGCGCCGCCGACACGGCGTGCCTTGACCTCGAGAGCGGGCATGATGTTGTTCATGGCCTCTGCGAAGGCGTCAAGGGGCTCCTTGCCGGTCTTGTCTTTGATGATGTCAAAAGCGTCGTACACGACCTTCTGCGCAACACCCTTCTTGCCGTCGAGCATAACACCGTTGATGAGCTTGGTCACCAGAACGCTGTTATAAACAGGATCAGGCAAAATTTCTCTTTTGGGAACATTACCTCTTCTGGGCACGTTGCTTCCCTCCTTCATTAAAAAATGGAATCACAGGTACTCGAATACACACGGGTATCCGTTGCGCCCCGAGGTTTATCCATAGGTGAAAGAAAACAAGCCTATAATACGATAAACGACAGGGCAGATTGCCGCTGAAGTACGGAATTACTTTTTCTTCGCAGCCTTCGGTCTCTTCGCGCCGTACTTGGAGCGGCCCTGCATACGGCCGTTGACGCCCTGGGCGTCGAGCGTGCCGCGGATGATGTGGTAACGCACACCGGGCAGGTCCTTGACACGGCCGCCGCGGATCATGACCACGGAGTGCTCCTGCAGGTTGTGGCCAATGCCGGGGATGTAGGCGGTGACCTCATAGCCATTGGTCAGGCGGACACGGGCGATCTTACGCAGAGCGGAGTTCGGCTTCTTGGGGGTGGAGGTACGCACCGCGGTGCAGACGCCTCTCTTCTGAGGAGCGCTCAGGTCTGTCTCCTTATTCTTGAGGGTGTTCAGACCCTTCTGCATTGCAGGGGAGGCGGACTTGTAGGTGACCTTCTCTCTGCCTTTTCTCACCAGCTGGTTAAAAGTAGGCATTGTTTTCTCCTTTCTTTCGTTGTCGGGGGTGACTGTGCGCTGTGGGCGGACATTTTCCCGCTATTCGCGGACTTTTCCGGCCCATTTGTGCGCATTTTTCCTTCACCCACGCAATTTTAGATATTAGCATATTTCACAAACGCAGTCAAGAATTTTTGTGAATTCAACAGAAAAATTTTTTATAAAACAAGGGGCCGCCGAAGCAGCCCCGTATGAAATATTTGCTCAGATCGCGTTGGTTTTGTTGACGAGAGCGGTGAGGTCGACATACTCCTCGGGCTCGGTGGCGATGGTCTCGTCCGTCTTCTCCTTGAAGTCGCGGTAGACAGCGAGGCCGGTGCCGGCGGGGATGAGCTTGCCGATGATGACGTTCTCCTTGAGACCCACGAGATGGTCCACCTTGCCCTTGATGGCGGCGTCGGTGAGGACCTTGGTGGTCTCCTGGAAGGACGCGGCGGACATCCAGGAATCCGTGGCGAGCGACGCCTTCGTGATGCCCATGAGAAGCTGGGTGCAGGTCGCGTGCTGGAGCCCCTGCTCCCCTGCCGCGATGCGCTCGTCAATCTCTTTGTTCGCAGCCTTGAAGACGGAGATGTCCACGGTGGCGCCGGAGAGGAGATCCGTGCTGCCCGACTCCTCCACGCGCACCTTGCGCATCATCTGGCGGACGATAACCTCGATATGCTTGTCGTTGATATCGACGCCCTGCTGACGGTACACCTTCTGGACCTCGCTCGTGATATAGCTGCGCACGCCCTGGCGGCCGAACTCATCGTCGTTGATGCCGCGGATGCGGAGGACATCGTGCGGGTTGAGCGCGCCGGAGGTGAGCTCCTGACCCTTGTCAACATGGTCGCCGTTGTGGACGAGGATGCCCGCGGAGTGCGGCACGGTGTAGACCATGGTCGCGCCCTCGGCCTCGTTCGTAATGGTGATGGAGTACATGACGCCCTTCTTGGCCTCCTCGATGGAGACGGTGCCGGAGATCTCGGCCAGGATCGCCATTTTCTTGGGCTTGCGGGCCTCGAAAAGCTCCTCGACACGGGGAAGACCCTGGGTGATATCGTCGCCCGCGACGCCGCCGGTGTGGAAGGTACGCATGGTGAGCTGGGTGCCCGGCTCGCCGATGGACTGGGCGGCGATAACGCCGACAGCCTCGCCCGCGTTGACGGGGCGGCCGATGGCGAGGTTGATGCCATAGCACTTGGCGCATACGCCGCAGCCCGCCTCACAGGTCAGGACGGAGCGGATATAGGCTTTGTGGATGTTGTGGGCCTCGAGGACCTTGGCATCCTCGGGCATGAGCATGTGGTCGGTGTTGAAGAGCAGCTCGCCCGTCTCGGGATCGGTGATGGGCAGGGCCGGGAAGCGGCCGTGAATGCTGGTGCCGAAGGACTCGACCTCCTGGCCGCGGTCGTACACGGCGCCGGCCCAGACGCCCTCGGTCGTGCCGCAGTCCTCCTCGCGGATGATGACCTCCTGGCACACGTCGACCATACGGCGGGTCAGGTAACCGGAGTCTGCGGTACGCAGGGCGGTATCGGCCATGCCCTTACGGGCGCCTCTCGTGGAGATGAAGTATTCCAGAACGGAGAGGCCCTCGCGGAAGTTGGACTTGATGGGGATTTCGATGGTCTTGCCGGAGGTGTTGGCCATCAGGCCGCGCATACCGGCAAGCTGACGGATCTGGTTCATGGAGCCGCGGGCGCCGGAGTTTGCCATCATGTAGATGGGGTTATACTCGTCGAGGGCGCTGGAGAGCGCGTCCGTGACGTCCTTGGTGGTCTTCTCCCATTCGGAGACGACGAGGCGGTAGCGCTCGTCATCGGTGATGAAGCCGCGCTTATACTGGCGCTCGATCTTGACGACCTCGTCCTCGGTGGCGTGGATGAGCTCGTACTTGGCGGAGGGGACCGTCATATCCGCGACGGAAATGGTGATGGCGCCCTTGGTGGAGTACTTGTAGCCCAGGGCCTTGATGGAGTCGAGCACCTCGGCCGAGATGGTGAAGCCGTACTTCTGGATGCAGCGGTCGATGATGTCGCCGAGCTGCTTCTTGCCAACCTGGAAGCTGATCTCATGGTCAAAGGAGTGCTCGGGATCGCTGCGGTCCACATAGCCGAGATCCTGGGGGATGGGCTCATTGAAGATGATGCGGCCGACGGTGGTGACGATGATCTTCTTGGTCTCCACGCCGTCCACGGTCTTCGTGACGCGCAGGCGGATGGGGGCGTGCAGGCCCACGTCGCCCTCGTTATAGGCCATGATCGCCTCGTTCGAGTCGCGATAGATGAGGGTGGGCTTATAGGTGATCTGCTTCTTCCCCGCGGCGGCGAGGGCGAGGTTCGTGTGGTAGATCTCATCGCCGGAGACGATGCTGCCGCGCTCGAGCTCGCTGTCGCCCGGATCGTCCACCAGCATACGCTCGGTGCCTTTTTCGGCGGCGTCGATGCGCATCATGGTGAGGTAATAGGAGCCGAGGATCATGTCCTGGGTCGGGACCGTGACCGGGTGTCCGTCCTGCGGGCGCAGGAGGTTGTTGGCGGAGAGCATGAGGATTCTCGCCTCGGCCTGAGCCTCGGCTGAGAGGGGGACGTGAATGGCCATCTGGTCGCCGTCAAAGTCCGCGTTGTAGGCCGTGCAGACCAGCGGGTGCAGGCGGAGGGCGCGGCCCTCGACCAGGATCGGCTCAAACGCCTGGATGCCGAGCCTGTGCAGGGTGGGCGCGCGGTTGAGGAGCACGGGATGCTCCTTGATGACGTCCTCGAGCGCGTCCCAGACCTCGGTGCGCTGCTTGTCGACCATCTTCTTGGCGGATTTAATATTGTTGGCAACGCCGTCCTCCACGAGCTTCTTCATAACGAAGGGGCGGAAGAGCTCGATGGCCATCTCCTTCGGCACGCCGCACTGGTAGATCTTGAGATCCGGACCGACCACGATAACGGAACGGCCGGAGTAGTCGACGCGCTTGCCGAGCAGGTTCTGGCGGAAGCGGCCCTGCTTGCCCTTAAGCATATCGCTGAGGGATTTGAGGGCGCGGGAGTTTGCGCCGGTGACGGCACGGCCGCGGCGGCCGTTGTCGATGAGGGCGTCCACAGCCTCCTGCAGCATACGCTTTTCGTTTCTCACGATGATGTCGGGCGCGTTGAGCTGCTGGAGTCTCTTGAGACGGTTGTTGCGGTTGATGACGCGGCGGTAGAGATCGTTCAGGTCGGAGGTGGCGAAGCGGCCGCCGTCGAGCTGGACCATGGGGCGGATCTCGGGCGGGATGACCGGCAGGATGTCGATGACCATCCACTCGGGGCGGTTGCCGCTCTGCCGGAAGGCTTCGACCACCTCGAGACGCTTGACGACCTTGGCCTTCTTCTGGCCGCCGGCGGTCTTGAGCTCCTCGCGCAGCTCCGCGGCGAGCTTGTCGCAGTCGATCTGGCTCAGAAGCTCTTTAATAGCCTCGGCGCCGATGCCGGCCTTGAAATCGTCCTCGTACTTCTCGCGCATCTCGCGGTACTCGCGCTCCGTGAGGATCTGCCCCTTCTGCAGCGGGGAGAAGCCGGGGTCGATGACGATATAGTTTGCAAAGTACAGAACCTTCTCCAGCATACGCGGGGTCAGGTCCAGCATGAGACCCATGCGGCTCGGGATGCCCTTGAAGTACCAGATGTGGGAGACGGGGGCGGCGAGCTCGATATGGCCCATGCGCTCGCGTCTGACCTTGCTCTTCGTGACCTCGACGCCGCAGCGGTCGCAGATCTTGCCCTTGTAGCGGATCTTCTTATATTTACCGCAGTGGCACTCCCAGTCCTTGGTCGGTCCGAAGATGCGCTCGCAGAACAGGCCGTCGCGCTCGGGCTTGAGGGTGCGGTAGTTGATGGTCTCCGGCTTTTTGACCTCGCCGTAGGACCAGCTCAGGATCATTTCAGGGGAGGCGATGCCGATCTGGATCGCATCAAAGGGTGTATAGCTCATTACTCATCCTCCTCACTATAGTCATCGGCACCGAAATCCGCGCCGAACTCCTCCTCGGGCACGTTCTCAATGGAGAAGCCGCTGTCCGCAAGCTCCTCATCGTCGGCCGCGTACAGCTCATCCTTGAGCTCGGGGATGAAGTCGTCCTCATCCTCGTCCTTGAGCTCGATCTCGTTGCCCTGCTCGTCCAGGACGCGCACGTCGAGGCAGAGGGACTGGAGCTCCTTGACCAGGACCTTGAAGGACTCGGGCACGCCGGGCGTCGGGATATCGTTGCCCTTGACGATGGCCTCGTAGGTCTTGACACGGCCGGTCACGTCGTCGGACTTGACCGTCAGGATCTCCTGCAGGGTGTAGGCCGCGCCGTAGGCTTCCATGGCCCAGACCTCCATCTCGCCGAAGCGCTGGCCGCCGAACTGGGCCTTGCCGCCCAGAGGCTGCTGGGTGACGAGGCTGTAGGGGCCGGTGGAGCGGGCGTGGATCTTATCGTCCACCAGATGGTGGAGCTTGAGGAAGTAGACCCAGCCGACGGTGACGTCGTTGTCAAACTTCTCGCCGGTGCGGCCGTCGTACATGACGCTCTTGCCGTCCTCGCGCAGGCCGGCCTGGCGCAGGGTCTCGCGGATGGTGGACTCGTTCGCGCCGTTGAAGGTGGGCGTTGCGACCTTCCAGCCGAGGGCCTGGGCCGCGTAGCCGAGGTGGACCTCCAGCACCTGCCCGATGTTCATACGGGAAGGCACGCCCAGGGGGTTCAGCACGATGTCGAGCGGGGTGCCGTCGGGCAGGTAGGGCATATCCTCACGCGGCAGGATGCGGGACACGACGCCCTTGTTGCCGTGGCGGCCGGCCATCTTGTCGCCGACGGAGATCTTTCTCTTCTGGGCGATATAGACGCGCACGACCTGGTTTACGCCGGGGTTCATCTCATCGCCGTTTTCACGGGTGAAGACCTTGACATCGACGATGATGCCGCTCTCGCCGTGGGGGACCTTCAGCGAGGTGTCGCGCACTTCTCTCGCCTTCTCGCCGAAGATGGCGCGCAGCAGACGCTCCTCCGCGGTGAGATCGGTCTCGCCCTTCGGGGTGACCTTGCCGACGAGGATGTCGCCGGCGGTGACCTCGGCGCCGACCATGATGATGCCGCGCTCGTCGAGGTACTTCAAAGCGTCGTCGCCGACGCCGGGGATATCGCGGGTGATCTCCTCGGGCCCGAGCTTGGTGTCGCGGGAGTCGCACTCGTACTCCTCCACGTGCAGGGAGGTGAACACGTCCTCCATCACAAGGCGCTCGTTCAAGAGGATCGCGTCCTCGTAGTTGTAGCCTTCCCAGTTCATGTAGCCGACCAGGATGTTCTTGCCGAGGGCGATCTCGCCGTTGGAGGTGCTGGGACCGTCAGCGAGGATGTCGCCCTTCTCCACGCGGTCGCCGGCGTTCACGATGGGACGCTGGTTGATGCAGGTGCCCTGGTTGGAGCGGGCAAACTTGATGAGCTTGTAATCCTTTGTCTCCCCCGCGTCATAGCGGACGGAGATGCTGCAGGCGTCGACCTTGGTGACGGTGCCGCCCCCCTCCGCGAGGACGCAGACGCCGGAGTCGACGGCGCACTTATGCTCGATGCCGGTGGCGACGATGGGCGCCTGGGTGGTCATGAGTGGCACGGCCTGGCGCTGCATGTTCGCGCCCATCAGGGCGCGGTTCGCGTCGTCATTTTCGAGGAAGGGGATCATGGCCGTCGCGATGGAGATCATCATCTTGGGGCTGATGTCCACGTAGTCGACCTCTTCCCGGTTGACGGAGATGGTGTCGTTGCGGTGGCGGCAGGTGACGCGCTTGTTCACAAGGCAGCCGTTTTCGTCCACAGGCTCGGACGCCTGGGCGACGACGTACTGGTCCTCCTGATCGGCGGTCATGTAGTCCACCTGATCGGTCACGCGGCAGGTGCCCTTCTCCACCTTGCGGTAGGGGGCCACGAGGAAGCCGTACTCATTGGCCCGGGCGTAGGAGGCGAGGTAGTTGATAAGACCGATGTTCGGGCCTTCAGGCGTCTCAATGGGGCAGAGGCGGCCGTAGTGGCTGTAGTGCACGTCTCGCACGTCAAAGCTCGCGCGCTCTCTGGAGAGACCGCCGGGGCCCAGGGCGGACATACGGCGCTTGTGCGTCAGCTCCGCGAGAGGGTTGGTCTGGTCCATGAACTGGCTCAGAGGCGAGGAGCCGAAAAACTCCTTGATCGCCGCGGTGACCGGGCGGATGTTGATAAGGCTCTGGGGCGTGACGATGTCGAGATCCTGGAGGGTCATGCGCTCACGGATGACGCGCTCCATGCGGGAAAAGCCGATGCGGAACTGGTTCTGCAGCAGCTCGCCCACGCATCTGACGCGGCGGTTGCCCAGGTGGTCGATATCGTCGGCCTCGCCGATGCCGTGGGCAAGACAGTTGAGATAGTTGACGGAGGAGAACATGTCGTCCACGACGATGTGCTTCGGGATCAGAACGTCGATATACTCCTTGACGGCGGTCTTGAGCGCGTCGCCCTGGTACTGCTCCATGAGCTGTCTGAGGACGATGCCGCGCACCTTCTCCTTGATGCCGAGCTCTTTGGGATCAAAGTCCACATAGCGGGCCATGTCCACCATGCCGTTGGAGAACACGCGCACCTGCTTGCCGTCCACATTGAGCAGCACGTCCACCACGCCGGCGTCCGCGATCTCGCGGGCCTTGTCGCGGCTGAGGACGGTGCCGGGCTCGGCCAGAAGCTCGCCGGTCAGAGGATCGGCGACAGGCGCAGCCAGCTCAAAGCCCGCGATGCGCGGGAAGAGGGAGAGCTTCTTGTTGAACTTGTAACGGCCCACGTCGCTGATTTCATAGCGGCGGCGGTCGAAGAAGAGGCCCTCGAGCAGGGTCTCGGCAGACTCGACCGTGGGGGGATCGCCCGGGCGCAGCTTGCGGTAGATCTCCAGCAGGCACTCGTCGCGGGACTGGGTGGTGTCCTTGTCGAGGGTCGCGATGATGCGCTCATCCTCGCCGAAGATCTCGCGGATGCGCTCGTTCGTCGTGGCGCCGACGGTGGGGTCCGCCACGCAGGAGAGCCACGTCGCGCAGGACGCGGGTTTGAAGGCGCCCTTCTCATCCAGCTCCGCGCGGTACTGGCCCATGGCCTTGAGGAACCAGGTGATGGGCAGCTTGCGGTTTTTGTCGATGCGCACCGAGAAGATGTCGTTCGCGTCCGTCTCATACTCGAGCCACGCGCCGTGGTACGGGATGACGGTGGAGCCGTAGGTCGCGATCATGGCCTTGTCCACGGTCTTGTCGAAATAGACGCCGGGAGAGCGCACGATCTGCGAGACGATGACGCGCTCCGCGCCGTTGATGACAAAGGTGCCGCCGTCTGTCATGAGCGGGAAGTCGCCCATGAAGATCTCCTGCTCCTTGATCTCCTCGGTCTCCTTGTTGCGCAGGCGCACACGGACCTTGAGGGGCGCGGCGTATGTGGCGTCACGGGCCTTGCACTCCTCCTCGGAGTACTTGGGCTTCTCGTTCATCGAGTAGTCGATGAAGCTCAGCTCCAGGTTGCCGGAATAGTCGGTGACGGAGTCCACGTCCCGGAAGACCTCGCGCAGGCCGGTCTCCAGGAACCACTTGTAAGAGCTCTTCTGGATCTCCAGGAGGTTCGGCATATCCATAATCTCCTGGGTGCGGGCAAAACTCTTTCGCAGGGTCTTGCCGTACATGACATCTTTTGGCATTGGCGCACTCTCCTTATCGGTTTTGAAAACGCCCGGCTTTGTTGTCAGAATAAACGCCGCCGGTGTTGATTTCACGGACTTGCGATGCTATACTTGACATAACGTGAAGGTGGGGATGTATGGCCCGCCCTCCAACAAACATAGCAAGCTATTCTACCATTGCGGCTATAATAAAGTCAAGTATTATTTTTTAAATTACAGGGCCGCAGGGTCCTGTTTTTGTTTTTATAACCGAAAAACTGAAACGAGGAGTGATCGCAGTGGAAAGCATACAGCCCGCGCTCAGTGAAATTACGGCGGCGTCCCGGCGTCTCAGCTCCACCCTGCACCACACGGAGCTGGACCTCTCATCCACCTTCTCCCGCATGACAGGCGGGAACATCTATCTCAAGTGCGAAAACCGGCAGAAAACCGGCTCTTTCAAGATCCGCGGCGCGACGAACAAGCTCTCCGCCATGGCCGAGCGGGGCGAGCGGGTGCCCGTGGTTGCCTCCTCCGCCGGAAACCACGCCCAGGGCGTGGCCTGCGCGGCCTCGGCCTTCGGGGTGCCCGCGACCATCGTGATGCCGAAGACGGCCCCCATCGCCAAGATCCAGGCCACCGAGGGCTACGGCGCGAAGGTGGTGCTCGCGGGCGAGGGCTATGACGACGCCTACGCCAGAGCCTGCGAGATCTGCCGCGAGGAGGGCGCGGCCTTCCTGCACCCGTATAACGATCTTGAGGTCATCGCGGGCCAGGGCACGCTGGGGCTTGAGATCCTCGGCGATCTGCCGACGGTGGACATCATCATCACGCCCGCGGGCGGCGGCGGGCTCCTCGCCGGGGTGATCGCCGCGGTCAAGCAGGTGAACCCCCGCGTGAAGGTCTACGGCGTACAGGCGGAGGGGGCCAACGCCATCGCCCAGAGCTTCCGGGAAAAGCGCCTTGTCACGACCCAGAGCGCCTCCACCATTGCAGACGGTATCGCGGTCAAGAGTCCCGGCGACATCACCGTGGGCATCATCAACAGCTTCTGCGACGGGGTCGTGACCGTGTCCGACACGCAGATCGCCGACGCGATCCTGCTTCTCATGGAGCGCTGCAAGATGATCGTGGAGCCCGCCGGCGCGACGCCGGTGGCGGCGGTTTTGAGCGGGAAGATCGACGTGAAGGGCAAGAACGTGGTGTGCGTCCTCTCCGGCGGCAACATCGACGTGAGCTTTGTGCAGAGCATCATCGAGCAGGGCATGGCCGCCCGCCACCGCCGCATCCGCTTCACCGCGCGTCTTCTGGACAAGCCCGGCAGCCTTGTGCAGGTGCTCGGCATCCTCGCCGACAGCGGGGCGAACATCCTCACCATTGAGCATGACAAGCTGGCCGCGGGCTTAAACCCCAACGAGACCAAGGTGCACATTGCCTGCGAGGTCGGCGGCAAGGCCCACGCGCAGAGCGTCCTGGACGAGCTCAAAAACCACGGCTACGAGGTGGAGCTGGACTGATATCTTGACAGCGGGGCATCCCGAATGGTAGAATCCTCTGTGAGGTGAGACGACATGTTGGACGCAGACGATATCCGGATCATTACCCAAATAGTCAGCAACGCCCTGGCCGAAGAGCGCAAGCACACCGAGGCCATGTTTGCCGACTACAAAGAAGAAATGCACGCGGACATGACGGCCATGTTTGCCCAGCAGAAGAAGGAAGTCCATGCGGATATGATGACGATCATTGAATCCGAGGTCACCCCGAAGCTGCGTATCCTGGCGGAGGGGCACGAGGCGCTGCTGGAGCGGATCACGCCACCCGAGGAGATCGAATCCATGAAAGCCGATATCGTGATCCTGAAGGACGCCGTACATCATCTGAGCACCAGGATCGACTCCCTGCAGAAGGCGCAGTAAGATTATACCCAATGTCACAGAAAGAGCTTCTCGGCAGTTTATACCGAGAAGCTCTTTTTTGTCAGGCGCCATAGATTATGTTTCTGATTTTATGTTTATGCTTTTATGTCAACCTATCTCCGGGTAGAGCGGGAACGCCTCGCAGAGGGCGATGACCTGCTCCCGGACCGCGGGGACGGCGGCCTCCCCCTCCCGGATGAGGCGGGCGATCAGGGCGCCGATCTTGCGCATCTCGGGCTCCTTCATGCCGCGGGTGGTGACGGCGGGGCTTCCGAAGCGCATACCGGAGGTCGCCTTTACCCCCATGGTGTCGAAGGGGATGGTGTTTTTGTTTGCGGTGATGTTCGCGAGATCGAGCAGCGCCTGCACCTCTGCCCCGGTCTTGCCGCAGCTCATCACGTCGGCGAGCATGAGATGGTTGTCCGTGCCGCCGGAGACCAGGCGTACGCCGTGCTTTTGCAGCTCCGCCGCGAGAGCCGCCGCGTTGAGGACAGTCTGATGCTGACAGGCTTTGAACTCCGCCCCCAGATCCTCCCGGAAGCAGACGGCCTTCGCCGCGATGATGTGCATGAGGGGGCCGCCCTGGGTGCCGGGAAAGACGGCGGAGTCGATCTTTTTCCCGAGCTCCTCCCTGCACAGGATCAGCGCGCCGCGGGGTCCGCGGAGCGTCTTGTGCGTGGTGGTGGTGACCACGTGGGCGTAGGGCACGGGGCTCGGGTGCTCCCCGGCGGCGACAAGGCCCGCGATGTGCGCCATGTCCACCATGAGATACGCGCCCACGGCATCCGCGATCTCGCGCATACGCGCAAAGTCGATGAAGCGGGGATAGGCGCTCGCGCCTGCGATGATGAGCTTCGGCCGCTCCTCCTCCGCGCGGCGCAGGACGAGGTCATAGTCGATCCTCTCCGTCTCGGGGCTCACGCCGTAGAAGACGGCGTTAAAATACTTGCCGGAGATGGACGCTTTGGAGCCGTGGGTCAGGTGCCCGCCGTGGCTTAAGTCCATGCCCATGATCTTGTCGCCCGGCTTGAGCAGGGCGAGGTACACGGCCATGTTTGCCTGGGAGCCGGAGTGGGGCTGGACATTGGCATGTTCGGCGCCGAAGAGTTTTTTGGCCCGCTCGATGGCGAGGGATTCAACCTCGTCCACATACTGGCAGCCGCCGTAATAGCGGGCGCCGGGATAGCCCTCGGCATATTTATTGGTCAGATGGCTCCCCATGGCCTCCATGACGGCGGGAGAGACGAAGTTCTCCGAGGCGATCAGCTCGATATGATCCCGCTGCCGTCCCAGCTCGCGCATCATCGCGCCGTAGACCTCGGGGTCCTGTGTTTTGATATGCTCATAGTGCATGGGGAAAACCTCCTCTGTTTCTGTTGCAGTTTACGCCCCCGTATTATACGCTCTCCCCTTCCGCTTTGCAATCTCCGTTTTTCCGCGGTCGTTTGACAAGAGCTCCCGTTGACGTGTGTTTGAAAAACAGGATCGCAGAGCAAGCTGGCCCGTGCCATTTTTATTATAGACAAATCCCCGGGAGCTGTAGTAAAATACCGGCGTTCTGAATAAAGGAGAGCTGCGTGTTCAGTCTTGCCGTCATTTTGAGCAAGTTTCACAGGCCGGCGTGGTGTACACCGCGGGCGGAATGCGTTCTCCGGTAAAACCGAATCGTTACAGGGAGAGTTTTTTATGCTTACGATGGAAAAACTGCAAGCCTACGGCGCAAAGACGGACGAGGGGCTCAAGCGCTGTCTCGGGAACGAGGGGATGTATTTGCGTCTGATCGGCATGGCGGTCGAGGACGGAAACTTTGCAAAGCTCGAGGAGGCGATCCGCTCCGGTGATGTCGACAGCGCCTTCAACGCCGCCCACGCGCTCAAGGGCGCGCTCGGCAATCTCGCGCTGGAGCCGCTGTTTGCCCCGGTGTCGGAGCTCACGGAGCTTCTGCGCCGCAAGGCCCCCGGCGATTATGAGGGACTTTTGAAGACCGTCCTTTCCGAACGCGCCGCCCTGAAAGAGCTCATGGAAGAATGATCGCGCAAGATGCAGACCCCCGGCAGCACACAAAAACATGCTGCCGGGGGCTTTTTTATCTCTCCGTCCCCGCAAGCGCGCGGCGGACGAGCTTATCCAGCGGCAGGCGCAGCCATTCCGAGAGCTGCGCGAGCGGCAGCGCTATGGCGAGACTCAGCGCCGTAACGGGCAGCGCCCAGGGCAGGCGAGCCTCAAACGCCGGGACAAGGCGGGTAAAGACGGGGTAGAGGAGCCCGTCGCTCACCCAGGACAGGAGGTAGGCCCCGAAGGAGAGGCGGGACACCCACCCGATGAAAGCGGCGAGCCGGGCCGGAAGGCGCGCCGTTTTGAGCGTGTACAGCGTGACAAAGCACGCAAGGCTCACGGCATAGACCGCCCCGTGGTCATAGGTCATGCCGATGAGATGCGCCCCGGAAGCCCCGTAGGCAAAGCGGGCAGACAGAACGCTGAGAGGCAGAAGCGCCGCGAGCAGCCCCAGCGCCTTTTTCGCCGGGAGCCGCGGCCTGTATTCCGCAAGATACGCGCCTGTGAAATAGTACGTGACGGGATAGAGATTCTTCCACCAGACGCTCAGAAGCTGGATGCGGAAGTTCAAGAGCGTCGGCAGGTGGGAGAGGACAAAAAAGCTCCCGATCAAAACAAGCCGCTGCCGCCGGGTCTCCAGGCCGTTGAAGGCGAGATTCAGAAACGGCATCAGAAGGAAGAGGCCGAGATACATCATCACATACCAGGCATAGCCGCTCGCGTAAAAGTTTACGACGGAGCCGAAGACCGTGCGCAGATCCACAGCCTCCCCCGCGATCAGGGCGCGGTAGAGAAGGCAGAGGGCGCTTGCAATGAGGTAGGTCTCGAGAATGCGCAGGACGCGCAGATAATAGCGCTTTGAGAGCGTGCGCTTGCGGCAGAGAAAGCCGGAGAGCATCAAAAACATCGGCACGCAGGCCGTGAAGAGCATCCGGAGGCAGGCCGCCAGCACCGGGAGCGCGCCGCGGATCTCCAGTTCGTACAGCCCGGAATTGTCCATGAAGTGCATCCCCACTGTGAAGAAGAGCGCCGAGGCGCGGATGAGGTCGAGGTTCAGATCCCGTTTTTTCTCCGTCATTTCACCACCACGTTCTCCTTCCCGAGTCTCTCCTCCAGCTCCGCTACCAGCCCCTCGTGGATGAGGCAGGCGGCGCCGATGCGCTTTTTCTCTTTTTCACAGTAGAGGATCATCTGCTGCTTGCCGGGGAACATGGTCAGAATCAGCTTGATGCGCGCAAGCTCAGGGTCGTCCTCGCTCTTGAGCTTGACCCAGAGCTTCCGCTCCTTCGGCGGCGGCAGCGTCTCCCCCGGGGCGTTCACGTCCGCGAGCGGGCGGATGCTCTCCACCATGAGCTGGGGCTCCTTTTCATCGCGCACGGAGATGCGCCCCTTGACGAGCAGGGCAGCGTTCTCCTTCACATAAGCCCCGCCGCTGTCCAGCGCCCGCTGGAAGGCCATGAGTTCCATGCTGCCGGTGTCATCCTCGAGCTGGATATAGCTCATGAGGGTGTTGTTCTTCGTGGTGCGGGTGCGGGCGGATTCCACGACCCCCGCCACGGTGATGAGCTGATTGTCCCGGAAACGGTGGGGCCCGTCCTCCGAAGAGAAGTCCCCCATCACCGCGCCGAGCGGCACCGCGCCGATCCTTCGCACGGCCTCCCGGTAGGCGTCCATGGGGTGGCCCGAGAGATAGAGGCCGGTGGTCTCCTTCTCCATGGCCATCTTCTCCATGGGGGTGAACTCCTCCACCTCCGGGATGGGGATGACCGCGGGGGGTTTCTCCCCCTCGGCGGCGAAATCGCCGAAGAGGTCCATCTGGCCGGAGATATTGTCCCGCGCCGACTGGGCCACGGAATCGAGCACCGGGCCGCAGATCTCCATGAGGGCGCGGCGTTTAAAGCCCAGGGAATCGAACGCGCCCGCCTTGATGAGGTTTTCCACCGCGCGGCGGTTGAGCTCCTTGCCGCTCATACGGCGGCAGAAGTCCGCAAAATCCTGAAAGGGGCCGTTCTCCGTCCGCTCGCGCACGAGGGCCTCGATCGCGCCCCAGCCGATGCCCTTGATGGCCACGAGGCCGTAGCGGATATTCTCGCCCGCGACCGTGAAGTTTGCGCCCGAGGCGTTCACGTCCGGCGGCAGGAGGCGGATGCCCATCTCGCGGCAGGCGGCGATATATTCGGCAACCTTGGTGCTGTTATCGAGGATGGAGGTCAAAAGCGCCGCCATGTACTGCTGGGGGTAGTGGCGCTTCATGTAGGCCGTGCGGTAGACCACGATGGCATAGCTCACGGCATGGGCCTTGTTGAAGGCGTAGGAGGCGAAGTCCAGGATCTCGTCGTAGATGGAGTTTGCGACATCCTCGGGGATGCCGCGCTTCACCGCGCCGTCGATCTGGCGGCTCTCATCCCCGTGGACGAAGGCGATGCGCTCGGCGTCGATGACCTTGTGCTTTTTCTTCGACATGGCGCGGCGGATGTTGTCGGCCTGGCCCAGGGAAAAGCCCGCGAGGGAGCGGAAGATCTCAATGACCTGCTCCTGATAGACAATGCAGCCGTAGGTGACGGAGAGGATGGGCCGCAGGCTCTCATGCTTGTAGCGGATCTTCTCCGGGTGCTGCGACCACTCGATAAACTTGGGGATGGAGTCCATGGGCCCCGGGCGGTAGAGGGCGATGATGGCGGTGATATCCTCGATGCTCTTGGCCTTGATGCCGGTGCAGACAGCCGTCATGCCGGCGCTTTCAAGCTGAAACACGCCCGCCGTGCGCCCCGCCGCGAGCATATCGAAGGTGGCCTTGTCGTCCGTCGGCGCGTCCGCCACGCGAAAGTCCGGCTCTTTTTCCCGCACAAGGCGCTCGGCATCGTCGAGCACCGTGAGGTTCCGAAGCCCCAAAAAGTCCATCTTGAGAAGGCCCAGCTCCTCGAGCGTCGTCATGGGGTATTGGCAGACGACGGACTCGTCGTTCATGGCGAGGGGGACATATTCATAGACGGGCCTGTCCGTGATGACGACGCCGGCCGCGTGGGTGGAGGCGTGGCGCGGCATCCCCTCGAGCGCCTTGGCAACGTCGATGAGGCGGCGGACGCGCTCGTCCCCCTCGTACATCTCGCGCAGGGGCTTGGAGAGGCGCAGGGCCTCGTCGAGCGTCATGTTGAGCGCCATGGGCACCTGCTTGGCAACGGCGTCCGTCTCGGCATAGCTCATGTTCAAAACCCTGCCCACGTCGCGGATCGCGGCGCGGGCCGCCATGGTGCCGAAGGTGACGATCTGGGCCACATGGTCGTGGCCGTAGAGACGGTTTACATAATCAATAACCTCGCCCCGGCGGTTCACGCAGAAGTCCACGTCGATATCCGGCATGGAGACGCGCTCAGGGTTCAGGAAACGCTCAAAGAAGAGGCTGTACTGGATGGGGTCCACGTCCGTGATGTGCAGGCAGTAGGACACGACGCTGCCGGCGGCGCTGCCGCGCCCGGGGCCGACGGGGATGCCGTTTCTCTTGGCGTAGCCGATGAAGTCCGAGACGATGAGAAAATAGTCCACAAAGCCCATGCGGTGGATCATGTCGAGCTCGTAGTCGAGCTGCTTGTGGATCTCGGGCCTTGCGGCATAGCGCTCGGAAAAGCCTTTTTCGCAGAGCTTTTGGAGGTAGGCCCAGCTGTCCGTCTCGCCCGCCGGGAGCTTAAAGCGCGGCAGCTTGTAGTTGCCGAACTCAAAGTGAAAATCACAGAGGTCCGCGATCCGCTGGGTGTTGTCGGCAGCCTCGGGGAGATCGGGGAAGAGGGCGCGCATCTCCTGCTCGCTCTTGAGATAGAACTCCTGGGTCTCAAAGCGCATCCGGTTCGGCTCATCCACGGTCTTGCCGGTCTGGATGCACATGAGCACATCCTGATAGTAGGCGTCGTCCTTCTCGATATAGTGGGCGTCGTTCGTGAGGGCGAGGGGGATGCCCGTCTCCTTCGAGAGGCGGATGAGACCCTGGGCCGCCCGCGCCTCGTCCGCGATGCCGTGATTCTGGATCTCGAGGAAGAAGTACGCTTCCCCGAAGAGCTCCCGCAGCTCAAGCGCCTTGGCCTTCGCCCCCTCGTAATCGCCGTGGATGAGCATCTGGGGGATGGCCCCGGCAAGGCAGCCGGAGAGACAGACAAGCCCTTCGGCGTGCTCGTGCAGGAGCTGCCAGTCGATGCGGGGCTTGACATAAAAGCCCTCCGTAAAGGCGGCGGAGACCATGTAGCAGAGGTTGCGGTAGCCCGTCTCATTGCGGCAGAGGAGGATGAGGTGGGAGTAGTCGTTGTCCACGCCGTGGACCCGGTCGGTGCGGCTGTGGGGGGCGACATAGACCTCGCAGCCGATGATGGGCTTCACGCCCGCGGCCTCGCACGCCTTATAGAAGGCCACCGCGCCGTACATGACCCCGTGGTCCGTGAGGGCCACGGCGCTCTGCCCCAGGTCCTTTACGCGCCCGGGGAGCCTGTCTGTCCGGCACGCGCCGTCGAGCAGGCTGTATTCACTGTGCACATGCAGGTGTACAAAGGCCATTGGGTCACTCCTCTATCTTGAAGCTCAGGATCTTTTTCAGCCGGTGGCTCAGGCAGCTCTTGCTCACGGCGGGGACGCTCAACTGGGCAAGATCGGCAAGGCTCGCCTCCGGGTTTGTGATGCGCAGGAGCGCCGCGTCCTTCAAGGGCTCCGGCAGGACGTCGAGGCTCCCGTAATCCCGCACGATGCGGCGGATGGCGGCGAGCTGCTCCTGCGCGGCGGCGACGGTCTTGTCCGCGTTCGCGCTGTCGCAGTTGATCTGCCGGGTGACGGTGTTGCGCATCTCCTTCTCGACCTTGGCCGTCATGATGCTCATGGCGGTGGTCGGGGCGCCGAAGGCGGTGAAGAAGTCCGCGATGGCGTCGGCCTGTTTGAAATACAGAAGGGCGTTTCCGGCCCGCTGGGTCTGGCGCGGGGAGAAGCCCATGTCGAGCAGCAGGGCATAGACCTCGCGGCTCACGCTTTGATGGGCTGTGGCAAGCTCCAGGTGGTAGCGCTTTTCGGGATCGGTGACGCTGCCCCCCGCGAGAAAGGCCCCGCGGATGAAAGCCGTGCGGCAGCGCTCCTCCTCGAGGACGCCGAAGTTCACATGATGGGAGATGGTGGAGCCGATCTCAAGGCCGAAAGTTTCAAAGATCCGGCGGAGCTTTTCCCCGTCCCGGATGACGAAGCTCTGCTTGCCGGCGGCCCCCTCCGGCGGGAGCTTATCGAAAGTCAGTGAAAAAGCCTTGCGGAAAAGGCGCGGCAGCCGCGCGGCGAAATCCGGGCTGGCGCTGATGATGCGCACCTCCTGCGCGGTAAAGCTGTGGCAGTAGAGCAGGACCCCGTAGCACTCGGCGGCGGCCGCCTCCTTCGAGTCGAGCCGGTCCCGGCAGAGCTCCCGCTTGGCGTCGGCGGAAAATGACATGGCGCTCCCTCACTTCTCAATATCGCGGTTGAGGTTCACGGCGCTCACGCCGGCGGCCTTGAGATACTCCGTCAGCGCCGCGGCGATGGCGACGCTGCGGTGCCGCCCTCCCGTGCAGCCCACGGCGATCACGAGATTGAGCTTCCCCTCCTCCACGTAGAGCGGCAGCAGAAAGGAGAGCAGATCCTCTGTCTTCTCCATGAATTTTCTCGCCTCACTGCTGTCGAAGACATACTGGGCGACGGGCCGGTCAAGCCCCGTGAGCGGGCGCAGCTCCTCGATATAATAGGGGTTCGGCAGGAAGCGCACATCGAACACGAGATCGGCGTCCAGGGGCAGGCCGTATTTAAAGCCGAAGGCCTCCACCGTGACCTCGAGCGTGCGCTTCAGGCCCGAGGGGGCGATGAGCTCAAAGAGCTTGGCCTGGAGCTGGCCCAGGGTAAGGGCGGAGCTGTTGACGATGAAGTCCGCCCGCTCCCGGATCGGGGCCAAAAGGTCCATCTCCCGGTAGACGGCCTCCTCGATGCTGCCGCCGCGCTTTGCCAGCGGGTGGGGCCGGCGGGATTCCTTATAGCGGCGCACAATGGTGGGCACGTCCGCGTCCATGTATAGGATGCGGCAGGCGCAGTTCATGTCCTTGAGCTGGTCAAGGGTCTTCAAAAGCTCGTCAAAGCCCTTCTCGGCGCGCACGTCCGTCACGAGGGCGACCTTCTCATAGCGCCCGCCGGTCGCGATGCAGAGCTCCGCAAAGCGCGGGATCAGCGCCACCGGCAGGTTATCCACACAATAGTAATCCAGGTCCTCCAGCACATCCGCCGCGCGGCTCTTCCCCGCGCCGGAGAGACCGGTGATGATTAAGAAATCCATATGCTTTTCCCTTTTTCTTTCTTCTATTGAGGGGGGAGCCAAGGCACATCGTGCAGGCCCCGCGCCCTTGCCTCTCCCTCTGGGAGAGGTGGCATCCGGCGTCCCCCGCAAGCCGGATGACGGAGAAGGCTGCGGGACGTAGTGCAGGCGGGGACACCCTCTCAGTCATGGCCTCGCGGGGGATCGGCCATGACAGCTCCCCCAGAGGGGGAGCCAAGACGCCTCATCTGCCCCTTCGGGGCACTTCCCTTCAAGGGGAAGACATTATTCCTCCGCTCCCGCGCCCCAGATACGGTGCAGGGGGACCTGGGGGCCGTGGTCTTCGAGCTTGTAGTCCGGCGGAAGAAGGATCATCTCCGGCTCGAGGACGATGCTGCTGTGCTCATAGACGGTCTTTCGCACGTGCATCATGAGATCATAGACATCGTGCGAGCTCGCCCCGCCGAGGTTCACCACGAAGCCCGCGTGCTTTTCACTGACCTGCGCGCCGCCCACGGTATAGCCCTTGAGGCCGGCCTCCTCGATGAGCTGCGCGGCGAAGGCCCCCTCCGGCCTTTTAAAGGCGCTGCCGGCGGAGGGGAGATCCAGGGGCTGCTTGGCCCGGCGGCGGGCGTTGAAGTTTCGCATCCGCTCCGCGATCGCGTCCGGGTCCCCCTTCTCAAGGCGGAACACCGCGCTCAAAATCACGCAGCCCGGCATTTTCTGAAAGAGGCTTTTGCGGTAGGAGAAGGCGCACTGCTCGTTCGTGAGCTCATACATGGCCTGCTCCGGGAGAAAGTCGATGACGACGCTCTCCACCGCGTCCTTGAGCTCTCCCCCGTAGGCCCCGGCGTTCATCACAAGGCCGCCGCCGACGCTGCCCGGGATGCCGGAGGCAAACTCCAGCCCGGCAAGCCCGTTCTGCTGTGCAAAGCTCGCGAGCTTGGAGAGGGAGACCCCCGCCTCGGCATAAATGGCCCCGTCCGGCAGGAGGAACATGTTCGTGAGCTTTTCGGTGGAGAGGATGAAGAGATCGCAGAGCCCCTCGTCCGGGAAGAGGATGTTGGTGCCGTTGCCGAGGATGTAGGGGGCAAGCTCATGTTTTTTTAACAGATAGCAGAGCTTTGTGAGTCCCGTCACATCCTGCGGTGCCGCAAGGGCCCGCACGGGCCCCCCGATGCGGAAGGAGCAGCGGGCCGCCATGGGCTCGTTCTCCCGGAGCTCCAGCCCCGGCATCTCCTGCTTGATCTCCTGTATGGCAAGTTCCAGATTTTCCATTTTATACTCCGATCACGATGAGAAATCAAGTGGGGAATCCCCCCTTTAGGCAAGGGGGCCTTATAGTATCCCGGCGTCGATGGCCATGTCGTGCTCCATGGCGAGGGCCTCCGCCGCGTTGTAGCCCATCTTCTTCTGGCGGTTGTTCATGGCGGCAAGCTCCATGATGACGGCGAGGTTCCGGCCGGGCCGCACGGGGATGGTGACCTGGGGCAGCTCCACGCCGACGAAGTTTGCCGTCTCGCTCGTGAGGCCGAGGCGGTCATAGGCTTTGTCGTTGTTCCAGAGCTCCATCTGCACCACGAGATCCACATTGCTCTGGGGCTTCACGGCGCCCATGCCGAACAGGTGCCGCACGTTCACAACGCCGATGCCGCGCAGCTCCATGTAATAGCGGATGAGCTCCGGCGCGGAGCCGATGAGGGAGTGGCGGCTGACCCTTCTGATCTCGACGGCGTCGTCCGCGATGAGGCGGTGGCCGCGCTTGATGAGCTCCAGGGCCGTCTCGCTCTTGCCGATGCCGCTGTCGCCCATGAGGAGGATACCCTCGCCGTAGATCTCCACGAGGACGCCGTGCACGGTCACCCGCGGGGCGAGGTATTTCTGGAGCGAGTGGATGAGGTCCGCCTGAAATTCCGAGGTATCCTCATCCGTGATGAAGACATCCCTGTCATAGCGCTCGGCCATCTCCAGGCACTCCGGAAACTCCTGTACGCCGTGGCAGAAGACGAGGGCCGCGATGTCGTGCTGCATGAAGCGCTCAAAGGTGGCGCGGCGCTGCTCCGGGGGGAGCGTGTCGAGATAGGTGCTCTCCACGCGGCCGATGAGCTGGATGCGCCGGGGGTCGAAATAATCGTAAAAGCCCGCGAGCTGCAGGGCCGGGCGGTTCACATCCGAGGTGGTGACCATCTTGGTCTCATAGTTGGAGGACAGATGCAGGGGCGTGATGTTCCCGTGGTCCTCCATGATCTTCTTCAGACTGACAGAATACTTGCTCAGCATAAGGCGCCCTCCTGTATGTTGTATGCTTCTTATATTACCCACTTTCCCCGTTTTTGGCAAGTTCTTTTCCACACATCCGGGCGTTGAACGCATGAAAAACTTTTTTCGGAGCAATATAAAAATTTTCCTTGCATTTGCGGGGAGCTTCTGGTATTATAAATAAGCTGTCCGCCGGGCAGCCAACACATGCAAGGAGGTGCTTCTCCATGGCGAAGTGCGAATTCTGCGACAAGGGCGTAACCTTCGGTATCAAGGTCAGCCACTCTCACAGACGGTCCAACCGTACCTGGAAGCCCAATGTGAAGCGCGTCAAGGCCATCGTCGACGGCTCTCCCAAGCACGTCTACGTCTGCACCCGCTGCCTGCGCAGCGGCAAGGTCACCCGCGCTGTGTAATTGATTCAGATTACCCGAACGAGCCTGTCCTTTTTGGACGGGCTCTTTTCGGTTTTAAACCCATTTGCGGCATTGATACACATCAAATCCGCAGGGGTCGATCCCCAGATCGACCCGCAAAGCTGCGATCCGGTACAGGCGCACCATGGTGCACAAACATCGCCGCCTGCCGTAGGGGAGGGGCTTGCCCCTCCCGCGCGGGGAAACCTTTCCTGTGCCTCCGCGCCCGGGCGAATCCGTAAACTGACATGGTGCCGCCGGGCGGGGCAAGCCCCGCCCCTACGGAATGGACGGACGTTTCACCTTTGTACCCACGTTTCTAATGCGGTGAGCTTGCAGGCGGTCGGGACGCCCGCCCCTACGGGCGGAAGCTGAACCCATGCACCGTAGGGGACGGCGCCCTCGACGTCCCGCGTGGTGAAATGTATAAATGTCAAAATTATACGGCGATTTCGTAAAATGTTACGATTTCGCCGTACATTCTTTTTAATTGCTTAGCTGATGCTGCCGGGACGTCGAGGGCGCCGTCCCCTACGGTATGAACGGAGGTCTCCCATTTATACCCAAATTTTCGATGCGGCAAGGCTGCGGGCGGCTGATAGCCGCCCCTACGGCTGCCCTCAGTACGCGATGCCCCAGAAGATCATGTGCTTTGCGGGCCTGCCGCAGCAGGCGCAGACCTCGTCCAGCTTCTCCTGATGGAAGGGGATGCAGCGGGAGGACATGCCCGCCTGCTCCTTCATCTTGAGCTCGCACTCCACATCGCCGCACCACATGGTCTTGATGAAGCCGCCGTTTTTCTCCTGGAGCTCCTTCGCCTCCTCGATGGAGTGGGCGGCGTAGATATGCTCGTCCAGGTTCTTTTTGGCCTTGTCGAAGAGCCCCTGCTGCACTGCGTCCAGAAGCGCGGGGACCTGCTCCGTGAGCTCTCCGAGCCCGACGGTGGTCTTCTCGCCGTTGTCGCGCCGGACCGCGACGCAGACGCCGTTTTCGATATCCTTGGGGCCGAGCTCCACACGCAGGGGCACGCCCTTCATCTCATACTGCGCGCACTTCCAGCCGAGGCTGTTGTCGCTGTCGTCGAGCGTGACGCGGATGTTTGCCGCCTTCAGGGCCGCATAGAGCTCGTTTGCCTTCTCGAGGACGCCCGGCTTGTGCTGGGCCACGGGCACCACGACCACCTGAATGGGCGCCACCTGCGGGGGCAGGACGAGCCCGTTGTTGTCGCCGTGGGCCATGATGACCGCGCCGATCATGCGCGTGGTGGAGCCCCAGGAGGTCTGGAACGGGTACTGGAGCTTGTTGTCGCGCCCCGTGAAGGTCACGTCATAGGCGCGGGAGAACTTGTCCCCGAAGTAGTGGGAGGTCGCGCCCTGGAGGGCCTTGCGGTCCTTCATCATGCACTCGACGGTATAGGTAGCCTCGGCCCCGGCAAACTTCTCCTTGTCGGTCTTTCTGCCGCGCACCACGGGGATGGCGAGGACCTTTTCAAAGAAGTCGGCATAGCAGTTGCTTCTCCCAGCGGATGACGGAGCACCACTGGTTATAGAGCATCGGCAGTTCCCTGTAGGAGTGCAGCACGCGGGACCAGTGATCGCAGAACATGGTCTCGGACGTGGGGCGGAAGGCAAGGCGCTCTTCAAGCTGCTCGCTGCCGCCCATGGTGACCCAGGCCACTTCGGGCGCAAAGCCGTTGACAAGCTCCCCCTCCTTTTTCAGAAGGCTCTCCGGGATCAAAACCGGCATCGCCACGTTGACATGGCCCGTCTTCTTAAACTCCGCGTCCATGATGCGCTGCATGTTCTCCCAGATGGCATAGCCATAGGGACGCAGGATCGTAAAGCCCTTGACGGAGGCGTACTCCACCAGCTCCGCCTTGCGGCAGATATCCGTATACCACTGGGCAAAATCGACCTCCATATCAGTGATCTGCTCGACTCTCTTGTCTTTCGCCATAATTTTCCCTCTCAATCGTCAGGGCCCCTGCCCCGCCGTAATATCGGCCGCCGGCCGTGAAAATGCAGATAAATTGCAGTTGTTTATTGTATAGTTCTCATCCCCCCTTGTCAAGCCTTTCCCCGGCTAAAAATTGCAAGCGCGAAGAAGCTCGAAAATTTTTGTAGCTTTTTTGTAATTTTTTACTTGACCAATCGACCGCGAACGGGTATAATCACAGTAAATCCCCATGCGGTTATGACGCAATCGACGCAGAGTTCAGCGGCATGGGGGATTTGTACGCCGGACCCGGCCGCATGACAGGCGCGGGGTCCGCGCCCGGTACAACGGAGGTGACCCCCTATTAACAAGCAGAAATTTCTGGGCGAGCTCGGGCGACTGCTGACGTTTATGCAGGAGGACGACAGGGCCCGCGCCCTGGAGCTCTACGGCGATATATTCGATGAGATCGACAACGACACTTCGGTCCTGCAGCTTCTGGTCTCGCCGACGCGGCAGGCCGTCAACCTGGCCCGCGCCTATGACGCGAAGGACCGCAGCGGCCATACGGCGGGTGAGCCCGCCTATCTCGGCGTGATCGAGGATCTGCGCCGCCAGGCGGGATCGCTCCTGCCCGCGATGCCCCGGATGGACGAGAGCCAGATTTCCCTTTTCAGCGAGCCGGAGCCCGCGCAGAGCGTGAACGTATATGAGAGCCTGAGTCTGGACACGCTCACCGACGTGCCCGAGGAGACGCAGGACGAGTTTAGCGAGGAGCTGCCGGACGAGCTTTCCGACGGCGTGAGCCGCTATCCCGACGAGGACAGCGCCGAGAGCGCCGTTCTCCCCCCGCCCGTGCCGGTCCTGCCGCAGGAGGAGGAGAAAAAGGAAAAGACGCCCGAGGAGGAGCTGGATGAGTTTGCCGACTCCGTCGCGGCCTTCCTCGCGGACTTCCCGGTCGGGAACAGCGAGGAGCCTGAAAAGTCTGCGCCCGCCGCGCCCGCGGAGGACGCCCCCAAAAAAGCCGAGACGCCCGCAGCCCCCGTCCAGAAGGAAGCGCCGGTGCGCCAGCAGCCCGCGAAGCGGGATGTCTCCGAGCTTGTGATGCCGAACGTGCCCATCGTGTCGGAGAAGCGGCCCATCGTCGGTCTTCTGATTCTGTTTGTCATACTCGCGATCCCCGTGGGGCTTCTCGGCACAGGCCTTCTTCTGTGTGTGGGTCTCTTTGCCCTCGCCCTCGCCGCGGCGGCGGTCGCCGTGGGGATCTACGGCCTCGTCACCGCCTTCACGGCCTTCAGCGTCTTTGCGGATATCCTGCTGGTGTTCGGCCTTGCGCTTGCGGCGGCGGCCGTCGGGCTTCTGCTGTTCTGGCTTTTTGTGTGGCTGGTCTTCGGCGTGATCCCCGATCTCGTGCGCGGCCTTGTGCGCCTCGCCCGCAAGCTCTGCTATAAGGAGGTAACGCTGTGAAAAAGGTTTGGAGAGTCATTCTCGTCATCGTCGTCATCTCCATCGCGGTCGGGGCGGTCAGCGCCGGCGTGGGCGTGCTCACGGGCGCGGACTTTGAGCGCATCGGCGCGGTTTTTGAGGACCGCGTCGCCGAGCAGTACAACGTGGATCTCAACGCCTTTATTCACGAGTGGATCCCCGAGACCGTGGGCGTGCTTACGGAGCCGCTGCGCTAAACGGCGCGGGACGGATCGCATATCGTAGGGGTCGATGCCCTCATCGACCCGCTGTTTTGCGTCAGGCTGCGCAATTCGGCGGGCCGCCGAGGGCGTCGGCCCCTGCTGCTTTGGAACACCTGAGACAATACAGGTAATGGCTTCGCGTTAGCGAAGGATTCCGGGGTTGGCTGCAGAAGGTACGGGATTCTTCGTCGCTGCGCTCCTCAGAATGACAGCAAGTCCCCTTTCCCCTGTGAAAAGGGCTTGCTTTTTTGCGGAGGATTCAGTACAATCGGGCTGTGTGTCTTGCCCGTTTCGCGGCGGACGCAATCGACTTGAGGATCAGGAGGAAATACCCATGAGTTTGCATGAGGAGCTCAGCCTGCACGACTGCCCCTACTGCGGCGGCGCGGGTCTGCTGGAGGAAGAGCAGGGCTGGTGCTGGTATGTGATGTGCATGGACTGCGGGGCGCAGACCGCCCAGATCGCATACAAAAGGCCGGAGGAGCGCGGCGAGGCCGCAAGCACGGCGGCGCGGCTCTGGAACTTCGGCAAGATCATGCGCAGCGGCATCGGCGACTGAGATAGGGCGGCTGAGATTTTCGTTGAAAAAAGCGGGAAGCTGTGCTAAGATAGATTGTCGAAAAAATATCAGCCCTGCGGCTGTGCAACAGATAAAAGGAAGGGCCCCGGAACATGATCGGTTTTTATGATTATACGGTAATCCTGACGTATTTCTCGCTCCTGTCCGCGACGACGGGGATCGTGGTGTCCCTCTCCGGCAGCGGGCACCCCTACTACGGGTGCCTGTTTCTGCTGTTCTGCGGGCTCTGCGACGCGTTTGACGGAAAGGTCGCCCGCACCAAGAAGGGCCGGACCCGCATGGAGATGAACTTCGGCATCCAGATCGACTCGCTCTCGGATCTTGTGGCCTTCGGCGTGCTGCCCGCCTGCATCGGCGCGGCGCTCATCCGCGTGTCCCCCTATCTCACGCGGGTGCTGGAGGGGCTCCCCGTGCGCTGGGAGATCGCCTCCGGCAAGTTTCTGCTGCACGCTTGCCTTGTGCTCTATGTGCTCGCGGCGATGATACGGCTTGCGTATTATAATGTGACCGAGGAGGAGCGGCAGAGCAGCGAGGACGGCGCGCGAAAGAGCTATCTCGGCCTGCCGGTGACCTCGGCGGCGCTCATCTTCCCCTTTGTGCTGCTGCTCCAGTATCTCACACGGGCGGACATCACGCTCGCCTATCTCGCGGTGAGCATTTTGACGGGCGTTCTCTTCATCAGCCCCTTCCGGGTGGCAAAGCCGGGTCTTCGCGGCATTCTCATCATGGTGGGCGTCGGGGCGCTGGAATTTTTCCTGCTGCTCCTGTGGAAGATCATCCTGCGATGAGGCGGCCCGGGATCGCGCCGGCGCCGGAGGGGTCGGCGCTGCGTTTTCTCTACGGCACGCGCGCGGGGCGCACGGTACTGAAGCTCGCGGCCTCGCGCCCGGTGTCATATCTTGCGGGCGGCTTCATGGACTCCCCGCTCTCAAGGCCGCTCATCGGCCCCTTTATCCGCAAAAACGGGATCGACATGGGAGACTATCTCCCCCTCCCCTTCGCCTGCTTCAACGACTTTTTCTGCCGCCCCATCCGGCAGGCGCTGCGCCCGGTGCCGGAGGAGGCCTCCGTTCTCATGGCCCCCTGCGACGGGCTTCTGAGCGTGTACCGTGTAAGCGACGGGCTCGTCCTGCCGATCAAGCAGAGTCTGTACAGCGTGCGTGATCTCCTGGGCGGCAGCGCAGACGCCGGGATATTCCGGGACGGGCTCTGCCTCGTCTTCCGTCTCTGCGTGAACCACTACCACCGCTACGCCTACCTGGATGAGGGGACGCTTTTCAAAAAGCGCTTCCTGCCCGGGGAGCTCCACACCGTGCGGCCCATCGCGCTCGCGGCGCTGCCGGTGTTCACGCGAAACTGCCGGGAGTATACGCTGATGGAGACAAAGCATTTCGGGCCTGTCGCGCAGGTCGAAGTCGGGGCCATGCTCGTCGGGAAGATCCGAAACCACAAGGGCCCCGGGATGACGTTCCGCCGGGGCGAGGAAAAGGGCCGCTTCCTCTACGGCGGGAGCACGGTGGTGCTGCTGCTGGAAAAGGGGCGTGTGAGCCTGGATGAGGACTTATTTGAAAATACCGCCCGCGGGCTCGAGACCCCGGTCCGGCTCGGCGAGGCGCTGGGGCACGCGCCCTAAAGCAAATAAGGGGGCCGTTGCAAAACTCACTTTTTGCATAATCCGGCCATGAATACCGTAGGGGAGGGGCTTGCCCCTCCCGCGCGCAGAACTGTTTTGATCCGCAAAAAATGTACGGCGATTTCGTAAAATATTACGATTTCGCCGTACATAGCTTTTTATGGGTATCTTGTACTGCCGGGAGGGGCAAGCCCCTCCCCTACGTTTTAATTCAGCCCTGCTTTTTTGATTTCATCCTTGCAGCGGCCCACGGTCTGCTTGTTCAGATCAGGTACTGGCGGATGGCCTCGGGGCATTTCTCCCGGTCGGAGCTCATGGAGATGACGAATTCGATCTTCTCCCGCTCGGCATAGGCGGCGAGCCACTGGATGAAGGCGACGACCGCACTCTCGTCCCGGTCGTTCACGAGCTTGTAAAAGTTATCGACAAAGAAGTGGGTGATGTCATAGTTGCCGGCGTGCAGGCCGGAGATGAAGCCCTTGAGAAATTCATAGGTGCCGATGTCATAGCTTGCCGCGTCAATGAGGCGGGCCTGATAGGGGATGTCATAGGTGAGCTTGCGATCCTTCTCGATGACGATCACGTCGCCCTCGCCCTCACTGACGGCTTTGCAGACAAGGCCGACCAGTTCCTTCGTCTTTCCGGACCCCTTGAGGCCCATAATGATTTTCAGCATGGTGACATACACTCCTTTTTCCAATTTTAATAAAAACAGTTCGGGGAGATTTCTTGGCAACAGCTTACCATTTTTCCGGCCCGGGCGCAAGGGGGCAGTTGTGAAGTTGCCGTAAATTTTATCGTAAACGAATTTGCGTTTACGATACATCTGACCCCCTTCTCCTTTTTACAGCTTTGTTCCCAACTTGTCCTTGTTTTTCTCCCGGGGCCATGTTATAATAAGGCACGGGATTTCCCACGTGTTGACTCAACCAAAAAAATTTATGGAGGAACGAACATGAAAAAGATTCTCGCAATCGCTCTCGTACTGTGCATGGTCTTCGCGATGTCCGCCACCGCTTCCGCGGCCGACACCATCAAGATCGGCATGGTGACCGACGTCGGCGGCGTCAATGACCAGTCCTTCAACCAGTTTGCATGGGCCGGTCTCCAGGATCTGGCCAAAGAAGACCCCACTTTTGAGGTCAACTATCTCGAGTCCAAGACCGACGCTGACTACCAGACCAACATCAACACCTTCATCGACGAGGACTATGACCTCATCATCACCGTCGGCTACATGCTGGCTGACGCCACCCGCGAGGCCGCAATCGACAACCCCGACCAGAAGTTCGCCATCGTTGACGACGCCACCAACGCCGACCTTGAGAATGTTGCCTGCCTGACCTTTGCCCAGGAGCAGTGCTCCTACCTCGTCGGCCTGATTGCCGGCTACATGACCCAGAGCAAGACCGTCGGCTACGTCCAGGGCATGGTCTCCGACACCATGAACCTCTTCGGCGTGGGCTACATCTCCGGCGTGCTTGAGGCCTGCCCCGACGCTACCGTTCTCCAGTACAACGCCAACTCCTTCATCGACACGGCCGGCGGCAACACCGCTGCCAAGGACATGATCACCAAGGGCGCCGACGTGATCTATCACGCTGCCGGCGGCACCGGTGTCGGCGTCATGAACGCCTGCGCCGAGGCGGAGATCTGGGGTATCGGTGTTGACGCCGACCAGGCTGCCGTCCTCAACAACGACTGGATCATCTCCTCCGCTCTGAAGGATACCGGCGCCGGCTGCGTTGCTATCGCCAAGGATCTCAAGGCCGGCAACTTCCAGGGCGGCGAGCATCACTACAGCCTCGCTGACGGCGCGATCGACTTTGCCACCACCGGCGACCACATCCCCGCCGACGTGCTGGAGAAGGTCAACGCCGCCAAGGAGGCCATCATCGCGGGCGATCTGGTTGTCCCCACCTCCACCGCTGACTGCCCCACCTTCACTCTCGGCTGATCCCATACATCTCAGGAGCACGGCTTTTCGCCGTGCTCTTTTTTTATGCCGGTGGGGAAGAAACAGTGGAAAAGAATGCTTTTCTATGTTATAATAAATTGTCATTGGTGTGTAAAGGCGCAGGTCATTCGGAAATTTGAAGGAAACTCCCTCAGTCAGCTTCGCTGACAGCTCCCTCGGGGAGGGAGCCTGTAAGGTAGAGACTCCCTCAGTCAGCTTCGCTGACAGCTCCCTCGGGGAGGGAGCCTGCAAGGTAGAGACTCCCTCAGTCAGCTTCGCTGACAGCTCCCTCGGGGAGGGAGCCTGTAAGGTACAGATTAAAATTTTAAATAGGGGGCGGTCACTTTGGCAAAACAGTATGTGGACATGAATACGCCCGTCATCGAAATGCGCAACATTGTCAAGCGCTTCGGCGATTTTGTCGCAAATGACGGCATCAACCTCACCGTCCACAAAGGCGAAATCCACGCGATCCTGGGCGAAAACGGCGCGGGCAAATCGACGCTGATGAACCAGCTCTACGGTCTGCTCAAGCCCACCTCCGGCGACATTCTCGTCAACGGCAAGAAGATCGAGATGAACAACCCCCGTGACGCCATCGACGCCGGCATCGGCATGGTGCACCAGCACTTCATGCTGGTCCAGCCCTTCACCGTCACGGAGAACATCGTCCTCGGCACGGAGCCGCAGAAGGGCATCAAGCTCGACATGGCGACCGCGCGCAAAAACGTGGTGGAGATCTCCGAGCGCTACGGCCTGTCCATCGACCCGGACGCGAAGATCGAGGATATCTCCGTCGGGATGCAGCAGCGCGTCGAGATCCTCAAGGCCCTCTACCGCGGGGCGGACATCCTGATCCTGGACGAGCCGACCTCCTCCCTCACCCCGCAGGAGATCACCGAGCTCATCGCCATCATGCACAACCTCGTCAAGGACGGCAAGAGCATCATCATCATCACCCACAAGCTCAAGGAGATCAAGGAGTCCGCCGACTTCTGCACCATCATCCGCATGGGCAAGTACATCGACACCGTGGATGTGGAGAAGGTGGACGAGAACGACCTCGCCTCCATGATGGTGGGCCGCAAGGTCACCTTCAAGGTGGACAAGCCCGAGCAGAAGCCCGGCGATGTGGTGCTGGATGTAAAGGATCTGCACTGTCTGGACTACCGCGGCATCGAGATCGTCAAGGGTCTCAACCTCCAGGTGCGGCGCGGTGAGATCGTCGGCATCGCGGGCATTGACGGCAACGGCCAGACGGAGCTTGTGGAGGTCATCACAGGTCTTCGGAAGGGCACGAAGGGCGAGGTTCTGGTGAACGGGACGGACGTGTTCAACAAGTCCCCCGCCTTCGGCTTCCAGCACGGCGTCTCCTCCATCCCCGCCGACCGACAGAAGCACGGCCTCGTGCTGGACTTCTCCATTGAGGACAACCTCATCCTCCAGAACTACGAGAAGCAGCCCTTCTCCAAAAAGAGCGTCCTCCAGCGCGAGCCCATCTTCGCCCACGCAAGCCAGTCCATCGAAAAGTACGACATCCGCCCCTCCGGCAGCGAGAAGCGCCCGGCGGGCACGCTCTCCGGCGGCAACCAGCAGAAGGTCATCATCGCCCGCGAGGTGCAGAACGACAAGGACCTGCTCATTGCCGTGAACCCCACGCGCGGTCTCGACGTGGGCGCGATCGAGTATGTGCACAAGTACATCATCGACCAGCGCAACAAGGGCAAGGCCGTGCTGCTCGTGAGCTTTGAGCTCGACGAGATCATGAGTCTTTCGGACATTATCGACGTCATCTTTGACGGCCGCATCGTCGCCTCCATCCCCGGCGCGGAGGCCAACGAGAACGAGCTCGGTCTCATGATGGCGGGAGGAGGGAAAAAGGCATGACAAAGAAAAAAGGCTTTCTCGACCTTATCTCGGAAAACCGCTTTATCCACATCCTGCTCTCGATCCTGCTGGGCTTTGTGGTTGGCGCGATTTTCCTTGCGGTCATGGGTCTGTCCGTGGGCGCGGCCTACGGGCGGCTCATCAACAGCGTGACGAGTCTCAAGGGCTTTTCCTATGTGGTGGTCTACGCGGTGCCCTATATCGTGGCCGGCCTCTCGGTGGCCTTCTCCTTTAAGACAGGCGTATTCAACATCGGCGCCGAGGGTCAGTTTGTGGTCGGCTCCATGGCGGCGGTCGTGACCAGCATCTTCGGCGCGTCCCTCCCCAAGCCCCTGCTCATCCCTCTGTGCTTCCTCGCCGCGATGGCGGCGGGCGCGATCTGGGGCGTGATCGTCGGCGTCCTCAAGACCAAGTGGGGCATCAACGAGGTGCTGAGCATGATCATGTTCAACTGGATCGCCTTCTATCTCTCCAACTTCATCGCGGGCATCCCCGCCATCAAGAACGAGGGGACGGCCGAGGCAACCAAGAACATCGCTGACAACGCAAGTCTCCTCTTCTCCAAGGACTTTATCAAGAGCACGGGGCTCGCCCCCACGGCCAACTGGGGCTTTATCGCCGCCATCGTGGCGACCGTGCTGATCTGGTTCATCATCGAGAAAACCACCCTCGGGTATGAGCTCAAGGCGGTCGGCTCCAACAAGTTTGCGGCCGAGTACGGCGGCATCAGCGTCAACCGCTCCATCCTCACGGCCCTCGCCATCTCCGGGGCGCTCGCAGGTCTCGCGGGCGCCCTGCAGGTCATGGGCATGGGCAAGCGCATCTCCATCTTCACAAGCCAGGAGGGCTTCGGTTTTGCGGGCATCGTGGTGGCCCTGATCGGCTGCTCCAACCCCTTCGGCGTACTGGCCGCGGGCATGTTCTACGGCGCGCTGATGTACGGCGGCAGCAAGCTGAACCTGGAGGGCGTGCCCACTCAGCTCATCAACGTCATCGTCGGCACGGTCGTCTTCTTCATCGCCATCTCCGTGATCTTTGCCAACCTCAAGCGCCTTAAGGGCAGGGCCGCCGTCAAAAAATCCGATGCGAAGGAGGAAAAGAAATGACAAACTTTGTGAACAGCCTCGGCATCATTCTTTTTGCCACACTTGTCTATTCCACCCCGCTGCTCTACGGCGCTCTCGGCTCCTGCTTCTCGGAGGTCTCGGGCGTGGTCAACATCGGCATCGAGGGCATGATGACCGCCGGCGCCTTCACCGGCACGGTGGTCGCCTACTTCACCGGCAACCCCTGGATCGGCTTTCTCTGCGGCGGGCTTGCGGGCGCCTTCTTCGGGATGCTGCACGCCGTCGCCACGGTGAATCTCGGCGCGGATCAGACCATCGCCGGCACCGCCATCAACATGCTCGGCCCCGGCATCGTCATTATGCTGGCGAAGGTGCTCTTCAATTCCACCGACACGATCCCCCTCTCCGCCAGCCAGAAGATGCCCAAGCTCTTCGCCGGCACCTTCGATACCTCCACAGTGTTCGGGCGCTTCATGGACAACGTCTTCGCCACCTACGCCTCCACCTATCTCGTGTTCGTGGCGGTCTTGATTGTGTGGTTTGTGTTTTACAAGACCCGCTTCGGCCTGCGGCTTCGCGCCTGCGGCGAGCATCCCCAGGCCTGTGAGACGCTCGGCATCAACGTGATCGCCATGCGCTTTGCCTGCGTGTGCATCTCCGGTTTCCTGTCCGGTCTCGGCGGCGCGTGCGTGACCATGGCCCTGTCCACGCAGTTCAGACCCATCTCCATCGTCGGCCAGGGCTTTATCGCCATCGCGGCGGTCATCTTCGGCAAGTTCCGCCCCCAGGGCGCGCTGCTCGGCTGCCTGCTGTTCGGCTTCTGCTCCGGCCTCAAGGTCGTGCTGGGCGGCTCATCCGGCGTGAACATGCACCTCATCTCCATGATCCCCTATGTGGTCACGGTCATCGTGCTGGTGCTCTTCGTGGGCAAGTCCCGCGTCCCCGCCGCAAACGGCAAGCCCTACATCAAGGCCAAGTAAGAGCTTTTCTCTGACCTTGTCTTCTTTCGCGTCAATCCTCTTTATGCTTATCGGCATTTTTCAGCAACGTGCCAAAGTTCTCAATCCGCAGGGGTCGATGGCCCAGGCCAGCTTCTCTTGCCCTTTCAGGGCAATTCACCTTCTCCCCAGATCGACCCGAATCATCGTTCTCTGTGCAGGCAACAAGGTTTCGGGCTGATGAGGGGGCACGCCCTGCGGGTGCATCAGCCCCTACGGAGCTACCTGTGTACGTTTTCGCCTGAGACTTTCCCCGTTATGATACGCTGTTTCGCGCGGGGCGTCGGGGACGCCGCCCCCTACGGAGATATCCAACTTTTTTCACAATCCCTTCGCGTCAAATTCTTTTTACAGGAGTACACCATGAATCAGTATCTTGACATTTCCCCCGAAGTAAAAGCCGCGCTGGAGGCGGGCAAGCCCGTCGTCGCGCTGGAGAGCACCATCATCTCCCACGGGATGCCCTACCCCAGGAACGTGGAGACCGCGCTGCTCGTCGAGCAGACCATCCGCGAAAACGGCGCGACCCCCGCCACCATCGCCGTCATCGGCGGCAGGCTCAAGGCGGGTCTCAGCCGCGAGGAGATCGAATACCTCGGCAAGACCGGGCGCGGTGTCGCCAAGGCCAGCCGCCGCGACCTGCCCGCCCTCGTCGCGCGGGGAGCCGACGGCGCGACCACCGTGGCGACCACGATGATCATCGCCCACATGGCCGGCATCAACATCTTCGCCACCGGCGGCATCGGCGGCGTGCACCGCGGCGCGGAGGTCACCATGGACATCTCCGCCGACCTTGAGGAGCTCGCCCAGACGCCGGTGATGGTGGTCTGCGCGGGCGCAAAGTCCATCCTCGACCTCGGACTCACGCTCGAGTACCTCGAGACCAAGGGCGTGCCCGTGATCGGCTACGGCACGGAGGAGCTGCCCGCCTTCTACACGCGCGAGTCCGGCTTCGGCGTGGACTACCGCGTGGATTCGCCCGAGGAGCTTGCCGCCATGTTCCGCGCCCAGCGGGCTCTCGGCTACCGGGGCGGGATGCTCGTCACAAACCCCATCCCGGCGGAGTACGCCATGGACAAGAAGGTCATCGACGCCGCCATCGAAAAGGCCCTCGCGGAGGCGAAGGCCCAGGGCATCCACGGCAAGGAGACCACCCCCTTCCTGCTGGCGAAGGTCGTGGAGCTCACCGGCGGGGACAGTCTCGAGTCCAACATCAGGCTCGTGCTCAATAACGCGCGGGTCGCCGCCCGCACCGCGGGCGCCCTCTGCACCTGACAGGCGCATCCCGCACAGGCAATGTCTTTCCGGCATTGCCTGTTTATTTTTTATGGGTATCGACTTTAACCAGCAAACTGTCGAAACGTACATCTCGTAGGGGTCGATGGCCCAGGCCAGCTTCTCTTGCCCTTTCAGGGCAATTCACCTTCTCCCCAGATCGACCCGAAACATTGGTACATTGTACATGCCATAAGGTTTCGGGCCGATGAGGGCATCGGCCCCTACGAAGCAGTTTTTACACTGTTAGTGTTGATCTTGTCTATATTGCTGAGTTAAGCCGATATCCATATTTTTTTGTTGAAAACTTCCTCTAAAGGATATATAATATTATATTGGGTTTTTGTGAGAAGCAGGGGCTTCCGCGCATGCCCGATATGTTCTATCACGGAGGACGCCATGGATAACGCAGTCAAGGTCTCTGTCCTGTGCACAGCCTACAACCACGAGGCCTATATCCGCCAGACGCTGGAGACGCTGACCTCGCAGGAGACTTCCTTCCCCTTTGAAATCCTCATCAACGACGACGCCTCCACCGACGGCACGGCGGAGATCATCCGGGAGTTTGAGGCGCGCTTCCCCGCGCTGATCCGCCCGTTCTACCAGAAGGAGAACCTCTTCTCCCGGGATATCGACATCTACCAGGTGGTCTTCTACCCCAACGCGCGCGGGCGCTATGTCGCCTTCTGCGAGGGGGACGACTACTGGACCGACCCGACCAAGCTCCAGCGGCAGGCGGATTTCCTGGACGCGCACCCGGAGTACGCGGCCTGTGTGCACAACACGGTGCTGCGCTTCTGCGGCGGAGGTGAGACGGAGCGCCCGCTTCTGCGGCGCGAAGGCGACGGGGACATCGTCACCGCCGACATCCTCCCCGGCATGAGCGGCGCGTACCACACAAGCTCCCTCATGGCAAAGCGCGAGATTCTCGCCGATCCGCCCGACTTCTATGAGGTCGCCTGCAAATACGGCTTCGGCGACTATCCGGACGCCCTCTGGCTCAGTCTGCACGGCCCCATCCGCTATCTCGACCGCTGCATGTCCGTCTACCGCATCAACTCGAATCCGGAGGCCTGGAGCTCGGGCGTGGACCGGCAGTACGGCAAGCTGCGGCAGTTCATCCGCGGCAAGATCGAGATGCTGCGCGCCTTCCGCCCCCACGCGCCGGAGACGCTGCTGCCGCTTGTGGATCGCACGATCCTCGAGCGTGAGTTTGAGCTCATGTATATCGAGGGGCGCGACCGCGAGCAGCGAAAGCCCCCCTATGACAGGCTCCTGCGCGAGATGCCGCTGCGCTACCGGGTGAATAATCTCATCAAATCCGCCTTTCCCGGCGTGCAGCGCCTCTACCGGCGGCTGCGCGGCTATCAGTGAGTCTCCTTTCATTCGATCACAACGGGAGTTTTTTCGCCCATGGATAAAAAGCAATCGGTTCTCACCAATTTCATCTGGCGGCTTTTGGAGCGCGGCGGCACCTATGTGCTGAATTTTGCGGTGTCCCTTGTGCTCGCCCGCCTGCTCGAGCCCTCGCTCTACGGGAGCGTCGCCCTCGTGACCGCCATCACCACGATCCTCCAGGTCTTTGTGGACAGCGGCATGGCAAACTCCCTCATCCAGAAAAAGGACACGGACGATCTCGACTACTCCTCCGTCTTCTATTTCAATCTCGGCTTCTGCCTGCTTCTGTATCTCGGCCTCTTTGTCGCGGCGCCCCTCATCGGCAGGGCCTACCACGATCTCACCCTCATCCCGGTCATCCGGGTGCTGGGGCTCACGATCGTGGTGTCCGGCGTGAAGAACGTGCAGCAAGCCTATGTCGCAAAGACCATGCAGTTTCGCCGCTTCTTCTTTGCGACCCTCGGTGGGACGGTGTTCTCCGCCGCGGTGGGCATCACGCTCGCCTATCTCGGCTACGGGGTATGGGCGCTGGTTTTCCAGCAGCTTCTGAACGTCACGGTCAACACCGCGATCCTCTGGCTCACGGTGGGCTGGAAGCCGAAGCGCATGTTCTCCTGGCAGCGGCTCGGCGCTCTGGTCTCCTACGGGTGGAAGCTCCTCGTGTCCCAGCTTCTGGACACCGCCTATCTAAAGCTCTACCAGTTCATCATCGGCCTGCGCTACTCGACGGCGGATCTCGCCTTCTATAACCGGGCCGAGCAGTTCCCGACGCTCATCATGGAGAACACCAACGCCTCGCTCGACAGCGTGCTGCTGCCGGTCCTCTCCTCCGAGCAGGACGACCGCTGCCGCGTGCGGGAGATGACGCGCCGCGCCATCCGCGTGAGCACCTATACCCTCATGCCGCTCATGGCGGGGCTTGCCGCCTGCAGTGAACCTCTGGTGCGCTTTCTCCTCACGGACAAGTGGCTCCCCTCCGTGCCGTATATGCAGCTATTCTGCCTGTACTTTGCCTTCTGGCCCATGCACACGGCGAACTTAAACGCCATCAAGGCCACCGGCCACAGCGGGATCTTCCTCTATCAGGAGATCCTCAAGAAGGTGCTGGAGACTTTGATCCTCCTTGTCACCATGCGCTACGGCGTCATGGCGATCACGCTGGGGCTTCTCCTGTCCGGCTTCGTCTCGGTATTCATCAACGCCTGGCCGAACCGGAAGCTCCTCGGCTACAGCATCGTGCAGCAGTTTCGGGACGCCCTGCCCGCGATGCTCCTCTCGGCCGCGATGGGCCTTGCGATCCTGCCCGTGACAAGGACCGCGCTGCCGGACCTTGTAAAACTCCTCATCATGGTCCCGGCGGGCGCCGCGATCTATGTGGGCGGGTCCGTCCTCTTTAAGGTGGACAGCTTTCAATATATCCTCAGCGCGGCGAAGAAGCTGCGGCTCCGTGGGAAGGAGAGTGCCTGATGCAGGAAAAACAGAAAAAACTGCTGCTGCTCGGCGGGTCCAAGTTTCTGATGCCCGTCATCCGGGAGGCCCACGCCCTGGGGCTTTATGTGATCACCTGCGACTACCTGCCGCAGAATCCCGCCCACCGCTGCAGCGACGAATACCGCAACGTCAGCATCATTGAGAAGGACGCCGTTTTGGAGATGGCGCGGGAGCTTCGGATCGACGGGGTGATGAGCTTTGCCTGCGACCCCGGCGTCGTGACCGCGGCCTATGTGGCGGAGAAGCTGGGGCTGCCCTCCCCCGCGTCCTACGAGGCCGCCTGCGTTTTGCAGGACAAGGGCCGCTTCCGCACCTTTCTGCGCGAGAACGGCTTCACCGTGCCCTGGGCGCGGCGCTATACCGAGAAGGGCGCGGCCCTCCGCGATGCCGCCGCGTATACCTGGCCCTGCATCGTAAAGCCGGTGGACTCCGCCGGCAGCAAGGGCGTGACGCGCGTGGACTCTGCCGAGGCGCTCTCCCCCGCCATCGACCGGGCCCTGGACTTCTCCCACGGCGGGGCCTTCATCATTGAGCAGTTTATCGCCCAGCGGGGCTATTCCTCCGACACGGACTGCTTTGTCATCGACGGGCGCCTCGCCTACTGCTCCTTTGACGAGCAGCACTTTGACAGCAGTGCCGAAAATCCCTACACCCCCGCGGCCTACGCCTGGCCCTCCAGTATGCCGGCGGAGATCCAAGAGGAGCTGCGCCGCGAGCTCCAGCGGCTCATGACGCTCCTCGGCATCCGCACCGGCGTCTTCAACATTGAGACGCGGCAGGGCGTCGACGGGCGGGCCTACATCATGGAGTGTACCCCCCGCGGCGGCGGCAACCGCCTGAGCGAGGTGCTGGAGATGGCAAGCGGCGTAAAGCTCGTGCAGAACGCGGTGCGATGCTCCGTGGGCCTGCCCGTGGATGAAATGGCAGACCCCGTTTACACCGGCCACTGGGCGGAAATCATCCTGCACAGCGATACGGACGGCGCGTTTGCCGGTCTCTGGATCGACCCTGCGGTGCAGGGCGCTGTGCGGGAGACCGATCTCTGGGTAAACCCCGGCGACCCGGTGGAGCGTTTCAGCGGGGCGAACAAGGCCATCGGCACCCTGGTTTTGAACTTCCCCGACCGCGAGACGCTTGACCGCACCATGTCAAGCGACGGCTGGTACCGCGTCCTGACCGAATAGAACTATTTATGGGTATTGGCTTCACGCAATCATTTTCATCATCGTCAACACCAGAAAGGATCATTTTATGGAGAAACTATTGATGCTCGGTACGAGCTACGGGACCCGGCTGATGCTGGAATACGCAAAGAGCCAGGGCATGTACACCATTGTCACGGACTATCTGGAGCCGGAGCACTCCCCCGGCAAGCTGATTGCCGACGAGTACTGGATGCTCAACACCGGCGATCTCGACGCGCTGGAGAAAAAGTGCCGGGAGGAGCATGTGAGCGCCGTCGTCTGCGGCATCAGCGAGTTTAACCTGGAGATGTGCATGGCGCTCTGCGCCCGGCTGGGGCTCCCCTGCTACTGCACGCCTGCGGCCTGGCACTACTCCCGCGACAAGGTGGATTACAAGGCACTCGCCACATCTTTAGGCGCGCCGCTCGCGGACGATTACTTCCTCTCCGATCCCCCCACCCGCGCGGAGCTCGACGCCATCCGCTATCCCGTGGTGGTCAAGCCCGTAGACTTGAGCTGCAACCGCGGCATCAGCTATGTGCACGACGAGAAGGAGCTGCTGGAGGCCATCGACTACGCCCGCTCCATGTCCAAAAGCCGCAAGCTCGTCATTGAGCGTATGCTCCACGGCGAGGAGTGGTACGGCGCCTACGCCCTCGCGGACGGGAAGGTGAGCCTGCTGGGGCTCTGCGCCATGTATGCCGAGCCCGGGTATCCCAAGTTCTGCTACTCCATCACCTCCACCCTCTCAAACCATGTGGAGGATTTCTGCCGGGACATCAACCCCCACATTGAAAACGTCCTCAAGGCCGTCGGCTGCCGGGAGGGTTACGCCTGGACCCAGGCCATGCTGGACGAGGACGGGCACTTCTACATCATCGAGATGGGCTACCGTCTCGACGGCGACATGATGTTCGTCCCCTTCAAGGATCTCCGGGGTTTCGACACCGTGGCCTGGATCGTGGACTACGCCCGCGGGAAGCGTACAAGTCCCGCGCTGCTGCCCCCCTCGCAGGAGAAGGCGTTCGAGCGCGTCGCGACGAGCTATATGCTCTGGTGCAACGAAAAGGGCGGCACCATCGGCTCCATCGAGGGGCTGGACGAGGTGGCCTCCTGGCCCGGCGTGACGGTGGACTCTCTCGCCGGTGTGGGCGATGCGATCCGCCCCTTCGGGCCCGTGGGCTGCATCCTCTTCACCACCGACAATGCCGAGGAGATGTTTGACCTCGTGCGGAAAATCAACGACACCGTCCGCATCCGCAACACCGACGGGGAGAACGTGCTGATCTACTACGACGATTTTGACTATCTCCGCCGCGTCTACCGCGAGGGGCTGGCCGGGAAATAAGCCCCGATCATCGGAAGGAAGGACCCTCTGTTATGTCTGAACTCATCAACGTCACCCGCTCCGCCCTGCCGCCCTTTGAGGAATACTGCGAGGAGATCCGCAGCATCTGGGACAGCCACTGGCTCACCAACATGGGCGAGAAGCACCAGGCCCTGGAGAGGGCGCTCGAGGAGAGACTCGGCGTGCGGCACGTGAGCCTGCTCACAAACGGCCATCTCGCCCTCGAAAACATTCTGGAAGCCTTTGACCTGCACGGAGAGATCATCACCTCCCCCTTCACCTTTGCCTCCACCACCCACGCCATCGTGCGCTGCGGCTGCACGCCGGTCTTCTGCGACATCGACCCCGTGAGCTACACCATCGACCCGAACAAAATCGAGGCGCTCATCACGGACAGGACCGTCGCGATCCTGCCCATCCACGTCTACGGCAATCTCTGCGACACGGACGCCCTGCAGAAAATCGCCGCGAAGCACGGCCTGCGTCTCATCTATGACGCCGCCCACAGCTTCGGTGTACGCAAAAACGGCGTGAGCTCCGCCTGCTTCGGGGACGCCTCCATGTTCTCCTTCCACGCGACGAAGGTCTTCCACACCATCGAGGGGGGCGCTCTCTGCTACGCGGACGACGCGCTCGTCCAGCGGATCTATGATCTCAAGAACTTCGGCATCCACGGGCCGGAGGAGGTGCCCTTCGTCGGCGGCAACGCGAAGATGAACGAATTCTGCGCCGCGATGGGCCTCTGCGAGCTCCGACACCTGGACGCCTGGATCGCCGAGCGCCGGCGCGTGGTGGAGCACTACCGCGCGCGGCTCGGAAATATCCCCGGCATCAAGCTCAACGCCCCGCAGGAGGGGGTGGAGTCCAACTACGCCTACTTCCCCGTCGTCTTCGACGGCTACAAGTACAGCCGGGACGAGGTGTTTGACCGTCTCGGCAGCGAGAATATCGTGGCGCGCAAGTACTTCTACCCCATCACCAATTCCTTCGCCTGCTACCGCGGGAGACCCGGCTTTGACCCGGCGCTCACGCCCGTCGCGGAGTATATGGCCGCGCGCGTGCTGACGCTGCCCCTCTATCCCGAATTGGCGGCTGAGGATGTGGAGCGCATCTGCGACATCATCTTACACTAAGGAGGGCTCACGATGCTCAGACAATGGAAACTGATCGCCTCGCTCGGTCTCACCGCCGTCGGCGCCGCGGCCGCGGGGATCGCCGTGCTGCTGCAGAAGCTGCCGAAGGAAGCGCCGCAGGAGGGCTCCGCCGCCCCCGCCGCAAAGCCCAAGGCACGGCGGACCGGGGTGTACAGCTTTATCTCCGGCTTCCAGGACGCTGCCACCGTGGAGCTGAGTCTCGACTATGATCCCGACGTTTTCAGCTTTGCCATCGTGGAGGACGAGTTTTTGAATTACTCCGGCGACTCCCACGTCGCCATCCTCTACGGCACGGACTTCAATCTCCAGCTCGAGTACGCCTCCTACTACAGCGGGGAAAATTTTGACGCCCACGCCGCCGCGCTCCGCGCGAGGTACGGGACGCGCGGGGACTTTGCCTGCGGCGCGCTCACGGGTTTCTGGGTCCTTGACGGGGACAACATTGCGATCCACCTTCCCATCCCGGAGGACAGCCACAGCTACCTGCTCGTCACGGTGCAGAAGACGCCCGACTACGACGACGAGCTTACCACGCTCCCCGCCTATGCGCCGCTGAAGGAGCTGCTCGGAACCCTCCGCTTTGCGAGGAGCTGAGTCGTGGGGGATAAGGCCACTTTCACATAGGGGCGGCTATCAGCCGCCCGAAACGTTGCCGCATCGGAAACGTGGTTTTTGCGGTAAAACCCCCGACCCCACCGTAGGGGCGGGCGTCTGATAGCCGTCCCTGCGCCAAGCTCCCTTTCGCAAAGGGAGCTGTCACGAAGTGACTGAGGGATCGATCCCTCCACCGCTTCGCGGTCCCCCTCCCTTTTCCAAAGGGAGGTTAGTTGAAATCCGTAGGGGCGGGGCTTGCCCCGCCCGGCGGCACAGTGTTTGTTCACGCATTCGCCCGGGCGCAGAGCTAAAACATCGGTTCCCCCGCGCGGGAGGGGCAAGCCCCTCCCCTACGGTGACAGAGGAACATTTGCACAGCGTGATACGCTTGTACCGCGACGCGGGTTTACGGGACGTCGAGGACGCCGTCCCCTACGGTGATGTGGGAACATTTCTGGATCG
>CADBCV010000022.1 GCA_902793285.1 Oscillospiraceae bacterium
GACCGCTTTGTGGTCTTCCGCGGCAGCATCGACACCAATGAACGCGCACAGAAGAGAATGTAACAACATTTGAACGTAAAAAACGGAACGCAAAAAGCGTTCCGTTTTTTGTGTTTAAGTTGCTTCCTACATGGAGATTGTGGTGTTGATCGGGCCGTAGATCAGATCCGGCACCACGGTGACAAGCACCGGGATGAAGGTAATGAGCAGCAGCACGATGAACAGGCATAGTATGAACGGCCAGACCTCTTTGATGAAGTCGCCGACACGGCAGCCGGTGATGCCGCAGGTGGTGAACATCATGGAGCCGAAGGGAGGCGTGATGCCGCCGATCATGATGTTGACGATGCAGACAAGGCCGAAGTGGATGGTGTCCACGCCGAGATTCTGGGCGACCGGCAGGAGCAGCGGGGTCGCGATCATGAGCGCCGCGCCGCCCTCGAGGAACATGCCCATGATGAGAAGCACGAGGTTCACGAGCATGAGGAACACATACTTGTTGCTCGTGAGCGTCGTGATGGAGGCCGCGACGATCTTCGGCAGGTTAATGTAGCTCATGTAGTTGCCGAAGGTGGAGGCGGAGACCATGATGAGAACGACGCTGGAGGTGCCGGCGATGGTGTCGAGCAGGATGGGAATAAAATGCTCCCGGAAGCTGAGCTTTTTATACACGAACTTGCCGATGATGAAGCAGTACAGCACCGCGACGGCGCCGCCCTCGGCCGGGGTGAAGAGGCCGAAGCGCATACCGAGGATGATGCCGAACGGGAAGAACAGGCCCCAGAAGGAGATAAACGCCTGCTTGAGGACTTCCTTGACCGGCGGGAACTTGTCGCGCGTGGTGGGGTAGTTGCGGCGGTGGGCGATGATGGCCACGACGATCATCATGGACAGGCTCATCAGGATGCCGGGGACATAGCCCGCGGCGAAGATGCGGCCCAGGGACGCCTGCGCGATCAGGGAGTAGACGATGAGGTTGACCCCGGGAGGAATGACGGGCGTGGCCGCAGACGAGGCCGCGGTGATGGCGGCGGAGAAGGCCTTGGAGTAGCCGCGCTTCTCCATCTCGGGCACGAGCATCTTCGACTGCATGGCGCAGTCGGCGTTCGCGGAGCCGGAGCAGCCGCCCATCAGCATACTCAAAAGCACGTTGACCTGGGCAAGGCCGCCCTTCATGTGGCCCGTGACGCATTCACAGAAGTCCATCATCTTGTCTGAGATGCCGCCGTAGTTCATGACGGAGCCGGACATGACGAAAAAGGGGATGGCCAGCATGGAGAAGGACTGCGTGGAGTTCATGACCTTCTGCAGGATGGTCCAGGGCTGCACGCCGTTGTTGATGAAGAGGAAATAGAAGAAGGTGGAGCCGAAGAGGGCATAGACGATGGGCATCCCCGCAAAGTAGAGGATGAAGACGAGGAAGACGGGGATGAGATTCACAAAGCTCAGTGTCATCAGTAGGCGCCCCCTTCCTCGATGGCCGTTTCGGCTGTGGCCTTCGGCTTGAGAATGTGGAGCTGGTTGCGCAGAAAGTCGATCACGGAGTAGATGAACGAGACGCCGAAGCCGAGCGGCACCGCGATGCCGGTGTACCACTTGGGGATACGCAGCGTGTCGGTGTAGGTGAGCTTCACCTTGCCCCAGGCAAAGACGCCGTCCTTGATCTGGAACATGATGCCGCGCTTAAAGATCAGGTTCAGGACATACTGGGTGCTGATATAGGTCAGAAGCAGCAAAATCGCGATCTCCAGCAGGGCCACGATAAACTCGATCGTCTGTCTGGAGCGGCCCTTCACGAGGTTCACCACGATGTCCACGCCGAGATGGGCGTGGCGGCGGTGGGCGTAGGCGCTGCCCATGAACACCGTCCACACGAAGAGACTGGTCACGACCTCGTCGGTCCACTTGATGGGGCTGTTGAGGAAGTAGCGGAACACCACGTTCACGTTGACCAGGATCACGCAGAGCGTCAGAGTCGTGCCGCAGATGACGGCGTCCAGGTTGGAGAAAAAGGTCTTTGCGGTGAATTTCTTTTTATTCATAGGCAAACAATCCTTAACGTAAGAGATCCCTTATTACCGGACATGGACTGCCCGCGGATACGGGCAGTCCAGTCGTATAAACTGTGAATTTTAAGGGTGCGCGGAAACTTACGCGGCCTTGCCGGCGCGGAAGTCGTTGATGAGGTCGACGAGCTGCTGGTGCAGGTCGGGGTTGGCGTCGTACTCCTCGACGATCCAGTCGTAAACGGGAGCGCAGGCGGCGGTGAAGGCGTCGATGTCGACCTCGTTCCAGGTCACGCCGGCCTCGTTCTTCATCTTCTCGATCTGGACGGACTCATCGTCGGCGCAGTTCTGCTGCTCCCAGAGGCCGCACTCGAGCGCGCACGCGTCGAGGATGTCACGCCACTTCTCGGGCATATCCTGATACACGTCCTCCGCCATGAACAGCCAGCGGGTCGCGATGAAGTGGTTGGTCAGGGCGACCTTCTTGACGAGCTCGTAGGGGGCGCCGGCACCGGCGAGGGTGGAGGTGGAGCCTTCAAAGCCGTCAACCAGACCGGAGGAGATGGAGGAGAGGCACTCGGTAAAGCTCATGGGCACGGGGGTCGCGCCGAGGCACTCGATGGTCTTGATGAAGAGGGAGGCGGTGGTGGAGCGCAGCTTCACACCCTTGAGATCCTCGGGCGTGTAGATGTCCTTGTTGGTGACGACGGAGCGGAAGCCGAAGGAGTAGTGGGTGTCGAGGATGTGGATGTTCTCCTCAGCCAGGGCGTCCTTCACGCCCTTGACGATGTCGGAATCCATGACGTAGTTGTACTCTTCGTCGTTGTTGTAGAGCATCGGGCCGACGAGGACGGCGCAGTCACCGACCCAGTCCGCGAAGAGGGAGGGCTCCTCCAGGCCGATCCACTTATCGCCGTTGACGGCGTGGACGACGGAGTCACGGTAGCAGTCGAGCTCGTTGAGGCCGTGGAAGGTGACCTTCACGTGGCCCTCGGTGCGCTCGGTGACCATTTCGGCGAACTTCTCGGCGGCTTTGTAGTTCCACTCTTTGGGGTTGAAGACGTTGGAGTAGGTCAGCTCGATGTAGTAGTCGTCGGCGTCGTCGGCAAAGGCGGCGGGCGCGAAGGCGAACATGCTGACGACCATGGTCAGGATCAGAAGCATTGCGAGAGTTTTCTTCATTTCGATTTCTCCTTTTTTCAGATTCGTCGTTTTCCTGGCCGTCCGAATCCTGGCCCTGAAAGGAGAAAGGAACCCTTATTACTCCCCTTTCCGTCAGGAAAGGGGAAAAGAGAGGGCCCTCTCTTTTCGGCGCCGTCCGATTGTGAACAGGCCATTAACACGATTTAAATGTACACCAGTTTGTACGGAATTGTCAATAGCGGCCTCTCGCAGGGCTTTCGCTTTTGTCAGCTTTCATAAAAACGCCGCCGGGTTTTTGGACAAATTATTTTCTTGACAAATCTTTTTGTGCGGCGAGCCACGCCTTCGGGATGCTGGGGTAGTTTGAGAAGATCCCGTCCACGCCCCAGGCATAGAGCCGCTCTAGGGCGTCCATGTCGTTGACGGTCCAGACGTTGATTTTGATGCCGTGCTCCTTGCAGTTTCGCACGTTCTCATCGTTCAGCCCCGCGACCGGCGGATGGTAGCACGTGTAGCCCGCCGCCCTGCAGTAAGCCCCGGGGAAGACCTTGACGCCGCTCTCATGCTCCACTAGGGCGCCGAGATCCACATAGTCCGGGACGATGGCCTTCATGCGCGTCATGGAGAAGTGGTTGAAGGAGGAGAACAGGATCTTTCGCTCCAGACCGTATTTTACGATCATGTCCCAGGTTTTCGCTTCGATGTCCGGGTAATAGGTGTTGTCGGTCTTGATCTCGATGTTGGTGACAATGGACTGCTCCGCGGCCCACTCGCAGTACTCCTCAAAGGCGGGAACCTTCTCAGGTCCGTATTTGTGGGCCCATAGCTTCGCCGCGTTGAGGCTTCTGAGCTCCTCAAACGTAAGATCGCAGATGCGGCCTGTGCCGTCGGTGGTGCGGTCGACGCGCTCGTCATGGTGGACGACGAGGACGCCGTCCTTTGTTTCGTGCACGTCCAGCTCGATCCCGTCTGTCCCCACCTCGACCGCCTCCCGGAAGGCGAGCATGGTGTTTTCCGGATATTTTCCGCTATAGCCTCTGTGTGCAAATACTCTCATAAATTCTATCCTCGCAGTGATTCGATTAAACTGTTTTTGAGGCAGCTTTGCTGCCTCAAAAACTCCTTAGGTGAGCAAAGCGAACCCTCGCGCCGACCAACCGAGGCGTCTCACGTAAGCCGAGGGCGATAAGCGCGAGTTGCTCGATTGAAAACACTGTTTTCAATCGAAATTAGTAGATGAGATTCGGCAGCAGCAGGGAGATGCCGGGGATATAGGTGAGCAGCAGCAGCGCGATGATGAGGGCGAGAATGAAGGGCTGCACCTCACGGATAAAGTCTCCCATCTTACAGCCGGTAATGGATACGCAGGTGAACATCATGGAGCCGAAGGGCGGCGTCAGGCCGCCGATCATGATGTTGACGTTCACCACGATGCCGAAGTGGACAAGGTCTATGCCCGCGGCCTTCACCAGCGGGACCATCAGGGGCGCGAGGATGATGAGCGCCGCGCCGCCCTCGAGGAACATGCCCATGACGAGGAGCGCCGCGTTCAAAATCAGCAGGACGAGATACTTGTTCGTGGCGATGCCGCTGACGGCCTTGAGGAGGTTATTCGGGATATTCTCCCAGGTGAGATAGTAGCCGAAGAGGTTTGCCGCCACGATGATGAGCATGACGGTGCAGGTGCCGGCGATGGTCTCCTTGAAGATGATGAGGAAGTGCTCCCTGCGCAGGCCCTTATAGACAAACTTGCCGATCAGAAAGCAGTACAGGATGCCGACGCCGCCGGCCTCTGTCGGGGTGAAGAGGCCCATGCGCATCCCCATGATGATGCCGAGCGGGAAGAAGAGCGCCCAGAAGGAGTCCAGCGCCTGCTTGGCGATCTGCTTTCCGGTGGCGCGCGCGGTGCGGCTGGGGGCGTAGCCGCGCTTTTTGGCGATGATATGCACGGCGACCATCAGCGCCCCCGCCATCAGAAAGCCCGGCAGGTAGCCCGCCGCGAAGAGCTTGCCGACGGACGCGCCCGCGATGAGGCCGTAAACGATGAGGTTGATGCCGGGCGGGATGATGGGCGTGATGCAGGAGGAGGCGGCGGTGATGGCCGCGGAGAAGCCCTTGCCGTAGCCGCGCTTTTCCATCTCGGGCACGAGCATTTTGCACTCCATGGCGGCGTCCGCGTTGGCGGAGCCGGAGCAGCCGCCCATGAGCATACTCAACAGTACGTTCATCTGGGCAAGGCCGCCCTCCGTATGGCCGGTGAGGGCGTCGGCAAAGGCCATGAGCTTGTCGCTCATGCCGGAGTAGTTCATGATGGAGCCCGCCATGATAAAGAAGGGAATGGCGAGCAGGGGGAAGGACTGGGTCGCGGTGATGAACTTCTGCAGGAGCAGATAGGTCTTGGAGGTGGTGTCCACAAAGCCGAAGTAGTACAGGGTGCCCGCCATCAGCGCGTAGGCGATGGGGATGCCGGTGAAGTACAGCACCAGGGCAATGATGATCGGAAGATACATGACGATGCCGGCCATATCAGCTTTGCGCCTCCTTTCCCTTTCTCATCTTTATAACATCCTCTACGCAGTGCGCAAGCGAATAGACCGCCATGAGGCCAAAGCCGATCAGAAGCGCCATGTACAGATAGTTGACGGAGATCTTCATGATGGGCATGGTCTTGTTCCTGGAGGAGCGCAGAAACAGCACCGCGAGATAGGTGATGTAGCTATTGAGCACGAGGATGATGATATCGGTCAGCAGATGGACAAACTCGCGCGCCTTCTCGGGCAGGCGGTTGACCAGCAGGTCCACGCCGACATGCTGCCGGGTCCGCAGGCACCAGGCCGCCCCGATGAACACGGTATAGACAAAGCAGCTTGTGGCCAGCTCCTCGGTCCAGGCAAAGACAAAGTTGAAGATATACCTGGAAAAGACGTTCACAATGACAAGGGTCATCGTAACGGCGAACAGCGCACCCGCGGCATAGGCGTCAAGATTCTTGAGGATGTGCTTGACTCTCTCTTTCAAGCGGAGGACACCTTCTTTCATAAGGGATTGGGAATATAAAAAGTATTTATGGGTATCGGGTTAACGCAGCAAACGGGCTGCGCTCCTTGTCCCCCTGCCTGGAGGGAACCTCTAAAAACTCAGGCCTGGTGATGCGCCGAGAGATTTTGTTCCAGATTGAAGGGCAAAAAACGCAGGAATCCTTTGTGGCTTTCAAGTTTTTTGCACGAAAAGCTGGGACAAAAGATCCGGCGTAGGACGCTTGACTTTTGCCGATGAAAGGCGATACCCATACCGCGGAAACAAAGAGTACGGCGAAATCGTCTTGTTCTGCGAAATCGCCGTACTTTTTCTGCTTCATTTGGTTTACACCGCCGGGAGGAGCAAGCCCCTCCCCTACGGCGTTATGGGACTTGTTTCACAGATAGACTTTCGCTCTGACCGGAAAAGCTCAGGCGTGGGCGGCGTCGTACTCGGCGACCAGGGCCTGGAGCTGCGGGATGAAGTCGGGATCAACGCCGTCCTCGGCGACGAGGCGGTCATACTCGACCTGCATGACGGCGCGGAAGGCGTCCATATCCACCTCGTTGAAGTGGCAGCCCTGCTCCTTCTCGAGCATCTCCATGGTGGACTGGAAGTTGTCGTCGGTGAACTTGGTCAGCTCCGCGGCGCCGTTCGTGAACTCCTCCTGGATGATGTCGCGGTACTCCTCGGGCAGGGAGTTCCAGACGTCGATGTTGATGTAAGCGCCGCAGGTGCCGATGAGGTGGTTCGTGAAGGACATCTGCTTGGCAACCTCGGCAGAGCCGTTGGTGGAGTAGGCGTTCATGTTGCCCTCAAGACCGTCGACAACACCCTGCTGCACGGCGGAGATGGTCTCGCCGAAGGGCAGGGGAACAGGCGTGCCGCCCATGGCGTTCATGAGGTTGATGTACATGGAGGAGTTGGGGACGCGGATCTTCATGCCCTTCAGATCCTCGGGCGTGGTGATGACCTTGTTCGTCTGCATACATCTGAGGCCGACGTTGAAGTCGAGCGCGAGAACATGGATGCCGTAGTTGTCCTCAATATCCTGGCAGAGGGCCTTCACAAGGTCAGACTGGCAGACATAGGAGTACTCCTGGAGGTTGGAATACAGCATGGGGGCGATCAGGGCCTCAAAGTTGATGTTGTAGTCGGCGAGGTAAGAGGGGTCTTCGCAGGCGATCCAGTAGGAACCGTCCACAACCTGCTGGAGGTTGTCCTTGTAGACGGCGAGCTGGCTGGAGCCGTAGGTCTGGATGTCAACGGCGCCGTTGGTGCGCTCACGGATGCGGTCGGCGACCATTTCCATCTCCACGGTGAGCTGCTCGGTGGGGGCGAAAACGTGGCTGAGTTTGAAGACATACTTGTCTTCCTTCGCGGAGGCGCTGGGAGCAAACGCGAACATGGCGAGCACCATGGTCAGCGTCAGGAGCAGTGCGATCATTTTTTTCATGTTGTGTTCTCCTTTTCGTTTGATTGATTCGTTTTCGGGGGCCGACAGCGGCCGTCGGCGCGCCGCCTCTCTGTTTTTAAGTTACACCTGTTTGTATAGAATTGTCAATAGTCGCCTTTTATGCCGCCTGTTTTTTGGCGGTTTTCATAAAAACTGCACAATTTTTTTGGACAAGTTACGCCCTTGACAGTGCCTTTCCGAAGATCGCTCCGCGCGCCTTGCGCTTTCGGCGCGGGCGTGATAGAATACAGTATCTACCTTTATTTATTGGGAGGTGGCGGAATGCCCGCGTTTGAGGCAGAGATGCGCCATGACCGCAAGAGTCTCACGGACCTTGCCCACATGCAGTACGATCTCTTCTGCGGCCGCAACCGCGCGGCGCGGGGTCTGCTGAGCGCGCTGCTCATCGCGCTCGCCCTCTTTTACGGCGGCGGGAGCTGGTGGAGCCTGCTGATCCTCGCCTACGCCTGCTACCTGCTGACGAGCACCTACGCCGCCTCCAACCGCACGGCGCGGAAGCTGGCCGATCAGCTTGAGGCCGCGGGGCAGCCCCTGCCCGCCTCCCGCTATGTGTTTGAGGAGAAGAAAATGCGCATCTACGATCTCGCGGACGGGGAGGAGCTGGACGCCCTGCCCTACGGCGAGGTTGCGGGACTCGGGGAGGATTACGACGCCTTCTACCTCTTCCGGACCCAGTACGGCGGCTACCGGGTGCCGAAGGCGGCGCTCGGCGAAAAGGAGGGCGCGTTCCGCCGCTTTGTGGAGGAGAGGACCGGCAAGCTCTTCATGCGCCGCGTCACGCCGCTCAACCGCCTGCGCCAGTGGCTGCGGGCGCGGGAGCAGGAGCCGATGCATCTCTGAGCCTGTACACACATAAGAATAGAGCAGGAAAAACACCCGCTTCCCGTAGGGGCCGATGCCTTCATCGGCCCGCAAACCGGCGTCACGGTACAAGCGTACCGTGATGCGAAAACGTACCCATATTACCGTAGGGGAGGGGCTTGCCCCTCCCGCGCGGGGATAACCTTCCCTGTACCTATTTGCCGATGATATCCGCCCCTACGGCGGGGTCGGGCGCTTTTCCTGCGCAATACTCTTTTGATTCAGGGTGATCCATATGACAGAAACCGAAAAACGCTGCTGGGCGGAGATCAGCCCGGAAAACCTCCTGCACAATGTCCGCGCGCTCCGCGCCGCCCTGCCGGCGGGCTGCCGCTTTCTCGGCGTGGTGAAGGCCGACGCCTACGGTCACGGCGCCGTGGAGACGGCAAAGCTCCTGGAGGGGGCGGGCGCGGACTATCTCGCGGTGGCCTGCCTGGACGAGGCGCTGGAGCTGCGCGCAAACGGCGTCACGATGCCGGTTCTGATCCTCGGCCACAGCTCCGCGGCCTACACCGAAACCCTCATTGAGCATGACATCACCCAGGCTGTCGCGGGGTTTGAGGAGGCCCGCGCCTTTTCCGAGGCCGCGATCAGGGCGGGCGGCACGCTCCGGGTACATATGGCGGTGGACACGGGCATGTCCCGCCTCGGCTTTCTCTGCACGGGCAAAAATTTCGACCGGGGCGTCTCGGAGCTTGCGCACGCCTGCTCACTCCCGGGGCTGGACGCGGAGGGCGTGTTCACCCACTTTGCCGTCGCCGACGAGCCTGGCGAGGAGAACGAGCGCTTTACGAGAGAGCAGTATCGCCTCTTCACCGCCGCGATCGAGGCGGCGGAGCGGCAGGGCGCGCGCTTTGCAATCCGCCACTGCATGAACTCCGGCGCGCTGCTGCACTACCCGGAGTTTGCCCTGGACATGGCGCGGCCCGGCCTTCTGCTCTACGGCTACGGCGACACGGAGGGGAAGCTGGGGCTGCGGCCCTGTATGCGCCTTGTGACGCGGCTTCTCACGGTCAAGACCCTCTCGCCCGGCGCGAGCGTGAGCTACGGGCGGCGCTTTACAGCCCAGCGGGAGACGCGCCTCGGCGTGCTCGGCATCGGGTACGCGGACGGTCTGCCCCGGCTCTGCTCCAACCGCTGCGCCTTCGCCGTTGCGGGCGGGATGGCGCCCCAGCGCGGGAGCATCTGCATGGACATGTGTATGCTTGATCTCACGGAGCTGCCTGAGGCAGAGCCCGGGGACGAGGTGGAGATCTTCGGCCCCGCGGCCGATCTCAACGCCCTCTCCGAAGCGGCGCAGACCATCCCCTATGAGCTATTGTGCGCGGTGTCCAAGCGCGTCCCCCGCGTGATAAAAAACTTTAGTCCGTATCGGGTTTAGTCAGCCAACAGACTGCGCGCCTGGCCCCCTTGCCTAAAGGGGGCTGGCACGGCCGATCTCCCGCGAGGCCGTGACTGGGGAATCGGCCCCCTTGCCTAAAGGGGGCTGGCACGGCCGATCCCCCGCGAGGCCGTGACTGGGGGATACGCAATTTTGCGACCGCGTGCGGTGAACCGTATCCCCCCGGCCTTCGGCCACCCCCCTTTAGGCAAGGGGGGCGACGCTTGACCTTAATTGCGTCAACCCGATACCCGCAAAAAACTTTTAAGAGGTAAGGCATGAAAATTGTTGTTTTGGGCGGCGGCGTCAGCACCGAGCGCCACGTCTCCCTGGTCACGGGCACCTCGGTGTGCAGGGCGCTGCGCGCGCTCGGCCACCGGGCGGTGTTTGCGGATCTCTACATGGGGCTGGAGGATTACGCCGGCCCCCTCGAGGACGCCTTTGACGCGCCGGACGGTCTCACCGGCCAGGTCGCCATCGGCAAGACCGCGCCGGATCTCGAGGCGGTCAAGGCATCCCGCCGGGATCAGGGGCCGAGCCGCATCGGGAAAAACGTGCTGGAGCTCTGCCGCCTTGCCGACTGCGTGTTCCTCGGCCTCCACGGGGCCGACGGGGAGGACGGCAAGATCCAGGCGGCGCTCGATCTGCTGGGCGTGCCCTACACCGGCTCCGGCCCGCTCTCCAGCGCGATGGCCATGGACAAAGCGGTCGCAAAGCGCATGATGGAGGGCGCCGGCGTGCTGACCCCCCGCTGGCGGGAGCTCTGCTACACAGAGGCGGATATCCCGCGGCTCACACAGGAGCTGCCCGTGCCCTGCGCCGTGAAGGTGGTCAACGGCGGCTCGTCCATCGGCGTGGAGCTGCCGGACACCCGGGAGGAGCTGGAGGCGGCGCTGCGAAATCTCGCGCGCTTTCACAGCCGCGTCATTGTGGAGGAGAAGATCCGCGGGCGCGAGATCACCCAGCCCATCCTGGACGGCCGCTACATGAGCGCCATCGAGATCGTCCCGCCCGCGGGGAGCTATTTTGACTATGTCGCGAAATACCAGAGCGGCGCGGAGGGCGCGCAGGAGATCTGCCCCGCCCGCATCACGGAGGCCGAGCGCGCCGCCGTGGGCGAGGCCGCGCTGAAAGTCCACGCGGCGCTGGGCCTCTCGGTCTACTCCCGGGTGGACTTCATCCTGGACGATCAGGGCAGGCCCTGGTGTCTCGAGGTGAACACCCTGCCGGGCATGACGCCGAACTCCCTCATCCCCCGCGCGGCCGCCGCCGAGGGGATGAGCTTTGCCGAGCTCTGCGAGAAGATCGTGCTGCTCTCGCTGGAGGAGAGAAAGAGAACATAAAGGGGCGCGCCTATGAAAAAAATCGTCGTCTTCGGCGGGGGCACGGGGCTCTCGTGCCTGCTGTCGGGGCTCAAGCTCTTCCCGGTGGATGTGACCACCGTCATCGCCGTGAGCGACAACGGCAGCAGCACCGGGGTCTTAAAAAAGGAACTGGATATCCCCGCCGTCGGCGACGTGGGCAAGGTGCTCATCTCCATGGCAAACGTGGACGAGGATTTTACAAGCCTTTTGCGCTACCGCTTCTCCAAGGACGGCAGCCTCTACAACCACCCGGTGCGAAACATCATGCTCGCCGCGCTCATCGACCTCAAGGGCAGTCTCACGGAGGCCACGCGCTACATGTGCAGGCTTCTCAACGTGAAGGGCACAGTCCTGCCGCTGACCGAGGAAAAGGTGGAGCTTGTGGGGGAAACCGCCGAAAAAGGCCGGGAATTTTACGGCCAGGTGGAGGTAAGCCACAATATCCGCAGCATCACGCGCCTCAACTATGACCACGACGTACATGTGGGGCAGGAGGTCGTCTCCCGCATCCTCGAGAGCGATCTCATCGTCTTCAGCCCCGGCAGTCTCTACACCAGCATCCTCCCGCACCTGATTGCGGAGGAGGTGGTGGAGGCCGTCGGGAGGGCGAAGGCCCCGATCCTCTATGTCTGCAATTTCTTTACCCAGCCGGGAGAGACGGAGAACTACCGCGTCAGCGACCACCTGCGGGTCCTCAACCAGTATCTGGGGGCGCGGAAGGTGGACATTGTGCTCGCGAACAACGGGGCGATCGACCCCAGGGTTGCGGACGTGTACCTCACGCGGGAGAACAAGACCGCCGTCGAGCTCGACCGCGAGGCTGTCGCGGCCCTCGGCGCGCACATCATCGAGGACGATCTGGTCTGCGTCGAGGACGGGAGCCTCCGCCACGACGCGATGCGCACCGCGTTTTTGATCTTCTCCTACCTGATGGGGAAATAGCCATGCCCGGAACGCCAAAGAAAAAGCCTCTGCCGGAGCGGGAGGGGCGCGGCAGCTTCAAGCTCGCCTTTTGCAGCCTGATGGCGGCGCTCGGCACGGGGCTCATGATGACGGGCGGCCTCATCCCGGTGCTGACCTACTGCTCTCCCCTGCTGGCCGGCGTGCTGCTCATCCCGGTGCTGCGGGAATACGGGCGGCGCTGGGCCCTGCTCGTCTGGGCGGTGACGGCGCTTTTGTGTCTCATGCTCTGCGCGGACAAGGAGGCCGCCTTTTTCTACCTCTTTCTGGGCTATTACCCGGTCCTGAAAACGCTGCTGGAGCGCGTAAAGCCGCGGGGCCTCGCGCTTTTCTGCAAGCTGCTGTTCTTCGCCGTGTCCATCGGGGGCATGTACGCCCTCATCGCGCTGGTATTTCAGCTTGACGTGGGGCTTGAGGAGCTGGAGGAGCTCGGCCGCTGGGCGGGGATCGTTTTCTATGTCCTGCTCACCGCCACCATGCTCATTTACGACAGCGCGCTCAAAAGTCTCGCCATCCTGTACGAATACCGCCTGCGCCCGCGGATCAAAAGAATGAAGTAAAAAGGCCGGCCTTGTAAAAAACGGAGAACATATCGAAAATCCCGCGGGCGCTTTCGTGAAAAAATGCCATTGACAGCATTACGTTAAAGTGCTAAACTCATGCCAAACCGAAGAGGAAGAGTGAGTAAGCCAGATCTCTTTTTCCGCAGCGAGCTGCCGACGGTGCGAGGGCAGTGAAAAACATCCGGCCGAATGGACTTCCGAGGGCGACCAGAAAGGGCGCGGGCCCGAGTATGCGAGCCGGGGCATGACTCCCCGTTAGAAACGGTCTGCGTATGACAGTACGCGCAAAGCGGGCGCAATTGCGTCAAGCCGGGTGGCACCGCAGGTTCGTCTTATCGATCCTGTCCCAGCAAAGAAATTTGCAGGGACAGGATTTTTTGTATCTGCCTGTCCCGAAAAGAAAGGAAGCGTTTCCCATGAAAAAAAGCATCTCCCTTCTCCTCGTCCTCGTCCTGATCCTGGCCCTCGCGGCCCCCGTCCACGCGGAGGGGAAAACCACCTACACCATCGGCATCTGCAATTTTGTTGACGACGCCTCCCTGAACCAGATCATCGCAAACATCCGCAGCCGCCTCGCGGAGCTTGAGAGCGAGAGCGTAGCGTTCAAGGTCCTGGAGGACAACTGCAATCTCGACGCAAACGTCATGAACCAGATCATCACAAACTTCCTCTCCCAGAAGGTCGACCTCATGGTCGGCGTGGCGACGCCGGTCGCCATGGGGATGCAGGCCGCGACCGAGGATAACGGCGTGCCCGTGGTCTTCGCCGCCGTGTCCGACCCCGTGGGCGCGGGGATCGTGGATTCCCTCGAGGCCCCGGGCGCGAACATCACCGGCACCTCCGACTATCTGGACACCAACGCCGTCATGAACCTCATCTTCGCCGCCGATCCCGACGCCGATCTCATTGGCCTCCTCTACAACGTGAGCGAGGACGCCTCCGCCGCCCCCATCGCCGCGGCGAAGGAGTACCTGGACCAAAAGGGCGTCAAATACATCGAGCGCACCGGCACCACCGTGGATGAGATCATGCTCGCGGCCGAGGCCCTCGTGAGCGCGGGCGTCGACGCCGTGTTCACCCCGACGGACAACACCGTCATGAACGCGGAGCTCGCCATCTACGAGACTCTCGCCGAGGCGAAGATCCCCCACTACACCGGCGCTGACAGCTTCGCCCTCAACGGCGCGTTCCTCGGCTACGGCGTGGACTACGCGAATCTCGGCCGGGAGACCGCCGACATGATCGCGGAGATCCTGCTGGAGGGCAAGGACCCCGGCACGGTCCCCGTCAAGACCTTCGATAACGGCACCGCCACCGTGAATACCGAGACCTGCGAGGCCATCGGCTTCGACTTTGACAAGATCGCCGAAGCCTTCGCCCCCTTCTGCACCAAGGTCCAGACCATCACCACCGCCGAGAGCTTCGACGACCTGGCGAAATAAACCCCTTCCACCGCTGAAGCGGTCCCCCTCCCCCAATCGCCGCAGGCGGCTGGGGGAGGCAAGCGCACTTCAGGCTCCCTCTCTGAGGGAGCTGGCACCAGTGCGCACACTGGTGACTGAGGGAGTCTGTCAGTAAACCCCTTCCACCGCTGAAGCGGTCCCCCTCCCCCGGTCGCCGCAAGCGGCTGGGGGAGGCAAGTTATTGTACGTAAGGAGTTGTGTATCCGTTGCTGTCCATCCTGCAAACCGCACTGGAGCTGGGGCTGATCGGCTCGCTCACGGTGCTGGCCCTGTTTTTAAGCTATACCATGCTGGGGGTCTGCGACCTCTCCACCGACGGGTGCTTCACGCTCGGCGCCGCGGTGGGCGCGGTGGTGGCCATCGCCGGCCATCCCTGGCTCTCCCTGCCCGCCGCGATGTGCGCGGGGGTCCTGTCCGGGTTTATCACGGCCCTCTTGCAGACAAAGCTCGGCATCGACAGCCTGCTCGCCGGCATCATTGTGAACACCGGGCTCTATTCCGTCAACATCGCCGTCATGGGCGGGGCCTCGCTTCTGAACATGAACAAGACCGCGACGGTGTTCACCCTGCTCAAATCCGCCCTCGCCGGAACGCGGGCCGCGGGGCTCTACAAACTCACAGCCGGCCTCATCGCGGCGGCGCTCGTCGTCCTGTTTTTGAGTCTCTTTCTGCGCACCCGGCTCGGCCTTGCCATCCACGCCACCGGCGATAACCCCGACATGGTCCGCTCCTCGTCCATCAACCCGGATTTCACCACCATTGTGGGCCTCTGCCTCTCGGGAAGCCTCACGGCCCTCTCGGGCTGCCTGCTCGCCCAGTCGCAGAAGTCGGTGAACATCGACATCGGCTCCGGCATGGTCACGATCGCGCTGGCCTCGCTCCTGATCGGCAGGGCCTTCGCCCCGCGGGGGAGCATCCCGAAAAGGGCGCTCGGCGCGGTGATCGGCGCGGTGGTGTTCCGTCTGGTGTACGCCGTGGCGCTGCGGCTCAACATGCCGGCCTTCATGCTGAAGCTGGTGTCCTCCGTCATCGTCATCATCGCCATCGCGGGGCCCTATCTCAAAAACCGCTGGCCGGAGCTCCACCGCCGCCTGTATCACGGGCGGGAGAGAGGGGGCGAGGGCCATGCTTGAGCTCGAGCGCATCTCCAAGACCTTCAACCCCGGCACCGTGAACGAAAAGCGCGCCCTGCACGAGCTGACCCTGCACGTGAAGGACGGGGACTTCATCTCCATCATCGGCGCGAACGGCGCGGGCAAGTCCACGCTCTTCAACGCCATCGCGGGCTCCTTCTTCACGGACAGCGGGCGCATCACCCTCGGCGGGGCGGACATCACCCTCCGGCCCGAGCATCTGCGCGCCAAGGAAATCGGCAGGCTCTTCCAGGACCCCATGCGCGGCACCGCGCCGGGGATGACCATTGAAGAAAATCTCGCCCTCGCGGCGGGGCGCGGGGGGTGGCTGTCCCGGATCACGAAGGCGGACGTGGCCCTCTTCCGCGAAAGGCTCGCCCCCCTCGGCATGGGGCTGGAGGACCGGATGCAGCAGCCTGTGGGCCTGCTCTCCGGCGGGCAGCGGCAGGCGCTCGCCCTCATGATGGCGACCATCAACCCGCCGAAGCTCCTCCTTCTGGATGAGCACACGGCGGCGCTCGACCCCGCGACGGCGGAAAAGGTGCTCGCGCTCACCCGGCAGATCGTGGCGGAGGGCAGGCTCACCTGCCTCATGGTGACGCACAACATGCAGTCCGCGCTGGAGCTCGGGAACCGCACGCTCATGATGGACCGGGGCCGCATCATCTTCGATGTGGAGGGAGAGGCGCGCAGCCGTCTCAGCGTGCCGGACCTCCTGGTCCTCTTCCGCGAGGCCGCCGGGCGCAATCTCGACAACGACCGCATGATGCTCTCCTGATAAAACTGTCCCTGCGGCAGAATTTGCGCCGGCGTTTTATGTACGGCCGGTATGAAAAAAGCCTTCGGCAAAACGGTACGGAGACCGTACACATTTGCCGAAGGCTATCTGTTTTTTGTGCGATGCCTTTTCCACAAAACACAGTGTTTTATACTCAGCAGAGCTGGGCGCCGGCGGGGACGGAGTCGTCGAGCATCACAAGATGCAGCTCCTCCTTGCCGTCCACCTCGCGCACGGCGGACAGCAGCATCCCGCAGGACTCCTGTCCCATCATCTTGCGCGGGGGCAGATTCAGGATGGCGACCACGGTCTTGCCGACGAGCTCCTCCGGCTCGTAGAACTTGCGGATGCCGGAGAGGATCTGGCGCGGCGTGCCGCTGCCGTCGTCGAGCTGGAACTTCAGGAGCTTCTCGCTCTTCTTCACGGCCTCGCAGGCGAGGACCTTGCACACGCGCATGTCGCACTTGGCAAACTCGTCGATCGTGACCTCGGGCAGGACGGGGTTTACCTTGACCTGCGGGCCCTTTGCTGCCTTCTCGGCCTGCTCCAGCTCCTCGAGCATCTTCTGCGCGTCGATGCGGGGGAAGAGGGTTTCGCCCTTGTGGACTTCAACCTCGCCGGGCAGGGCGCCGTAGGTGAGGGCGGCGTCCCAGGTGCGCAGGCTCTCGTCCGCGCCGATCTGGTCAAAGGCTTTTGCGCAGCTTGCCGGGATGAAGGGCGTGAGCAGGATGAGCGAGACGCGAAGCGCCTCTAAGAGATTATACATGACAGAAGCGAGACGGGGCTTTTTCGCCTCGTCCTTTGCGAGGACCCAGGGCGCGGTCTCGTCGATGTACTTGTTTGCGCGCTGGATGAGACGGAAGATCTCCTCCAGGGCGAGATGGGGCTGGAAAACGTCCATCTGCGCGGCGTATTTTTCGGGCGTTGTCTTGATGAGGGCGACAAGCTCCTCATCCAAAGCGTCCGTCTCGCGCGCCACGGGGAGCTTCCCGCCGAAGTACTTTTCCACCATGGCGGTCGTGCGGGAGACGAGATTGCCGAGATCGTTTGCAAGGTCGGTGTTGATGGTGGAGATGAGCAGCTCGTTGGAGAAGTTGCCGTCCGAGCCGAAGGGGAAGGTGCGCAGCAGGAAGAAGCGCAGCGCGTCCACGCCGAACTTGTCCGCGAGGATATAGGGGTCCACCACGTTGCCCTTGGACTTGGACATCTTGCCGCCGTCGATGACGAGCCAGCCGTGGCCGTAGACCTTCTTCGGCAGGGGCAGGCCCATGCTCATGAGCATGGCGGGCCAGATGATGGAGTGGAAGCGGACGATCTCCTTGCCGACGATGTGGCAGTCGGCGGGCCAGAACTTCTCAAAGTCGTCGTAGCGGTCGTTGAGATAGCCCAGGGCGGTGCAGTAGTTGAACAGGGCGTCCACCCAGACATAGACCACATGGCCCGGGTCGAAGTCCACCGGGATGCCCCAGGTGAAGCTCGTGCGGGAGACGCAGAGATCCTCGAGCCCGGGCTTGATGAAGTTGTTGATCATCTCGTTGACGCGGGAGGCGGGCTCCAGGAAGGTGCCGGTCTCCAGAAGCTCCTGCACGGGCTTTGCGTACTTGGAGAGACGGAAGAAGTAGGCCTCCTCCTCGGCGTCGTACACGGGGCGGCCGCAGTCGGGGCACATGCCGTTTACAAGCTGGCTCTCGGTCCAGAAACTCTCGCAGGGGGTGCAGTACTTGCCCTTGTAGGCGCCCTTGTAGATGTCCCCTTTGTCGTACATCTTTTTGAAGATGCGCTGGATGGCCTGGACGTGGTAGTCGTCGGTGGTGCGGATGAAGCGGTCGTTGGAGATATTCATGAGCTTCCACAGATCGAGGATGCCGCCCTTGCCCGCGACGATCCTGTCCACGAACTCCTGGGGCGTGATGCCGGCGGCCCTGGCCTTCTCCTCGATCTTCTGGCCGTGCTCGTCCGTGCCGGTCAGAAACATCACGTCATAGCCGCGAAGCCGCTTGTAGCGGGCAAAGGCGTCGGTCGCGACGGTGCAGTAGGTGTGGCCGATGTGCAGCTTGTCCGAGGGGTAGTAGATCGGCGTCGTGATGTAAAAGGTCTTCTTGTTTTCCATGCTCTCTTCTCCTGTATTTGAATTTACGATACTTCAAAGGGTTACTGTAGGGGGCGGCCTCCCGGACGCCCCGTGTCGGATGACGTATAACGGGCGGTCGAGGACGCCCGCCCCTACAGTCTTGTAACAGAAAAAACTTCATGTCATTCTGAGGAGCGAAGCGACGAAGAATCCCATACCGATTGCAGACAACCACGGGATCCTTCGCTGCGCTCAGGATGACAAGAATTTTTATGTCATTCTGAGGAGCGAAGCGACGAAGAATCCCGTACCGATTGCAGACAACCACGAGATCCTTCGCTGCGCTCAGGATGACAAGAATTTTTATGTCATTCTGAGGAGCGAAGCGACGAAGAATCCCGTACCGATTGCAGACAACCACGGGATCCTTCGCTGCGCTCAGGATGACAAGAATTTTTTAGCCTAAATACGCGTCGGTCCCGCCGCGCTCGTAGCCCTCGGGCCACTCGATGTCCTCATCGTGGAAGTAGTAGATGCCGGAGTTTTCGTGGACGGTCTCGAGATAGTTTCCGTCGGCGTCGTAGAGATCGCCGTAGGTGTGGATGCTCTTGCCCACGAGGACCCAGGGCAGCTCCTCGTCAAACACGTCGTCCTCCGTGTGGTACAGGCGGACGGTGATGCCGTCGAGATCGGTGCCCCAGATCTCCACCACGAGGGACATGTCGTCCTCATTGAGATAGGCGGCGAGCTTGATGGGGTAGTCAAAGTTGTTGCGGAACTTGAAGTCCGGCTGCCGCCAGCTCACCGTGGCGTCGAGACCGTAGTCGAGATAGCCCACCTTGAAGTAGTGGTTCTGCCGCACGACGGTCTTGAGTCTGGCGTACATCGTCGCGCTGTAGAGCGTGGAGGACACCTGGCAGATGCCGCCGCCGAGCTCCGCCACCACCTGCCCGTCGGAGTAGGCGTCGGCGTACTGGAAGCCCGCCTCCTGGGTGCGCTGGCCCACCGTGTCGTTATAGGAGAAGGTCTCCCCCGGCAGGAGGATCAGCCCGTCGAGCTTTGAGGCCGCGAGGCGGATGTTGTTCACGCGCTCCGGCGTGGAGCCGTAGTAGTAGGTGAGCTGGGAGCCCAGCAGGTCCCGGTACAGGGCGGCCTCGAGCTCCGCCGCGGTGACCTCGGGCCGGACGGCGATGAGCGGGACGATGACCTGCTCGCCCACCTTCGCGCTGTCCCAGAGGCGTTTGGCCTCGTCCAGGTCAAAGCCGTAGCCCACCACCTCGGGCACGACCTCAAAGCTCTCGGTATAATAGGCGTCCGCGGGCATGACGGCGATGTCCCAGAAGAGCGTCTCAAAATCCGGGGCCGGGAGCTCCTGCGTGAGTTTGTCGTACTGCAGGGTCTTCTCCCCGGCCTTCAGCGCCGCGGTGACGGCGGCATAGAGCCCGTCTTTGTCCAGCGGGATGCCGCCCGCCCCCTTGAAGAGGATGAGCTTCTCCCCGGGCAGATCGCCGATATAGGCCGTGCGGTTGAGATTCTTCTCCAGCGCCGCAAGCCCCCCGTCCACGCACTCGCGCACGTAGACCTCATCCAGGGTCTGCTCGCCCGCCTGGATGCTCGTGGGGGAGAGACGGCTTTTCACCGCGGCCCGGAGATTGGAGAACACGTTCGTCCCGTGCCCCGGGGCGTAGGCGAGATTGACGGCGCTCTCCCGGCTCAAAATCGCGCCGGAGCGCAGATAGTCCACCGCGAAGTTCGCCCCCGCCGGGAGCGCGACGGAGAGCGTCTCCCCCTCCAGATTGCCGAAGCCGGCCTCCCGCAGGGCTTTGTCCGCCTCCTCGCGGGTCAGGCCGCCGACGGAGACCCCCTCCACATAGGTGTTGGGGAGGATGCGCCTGTCCACCGAGACGCGGTAGCCCAGAACGCCCGCCGCGCAGACCAGAAGCCCCGCGGCGCACACGAGCGTGAGCGCAAGCACGAGCGCGCGTCTGGCCGGGCTGCGCTTTGACCGGGGCTTTGGCGCGGGCTCCTCCTTTTTCTCGGGGGCGCCGGATATTTTGTTTTTCAGCAGCTTATCGTAGTTATCGCTCAAAGTATTATCCTCTCAGGTTTCGCTTTTCCTCTGCTGTTCGTAGAGCTCGGCAAAGAGCTCCTCCTCCCCCTTCGGCAGATCGAGCGGGCGGGCGTTATATTCCTCGCCGCTGATCCAGGGGGTGCCCTCGATCCGGCCGCTCGCCTGGGTTTCGAGCATGATGCCGATGAGGGTGTTGGAGATCAGAAAACCCGGCACCGTGAAGTGCCAGCGGTCCTCCGTCTGCGCAACCCAGCCCTTCTGTTTGAAGGCCTCCAGCACCTTGCCGATGGGCCGCCAGTCGCACTGGGTCCGCGTCACGTAGTCGTAGCGGGAGATGCCGCGGGAGGTGCGCATCCCGAGCATCACATACTCCACCGCGCGCTCGAGGGGGCTGATCTCCTCATACTCGTCCACGATGCTGACCTTGCGGTGCACGCCGGAGATATACTCCCGCAGGTCCTTCACATAGCTGTAGCGCACGTTGCCCACGCAGGAGTGGGCGCCGGGGCCGAAGCTGATGTAGTCGTCCATGTTCCAGTATTTGAGATTGTGCCGGGACTCAAAGCCCGGGGCCGCGAAGTTTGAGATCTCATACTGCTTGTAGCCGTAGCGCTCGAGCATCTCGGCGGCGTAGGAGTACATGTCCGCCTGCTCGTCGTCATCCGGCAGGATGGGGGAATCCTTGTACTCCCTGTACATCCGGGTCCCCGGCTCCAGCTTGAGGCCGTAGCAGGAGATATGCTCCGGGTGCATCTCCACGATCTTGGCGAGCGTGTCCGCCCAGTCGCGCTTTGTCTGGCTCGGCAGGCCGTACATGAGATCGAGACTCACATTGTCAAAGCCCGCGCGCCGCGCCGCCCGGAACGCCTGCTGCGCCTGCTGGAAGCTGTGGCGGCGGCCGATGAGCTTGAGGAGGTTGTTGTCCGTGGCCTGCACGCCGATGGACACGCGGTTGACCCCCTCCTGCCGCAGGAGCTTGAAGGCCGTGGGGCTGATGGAGTCGGGGTTGCACTCCACGCTGATCTCCCCGTCGAGACGCACATTTCCGTTGAGCTTCAAAACGTCCAGGATCTCCACCAGCCGGTCGGCCCCGTAAAAGCTCGGGGTGCCGCCGCCGAAGTAGATCGAATCCACCTCATAGCTTCGGATGGAGTGGGCGGACTCCCGGATATGCTCCAGGAGGGCCGCCTGATACTCGGGCATCAGGTGGTCGCAGCCCGCGAGCGAATAGAAGTCGCAGTAGCTGCACTTGGAGGCGCAGAAGGGGATGTGGATATAGATACCGAGTCTTGGTCTCATAAGACGCTCCTGTTATGCCTTCCCCTTGAGGGGAAGGTGGCATCCGGCGTCTCACGCAAGCCGGATGACGGATGAGGTGTCACCCTCACCGTTTGTACGAAGTTGGTCAGAGGTGGGAAGCTCCACCTCATCCGCCCCAGTGTGCGCACTGGGGCACCTTCCCCTCAAGGGGGAGGCAGAAGAAGGGCGGAAAGAATCAGAACAGCTCCGAAACCTCGCTGACAAACGCGGCGGGGTCCTCGATCTCGGCCCCGGCCATGAGCTCGGCAAGGCGCGCGAGAATGAGGGAGAGGTTCTTGGCCCTGTCGGTGTCGCCGTTATCGAAGGCGGCCTTGAGGGCGGCGAAGGCTTTGTGCTCGGGGTTCAATTCCAGGACACGGGTCGCGCGGATATTGCGCATCTCGGGGCTCGGCCCGCGGCGGAAGTATTTCTCCATCTCGAGCGTGAGCCCGCCCTCCGTGGTCAGGCAGCAGGGCTGGGAGGCGAGCTTCCGGCTCAGGCGCACCTTGCTCACGGCGTCGCCCACGGACTCCTTCACGAAGTCCAGAAATTCCTTGTTTTCAATGTCGCGCTCCTCGGCGGCCTTCTTTTCCTCCTCGGTCTCAAAGCCGAGATCGTCCGTCACGACGTTGCAGAAGCTCTTGCCGTCCTGGTCGTGCAGGGCCTCCAGCACCATCTCGTCGATGGGCGTCGTGAGGCAGAGGATCTCATAGCCGCGCTTTTTCACGTCCTCGCACTGGGGCAGGCTCAGCGCGTGCTTAACGGAGTCGGAGCTTGCGTAGTAGATGACCTTCTGGCTCTCGGGCATGGCCTCCACATATTCCTTGAGCGTCATCTGGTGATCCTCGGAGGTGTAGAAGATCAGAAGGTCGCGCAGGAAATCCTTGTAGCGGCCGTACTCGTCGCACACGCCGCACTTGATATGGATGCCGTAGTTGCGGAAGAACTCCTCGTACTTGGGCCGGTCGTCCTTCATGAGCTTTTCAAGCTCGCCCTTGATGCGCTTTTCGATGTTCTGGCCCATGATCTTGAGCTGGCGGTCGTGCTGCAGAAGCTCACGGGAGATGTTGAGCGAGAGATCCGGGGAGTCCACGACGCCCTTGACAAACTCAAAGTAGTCGTGCACGAGCTTGTCGCACTCCTCCATGATCATGACGCCGTTGGAGTAGAGGGTGATGCCGCCCTTCGTCTCGCCGTAGAACTGGCTGCCGTGCTCCTCCCCGGGGACAAAGAGCATGGCCTTGTAGCTCACGCTGCCCTCGGCATTGATACGCACGAGGGCGCAGGGGTCCTTTACGTCGTGGTGCTTCTCCTTGTACCAGGCGATGCAGTCGTCGTCCGTGACCTCGCCCTTGGAGCGCTGCCAGATGGGGACCATGGAGTTGACGGTCTCTTCCTCCTTGACGGTGCGATAGGCTGTCTTGGGGCTGCCGTCGTCGTTTTTCTCCCCGGTCTCATAGCTCTCGCTGCGCTCGACCTCCATGATGATGGGCCAGCGCACATAGTCGGAGTATTTCTTGATGAGGGAGCGGAGCTTCCAGGTCTCGAGGAAGCTGCCGTAGATCTCCTCCTCGCTGTCGGGCTTGAGGTGCATGATGACCTCGGTGCCGATCTCATCGCGGTCGATCTCCTGCACGGTGTAGCCGTCCGCGCCGCTCGACTCCCAGCAGACGCCCTTCTCCTCCCCGTACTTGCGGGTGAGGACGGTGACCTTGTCCGCCACCATGAAGGCCGAGTAGAAGCCCACGCCGAACTGGCCGATGATGCTGAGATCCTCGGCCTTGGAAGTGTCCATCTCCGCCTTGAACGCGCCGGAGCCGGACTTTGCGATCACGCCGAGATTGTTCTCGCACTCGGCCATACTCATGCCAATGCCGTTATCCTTCACGGTGACGGTGCGCGCGTCCTTATCGGCGCGCACGTCGATGCGAAAGTCCCCGCGGCTCAGGCCCACCTGCTCGTCCGTCAGGGACAGGTAGCAGAGCTTGTCGATGGCGTCGGACGCGTTGGAGATGATCTCGCGCAGGAAGATCTCCTTGTTGGTGTATATGGAGTTGATCATCAGATCAAGAAGCCGCTTGGATTCCGCCTTGAATTGCTTTTTGGACATGTTTTGGTTAGCCTCCCTTTTTGGTCATCTCTAAAAACTCCTGCCCGGCGCTGCGCCGGAGCTTTTGCCCCAGCTTTTCGTGCAAAAAACTTGAAAGCCACAAAGGATTCCTGCGTTTTTTGCCCTTCAATCTGAGACAAAATCTCTCGGCGCATCGCTAGGCCTGCGTTTTTAGAGCTGCCCTTGTGTGATTTTTTCCATAAATATAAAGTATATCACGTTTTTCGGGATTTGCAACGCCGCCCGCGCGGAATTTACCTTTTGATAACAAAAGCAAGGGGCACATTCATGCAAGACCGTAGGGGTCGATCCCCAGATCGACCCGCCGCATAGCGTAAGGAAACGCTAAAAAGCGGGCCGATGAGGGCATCGGCCCCTACGGCATTCTGTCATCCTCCTGAAGGGCATAGAGATTCTAAGCGGCAAGCCGCTAAGAATCTCTAATGTTCGCGCAAGCGAAGGATCCCGTGCTTGGCTGCAATTGGGACGGGATTCTTCGTCGCTGTGCTCCTCAGAATGACAGGAACGAAATGACATTGCGAATTCGCCCAACAGTTTTTCGCGTTTCCTTTTCACCGCGCGGGCGGCTGATAGCCGCCCCTACGGCGTCGGAGGGACTTTTTTCAAAGCCTTTTTACGCGCGGTACGGCTCGCGGTTCAGTGCTTGCCCTGGTAGCCGGCGCCGCGCGGGCGGACGGTCTTCTTGGCGGCGCCTGCGTCGGGGGCGGCGTGGCGGCCTGCGCTGCGGGTGGGCTGCACGTCGTGGGCGCCGGCGGCGCGGGTCCGGACGGGCTTTGCGGCGGGAGTCTCCGCCTTCGCGGCCGGTGTCTGGCGGCGCGCGGGATAGGTCTTCACGTCCTCATCCGCGGGGGCCTCCTGCGCGCGGCGCGCGGGCTTTGCCGGGGCGGTCTTCTTCTCGGATTTCCCGAAGGGCAGCGCCGGGAGCCGGAAGGGCAGGACCTCCTGAATGTCAAAGTCCAGGATCAGCCCAAAGATCGGCACGTCGGCCCTGCGCCGGAGGAAGCGGAAAATGAACTGGGTGATGAACCACGCGACCGCGCCGGAGAACACGCCGATCACGGCGGCGGCCAGCACGTCGCTGGGGTAGTGGGCCATCAGGTAGTTGCGGGAGATGGCCATGACGAGCACCGTGATCACCGAGGGGAGAATCCACTTTTTTCCCCGCATCAGGGTGATCGCGGTCATGCCGGCGGCGCAGGCCGTCACATGGCCCGAGGGGAAGGAGAAGCCGTCCTCCGCCGGGGAGCCGATGGCGTTCCACCAGAGCTCATATTCGATCGAGCTCTGGAAGGGGCGCGGGCGGGCGACCGTATCCTTGAGGATGATGTTCGTGATGAGCGCGCCGCAGCACACCGCGCCGAAAATGCACACGCCGAGATCGCGCTTCGACGCCATCAGCATGAACAGCAGCGCGAGCAGGAAGAAGGGCCAGCCCTTCTCCCCCATGAAGGTGATAAAACGCATGAGGAATGTCAGCACCGGATGGAGATGCTCTCCAAAAAAGTGCTGGATCGACAGAAAGAAATGGTCAAAACCGTGCAGGCTGGTGTCCAGCCAGATGGCCGAGGCGGTTGTCGCCATAGAGTATCCCTCTTTTCGTAACGAACTGTAACCACTATACAACAAACTGTAACAAAATGCAAGAGCTTTCCTGCGGGAAATTCGGGAAGTTGTCAAGGGCGGGAAAGCGTGTTATAGTAATATATTAGTAATATATATTATATGGACAGCTAAGGAGCTGATGCAAGATGAAACTGAAAAAACTGCTGCCGGTGCTGGTGCTGGCGCTGCTGCTGGCCTATCTCCTCCTGCCGGGGACCACTGCGCCCGCCCTGCCGGAGACACCCGCCGCGACGAGCGACACCGCGCTCACCCTCGTGACCGAGGCCCCGCGCGCGACCGCCGCGCCGAGTCCCACAGCCGCACCGAAACCCACGGCCACGCCGAAACCCACCGCGACCCCGAAGCCCGCCGCGCAGACGCTGGATGAAAACGGCAGCTACACCACCAAGGAGGATCTCGCCCTCTACATCCACACCTACGGCCACCTGCCCCCGAACTTTGTCACCAAGAAGGAGGCCGAAGCCGCCGGCTGGACGGGCGGCTCGCTCGAGCGGGTGCTGCCCGGCATGTGCATCGGCGGCAGCCGCTTCGGCAACTACGAGGGCCAGCTCCCGAGCGCCAAGGGACGCCGCTGGACCGAGTGCGACGTGAACACGCTCGGCGCGCGCTCCCGGGGGGCGGAGCGCATCGTCTTCTCGAACGACGGCCTCATCTACTACACCCCCGACCACTATGAGAGCTTTGAGCTTCTGTATGACGGAAGCTGACCCCCGTTCGACAGGATTCGACAAAAAGGAAGCGAAAAGAAAGGCAAAACTTGCCGTCCCCTGTTGAACGATGGCAAAACGTGATATATTATGTCAACAGATAATCCCGATTGTTCGACAGTGTTCTGTTGTCGCAAAACTTGCCCATATGGTAAATTTAACATGACAAACGCGACGAACGATGCTTTCTGCAAAAGCACTTACCACACGATCGCAACAGGGAGGACGTTACATTATGGAAACCAGGATACGCATACTCACCGCGGACCCGAACCGCGAATTCTGCCGCCAGCTCAAGGAGCTTATGACGGCCGAGGGGGATATGGAGATCGTCGGCATGGCGGCCGACGGGATAGACGCGCTGGAGCAGGCGGCGGAGCTCAAGCCCGATCTCATCCTGCTGGAGCTGGTGCTGCCGAAGCTGGACGGGCTGGAGGTGCTGCGCCGCCTGCGGGAGCGGAGCGCGGCCTGCCACGTGATCGTGCTGTCGGGCTTTGTCAACGCCAAGGTCATCGCGGAGTGCTCCGACTGCGGGGCCGACTACTTCATCCCCAAGCCCTGCGATGTGCAGGCCCTCATTGCCCGCGTCCGCCAGCTCAATTTTGACATGCCCCGCACGCCCGGCGTCGGCATCGACTTCCGGCGCGACGCGCCCCAGCCGCCCACCGACGGGAATCTCGAGGCCGTCGTCACCGACATTATCCATGAGATCGGCGTGCCCGCCCACATCAAGGGCTACCAGTACCTGCGGGAGGCCATCATCCTCACCATCCAGGACATGGACATGATCAACGCCGTCACCAAGGTCCTCTATCCTGAGGTGGCCAGGCGCTTCGGCACCACCCCCTCGCGCGTCGAGCGCGCCATCCGCCACGCCATCGAGGTGGCCTGGGACCGCGGCGACGTGGAGACCCTGCAAAGGTTCTTCGGCTACACCGTGAGCGGCATCAAGGGAAAACCGACGAATAGCGAATTTATCGCGATGATCGCGGACAATCTCTCCCTCAAACGCAAGCACGCCGTGCGGTGAACCCTCTCCGTCACGGCGCGGGCGGACACGCGCCGTGCCACCTCTCCCAGAGGGAGAGGCAAGACTTGGCTCCCCCCCTGGGGGAGCTGTCACCAGTGCGCACATCTGGTGACTGAGAGGGAAGCCGCAACGGTTGGCGAGATTAGACCTGTTGGCGCTCAATACTATGAACCCTATGAAAGTATGAGTGATAAACGGCTGAAACACCAATAAAATATTTTTGCCTAAACCAATGAATTCCTCCTGTTTGCTGCCTGTCAAAAAGACCAACAAACAGGAGGATTTTTATCCCGTATAGAAGCAATCCTCTGACGTGGTCATGGTAGGATCGCTGCCAGATATTTGTACCCAATTCTCTGTTGACCAATCGCTTTAACGCGGAAATTGCACTTGGTACGGTAGCTATTGTAGGGGTCGACGCCCTCGGCGGCCCGGCGGTATGAAACGCGATGCTTCCTGATCGTAGGGGAGGGGCTTGCCCCTCCCGCGCGGGGAAACGTTCCGATATGATAAAATGTACGGCGATTTCGTAAAATGCTACGATTTCGCCGTACATTGCTATTTGTGCTTATCTTGTACTGCCGGGAGGGGCAAGCCCCTCCCCTACGGTGTTTATGGCAGAATACTGCAAAAAGTGGGGTTTGCCATGCGCCCGCGTTTTTCATAACTTTTGCAGGTAGTTTTTCACTTCTCCGACAAAATACCCCGCGTTTTGGACCTGTGCGGTAACGTCTGCCTTGGACGCAATAAAGAAGTCGTCGTAATCGCTGTCGGTTCTCAGGTCAAACAGCTCGCGGATGGTATCGGACATTTTGCTTTCAAACGTGCCGGTTCTGATATACAGGCGGCGAAACTCGGAAATGATGCCGCTGTGTTTCTTGGAATCATATCCATCGTATGCCAGCACCGCGCGCATGGCATGAAAGACCGCATAGTAGGCGCGGTTTGCGGCGCTTTTGTAGCTTTCACGCTCCAGCAGAAGCACGGCGTCGGCAAGACATTCCTCCGCTTTCTCAAGGCGCACGTTGGAAATGGCGCGTTTGTTTTCAAGCGACATAGCGCACCCCCTCCGTTCTGACATTGCGATAGAACGGCAGATCGTCTGCAAACTGCGTGAAGAGCTTGAGCGGCTTGATCGTGACGGAGACGGTGACGTCATATCGGAGGCAGAGCTCACTCACAACATGGGAGATCGCGCTTCTGTATGAGGAAATCTCCGGCCAGTCCAGATCCACGGTCAGGAGGATATCGACGTCGGATTCCTCGTCGTAATCCCCGCGGGCGTAGGAGCCGTAGAGATACGCGTCATGGATCGGGATGGGCAAAATGGCCGAGCAGCCCTCATACACTTCGCCCAGGATCGTGATGGCGTCTTCCCTGCACATACGCTCACCTCCGTTGAAAATTCATCCTGCCCCTATTATACCCGAAAAGTATGTCCGATTCAAGCGGAAGCCCCGTCTCACGTCCGCACGGGGGCGCTGAGGAAGAGGGTCTCGAAGCTCTCCACCGGCATGGGCTTTGCGAAGTAGTAGCCCTGGAAGAGGCGGCAGCCCATCCCGCTGAGCATCCGGTACTGATCCTCGGTCTCCACGCCCTCGGTGAGGGAGAGGATGCCGAGATCGCGGGTCATGTTCATCACGTTTCGGAGAATGGTCTGCGAGCGCAGGCCGTCCTTTGCGCGGGTGAGGAAGACCATATCGACCTTCACCACGTCCACCGGCATGTCCTTCAGCATGTTGAGCGAGGAGTAGCCGCTGCCGAAATCGTCCATCTCCACAAGAAAGCCCTCGTCCTTGAGGCGGGAGAGGATGGCGATACGCTCGGCGCTGTCGGTCATCATGACGGTCTCCGTGATCTCCACGCGCAGGCGGGAGGGCGGGACGCCGTACTCCTTCACAATGCCCTTGAGCTCGGCGAAGACGTCCATGAAGTAGAAATCCTTCGGCGAGATGTTGATGGACAGGAAGATATCGGAGATCCCCATCGCCTGCCAGCGGGCGAGGATCTCACACGCGCAGCGCCACATGTAGCGGTCCACATCCGCGATCATGCCGTTTTTCTCAAACACCGGCACAAAGCGCCCCGGCGGCAGGAAGCCCAGCGCGGGGTGGTTCCAGCGCACCAGCGCCTCCGCCCCGACGACGCGCCCCTCGCCGTCCACCATGGCCTGGAGATAGGGGCAGATCTGCCGCTCGGCCAGGGCGTCCGGGAGCTCGGCCGTGATGCGCTGGTCCCAGAGGGCCTTCTCGCGCATGGTGTCGTCATAGAGGGCAACGCGCTTTTTATAGTCCGTCTTCACGGTGGCGAGGGCCATGTGCGCGCGGTCGAACATGACGGACACGTCGATGTCCCGCTCCGTGACCCGGTAGGAGCCCTGGTGGATGATGACCCGGTGCGAGCGGGTTTCGTTTTTCACCATGAACTCGGTCATATAGCGGCTGGCCTTTTCAAGGTCGAAGTCGCCTTCCTCCAGGCAGAGCCCGAAGCAGTCGGCGGAGAGCCTGCCGTAGAGCGCGCCCGGGGGCAGATTCTCACGCAGGCTGTCGGCAAAGCAGCGGAGCGTGTAATCGCCGAAGTCCTTCCCGAAGATGTCGTTGATCATCTTGAAGTCGTTGATGTCGAGATAAGAGATATAGTAGATCTTGTCCGGGTTTGCAAGCAGCGTCTCGCGGATGCGGGCGTAGAGGTATTCCTTGGTGTAAAGCCCCGTGAGCGTGTCGTGGTTTGCGTTGTAGCGCTCCTGCCGCAGGGCCTCCTCCTGGGCGGTGTTGTCCCGGATCGTGAGCAGGGAGCCGACGGCGCGCCCCTTCCGGTCAAACATGCGGCGCTTATCCAGGGCGTAGTAGCGGGTACTGCCGCCGACCGTCAGGATACGCTCACAGGCCCACTCGTCCCCCTCCGGCGTGAGATCGGGGAAGATCTCCCGCAGCCTCTCGCCGCAGCGGTCATTTTCCGACTCCTCCAGCTCCAGAAAGCGTGCGCCCTGGCGGTTCACCCAGACGCAGCGCTCGCCGATATCGAAGAAATAGAGCGCCTCCGCAAGCCCGGAGGCCACGTTTGCCAGCATGTGATCCAAAAGCCGGAGCGGGCGGTAGTGCAGGGAGAAATAATAGACCAGAAGCCCGAAGACGCCGAAGCCGATCATGGACCGGTCGATGGGCGTGCGGGAGAAGATATAGAAGGTCTCCCAGATGCCGGAAAAAATCATGGAGAGGAAGATGATGGAATAGCGCTCGGAATAGATCCGCGGCGCGCGCAGGGCCTTCACCAGGAAGATCACGAGCACCGCGAGGAAGATCCCGTAATCCAGCAGCCGGTGGATGGTCTGCCCGGCAAGGGGGACAAGGCGGTAATAGGGCGCGCCGTAGGCCATCACCATCTCGGTCGTGAAGGCGTGGCCGAAGACGGGGTTCAGCAGAAGCTGCACGGCGTCGAGAATGAGCAGGGCGTAGACAAAGCGCTTGAGATGCACATTCGGCCATGAGAGCTCGCAGTATTGGAGCGTGAAGTGCAGCACGCCGAACATCACGTAGTCCATGCCCAGAAAATAGATATAGCAGCCGAGCGTGGCAAGCCCCCTTGTGTGCGCGGCGATGATGAGCAGGTTCCCCAGCACGGGCGGAATGAGGGCCGAGAGCAGGATCACCACCGCGGGGGCGATCGCCTTTTTCGAGCGGCGGGCAAAATACGCGCACACAACCAGGGTGAGGGCCAGGAGAAGAACGACAACAGCGATTGCGGTGCGCATGGTGATGACTCCTTTTTAAAGGCAACACCGCACAATCCGCCATCGGCGCCTCCCGGAAAATTTGCGCCCTGATTTCGTCACTTTTTCTTGAGGTACACAAAGTACATCTGCAAAAAAGTACCTAAAAGATATTCATTCTCTGGCTGCCGCAGACGGCAGACAGAATAAGCCTTGTATGATTTTATATATTATACCAGAGAAGTCCCGCCCATGTCTACAAAAATTATGTAATATTGCCAAATTTTAACTGCTGAAATGCACCGGGCGCAGCCCCGGCGCCGGTTCGCATCTAAAACCGCGCATAAAAATCATTTTCTTTTTCGCGGCAAAATATGCTATACTGGGAGAGAGCAATCCATGGAGGGAACATGAAAACGAAAGCAAACAAAAAACGCCGGATCATCCTCCTTGCGATCCCGGCGCTTCTGATTTTGAGTCTCTGTCTGTATATGGCCGACTACTACCGCGCGGGGGACGCGGCGCGCGCGGCGCTCCTGTCCGACGATGTCCTGGTGGAGGAAACGGACTTCGGCTGGTTCTTCGACGGCCCCGCGGCGGACGCCGCCCTGATCTTCTATCCCGGCGCCAAGGTGGAGGAGACGGCCTATGCCCCGCTGCTGCACCGCCTCGCCCGGAGCGGGCCGGACGTCTTTCTGCTCAGGATGCCGCTCCACATCGCGCTTCTCGGCACAGAGCGCGCGCAGGCGGTCATGGAGCGCTATGACTATGCGCGCTGGTATGTCGGCGGGCACTCGCTCGGCGGGCTTGCGGCGGCAGACTTTGCGGCGGAGCACGCGGTCGCGGGGGTGGTGCTCCTCGCGGCGTACCCGACAAAGCCGCTGGAGGAGCCGATGCTGCTCATCTGCGGCACGGAGGACGGCGTCATAAACCGGGAGCGCATGGCAAAGGCACAGAGCTTCGGCACGGTGGAGGAGCTTATGATCCCCGGCGGCAACCACGCGGACTTCGGCGATTACGGCGCGCAGCGGAGGGACAACGCAGCCCTCATCCCGCCGGAGCGGCAGCAGCGTGAGACCGCCGAGGCCGTCGCCGCCTGGATCGCGCGATCCGAGAGCGCGGGCGCGGCATAACACCGGGCCCGCCGCATGACGCAAACGGTCAAAAACGGCGGGCCCCTGTCAGATTTGATTACTTCTTCTGGCGGTACTTGCGCATATCCAGGATGCAGGCGACCAGGATAACGGCGCCCTTGATGATGTAGGTGACGTTGCCGCTGATGCCGAGGAAGGTCATGCTGCTCATGATGAGCTGCATCATGAACACGCCGAGGATGACGCCGCTGATCTTGCCGGTGCCGCCGACGAAGGAGACGCCGCCGATAACCACGGCGGAGATGGCGTCGCTCTCATAGTTGAGGCCCAGGGAGGGGCTGGAGGTGCCGATGCGGGCGCCCTCGATAAAGCCGGTGTAGCCGTAGAGCGCGCCGGCCATGATGAACACGCCCATGATCGTGAGCAGGACGTTGACGCCGGAGACGCGCGCGGCCTCCTCGTTGGAGCCGACGGCGAACATGTTTTTGCCGAAGGTGGTCTTGTTCCAGATCACCCACATGAGCGCCGTCAGGATAATGGCCAGCAGCACATAGACCGGCACCGCCGTGGTCCCGATGCGGAAGAGGGGCTTTGTGACGAAGTTCGTGGTGTAGCTCGGGTCAAGGCTCGAGATCTGCTTGGAGTTGGAGACGGTGAGGTAGACACCGTAGGTGATGAGCTGGGTCGCGAGGGTGACGATGAAGGGGTGCAGCTTAAACTTGCCCATGCAGAAGCCGTTGAGCACGCCGACGCAGGCGCCGACCGCCATGACGACCAGGATGACCGCGGGCACGAACCAGGGGGAGCCGCCCTCGATGAAGCGGTTATTGACGCTGGCCTTCTGCAGCAGGATGGCGGAGATGAAGGCGGTGAGACCGGCGACACGGCCGCCGGAGAGGTCGGTGCCGGCGAGGATGATGCAGCCCGCGACGCCCAGGGCCATGGGAAGGCGGGCGGCGGTGAGGTTCACGATATTCATCAGCGAGGCGACGCCGAAAAACTGCGGACGCCGGATCTCCACGTAGATCGCCATGATGAGGATGATGAGGATCATGGCGTGATCCAGAATCCAGTTTACGATGTTGCCAGAGGATTTGGTCTTTGTCATTGTCTGTACCCCTTTACACATATTTGGCAGCCAGGGTCATGATTTCCTCCTGGCTGGTATTGTCAGCGTCAACCTCTCCGGCCAGACGCCCGCCGCTCATGACGAGGATGCGGGTGCACACGCCGAGAAGCTCCGGCATCTCCGAGGAGACCATGATGACGGATTTGCCGGATTTGGCAAGGTCCTGAATGAGCTCATAGATCTCATACTTCGCGCCGACGTCGATGCCGCGGGTCGGCTCGTCCAGTAGCAGAATGTCCGGGCTTGTGAGGATCCAGCGGCCGAAGATGACCTTCTGCTGGTTGCCGCCGGAGAGCGAGCGGATCTGCGTTTTCTGGCTGGGCGTTTTGATGTGCATGGCCTGGATCATCTCGTCGGTGCTCTTGATCATTTTCTTCTCCTGCAGCAGCAGGCCCGACAGATAGTTCTTCAGGCTGGAGATGACGGTGTTCTCCCGGATGTTCAGGATGCTGAAGATGCCGGTGGCGCGGCGCTCCTCGGTGACGAGGGCGAAGCCGTTGGCGATGGCCTCCTTGGGCGTGCGGTTTCGGATCTCCTTGCCGTCCTTGTACATTTTACCGCCCCTGCGCGTGGCGGCGCCGAAGATGTTCTCCAGAAGCTCCGTGCGGCCGGAGCCGTCCAGACCCGCGACGCCGAGGATCTCGCCCCGCTTGAGACTGAAGCTCACATCCTGCAGGAGGGAATACTGGGCGGAGATGCCCTCCACCCTCAGGATATCCTCGTCGGAGGCGGTGTCGAGCTTCGGGGGGAACTGGTTGGTCATTTCGCGGCCGACCATGAGGCGGATGATCTCCGCCTTGGTGAGATCCTTGGCCGCGTGGGTCGCGATGTAGTGGCCGTCGCGCATGATGGTGACCTCATCGCTGATGCGCAGGATCTCGTCCATCTTGTGGGAGATGTAGATGATGCCGCAGCCGCGGTCGCGGAGCATGTTGATGATGCGGAAGAGATGATCGACCTCGGTCTCGGTGAGGGAGGAGGTCGGCTCGTCCAGGACGATGACCTTGGAGTTGAAGGAGACGGCCTTTGCGATCTCCACCATCTGGCGCTGGGAGACCGGCATCTTGCCCATGATCATGCGCGGGTCCACGTTCACGTCAAGCTCCTTGAAGACCTTCATGGTGTCTTCGTACATCTGCTTCTCGCTCACGATGGGCAGGCCCTTGATCTTGGGGTAGCGGCCGAGCCAGATATTATCCATGACGTTACGCTTGAGGGCCTGGTTGAGCTCCTGGTGCACCATGGCGACGCCGTTATCCAGCGCCTCGCGGGAGGATTTGAAATTGATCTCCTTCCCGTCCAGGTAGATGTGGCCCTCGTCCTTGCTGTAAATACCGAACAGGCATTTCATCAGCGTGGATTTGCCCGCGCCGTTTTCGCCCATCAGGGCGTGTACCGTGCCGGCGCGAAGGTTTAACTGCGCATGGTCGAGGGCCTTGACGCCGGGGAAGGATTTGCAGATGCCCTCCATGCGCAGCAGTATGTTCTGATTGTCCATGCCGCGCTGTTCCTTTCTCTGGTAGTGTGAGATCATGCGCTCCCGCCGCCCGGGGAGGGGCGGCGGGACCGCACAAAAAACCGGCCCGCGTATGGATCACGCGAGCCGGCATCGGTTAAAAGATTATTCGCCGGTGTAGGGCGCGTACGGGATCTGGACAAACCAGTCATCCACGATCACAACGTTCTCAGCGAGACCCTCGAACTTGTCAACACCCTTGATGAGGTTGTTGGTGATGGTCGCGGTGGCCTTGGCCATGCCGACGGCATCCTGCAGGACGGTACCGGTCATGCGGCCTTCCTTGATGAGCTCCTTGGCAGCGTCGACAGCGTCAACACCGAAGACGGGGATGACCTTCGCGCCTTCGTCGCCGGTGTTGTAGCCGGCCTGGGCGAGGGCGTTGATGGCGCCGATGGCCATGTCGTCATTGTTGCAGATGATGAGCTCGACCATGTTGTTGTTGGCCTCGTTGTACTGGGCGAGGATGGTCTGCAGGTACTCGAAGGAGGCGACGTTGGACCAGGTGCCGTTCAGGTCGACGAGGTACTTGTTGGTGTTCGCGTCGTCATAGAACTTGAGGGCGGGCTTGCCGGCCGCCTCGAGCAGCTCGTCGGCAACTTCCTGGGCATACTTGGTGCGGGCAATGGCCTCCTGGTTGGCCTCGTCGCCCTTGAACATGACGTAGGAGATGACGCCGTCGCCGTTGAGGTCGACCTTGTCGTAATTCTCAACGAGGTACTCGCCGATCATCTTGCCCTCGAGCTTGCCGGCATCCTCAAAGTTGGTGCCGACGAAGGCGGTCTTCTCGTAGCCGAGGAAGAGCTCGGCAGCCTCGTCGTTGTCGGTGGAGACGGCGCGGTTGAAGAACACGGCGGGCTTGTCCTGGGCGCGGGCGACGTCCATCAGGTTCTGGGCGGTGCCGATGGCGCCGGAGTCAACGAGGTTGATGACGAGGGCGTCGGTGCCGGTGACGAGAGCGGTGTTGATGTCGTCGATCTGGGTCTGCTGGACACCGTTGGAGTCCTTATCGGTGACGGCGATGCCTTCGGCCTTGAAGGCGTCGTCCAGGGCGTTGCGGACGGAGGTGAGGTACACGTCGCCGAAGGTGTACCAGGAGACGAAGGCGCTGCCGTCGGCAAAGGCGGCGCTGGAGAGGCTAAGGACCAGCATCAGAGCCAGCAGAATGGAGATGAATTTTTTCATGGGTTGCATCCTTTCCTTACATGTTTTTGAGCAGAGCTCATGTGATTTTCTGCGATGCAGAAGCTACTCTAATTTTAACGATTTCGGTGAAAAAGGTCAAGGGAAACGCCTTGGTCATCTTCCACGAGAATTCCATGCTTTTTTATACAACTTGTACAAAAATTAGAAGTACCCGCGCTCCATGAAAAATTGGACTTGACGGGGTTTTTCGCCCTTCCCTTTTCCGCCGCGCTCCGCTATAATGGCCATATGCTGGCGAAACGCCGTAAGGCTTGAAAAGGAGACGACGCCATGGATTTCTTTGCGCTCATAGACTCCGCCCGCCCCTATCTCACGCACTTTGACTACGACCACTACCCCGAGGATTTCGCCGCCTTTGAGCGGGCCGCCGCCCCCTTTTTCGACGCCCTGGACCCCGCCTGCTTCGAAGCGCGCATCGGGGCGATCCTGGACGGGGCCGCCGCGCGCTGGGAGAAAGTGCCCCGCCTCTCGCGCCGCGGGGAGGCAAAGCGCGACAAGACGGTGCTCGCGCTCTTCTTTACGCCCGCCGCCGCGCGCCATTCCGAAACGGCGCGGGCCTTCGCAGCCCTCCTGCAGGCGCGCTGGAACAGCCGCTTTCCCCGCAACCGCTATCTCGCCGGGGATTACGACGCCCTCCTCAAGGGCTTCGACACGGACTTTTTCGGCATCACCCTGCGCAAAACCGAGCGCCGGGAGTGAGCGCCCCGCAGCCTGCGACGCGGTACAGGCGTATCATGACGCGCAAATGTCCCCGCATGTCGTAGGGGACGGCGTCCTCGACGTCCCGTGCTGGGGACGATTAAAATGTGCAAAAATGTACGGCGATTTCGTATAAATAGTACGATTTCGCCGTACATCATTTAAAATGATTACTCTGTACCGCCGGGCGGGGCAAGCCCCGCCCCTACGGATGGTCGGACGTTTTCACTTTGATACTTACGTTTCTGTTATGGCGACGTTTCGGGCGGTCGAGGACGCCCGCCCCTACGGACGGGCCGCGCTTGGCCCCCTTGTCTAAAGGGGGCTGGCACGGCGCGTCTCACGCAAGCGCCGTGACTGGGGGATACACAATTTTGTGACCGCGTGCGAAAAACCGTATCCCCCCGTCAGCTCGCAAGCTCGCTGCCACCCCGCAGCGTTAAGCAAATGTGCCGGTGGCACATTTGTAGCGTAGGCCGCAGCGGCTATGC
>CADBCV010000023.1 GCA_902793285.1 Oscillospiraceae bacterium
AACACCGCACAATACGCCTGCGGCATCTTCCGGTAAATTTGTGCCCTGATTTCGTCACTTTTTCTTGAGGTACACAAAGTACATCTGCAAAAAAGTGCCTTCATCATACTAGAACATCTTAGGCGGAACGCCTTTAGATGTTCTGTATACCCTTGTGGTAGAACCCAAATTTTCTCGGAATCTGCTCTTGCCGCATTGTGCGGTATTGCCCTAAAAATATGCATTGACCCCCGGCGAAAGCGTATCATGGTACGAATTCGCCGGGGGCTTCTTGCTTGATTTGGCTCATACCGCGCGGGACGTCGAGGACGCCGTCCCCTACGACAGGCGGCAACGTTATCAGTCCGTATAATTGGTGTCGCAGTTGATGACGATATCGTAGCCCGGGAAGAGGGGGGAGAGCTCGGCGCGGATCGTCTCGCAGAGGCCGGTCTTATCCCGCACGGTGAAGTCCACCAGCACGTCAAAGCTCAGAAACTTCTTCGCATCGTCAAAGTACACGCCGTGCGTGCCGAGGACGCCGGGCTGCTTTCTCGCCGTGTCGTTGATGCGGTCAAAATCCGCCTGCCGCCCGGTTTCGACGGCGTAAAAGCCCACGGTGAGAAAAACATGGAACTTCTCCAATACCGCGTCCTGCACCGCCCGCGTGAGCTGGTGGAGACTGCGCCCGTCGGCGTCCGCCGGGACCTCCACGTGGATGGAACCGATGGCGTAGTCGGGCCCATAGTTGTGCAGGATGAGGTCATAGGCCCCCAGCACGCCGGGGACCGCCGTGACGGTATCGCGGATCTGCCGGCTGATCTCACTGTCGGGCCGTTTGCCCATGATGTCGCTGATGGAGTCCATGAGCATCTCTAGCCCGGCCTTGAGGATGAAGACGGAGATGACCGCGCCGATGATGCCGTCGAGATTGAGCTTCAAAAGCAGGTTGATGAGCGCGCCAACGAGCGTGGAGGCGGAGATAATGGCGTCAAAGCTCGCGTCCGAGCCGGAGGCGACGAGCGCCTCGGAATTATATTTTTCGCCCTGGCCCTTCACATAGCGGCCGAGCAGGAGCTTCACCACCACCGCGACCGCCACGATCACGAGCGTCACAAGGCTGTAGTCCGGCGTCTCGGGGCGTATGATCTTCTTGACCGACTCAATGAGCGAGGTTGCGCCGGCGGCGAGGACGATGCCCGCGATGATGATGGCGCTGAAATACTCGATGCGCCCGTAGCCGAAGGGGTGCTTGTCGTCCGGGCGGCGCTTGGCGAGCTTCACGCCGAGGATCGTGATGACGGAGCTGAGGGCGTCCGTCAGGTTGTTCACGGCGTCCAGCACGATGGCGATGGAGTGGGACAGAAGGCCCACCGCCGCCTTGAAGCCCGCGAGGAAGAGATTGGCAACGATGCCGATGATGCTTGTGCGGGTGATCTGCTGTTCACGGATTTGACTGTTCATCTTCTTAGCCTCACTTGAAAAGAATTATGCACAGGCCCATCAGGATGGGCTGGTGCAAAAGATACACGGGGAGCGTGTGTCGACCGACGGGGGAGAGGAACGGAATCTTTACCCGGGCCGCGCGCTGCAGGGCGGCACTGCGGAAAAAGAGCCGGGAGAGGTTCCACCCGCAGAGAAAGAGGAAGTACCAGGGCAGCATGGGGAAATAATCGCTGGAGCGAAAGAGGGGATCGGGAAAGCCCAGCGGGGCCAGGATGCGACACCGGTAGAGCGCCGCCGGGAGCGTGAGCGTAAACGGCCCGATGCCGAGTGCGCCGCTCTCCACATAGCGAAAGAGGCAGAAGAGAAGCGCCGAGAGCAGAAGCCCCGCCCACGCGGGGAGCTTCCCGAGCAGCTTTTCGAACGGGAGCGTGAGCAGCACGGCGCAGCCCATAAAGCTCAAAATCCCGAAGCGGATGGCCTCCGACGGGAGGACAAGCATGGTGACGCCTGTGATCGCCGTGCCGCACGCGAGGAGCGTGAGCCCCCGCCGCAGGTTGTGCCGCCGCCCCCAGGGGAAGGAAAAGCCCGCGATCAGGATAAAGGTGCAGCAGATAAGCTGCTGCCAGACATGCACCCCGGGGCGCAGATACCAGTCCGGCGCGCGGGCGTAGACCACGTTCACATCGTAGAGAAAGTGGTAGAGCAGCATGTTCAAAAGCGCGAGACCGCGCAGAGCGTCGATGAGATGATAGCGCCGGTCCTCTGCCATAGATGCCTCCTCAAAATTCCATGACCTGCGCTTCGACCGCGGGGTCGTGGCTGCACAGGATCGCGGCGCAGCCCGGGTCCTTCTCCATCTCCGCGAGCCAGCGCAGGGATCTGCGCTGCAGGTCCCTGTCAAAGCCGAAGCCCGGCACCGAATCCTCCCGCCAGTTGCGGGGAGAGAAGGCGGCGTCCGCAGCGAGGATCACAAACCTTGCCCTCTCGCGGAGAATCACGGCACACTGCCCGTCGGTGTGGCCCGGGACGTTTACAAGCTGCAGGCTCTCGTCCCCGAACACGTCGATGGCCCAGCGGTTCGGCCCGAGGGAGGAGCCGCGGTAAAACACGCGGGTGATGTCGGCGTCCATCCAGAGCTTCCAGGGCTGGCGCCGTTTGTACACCGTGCGGCAGGACCAGAAGTATTCATCCTCCGGCAGGAGGATCTTTTTTGCCCCGCGCAGACCGGAAAGCCCCGCCACATGGTCGGGGTCCAGGTGCGTGAGAATGACGAGATCCAGATCCTGCGGCAGGATCCCCCGGTCCGCAAGCTGCTCCGCCGCCGTCATGCCCATCGGAACCCGGGGACGATAGAAAGCCGCGAGCTGCGGGGTGAGGGCCTGCTCCGCGGCCTTTTTGTCGTATACGCCCGCCGGACTCATCTCCCGGCTGAGACCCGTGTCCACCAGGATAAGGCCGTGCCGGTGCTCAACAAGATAGCAGAAAACCGGCAGCTCGACGCGGCCCTCTCTCGTGAGAAGCCGCCGCAGACCGCCCGGTTTCCCGCCGAAGGCGGCACTCTCGGGAAGACTGACGGTCCCGCACCGGAGCACATGGAGCTTCATACACCGTTTCCTTTCCTTCTTGCAGGCTCGCAGCCAAAAATTATCTCTTCTTCCACACGCTGGGGGAGAAGAGGAAGAGAACGGGGAAAATCTCAAGCCGGCCGAGGAGCATCTCAAAGATCAGCACGAGCTTGGCCGGCACGGAGTAAAAGGCAAAATTCCCCATCGGCCCCACGAGGTTGAGCCCCGGGCCGATGTTCGAGATGCAGGCGATGGACGCCGTGAGATTGGTGACGAGATCCCGTCCGTCCAGCGTCAGCAGCAGCACGCTCAACGCGATGATGGCCATGTAGGTCTGAAAGTAGACAAGGACGCTGCGCACGGTCTGGTCGCTCACGGCCTTGCCCTCAAACCAGATGCGCTTGATGCGCGTGGGGAGGATGAGTTGCTTGAGCTCATAGAGATAGGACTTGAAGAGGATGATGATGCGCGACACCTTGAGTCCGCCCGCGGTGGAGCCCGCGCAGCCGCCCACGAACATGAGCAGCACCAGGATCCAGCGGGAGAGCTCCGGCCACTTGTCAAAGTCGCAGGTGGAGAAGCCCGTTGTGCTGATGATGGTGGTCACCTGGAAGTAGGCGTAGCGCAGCCCCTGCAGAAAGCCGCCGACGCTGCCCCGGATATTGAGCGCGATGGCGAGGACGGACGCCGCGATGACGGCGAGGAAAACCCGCAGCTCCTCGCTTTTGAACACCGCGAGCCCCTGACCGAGGAGAATGAGATAGAAGAGGTTGAAGTTGCAGCCGAAGAGCAGCATGAAGGTCGCGATGACCGTCTCAAGATACACGCTCCCATAGGCTCCGACGCTGAGTGCGCGGGTGGAGAAGCCGCCGGTGCCGGCGGTCGCGAAGGCGTGGAGAATGGCGTCATAGAAGCTCATCCCCCCGCAGAGGAGGAAAACGGTCTCGATGAGCGTCAGGACGAGATAGATGAGATAGAGGATGCGCGCTGTTTTGCGCGCCCGGGGGACGAGCTTCGACACCGTGGGGCCCGGGACCTCTGCCCGCATGACGTGGATGTAATGCTCGCCCGAGATGGGCAGGATCGCCGCGATGAAGACCAATACGCCCATGCCGCCGACCCAGTGGGTGAAGAGCCGCCAGAACATGCAGCCGCGGCTCATGGTCTCCACATCCGCCAGGATGCTGGAGCCCGTGGTGGTAAAGCCGGAGACGGTCTCAAAAAGCGCGTCGATATAGCGGGGGATGTCCCCGGAGAGGACGAAGGGCACCGCGCCGAAGGCGGACATGAGAAGCCAGGCGAGGCCCACCACCACAAAGCCCTCCCGCGCGAAGAGATCCGTGCGCCGGGGCTTTACAAAATTCAGCGCCCCGCCGAGCAGGAGAAGCGGCAGCATCGTCCAGAGAAAGGGCAGGGCCGACTCCCCGTACCAGAGCGCCGCCGCGAGAGGGAAGAGCAGCAGCAGCGCCTCCGTGAGCAGCACCTTGCCCAGAATGTTGAGTACGACACGGTAGTTCATACGCTCTCCCCTTATGCGAGAATATCGTCGAGCTTGAGGATGCTGCGCCCCTCGCTCACCACGATGGCCCTGTCGCCGGGCAGAAGACTTGTTTTGCCGTCCGGGAGGAAGCTGTGTCCGGCGCGCACCACCGCGCAGATGAGGACCCCCGGCTTTAAGCGCAGCTCCATCAGCGTCTTGCCGACACAGGCGGCCCGGGCACCGACGACAAATTCCGTCGCCGTGATGTTCTGGCTGCCGAGATAGTAGAGCGCCTCAATGGTGGAGATGTCGTCCGCGTGGGCAAGGCCGCGCACATAGCCCTCGATCCGCTGGCTCACAAGGTTCTTGGGGGAGAGGGTGGTGTCCGGGAACACGTCATGCAGAAGGTCGATAAATTTGTCGTTGTTGATCTTGGACACGACCTTCTCGACCCCCGCCTTGTGCGCGTACATGCTGAGGATGATGTTCTCCTCGTCGAGATTCGTGAGGGCCACAAAGCCGTCCGCCTCCTGGATGCCGCACTGGGTCAGGACCGTGGTGTCGGCCCCGTCGGCAAAGACGATATCCGCCGTCCGGAGCCGTTCGGCAAGCTCCTCGCAGCGCTCGCGGTTATTTTCGATGATGGTCACGTTCACGCCCGTGCTCGCAAGAAGCTGGGTGAGGTATTCCGCAATGCGGCTGCCGCCGAGGATGATGGTGTTCCGTACCGGCTTCTGGTAGGCCCCCGCCGCGATGAAGAACTTGCGCAGAGTCTCCGGCTGGGCGGTGACGGCGATGCTGTCCCCGGCGCTCAGGACAAAATTGCCGTCGGGGATGAAGACCTTCCCCTCGTGGGAGGCGGCGCAGATCAGCACCTTCTGTTTGAAAAGCGACGGCAGCCTGCTCAGCGCGACGCCGCCCAGAAGGCTCCCCTCCGGCACGCGAAAGGTCACGATCTCAAGCTCGCAGTCCGGGAAGGCGTCCACCTGCGTCGCGGTCGGGAGCTGGAGCACGCGGGAAATTTCCTCCGCCGTCACATAGTCGGGGTTGATCGTGAGACTCAGATCCATGATCTCCCGGAGCTCGTCGCTGCTGTCGAGATATTCCTGGCGACGCAGGCGGGCGATGGTGTGCTTTGCCCCCATTTTGCGCGCGAACTGACAGGAGACGAGGTTCGCCTCATCATTCCCCGTGGCGGCGATGTACACGTCCGCCGTGCCGATCTCGGCATCACTCAAGGTCGCGGGCGAGGCGCAGCTTCCGCACAGCCCCATCACGTCCATGGAGTTGGAGGCATTTTCCAGGGGCTCCCGCTGGGTGTCGATGAGCGTGATGTCGTGCCCCTCCTGACAGAGCCGCTGGGCAATGGTGAAGCCCACCTTGCCCGCGCCGGCGATGATGATTTTCATAGAGAAAGCGCCTCCCTTGCAGAATGTGAGAGAAGATAGAAATAGTACACGCGCAAACGTCCCCGCCTGCCGTAAGGGCGTCTTGCCTTCCCCTTGAGGGGAAGGTCCACCAGTTCGCAAACTGGTGGGGATGAGGTGGTGCTTGCCGCCGCTGACCAGTTTTGTACAAGACGTGACGCTGACACCTCATCCGTCATCCGGCTTGCGGGGGACGCCGGATGCCACCTTCCCCTCAAGGGGAAGGCTTTCCTCCGCGCCCGGGCGAATACGGAAAACCGACATGATACCGCCGGGCGGTCGGGGACGCCCGCCCCTACGGTGAGGACGGGGCTTTTACCTCTGTACGCACGTTTTCAATGCGGTGGGGTTGCGGGTCGATCTGGGGATCGACCCCTACGGAGCAAAATCTAAATAATTATACCACACAGTCGCACGCGCCGCAACGTCAGTTCCGATTCATCAAATAGGCGCGCAGGCGGGGGAAGAGGCGCAGGATCTTCAAGGGCTCGTAGAGATTCGCGACGCGGTGGAGCACATGCATCGCGTCATGCTCGGAGCGGTAGGGGGCGGGCAGGAAAACCTCCCGCGGGGAAAGCCCCGGCTCCTTCTCGCGCAGGATGCGCATAAGCCGCGCTTCCGCCTCGGGAAAGGTCGCGGTGTCGGTGTAGAAGTAGAGGGCGCTCACCCCGGGGACGGACTGCTCCCGCCGCACCATGCGGAGCTTCCTGCCTGCAAGGAAGGGCGAAAGCTCTTCCTCCAGCGCGCGAAGCCGCTCCTCCTCGTCGATGACCTTGAGATAGACGATCTCCTCCGCGCGGTAGATCTCCCCCTCGAGATAGCTGCGGTAGGGGGAGCGGCGCATCACGTCATATACCGCCTTCTCCTCGGGCCGGAGCTTTCCCTGATGGAAGATGCAGACCTTGTTGTGGTGGATCGTGTAGAGAAAGTAGCCGAGCCCCAGACTGTCAAGCCTCTCCCGCAGAGCCTCAGACTCCGCCGGGGCCACGTTCTCCGTCTGGAGGTAGAGATTTTCGTTCGCGTCATAGATGGCCGCGCCGTCCATGACGATGAAGGGCACGCTCAGCTTTGTGTGGCTCATGGTCAGGGTGAAGAAGGCCGGGGCGTGGGCGGACATGAGGCAGATTTTCGCCCCGTCCTGGTAGAGATAGTTGAGGCGAAAGTGCGCCGCCGCGGGAAGCGTGGAGAGGCGGTCCGGCACGAGATCCGCGATCTTCACAAAGAAGACCTGGCCCCGCTCCTTGTCCCGGGGCAGGCGGAAGACGTTCACCGCGATGGAGGCGAAGGTGCCGAGCAGCACCCCCGCAAAGCGCTCCACGGCCTGCTGCAGGGGCGCCTCGATCTCGGGAAAGGCGATGACCACGCACACAAACACGATGGCCGCCTGGGCGGAGGTGTCGGGCTTGCGCACCAGCACGCAGGTATAGAGTGTGAGCATCACGCCCACGGCCATGCGCAGGTACACGAGCAGCAGGATCTCCCCCATGGAGGGGAAGACGAGCAGCAAAAGCAGGAAGCCCAGACCCCAGGCCGCACCGATCAGCGTGCCGACAAAGCGGCTCACGGCGAAGTCCCGGGTGTCGCGCACATAGGGCTGCATACAGATGATGGCGGTGATGGCGGCCTCGGCGGGCATCTCCGCCCCCCGATAGCCGCGCAGATAATAGACCAGCAGCGTGATGAAGACGGCGACGCTCGTCTTGACGATGCGCTGCCCGATCGCCGGCAGGTGAAACTGCCGCGTTGTTTTTAAACGATCCATAGAGCTCCCTTTACTGTTCCAAAGCGCCGAAGAATGCCGGCGGGATCACCCGGTCGCGGAAATAGAACTGCCGATCCCGCTCTCCCACGCTTCGCAGCACCCGGCAGGGATTGCCGACCGCCACCACGTTTGCGGGCAGATCCCGGGTCACGACGCTGCCCGCGCCCACCACGGTGTTCTCTCCGATCGTGACGCCGGGCATCACGAGCACACCCGCGCCGAGCCAGCAGTTTCGCCCGATATGTACCGGGGCGTTATACTGAAGCCCCCGCTCCCGCAGTTCCGGCAGTATGGGGTGGCCCGCCGTCGCGATCACGACCCGCGGGGCGAGCAGGCAGCAGTCGCCGATGTAGATATGGGTGTCGTCCACCAGCGTGAGACCGAAGTTTGCGTAGACGTTTTTCCCGAGGTGGACAAACTGTCCGGCCCAGTTCGCGTGAAAGGGCGGCTCGATGACGCAGCCCTCGCCGATCTCGGCAAACATCTTATGCAGGAGCGCCGCGCGTTTTGCGCTCTCGGTGGGGCGGGTCCGGTTGTAGTCGTAGAGCATTTCAAGCCGCTGTGCCTGGATCTCGGTGAGCTCCGGCACAGCGGGGTCGTAGAGCGACCCGTCGTGCAGCATTTCATACATGGCGTCTGCCTCCTTTTATTTCGGTATCAGCGTTTCCGGGATGCGCTTTACAAGGGCGCGGGCGACGCTGCCGGTTACAAAGCCTGTCACGATGCCGACCAGCATCAATACGCCCATGTAGTAGACGAGCTTTTCGGCGCCGAGCACCAGCATCGCCATCGCAACCTGGCCCACGTTATGCATCACCGCCCCGGCAATGGCGACCGTGACAAGGCTGAAGCCCTTTGCCCGGTACAGGACGCACATGGCGGTAAGACTCAGGACCCCGCCCGCGAGGGCGTAGAGCATCGCCCCCACGCCGGAGAAGAGAAACGCGGACAAAAGCACCTTCACGAGCATCAGCCCGACGGCCCAGGGGATGCCGAGCCACACGATCACGAGGATCAGCACGCTGTTTGAAAGCCCGAGCTTCACGCCCGGCACCCCCGTGGGGATGAGACTTTCCACATACCCCAGCATCAGCATCACCGTCACGAGAAGCGCCGCGAGCGAGAGTCTTTTGGTCCCCGGGCTCATGGCGTCTCCCCCTCGGCATACATCTCAAGAAGGCGCGCCTCGGCCTCCGCCGCCGTCAGAAGCTCCAGGGAGAGCCCGTGGGGCAGACAGATCACCATGTTGAACAGAAGGCGCGTCTCACGGTTTTCCAGCGTGACCTCTCCCTGCTCCACACAGTTCTGGTTGTCGCAGTTCGAGGACTCCATATAGAAACAGTTATGCCCGATGTGGATGACGTTCTCGCCCCCGTCGGGCTGCGTGATGCGAAAGGCGTTGTCATTTGTGAGCGGGATGGGGGAGTAAACGCCGCTCTCTGTCGTCACGAGCAGATAGGACTCCGCCGGGTACTCTTCAAGATAGGCCCGCACGGATTCCCGCACAAAGTCGGAGTAGCCGCCCGCCGTCGACTCCGCGAGGGCCTCCGTCTCAGCTGGCATAGTCCCTGCCCGCCGCGCACGGGAGCCGAGAAACACCAGCAGCAGCGCCGCCGCGAGCAGGACGGCAAGCAGGATCAGGTCTCGTTTCCGCTTCATTTCACGATCCCCCTCTCTTTCGCGTTATAAAAGTAGGGGCTTGTGAGGATGAAGTCCCGGAAGCTCTCCATCAGGGCCCGGTAGCGCCCCTCGTCCTCCGCCCGGCACACGGCGCCGATGGCGAGATAAGGCGCGTCCTCAATGCGGACGCGGCAGAAGCCCGGGTTCGTGGCGAGAAAGCCGATGGAGGCAATGGGGTAGCCGTTGATCTGGCAGAGGGCGTCCGCCTGATCGGGGTGCTGATATTCGAGAAAACTGCTGTCCGGGCAGCAGCGCTCCCAGAGCAGGCGCATGTCGCGGTCGTTCTTGCCGGCGGTCTTGCGCGCGCTGCGCAGGATGGTCCGGCCGTTGAGCTCCGCGGCACGCACGGTCTCCCGCCCCGCAAAGGGGTGGTCCTCCGGCACGATGACGCAGTTGCAGCACTGAAAGATCGGCAGGACGAAAAAGCGCTCGTCCGTGTCGCCGAGCTCCGCGAGCGGCGCGAGATCGGCCCGGCGGTTCAGGAGAGCGGAGGCGCTGTCGAGAAAGCGGCAGGACACAAAGGAGAAATCCACACGCTCGTTCTGGGCCTTGAGCACCTCGCAGGCGTGGATGATGTAGTTTCGCGTATAGCCGAAGATGCTGACCTTCACGATCTGCTTTTTCTGTGTGATGCCCCGCGCGCTTGTGACCGCGCCTTCATAGAGCAGGGGAATGCTCTGGGTCTGCTGGTAGAAGATCTCGCCCTGCTCGGTGAGCGTCACGCCGAAGGCCGAGCGCTCAAAGATCGTAAAGCCCACCTCCGCCTCCATCGCGGCGATCTGCCGCGTGAGCGTGGAGGTCGAGACAAAGCACTGCTCGGCCGCCTTCTTGAAGCTCTTTTTATTGACGATCACATCCAGGATCTCAAGTTGTCGAATATCCATAATCCGCGTCCCCTTTCAGGCCCTCCGATTATAGCAAAATGCAATGAGCTTTGCAAGATACGCAAAGCCCTTTTCTGCCTGCCGGTGTTATAATCTTGACAGCCCACTACAAAAATTTTGATTAAGGAGGGGTTATCCATGAACATTTCAAGACGCGATTTCCTGAAAGGGACTGCCGCGGGTGCCCTCGGCCTCGCCGCGACCAGCCTGCTCAGCCCGGTTTCCGCCTTCGCAGAAGGGGAAAAGGCTCCTGAGGCACAGAACGTCCATCAGGCAATGGCAACGCTGAACCCGCAGGACTACGACTTCCGCGATCCGAATTCCGATCTCTCCGCGGTTTTCAGCCCCTGGAAGTTCGGCGGCCTCACGCTGAGCCACCGCATGGTGAAGTCCGCCGCCGGCTCCGACACCCAGAAGGGCAGCGAGGAGGAGGCCGTCGAGTATTACGCGAACTTCGCCAAGGGCGGCGTGGAGATGATCTGGGTCGAGGACTTTCTGAAGTTCCACGACAACTTCCCCAGCGCCCGCGCCACCGCCATCGAGGACTCCCATGTCAAGGCCGTCGTGGACGGCGTGCACGCCGCCGGCGGATACATAGGCTACCAGCTCAGCTGCATGGGCCGCTCCTTCTCCGGCTTTGACGCCGCCACCGCGCCCATGTACGCCTCCGCCTTTGCCGAGCATCTGACGCGCGAGGAGGTCAAGCTCGTGCAGGCCGACTTCATCAACGGCGCGAAGAAGATGAAGGATCTCGGCTTTGACGCCGTGGAGATCAACGCCGCCGGCAACAACATCGGCCAGGCCTTCTTCTCCCGCCAGCGCAACCACCGCGACGATGAGTACGGCCCCCAGAGCTTTGAAAACCGCGCCCGCTTCGTCGGCGAGATCATCACCGGCATCAAGGAGGTCTGCGGCAAGGACTTCCCGGTCCAGGTCCTCATCAACGGCATCGAAGAGAACGACATCGACATCGGCGAGGCCGACCTCTCTACCACGGTCGAAGAAAACTGCAAAATCTGCAAGTCTCTCGAGGACTTCGGTGCCGACGCCCTGCATGTGCGCCTCGGCGTGTTCAGGATGCATGTGTGTCAGTTCGCCTCCGACCTCTATTTCACCGGCAACGGCATCATCGGCACCAACGCAAACGGCACCCGCTTTGATTTCTCCCGCCACTTTGAGGGCAAGCTCCTCGCCAATCACGACGCCTACGGCATGATGCTCAAGGTCGCGCAGGAGATCAAGCAGCATGTCACCATCCCCGTCGGCACCGTCACCTGCATGAACCCGGCCCACGCCCCCAAGTTCTTCAACGACGCCATTGCCAACGGCATGTGCGACTATTTCATCATGAACCGCCCGCTCACGGTCGATCCCGAGTATGTCAACAAGCTGCGTGAGGGCCGCCTCGATGAGATCGCCCCCTGCACCCGCTGCCTGCACTGTCACTTCGACTACAACGAAGAGGGCAAGATCTATGAGCACTGCCGCGTCAATGCCGCCACGCAGAGGGCCTGGCACGCCGAGATGCCCGAGGGCGCGACCCCGCTGCCCGCGGACGGCAACAAGAAGGTCATGGTCATCGGCGGCGGCCCCGCCGGTATGGAGGCTGCCCGCATCGCGGCCCAGCGCGGCTACGATGTGACGCTCTATGAGAAGAACGGAATGCTCGGCGGCCTGCTCACCTTCGCGAACATCATCAAGGGGCCCCACGAGAACCTGGATGATCTCAGGAAGTACCTGATCCGCCAGCAGGAGCTCAAGGGCGTCAAGGTCGTCACCGGGACCGAGGTCACCCGTGAGCTTATCGAGAGCGAGGCGCCCGACTATGTGGTCCTCGCCGTCGGCGGCAAGCGCCCCGCGCTGGAGCTCTCCTCCAACGGCGCCACCACCGTCATCTCCCTCGACGATATCGCCCGCACCAGGATCGGCGACCATGTCACCATCCTCGGCGGCAACGCCCAGGCTGTGGACACCGCCCAGTACCTCATCGCCCAGGGGAGGCACGTCACCATGGTCTCGCCCGAGGGCAAGGACAAGCTCGACAAGGGCCAGTCCTCCTGGGTCAAGCAGTTCACCATCCCCATGCTCTACGCAAACGGGATGCGCCTCTGGCCGAACGCCTCCGTCAAGGAGGTGCGCGACGGGGAGATCGTCATCGACGGCGAGACCGGCTGCGATATCGTCATCGCGTGCGAGACCGTCATCGACGCGCGCGACATGCTGCCGAACACCGCGCTCATCGACGGGCTCAAGATCCCCTGCGTCGCGGTCGGCGACTGTGACAGGCCCTTCAACATTGCCGAGGCCATTGCCGCCGGCAACATCGCCGCGAGAAAGATTTGATCGGATAAAGCCGCAGGGGCCGATCCCCGGATCGACCCGCACACAATGCGGCACCGGGGAAGAACGGCGGCCTCTGCGGGGATCCCGCTTTTTCACACAATAAATCACTTGCTTCGAGGAGAAACGATTATGAAAAAAATCCTGTCCCTTTGCCTCTGCCTCTGCCTGATGCTCTCGCTCTGCGTGGTCAGCCATGCCGAGGGCTTCACACCCGGCAGCTATGAGGCCTCCGCCCACGGCTTCGGGGGCGAGGTCACGGTCAAGCTCACGGTGGACGCCGAGAAGGTGACCGCCATTGAGATCGTCGGCGACGGGGAGACCCCTGCCGTCGGCGGCCAGGCCATTGCACATTTTAACGAGCGCCTCGCGGGCATCACGTCCGCGGACGAGATCGACGCCTTCTCCGGCGCGACCTTTACCTCCACCGCTGTGAAAGCGGCGGTCGAAGACTGCCTGCGTCAGGCACAGGGCGTCGCTGCCGCCGAGGCCGCGCCCCTTGCCGACGGGACCTACCAGGGCGAGGGCTTCGGCTTCAATCTCACGAAGCGCGTCCCCGTGACCGTTGAGGTCAAGGACGGCAGGATCGCCGCCGTCGAGGTGGGCGAGAACGGCGAGACCAACGGCTTCATCGACACCGTGATCGCGAAGTTCATCCCCCGCGTGATTGAGAACCAGAGCCTGGCCGTGGACGCCATCACCGGCGCCACCGCCTCCTCCAACGGCGTGCGCCAGGGCATCGAGAACGCCCTGAAGGACGCGGGCCTCGATCTCTCCGGCATGTACGCCCCCATCGCGAAGAAGGACGCGCACGAGGAGTATGAGACGGACGTGCTCGTCGTCGGCATGGGCTCCTCCGGCACGACCGCGGCCCTCGCCGCGGCGGAGAAGGGTGTCAAGGTCCTCGCCATCGACAAGGCCGGCAAATGGGGCGGCACCGGCGCCACCACCTCCGGCCCTGCGAACGTGAATGCCCCCAGCCAGGTCGCAGCCGAGATCGTGGACTGGAAGGACCCCATCCAGGGTCAGCACACCAAGGCCCCCGGCGAGCCGCTTGTGGACGCGGACGCCCTGTATGAGACCTGGCTTGACTACACCACTGTCGACGGTGTCCAGGGCGCAAAGCCCGAGCTTATCGCCAAGGTCGTCTATGAGTCCGGCGAGACCTGCGACTGGCTCCAGGACTACGGCTTCGCCTTCGGCCCCGCGGTGGGCTTCGTCGGCGGCAAGTGGGCCATCTTCTCCTCCTACGTCGGCAACAAGGCCCTCACCGAGAGCTACTTCGCCGCGGCCTATGACAAGTACACCCAGATGGGCGGCGAGTACATGCTCGAGACCGAGGCGACCGATCTCATCTTCGAGGACGGCAGGTGCGTCGGCGTCAAGGCCGTGAAGGCGGACGGCACCGATGTGACCATTCACGCCAAGGCCGTGCTCTGCTGCTCCGGCGGCTACGCCGCGAGCGAGGAGCTGCAGCGCCGCTTCACCGGCGATGCCTACAAGCTCTACGGCATGTACACGAACGACGGCAAGATGATCGCCTCCGCCGTGGCAAACGGCGCCGCCACCTACAGCATCGGCATCTACCCCATGTCCCACTTCGTGGCCCCCAGCCAGATCACGACCTGCTTTGACTTTGCCGACAACGACATCCCCTACGGCCTCGTCTGCACCGCCGAGGGCATGGCCGTCAACCGCGAAGGCAACCGCTTCATCGACGAGTCCTCCATCGCCATGCAGGCATTTTACCAGGGCAGCCGGTTCTACTATGTCTACTCCGCCGACCAGATCGACATCCTGCGTGAGCAGGGCCTGAGCGCGAACGCCTCCGGCCGCTACCTGTCCCAGGGCGGCATCGTCGCCGACACCCCGCTTGCCAACATCGACGCCGTCATCGACTACGGCGTGGACGCGGGCTTCATCTACAAGGCCGCGACGCTCGAGGAGCTGGCTTCCCAGCTCGGCGTGCCGGCGGAGAACCTCAAGGCCTCCGTCGCGGGCTACAAGCCCGAGGGTGACGCCTTCGGCAAGGCCCCCGAGAAGTTTGCGCGCCTCGGCACCATTTCCGAGGATGCCGCGTACTATGTGGCCTTCACCGGCGCCCCGTACATCTACAGCACCTGCGGCGGTCTCGACGTGAACGAGAACTTCCAGGTCCTCGATACCGCGGGCAACGTGATCCCGGGCCTCTTCGCCTGCGGCACGGACAGCATGGGCGTCCTCTTCAACGAGCAGAAGGCCTACACCAACTACGGCGGCTGCGCCCAGGGCTACTGCTTCGTCTCCGGCCGCGACGCCGGCGCCTTCGCCGCGGAGGAAATCCTCGGCTGAACGTAAAACAAAACTCCATAAGCATAGGGCGCTTTGCAATACTCTGTTTTATCCGGCCATAGACACTGTAGGGGAGGGGCTTGCCCCTCCCGGCAGAACAAGATAACTCCAAAAGCAATGTACGGCGAAATCGTAGTATTTTACGAAATCGCCGTACATTTTTTACATATTGGAACGCGATACAGCGCGGGAGGGGCAAGCCCCGCCCCTACGCTCAAAAAGCATTGCGTTTACCCATTTTGCAACGCGCCCGTTTCGACCTGATCACATTCTTGCGCGTCTGCTCTGAAGGCGGGCGAGATCCGCGTCGATCTGGCCCTTGAGCGCCTTCATCTCTCCCGTGGCGGTGGCCTCGTCGTACAGCAGGGCGATGAGAGCCTCCTGCTTTTCGATCAGGCCGCTTTTCAGCACGGGCGTGGGCTCCAGCCGCTGGGCGAGCTGATCGCGCCCTGACTCCAGGCGCTGCTCGGCCTCGCGGCGAAGCTGCTCCGTCTCGGCGAGGATGGCGTCCATGCGGGCGCTGATGCGCTCCGTCCTGTAGATGACCTCAGGGTAGGCGTCCGCAAAGCGGCGGTAGAAGACCGAGCGGTCATGCAGCAGCAAGCGCACCTCGAGACTGATCTGCTCGCTGCTGTCGGCCTCGCTGCCCTCGACGCCGGTCTTCACGAGCTTCAAAACAAAATGCGATACCACGTAATCTGCCGCAAATACTGCGGAAAGGCACAGGGCCAGGATCTCCCGTGCGGTGAGGGGCGTTTTTGCAAACAGCCTGTAGAGGATCGGGTCGAACACATGGATGATGAGCACGCCGCCCAACCCGAAGAGGACGAGGTTTCCGATCCAGACCCTGCCGTGCAGGTTCATGGGCTTCTTGCTGTAATCCCACCAGCGGGCGTGGAAGCGCTTTTCCATCACGAAGCTTGTCATGTATTCCAGCACCCCGCACAGCACGAACGAGAGGGCGAAGGTGGTGCCGTAGCCGCGCTCCAGCGGGGCGAGACCGCCGACCACCACCGTGATGAGCGCCGCGCCGGAGCCGTAGATCGGCAGCCACGGCCCGGTCAGAAAGCCGCGGTTGATAAAGCGGTGAAACTCAAAATACTTGAGCGTCACCTCGATGCACCAGCCGAGAAAAGAAAAGGCGAAAAAGATCAGAACGAGGTCGACAAAATATTCCATAAAAAACTCCTGAAAGAAAAAATGGCGGCGGGGAAGCTCCCTCCGCCGCATGTTTTTTAATGGCAGTTGAAATAATCCACGGCGGTGCTGTCGGTGATGACCACGTCGCATTTGCCGGCGTAGAGATATTCAAAGCACTCCGTGGTGCCCCCGGCAAGGCGCGTGATCTGGTCGAGGCGCTTGACGAGGCGCGGGTCGGCGTCGAGGGCGGCGCGGGCCTCGGGCGTGGAGGGCATACACATCTTCCGCCCGCCGAGACGCATCTTGTTCCACACGGCGGAGCCGTTACGGGTGGCGACCACGATGTCGTTGTGGATGTAAGGCCCGTACTGGGTGTAGTTCCCCTCCGCCGCCTCCTTGGGGTCGAGGGCGATACCGCCCCAGGCCACGTCGATATTGCCGGAGGAGAGCTCAATATACACGTTTTCCTTTTCAATGGGATGCATCTTGAGCGTCCAGCCGAGCTTCTCGCATACCGCCATCGCAAGCTCCACGTCAAGCCCCCAGTATTCCCCGTTCGAGAGATAGGAGAAGGGGAAGGAGTTGATGTCAAGCCCGATGATGAGATCCTGCGGCTCCGGCGGGATGAGCTTTTCGAGCGCGTCCGCCTGCTTTGCGTAGTTGAGCGCGGGGCTTCCGAGCCACTTCATGGCGAGCGCGTCCACGCGCCCCTCCGCCGCGAGTACGCTGAGCGCCGCCGTCACGTAGAAATAGAGGGGGTCGTTGTTGCGGAAGGCGAGGGAATAGTCCTGCGATACCAGCACCTCCACCGTGTTGATGCCGTAGCGGAAGCGGTTGCCGCAGCCGCAGAGCGGGAGCGTGAGACAGATCACAAGAATGATGCAGATCAATCGTTTCATGGCCGTCCCTCAACGCTTTCCGTGCCGGCGCTCCATGGCCTCCTGCCGCAGCTCCTCCTCGAAGCGGCGGCGGTAGCTGTCATAGCGCTTTTTCTTCCGATGCTTTCCGACAAACAGGATACTCAAAACCCCGAGGAACAAAAGCCCCGTCACGGTGGCCACCAGGCTGTACTTGAGGTGCCTGTCCGCCCGATCCTGCTTTTCGCGCTCGTCCAGGAAGCGCTGCCGCTCGGCCTGGAGCCGGGCTTCCTCTTCACGCTGAGCCTGGGCTTCCGCCGCCTGCTGCGCCTGGACCTCGGCCTCCTGGGCCGCCTCCTGCGCTTCCTTCTCCTCCACATAGGGCACGAGCTTTTCGTCCAGCGTCAGGGCGTAGTCCTTGAAGCGCGCGGCGAGCTGGCCGATCACCCATTCGTAGTTGCCCACGTCCCGCGTCATGACCGCAAGGATGATGGGGTTCGGGGTGTAGATGATGCCGACGGTGTGGTTCCAGTTCGTGTTCTGGTTGTCGTAGTAGCTGCCGTATTTCTGGGCGATGTCATAGGGGTGCATCTCGTCCGGCAGGCGGAAGTAGTGGGCCTGGTCGGCTCTCAGCATACAGTCGAGCACGCGGGGGAAACGCCCGGGCTCGGCTGCGTACAGGGTCTCGAGCACCTTCGTGATGTAGCGGGGGGAGAAGTAGCAGTACTGCATGTAGTCGGGGTCGTAGTAGTCGTCGGCAAGGCCCGCGTACTGTTTGGCCTCCTCGCGCCAGACCTCGTCCCCGCCGAGGAATCTGCGCACCTCGTGGGCGTAGTCGTTGTTGGAGTAGATGAGGATGTATTCAAACACCGTCGGCAGCTCCAGCCCGCCGATCATCTCGCTCTCGCTCACCATCCCGGCGCCGACGCGCTCGGACAGGACCATCATGAGCGGCACCTTATAGACGCTCGCGGGGTAGAACCAGGTGTCGGGGTTATAAAACCACTCGTCCCCGGTGACGGGGTAACAGAAGCCGATGCCGACGCGGTCCTTGGAGATATTGTTTTCCTTCAGAAAATCCTCCACCAGCGTTGTGAGCTTCCCTTCGTCCAGAATGCCCGCCGTCTGCGGGGCTCTCTCCGGGGCGGGACTCTCCTCGGCAAAGGCGGGGAGGGAGAGCGCGCCGAGGAGCGCGAGAATAAGAAGCAGCGCCGCCAAGCGCCGGAAGGGTCTGCCTGTCATCATGTCTGTCTCTTCCTCTCAAGACAAAAATACATTTATGTAGTATAACACAAGCCTGCGCGTTTTTGTATAGCAAATGTAAAAAAAACAGAATCCCCTTCCATTTCGCCCGCTTTGCCGTTATAATAAAAGCAGAAGAAAACACGGAAGCAACAGACGCAAGAATGGAGGGAAAACCATGAAAATCACATTTCTCGGCGCGGCGCATGAGGTCACGGGAAGCTGCATCTATCTCGAGGTTGGCGATAAGCGCGGCCTTGTGGACTACGGCATGGAGCAGGGGCGGGATCTCTTTGAAAACGAGCCCATCCCGGTTGCCCCTGGCGAGCTGGACTTTGTGCTGCTCACCCACGCGCACATTGACCACGCAGGGCTGCTGCCGCTCTTGTGGAAGCAGGGCTTTCGCGGCTATGTCTACACCAGCGCCGCGACGGTGCAGCTTTGCGGCATCATGCTGCGCGACTCGGCCAATATCCAGATGCAGGACGCCGAGTGGAAAACCCGCAAGGCCCAGCGCTCCGGCGGGGAGACGGTGACCCCGCTCTACGATCTGGAGGATGTGGACGGGCTCATGACGCACATGATCCCCTGCGCCTACAATACCGTCGTGCAGGTGAACGACTGCGTCTCCATCCGCCTCACCGACGTAGGGCACCTTCTGGGCTCCGCCGCGATCGAGACCTGGCTCACCGAAAACGGGGAGACGCGCAAGATCTGCTTCTCCGGCGACGTCGGCAACAGCGACCAGCCCATCCTGCGCGATCCGCAGTTTGTACATGACGCCCAGTACCTTGTCATCGAATCCACCTACGGCGACAGGCTCCACGCCCACGAGCGCACCGATTATGTCCAGGCGCTCGCCGCGCGCATCCAGGAGACCTTCGACAGGGGCGGCAACGTCGTCATCCCGAGCTTTGCCGTCGGCCGCACGCAGGAGATGCTTTATTTCATCCGGGAGATCAAGGAGCGCGGCCTTGTCACGGGGCACGGGAATTTCCCCGTCTATGTGGACAGCCCCCTCGCCGTGGAGGCGACGGGCATTTTCCTCCAGTGCGACACGCAGTTTCTGGATGAGGACATGCAGGAGCTCATCCGCGCGGGTATAAACCCCATCTTCTTCCCCGGGCTGGAACTCGCTGTCAGCCAGGCGGAATCCCAGACCATCAACGAGGACCGCACCCCCAAAATCATCATCTCCACAAGCGGCATGTGCGACGCGGGCCGCATCCGCCACCATCTCAAGCACAATCTCTGGCGGCCGGAGTGCCGCATCCTCTTCGTGGGCTACCAGGCGGACGGGACCCTGGGCCGCATCCTCGTGGACGGGGTGAAGAAGGTCAAGCTCTTCAACGAGGAGATCAGCGTCCAGGCGCAGATCGACGTGCTCCCCGGCGTGAGCGGGCACGCGGACAAGATGGGCCTCATCGCGTGGCTGCGCGGCTTCGAGACAAAGCCGGAGCTTGTATTCGTAAACCACGGGGACCCCGGCGCCGCCGAGAGCTTTACCGCCTGCCTCAATGACGAGCTGGGCTACCGGGCCTTCGCCCCCTACAGCGGTACGCGCTTCGACCTTTTGCGGGGCGAGTTTGACCTCATTACCGAGGCGAGACCCGTTGCCGGGCGCAGGGAGCCCTCGAGCAAGGCCGCGCGCATCTTCGCGGAGCTTCTCGCGGCGGCAGAGCGCCTGCTCAGGATCTGCCGCGGTCTGGAGGGCCGCCCGAACAAGGAGCTTGTCCGCTTCACGCGCGAGATCGAAAAGCTGTCGGACAGCATGGAAAAATGAGGATTCGTGCGGTTTTTCCGTTGACATAATTCTTTTCCTGTGCTACGATATCAGTTGTCATAATATGCAGCATGGGCAGGCGGGCCGTCAGGTCATCACGCCTTAGACCCCGGGAAGCGACAGGAGGTTCGGCATGGCAGGCGTTTCATTTGAAGCGGACAAGGCTTTGGGCACAAAACTTGCGGACATGGACAAGCAGGAGCTGTGTGCGTTCATCTCGGATCTCTGCCGCGCCGTGGTCGCGGAGGTCGGGGCGAGAGGCCGCAGGGGCGGCATCTACCCCGCGAACATCTGTCTCGGCGAGAAGGGCGAAATCGCCCTCGGCCCCGCAGGGAAGGGTCCCTGGCAGGGGCAGGAGCTGGACTTCATCGCGCCCGAGCTCTATTGGAACGGCCAGCTCTCCGCGGCGTCCGATGTCTATTCCGTGGGCCTTCTCATGTACTACGCCGTCAGCGGGGGCAAACTCCCCATGGAGGGGGATCAGACCCGCCGCATGGAGGGCGGCAATCCCCAGGCCCCGAAAAACGCCGGGCGGCGTCTCGGGGCGATCATCGAAAAGTGCATCCGCTTCAAACCGGCCGAGCGCTACCAGACCCTGGAGGAGCTGCGCGTCGTGACGGACAGTTGTTTGAAAAATCTCTATCTCGGCGGCGTGCCGAGCTCCGAGGCCATTTTCCGGAAAGAGGAAAAGGAGCTTGACGATGTCGAGCGTATGATGGTCGGCATTATTGAGAAAAATGAGGATGCGGCCATCGAGACGGCGGACGATTTCCCCACCGGCGAGCCGGAGGACGGCGTCAAAGTCTATAAGCCCGCCCAGAAAGGCGAGGGGAAAGAGGTCATTTCCTCCACCCAGGCGGACATGCTGGCAAGGAAGATGAAGGACACCTCGAGCCCCGCCGTGCCGAAGCTCCTGGACGACGCCGACGGCGTTCTGCGCCCGGTGACGATCTCGCAGAACGCGGCGCGCTCCTCGCCGGCCGTGCAGTATAAGCTCAAAACAGACAGAGAAAGGAAGATTGCGGAAGAGGTGAAAAAACGCAGAAGAAGGCCCCTTGCTGTGATCCTCGTGCTGTGCGCGGTGCTCGTGATGGTGGCCATCATCATGAACGCCATGCTCAAGGATTATGAGAGGGAGAGAAAAACCCCCGATCCGCTTCTCCAGACCACCATGGCCGTGGAGACGGACCCCTATGTCGCGACACCCGCGCCCACGCCCGAGCAGATCCGTTTGGAGGACTTCAACACCTCGACGCCCGGCCCCTCTGTCACCATGGACATCGGCATCCTGCCCGAGGTGGAGGTGCCGGTGGCCGAGCACAGCTATCAGGTCGTGAAGGAGAACATAAGCTGGACGCGCGCGGCGGCGGCCTGCCAGAGACTCGGCGGCCATCTCGCCGTCATCAACAGCGAGGCGGAATTTGCCGAGATCACGAGACTCTGCGATGAGCAGGAGCTCACCTATGTCTGGATCGGCGCCCACCGCGTCGGCGGCGTGGAGAAGTGGGAGAACGGCAGCGATCTCGCGGAGGGCTTTGTGAGCTGGGCCCGGGGAGAGCCGAGCTATATCGACCGCGGCGACAACGTGGCCGAGGATTACATCATGCTCTGGAAGAATAACGGCACCTGGGTCTACAACGACAACCGCGACGATCCCTATGCCGACTATGACTACATGTACGGCGGCATCATGGGCTACATCTGTGAGTTCAACGACGCCTGACAGAAGCACATAAGGGGCCGTGAAAAAGTCGATTCATGCCTCGTATGCTGTAGGGGCGGCTATCAGCCGCCCGGCAGGAAAGCGGTATCATTTATGAATATGTTTGGGCGAATTCGTGAAAAGACACGAATTCGCCCAACATTTTTGGCGATTTATCCTTTTCGCCGCGCGGGCGGCTGATAGCCGCCCCTACTGGATGTTATCAACTAAAACTTCATGTCATTCTGAGGAGCGAAGCGACGAAGAATCCCGTAGACAACCGGGGGATCCTTCGCTTGCGCTCAGGATATGTGAAGGTTAAGGTGTTATAAGCTACTACGGTGCCGGAGGGATAAGTCCCTGGCCTTACCGGATGAAATTGGTCATCGGGCCGCTCTCGCGCTCGGGGAGCGGGACGCCCGCCTTCCGGCCTGCCTCGAAACACTTGAGCATCCAGGCCATGTTCCGGGCGAGATTGCGCATCGTGCGCAGCCCCTCCTCGTCCAGGGCGACCTCGCCCGGCGTGCGGCCGTGGGCGATGTTCCAGTAGCTTGAACCCGGGACCGGCATCCCGGCGATGCCGAAGTACTTGTTCAGCACGTCAAAGCTCGCAGTGGTGCCGCCGCGCCGCGCGATGGCCACCGCCGCGCCGGGCTTGGAGCGGAACACCTCGCCCGAGCTGTAAAACACCCGGTCGAGGAAGGAGAGGATGCGCCCGCTGGGGTGGGCGTAGTAGACGGGCGTGCCGAAGATGAAGCCGTCGGCCTCCCGGGCCTTCGCGATAAACTCGTTCACGCCGTCGTCCGGGAAGACGCAGCCCTCGTCCGTACACCGGCCGCAGCCGATGCAGTCGCGGATCACCTTCCCGCCGATCTGGAAGATCTCGTATTCGATCCCCTCCGCCTCGAGCTGTCTGCCGATCTCCTCCAGCGCAAGGGCGGTGTTGCCATGGAGCTTGGGACTGCCGTTGAGCATCAAAACTTTCATCGTGATTCCTCCGTATCTTTTGAGTCGATTGCGAAACGCAGATTTCGCAATTTACTGTTAAAAGTCAACTTTATTATACCAGGATCTGCCCTTTTTCGCAAGCGCCCGCTTGCGGGATTGCGGCAGCCGTTGTATAATGTGCGGGACTTTATCAAGCAGGAGAACGCCATGCCGCACTTTATTGACATCACCGATTTTCAGGACCCCGCGCTCGATCTCTATGCCCGCCTCACGGAAAACCAGCTTCTCAACCGCGCCGATCCCGCGAACGCCGTCTTCATCGCCGAAAGCCCCCTCGTCGTCGAGCGGGCGCTGGACGCGGGCTGCGTGCCGGTGTCGGTGCTGATGGAGAAAAAGCTCGTCGAGGGCAGGGCAAGGGAGCTTTTGGCGCGCTGCGGGGACGTGCCGGTCTACACGGCGGAGCTGCCGGTGCTGATCCAGCTCACGGGCTTTCACCTCACGCGCGGGATGCTCTGCGCCATGAGAAGGCCCGCCCTGCCGGACGCCGGGACCCTGCTTGCGCGATCCCGCCGCGTCGCGGTGCTGGAGAACGTGATGAACCCCACGAATCTCGGCGCAATTTTCCGCTCCGCCGCGGCTCTCGGCGTGGACGCGGTCCTGCTCACGAGCGCCGGGAGCGATCCCCTCTACCGCCGCGCCGTGCGGGTGAGCATGGGCACGGTCTTCCAGGTCCCCTGGAGCTACCTGCCGGCGGGAGACTGGCAGGCGCTTTTGCGCGCGCACAGCTTCAAAACCGCGGCCATGGCCCTCCGGGACGATTCGCTCAGCATCGCAGACCCCCGGCTCCCGGGGATCGAAAGGCTCGCCGTCGTCCTCGGCACCGAGGGGGACGGGCTTGCCGCCTCCACCATCGCCGCCTGTGACTATACGGTGCGCATCCCCATGAGCCACGGGGTCGACTCTCTGAACGTCGCGGCGGCGAGCGCCGTGGCCTTCTACGCCCTGTGCCTGGGAAAAGAATCGTTATAAATGTAAAATACGCATAACTATGTAAACCAAGATTTGTGGAGAATATTGGTGGATTTTTGAGTGAAAATGCGATAAAGTAAAACACAATGAAATAACAGCCGAATGCCCGTATCGGGCAGCGGGAGAACCAATTTATGGGGTGCAGCCTTTTCAGGCGGGGTATCTTCTTGCCCTAACCCGTCAGCTTATCTCGCAGGCGTAAGAAGAAAAACAGGGGGAGAAATGCCCCCTTTTGCGTGTCATGCAGCACTTGTTACGCCGGTCGGAGGATCGGCGTATTTTTCGTTCGGAGGGAAAAGATGAAGAAAGAAAAAGCAAGGGCGCCGTTCTCCTTCGGCATGTTCCTCGTGACCATCGGCATCGTCTACGGGGATATCGGTACCTCGCCCATGTACGTCATGAAATCCATCGTGGCAGACAACGGCGGGCTCCGGGACGTGAGCGCCGAGTTTATCGTGGGCGCCCTGTCGCTCGTGATCTGGTCCATCACGCTTCTGACCACGGTGAAGTATGTGCTCATCGCCATGAAGGCGGACAACAACGGCGAGGGCGGCATCTTCTCGCTCTACTCGCTGGTAAAAAAATGCGGCAAGTGGCTCATCTTCCCGGCCATGCTGGGGGGCTCCGCCCTCCTTGCGGACGGGGTTTTGACGCCCGCCGTCACGGTCACCACCGCGGTGGAGGGGCTGCGCAGCATCCCGGTCGTGGATAAGATGCTCGGCGCGGGGCAGGGCAAGGTCATCATCATCACGCTCCTCATCATCTCGGCGCTTTTCAGCATCCAGCACGCCGGCACGAGCCGCATCGGCAAAGCCTTCGGCCCCGTGATGCTGGTGTGGTTCAGCTTTCTCGGCGTGACGGGGCTTCTGCACATCTTTGAAAACCCGATCGTCGTCAAGGCTTTCAACCCCCTGTATGCCGTCCGGGTCCTCTTCAGCCCGGCCAACAAGCGCGGCTTCATGATCCTCGGCAGCGTCTTTCTCGCCGCCACCGGCGCGGAGGCCCTCTACTCCGACATGGGCCACGTCGGGCGGGAGCATATCTACAGGAGCTGGCCCTTTGTGAAGATCTGCCTGATCTTGAACTACCTCGGCCAGGGCGCGTGGGTCCTGCTGAACCAGAGAAACGGCGCCCTCGCCGCCATCGAGGATATGAACCCCTTCTTCCTCATGCTGCCGGAGGCGCTGCGCCCCTTCGCAGTCCTGCTCGGCGCCCTCGCCGCGATCATCGCCTCCCAGGCCCTCATTACGGGCTCCTATACCCTGGTGTCCGAGGCCATCCGTCTCGATCTCATGCCCCACATGCTCATCCGCTATCCTTCCGACACCAAGGGCCAGCTCTATATCGGCACGGTCAACACAGTGCTCTGGATCGGCTGCTCGCTCGTGGTGCTCTATTTCCGCTCTGGCAGCCGCATGGAGTCTGCCTACGGACTCGCCATCACGGTCACCATGCTGATGACGACGCTGCTACTCGCGGTGTATCTCATGCGTGTGCGCAAAAAGCCCGTCACGGCGGGGCTCGTGCTGGTCGCCTTCGGCGCCATCGAGAGCGTCTTCTTCCTCTCGAGCCTTGCCAAATTTGCCCATGGCGGCTATGTCGCGGTCATCATGGCGGTGCTCCTCTTCGCGGTCATGGTCATCTGGTACCGCGGCACGGAGCTTGAGCAGAAGTATACCGTGCGCCTCCGACTGCGGGACTATATCGACAATCTCGCCGCCCTGCGCGCGGATGAGACGACCCCGGTCTGCGCCCAGAACCTCGTCTTCATCGACAAGGGCAACGACATGGAGACCATGGACCGGGATATCCTCTACTCCATCCTCGACAGGGACCCCAAACGGGCCGAGGCTTATTGGTTCTTCAGCATCCATCTCCTGGACGAGCCGGACGCCGTGCGCTACAAGCTGGAGACCTACGGCACGGATTTCATTTTCCGCGTGCGGCTTGAGCTGGGCTTTAAGAACGACCAGTTCCTCAACGCCTACCTCCGGCAGATCGTGGGCGATCTTCTCAATTCCGGGGAGCTTCCCCCGCAGGAGCGCCGCTTCTCCATCTACGGGCCGTCAAATGTCGGCAACTTCAAGTTCGGCTTCATCCGCCGCTCGGTGGCCCCGGGCACGGTGCTCACGCGCTTTGAGGAGTACATCCTCACCGCCAAGTACCGCATCCGCGAGCTGATCGGCTCCCAGGCCCACTGGTACGGGTTGGACACCGCCTCCCTCATCGTGGAGAAGGTGCCCCTCTCTGCTCCCATCCGCCGCGCGCAAAACACCAAACCCGATCGCGTGCGGTAAACGAAAGCGGCGGCTTGAAATGATAAAATCGGGCGCGCTGCAAAACTCATTTTTTGCAGAGTCCGGCCATAAACAGCGTAGGGGAGGGGCTTGCCCCTCCCGGCAGAACAAGATAACGATAAAAAACAATGTACGGCGAAATCGTAGAATGATACGAAATCGCCGTACATTTTACCATATCGGAACGTTTTGACGTGCGGGAGGGGCAAGCCCCCCCTACGATCAAAAAGCATCACGTTTACTGATTTTATACTATTCCTTGATAAGAAGCTTTATTGGATTCCCGAGGAAAATTTGTGCCAGACAAGGCGAAGCCCGCAGAGCATAATGGAGATATATGGTCATTAAAGATTTCTATCAAGGGATAGTATGAACCCCGGTTTACATCAAGATAATAAAACATCCCCCGGGTTGCCCCGGGGGATGACCCCGCCAATGCCGTGCCGGCCCAATGATAACCTGCACAAAAGAGCAGGTGGGTCGCCTAAGTTCTGTTTCGCTGCTTCCAACTTCCGGTGAAACCGGGAGGCCTGCAATCCGCAGATTCAAATCGGCATCCCTTATTAGAGATGTGGGTTTATTGAGCCGCAAGGTGTAGAAACACCACACGCACACAGCAGGGATTATTCCTATTCAGTTTATGCGGCGGGGGCGGAACTTACTCCTCACCCTCGTCGTCAAACAGGAGGACGGCGAAATGCTCGTACACATCCTGGAGCTCGTCATCGTCGTCAATGGACTCAAAGAGCTCGTCCCCGTTCTCGTCGATCACGGAGCGCAGGATGATGATGCCGTAGTCGGGGTCGTTCTCGTCCATGTTGGCGGGCAGGAAGGCGGTAAAGGTCTGGCCCTTGTAGTCCATGGTGTCGAGCACCTCAAGCTCAAACTCCGCGCCGTCGTCGTCAATGATGGTGATAAAATCGCTGCCAAACTCCTCGCTCATATCGGCACCTCCTGTCTCGGTGTCCCTATTGTATACTATCCGCGCAAAGAAATCAAGGCTTTCCTTCGCCTAAGATCCAAGATCCTCCAAAAGGGTGAGAAGCTCCAGGCTGTCGCCTGCGGGGATGCCCTTTTGCAGCAGCAGACGATCCGCCGCCCGCAGGCTGTCGGCCTCGATCTCCGTGCGGCGGAGGCTCTCGCGCTCGCGCCGGTCGGCGAACACGGCGACATAACCCTCCTCCTCCCGCAAAAAGTAGGCCGCGTCCTCATCCCGGCCCACAAAGCGCGCCGCCACCTCCTCCGGGAGCGTCGGCCCGCCGAAGGGCCGGAGACTCCGGTACGCCCCGCACAGCGCGAGCGCCGCCGCCGACATGAGGCAGAGCAAAAGCGCGGTTTTGAGTTTCATCAGCATAGTCTTTCCCCCTCTTTCCCGTACTGGCATTTTCTCCCGCCGGACGGAAAATATACAGGGGGCAAAAAGTTTACAGTTTCTCTACCGCTGCTTGACAAGTTGTGGTATAATATTTCTTTGTATAGGCAATTATGGTAAGCGCAATGTTTTTATCGGGGAGGCTCCGAAAACTTTCATGAGCATGAAACGTGAAGAACACCCGCAGCAGGCGGAAATCAGAAAACCGGAGCTCTCGACCGGGCGGAAGACCCTGCGCTTTCTCGGCAAGGCGGCGGATCTCACCATCGACCTCACGGCAAACAGCATTGTCGCGGTCTTCAAGACCATCGGCACCATTCTGCTCATCCTGCTCGTGACGGGGATGATGTTCGCCTGCGTGTTCGCCTACTATGTCAAAACCTGCCTCACGCCGAATCTCGACCTCTCGCTGGAGGACTTTAAGCTCAACGAATCCAGCACCGTCTGGTACAAGGACGGCGGGGGAGAGTGGCGCGAGCTTGTGAATCTCTCCGGCAGGGAAAAGCGCGTCTGGGTCAATTACGAGGATATCCCCTGGTACATGGAAAAGGCCCTCGTCGCCATTGAGGATAAGCGCTTTTACACCCACAAGGGCGTGGACTGGTACCGCACCTTCGGCGCGTTCGTTGAGATGTTCGCCCGGATGCAGACGAGCTACGGCGGCTCCACCATCACCCAGCAGCTCATCAAAAACCTGACAGGCGAGGATGAAATCACCATCCAGCGCAAGCTGACGGAGATCTTCGGCGCCCTCGAGCTGGAGAAAAAATACGACAAGCAGGAGATCATGGAGTGGTATCTCAACGCCGTATACTTCGGGGAGGGCTGCTACGGCGTGCAGACCGCGGCCCACACCTATTTCGGCAAGGACGTGTCCGACCTCACCATGGCCGAGTGCGCCGCCATCGTCGGCATCACGAACCTGCCCACCTACTACGATCCTTTTTATAATGAAGAGAACAACAAAAAGCGGCAGGAGACCATCCTGCGCGAGATGTATGAGCAGGGCTTCATCAACTACGCCCAGTATGTCGAGGCCGTGAACGAGCCGCTCAATTTCACCCGCAGCCCCGGGGAAGAGTACACCCAGGAGATCATGTCCTACTACACCGAGATGGTTATCGATGATGTGACCACCGACCTCATGAAGCTCAAGGGCATCGGCCGGGACACCGCACGCACGCTTCTCTATAACGGCGGCTACCAGATCTACTGCTGCCTCGACACCAATGTCCAGGCCGCCATCGACGCCGTGTACACCGATCTCCGACAGATCCCCTACGCCGGCGGCAACCAGCAGCTCCAGAGCTCCATCGTGGTCATGAGCCCGTATGACGGGCGCATCCTCGGCATTGCGGGCGGCGTCGGGGAGAAGACCATCAACTTCGGCCTCAACCGCGCCACCGGCACGCGCCGCTCGCCCGGCTCGTCCATCAAGCCCATCGCCTCCTACGGCCCGGCGGTGGATCTCGGCCTCATCACGCCGGACACCTTGGTCATGGACTCGCAGAGCGTGTCCCTGCGCGGCACAAGCTGGTACCCCATGAATGACGACCGGCAGAGCTACGGCATGGTCACCATCTTCAGCGCCCTGCAGTACTCGCTCAACACCGTCGCGGCCCAGATCGTGGATAAGCTCCCCATGGGTCCCCAGACCTCCTACGACTATCTCACAACGCGCCTCGGCGTGACAAGTCTCGTCCCGGCCGACTGCGACTATGCCCCCATGGCCCTCGGCCAGCTCACAAACGGCATCACCGTCAAGGAGATGTGCCAGGCTTACTGCGCCTTTGTAAACGACGGCGTGTTCACCTACGGCCGCAGCTACGCCATGGTGACGGATAAGGAGGGGAACGTCGTCATCGACAACGCCCCCAACACCATCCAGGCTTTCAAGCCCAACACGGCCTACGTCATGACCTATATGATGCAAAACGGCGTCGAGCACGGCACCGGGTCCGAGGCCGCGCTCTGGTCCGTCCCCGTGGCGGGCAAGACCGGCACCTCCGGAGACTATAAGGACCGGTGGTTCGTCGGCTGCACGCCCTATTATGTGGCGGCGGTCTGGACCGGGTTTGACATTCCCGAGGTCATCCATCTCAGCGGCAACCCCGCGGCCCAGCTCTGGCGCAAGGTGATGGCCCCCGTACACGAGGGGCTTGAGTATGTCGCCTTCCCGTATCCCCAGCTCGGCCCGAACACCGGCATTTTCGAGCTCTATGATACGCCCGCCGCCCACTATGACGCCTATGCGGACGATTATGCCGGCAACACCATCGGCTACGGCGACAATAACGACGGCGGTTACTATGGAGGCGGCTTCGATTTCTTCGGCGACGGCGGCTATGACATGTTCCTCGGCTGAGGCAAATGCCAGCTTTTTCTCCCGGCGGCAGGAATTGGAATTGACAAAAGAGAAAATTTGAGTTACAATCCGATTACACTTGATGGAGGTGTTTCATTTGGCAAAGGTATTGGAGTATAAGGGTCATCCGCTCCAAAGGAAGGACAATATCATCTATTACGGCAGCTTCGCGGACAAATATATTATCATGCTGCAGATATTGGACACCAAGAAGGTCAAGGATCTGGACGTGGCCACCAAGGTCTCGATCCAGCTTCAGCTGACGGATTCCGGCATCAAATCCCGCGACAGGATCGTCAAGAAGGCGGAGAAGGACAGCCTTTACAGCGCGATCGACGTGGCGGCCGTCTGGCTTGAGAGAGCACTCGCCTCCAGATAAGAAAACGCAGAGAAGATCCGTGCGCGCGGCGCGGCGGCGGCCCGGTGGGACCGGGTCAGGCTTGCCATGTCCGCCTGCAAATGCCGATGGGATCTGCACTTTCTGATACGCTCCCGACGCGGGCCGTATCCGTGTAAAACAAATAAAGGATCTGTTACGCATGGGCAAGAAATTCTTCAGGACCCTTTTCTTTGCGCTCCTGTTCGTCCTCCTGACGCAGGCGTCCGCCTGGGCGGAGACCGCCGTCGTCACCGGGAACGATGTCAATCTGCGCGAGGGTCCGGGCACAGGCTTCCGCATCATCACGTCGCTCGAAAAGGGCGCGCGCGTCACGGTCACGGACCGCTCCAACAGCTCCTGGTACTATGTCCAGGCGGACAACGCCGTGGGCTTCATGGCCGCCGCCTACCTGGAGGTTGAGGAGGAGGCCAGCGCGCAGCCTGTCGAAAACGCCGCCCAGGGCATCCTCGGCAGCGGGCAGCTCGGCTATGTGGATGCCATGTATGTCCGTCTGCGCAGCGCCCCCGGCTCTGACTACTCCGTTCTCGGCGAGTATAACCGGGGCAAGCCTCTCGCATACTACGGAAACTTCGGCGACTGGGCCGCCGTCATCATCGACGGGCAGCCCGGCTTCATCTACGCGGACTATGTGCGCCTCGGCAGCTTTGACGGCTGGAACAGCGCCGTCGGCGGGGACGAGGAAGAGGATACCTCCGTACCCTACGTCCAGTTCGTGCCGACACCCACCCCGGCCGTCCAGCAGACGGGGCCCTCCGCCTCGGAAGAGCTCAGCCTCATCCATGCCCTCACGCCCGGCGTTGACCAGATCCCGGGCTATATCAACGCAAACTATGTGCGCTTCCGCAAGGGACCGGGGTCCAACTATCCCATTATCGACACCTACAGTGTGGGCACCCCTGTGGGCGTCACCGGCATCTACTATGACTGGACCGCCTGTTACATAGATAACCAGATCGGCTTTATCTACTCCGACTACATCACCATCCCCTCCCTGCAGCAGCAGGAGCCGGTGTATGTCCAGCCCCAGCAGCAGGAGGAGCAGGTCGTCGATACGAACAACTATTCCACCATCCCCCTGCCTGATGTGCAGTTTCCCGGGGTGGAGGGCTATGTCGCGGGCAACAATGTGCGTATGCGCTGGGCCCCCTCGATGAACGCCCCCATTCTGGAGGAGCTCTCCTACGGCAATCCGGTCACGGTGGTCGGCAGGACGGGCGACTGGGCCGCGGTCCTCTGCAACGGCAAGCCCGGCTATATCTACGGCAGCTTCCTCAGGCAGGGCAGCTTCGGCCTCACGAACAACACCGGCGGGGAGACTTCGTACTCCGGCGGCGCTCTGCAGGGCAGTTCCGCCGAGAAGGGCTACCAGATCGCAAAGTATGCCCTGCAGTTTGTGGGCTATCCCTACAGTTGGGGCGGCAGGGACCCCTCCGGCTTTGACTGCTCCGGCTTTGTGTACTATGTGTATGAGCAGTTCGGCATCACGCTCAACCGCGTGGCGCAGGATCAGGCGAGAAACGGCTACCACGTGGACGCCTCCGAACTGCAGGCCGGCGACATCCTCTGCTTCTATTCGGGTTCGAGCTATATCGGGCACGTGGGCATTTACCTCGGCTACGGCATGTTCGTCCACGCGCAGAACTCCGCCACCGGCGTTGTGATCACGGAGCTCGCAGGCCACTATTCGGACCGCGGCTTCGAGGCCAGACGCATCGTGTGATTCTCCGCAAAACAAAAAGGCAGGCAAAAAGACATTCTTTTTGCTTGCCTTTTTCATCGGCCTGTGCTATAATACTCAAGTACGCAGGGTTGGTATATCGGTATTACTCCAGCTTCCCAAGCTGGCTAGGCGGGTTCGACTCCCGTACCCTGCTCCAAACGTAAAAGACGTCGGCAAAGTCCGGCGTCTTTTTGCGTTTGGAAAAACCCACTCCAAAACGGAGGTCTCACGGGAGACCTCCGTTTTGGCATATGCGGACGGAATCTTTTGCGTAAAAGGTTAGACGTTTTTAAAGCCTCAAACCACAACGGTTTGGGGCTTTTTTCTTGTGTTGAACGGGATATGCCCTCTGATATGATGTGTTTACAACCATGATTGGAGGAAAGAACATGAACGAAAATGTATACAGGAGAGGTTTTTGTTGTGTTTTTCAGAGGGCTATGGTAAACTTTTTTTACTGAACGCAAAGCAGGTGACGCGCATGAATGAAACGCCCTTTACCAATATCCGCTCCCTCCTCGGGGCTCTGGCCAAGGCTCTCAACCTCATCAATCCCGCGGTGGAAAACCACCACGAGCAGACGGCTTATTTCGCCTTTTTCATCGGCAGAGAGCTGGGGTTTGACGAAGAGGAGCTTCATACTGTCGTGTACGCTGCCCTGCTGCACGATCTCGGCTCCATCATCTTAGAGGAGCAGGTCTCTGTCGAGGAGATCGAGAGCAACGCCCAGGAGTACGCCCATATCGGCGCAAAGATGATCCGGGACCTGCCGGGCTTTGCGGAGATCGCCGATGTCATTGAGCTCTGCCAGACGGACTGGGCGACGCTCAGCGCCTGGGCGGACGGGAACGGTTCCGCCTGCCTCCGCTGTGTGCGGGACGCGGCCGTCATCCACCTGGGCGACGCCGTCTCCACCTGCCTCAATCCCAACCGCCGTATCCTCAGCCAGGTGCAGCGCATCTGCTCCTTCCTGCGGCAGGGCAGCGGCACGGCGTTCATGCCGGAGGCGCTCGATGCCCTGGACCGCCTGCGCGATCTCGAGGTCATCTGGCTCGATGCCGCCAATAACCCCGGCTTTCTCATGTTCTTCACCGGAGAGTTTCACCAGATCACCCTGCAAAAGACTGCCGAGCTCACGCGCCTCATGTCCCGCATCATCGACTACCGCAGCGCCTTCACCGCCATGCACTCGGCGGGCGTCGCGGCCACGTCCAGGGAGCTTGCGCGCCTTTGCGGGTGGAGTGCGGAGGACTGCCTTAAAATGGAGATTGCGGGGAACCTCCATGATCTCGGCAAGCTCGTGGTGCCGCGCTCTATTCTGGAGAAGCCCGGCAAGCTCACGGACGAGGAGTTCAGCGTCATCCGGGAGCATACCTATTATACCCGTCTCATCCTCATGGATATCGAGGGCTTTGATCAAATCACAGACTGGGCGGGCTTTCACCACGAGAAGCTGAACGGCAGGGGCTACCCCTTCCACCTCGATCGGGAGAGCCTGGACCAGGGCTCGCGCATCATGGCGGTGGCGGATATTTTCTCCGCCATCACGGAGGACAGGCCCTACCGCGCGGGGATGCCGAAGGCGCAGGTGATCCAGATCCTCCGCGAGAACGTGGAGCGCGACGCCATCGACGGGGAGCTTGTCGAGCTCCTGATCGCGCACTACGACGAGGTGGACGCTGCGCGCGTAAAGCTCTCGCACGAGGCAGGCAACCGCTACTACAGCTCTATCGGCGAAAAGCCCGCCTGGGAACAGGCCAAGGGCTGAAATACACAGAAAATAACAATTGACAGCGTATTTCCCCGGTGATATGATAGCTGAGTCAAAAGCGACGACGGAGACGCGGATTCGCCGGGCGTACAGAGAGGGCGGCCACAGGCTGCAAGCTGCCCCGCCGGGACGGATCAAACGCCACCACTCCCGAGCCGGCGGGCGATTGAAGCCCACACGCCCGACGCCCGTTACCACGTCCAATGAGTGAAACAACAAGGTGGAACCGTGCATTCGCACCCTTGTCGTCGGACAGACGGCAAGGGCGCTTTTATATTTTTTGGAGGATAAAACATGAAAATCATCGACAGAAACGGCCAGGTTACCGAGTGCCCCGCAGAGGAGGAGCTGCACGTGCTGCGCCACTCCGCCGCCCATATCATGGCCCAGGCCATCAAGCGTCTCTACCCGCAGGCTGACTTCGCCTTCGGCCCCGCCACGCAGAACGGCTTCTACTATGATGTCGATCTCGGCGACACCAAGCTCACGCCCGAGGATCTCGAGGCCATCGAGAAGGAAATGAAGAAGATCGTCAAGGAAAACCTCCCCTTCAAGTCCTTCATCCTGCCCCGCGAGGAGGCCAAGAAACTCATGGCCGAGCGGAATGAAAACTATAAGCTCGAGCATATCGACGACCTCGCGGAGGAGACCGAATTCAGCTTCTTCCAGCAGGGCGAGTATGTGGACATGTGCCTCGGGCCCCATCTCTGCTACACCAAGGCACTCAAGGCCTTCAAGATCACCCAGCAGTCCGGCGCCTACTGGAAGAACGACAGTGAGAACAAGATGCTCACCCGCATCAACGGCGTCGCCTTCCGCACGGTGGAGGAGCTTGAGGAGTGGGAGAAGCAGCAGGCGGAGGCGCGCGAGCGCGATCACCGCCGCATCGGACGCGAGATGCAGCTTTTCATGACGGACGATCTCGTAGGCCGCGGCCTGCCCATGTTCCTCCCCAACGGCTATGTCGTCTGGCAGGAGCTTGAAAACTACATCAAGGAGAAGGAGCGCCGCCTGGGTTACCAGCACGTGCTCACGCCCTGTGTCGGCACCGTCGATCTCTATAAGACCTCCGGCCACTGGGACCACTACAAGGACAACATGTTCCCGCCCATGGAGATGGAGGGGGAGGCTTACGTCCTGCGCCCCATGAACTGCCCGCACCACATGCGCATCTTCGCGAACCGTCCCCGCTCCTACCGCGCCATGCCCATCCGCATCGGCGAGATCGCCCATGACTTCCGCTATGAGTCCTCCGGCACCCTCAAGGGCATCGAGCGCGGCCGCCACTTCTGCCAGAACGACGCCCACCTCTTCGTCACGCCCGAGCAGATCAAGTCCGAGGTCGCCTCGGTCTGCGATCTCATCTTCGATGTCTACAAGGACTTCGGCATCACCGACTACCGCTGCGTCCTCTCCCTGCGCGACCCCGCCGACAAGAAGAAATACCACGACGACGACGAGATGTGGAATAACGCCGAGTCCGCCCTGCGCGAGGTTTTGACCGAGCTCGGCATCAACTTCACCGAGGAGATCGGCGAGGCCGCCTTCTACGGCCCGAAGCTGGACGTGAACGTCAAGCCCGCCGTCGGCGCGGAGTACACCCTCTCCACCTGCCAGCTCGACTTCTGCCTGCCCGCCCGCTTTGAGCTGCGCTACATCGACCGTGACGGCGCGGAGAAGTGCCCCGTCGTCATCCACCGCGCCATCCTCGGCTCCCTCGACCGCTTCATGGCCTACCTCATCGAGGAGACCAAGGGCCGCTTCCCGGTTTGGCTCGCCCCCGTGCAGGTCAAGGTCCTGCCCCTGAGCGAGAAGACCCTCGACTACGCCCGCGCGGTCTACGAGAAGCTGCAGGACGCCGGCCTTCGCGCCGCGCTGGACGAGTCCAACGAGAAGCTCGGCTACAAGATCCGCCTTGCCCAGCAGGAGGACCGCGTGCCCTACATGCTGGTCGTCGGCGGCAAGGAGGCCGAGAACGGCACCGTCGCCGTCCGCACCCGCAGCGGCGAGGATCTCGGCGCCATGACTCTCGACGCCTTCACCGCGAAGCTTCTTGAGGACATCGAGACCCGCGCGAAATAAAGGCGATTGATTCGGCGCTCCCTTGAAAAACTGGAAAACCGTGGAACATTGCAGAGGCGTGTTCCACGGTTTTTTATAGAAAATTATCAATGACCATTTGTATGCATTCCTTCTGCCGGGGTTCAAGTGTCCTGTATTTGCATATCAGAGCATATTCCGATTGATCCAGATTGTATTTCATATCAGGCCTGGCCGCCTCCGGCTCGTCACGGTGCCCGATCAGGTAGTCGACCGAGGTGCCGAAGACATCGGCAAGGGCAATGAGCGTTTCAATGTCAGGCTCAATATTGTGGTTCTCGTATTTATTAATAGATTGTTGGCTTACGCCTATCTTTTCAGCTAAGGCTTTTTGAGAAATCCCGGCTTTCTCCCTCAGGAAGCGAAGACGTTTTAAAATAGGGGATCACCTCCCATGACACAATATGCGGTATTGCCTTGACTCTATGATAACAACTTTAAGGCGTTTTGATAAACTCCGATAAGTAGTTATTGAAAACAACCGCAGGTTGTGATATGATAAAGCTGTCGAAGGGATACGGTATTCCGGGCTATCCTGACGACGAACTGTTTCAGCGTGGGAGGGACGGGCAATACCCGCAGGTATGCAGATAAGCGACGTATTTGACCTCGGCTTGAAGTCAAAACCGGTTTTCCCTGACTTTGGGGATCGTCAGGGCGCATCCTTGCGCATTGCCTTACTTTCCGCGCTGATTTCAGCACTGGCGGCTTATCATCTGCTTGTGATTTACGGCAACGGAAACGCTGATGCCGTGTGTGAAGGGCTTGTATATTATTCCGGAGCGGATTGGGCACTGTCGTGCGGACGCTGGGCTATCCGCTATATGGAGCGCTTTTCCGGCAATCTCGTCATGCCCGGCATTTGGATCGTACTGTATGCCCTGTGCTGCGGACTGTCGGCGGCGCTGCTCGCAAGGCTCTGGGGGATAGAGGATAAGCTGCGGCTGTGTCTCGTGTCCGCGCTGCTGACGGTCAACCCCACCGTCATTGAACAGTCTCTTCTGCAATACATGTTTATGGCCTGGGGACTCAGCAACCTGCTGAGCGTATTGTTCATCTATCTGTGCTGTTCGGAGCAGCGGGGTCTTCGCCTTTTTGCTTTCGCGCCTGTGTGCATGGCGGTGGCCTTCGGGCTCTACCAGGCCAGTGTGAGCCTGATGTGCACTGGATTTTGCATGACGCTGATCTTGTTTCTCCTCCGGCAAAAATCATTGAAGGAGACGGCGCGACTTGTGCTGCGCTTTGCCGCGGCGGCCCTTCTCGGGACGGGACTGTATTTCCTCATTCAGCATGTGGAGACCGTCCGCTGGTCGGTTGAAGCCAGCGAACGTGTGGAGCTCTTTTCCCTGCGCACGTTTTTCGGCTCTCTTCCGGTGAGCTTCCCACAGGCGTACAGGACCTACGCAGCCTACTTCCTTGACCCCCGTCTGCACCGCCGCCATTTTTACGCGCTGATTTTTCTGCTTGCCGCGATACTCGCTCTGGCGGCGCTGCTGCGTTTGGTGAAAGAACGGCACGTTTGGGAAGCAGCGGTGGCTGTACTGCTGCTCGCCCTGATCCCGGCGGTTTCGAATCTTGCGGATATTCTGTTCCCCTATAATGAACCGGTGCTTATCATGCAGTATCAGAGCATGCTGCTGATCCCGCTGCTGTTTGCGCTGCCGATCCCGCAGGGCTGGAGGGAACAAACCGGCGGGCGGACCGTGCAGTGTGCGCCGCTGGTGCTGGCGGTGTGCGTATTCTGGGGTTATCTTGTTTCCGCCAATGCGACCTACCGGGTATATGATCTCAGCTACAGGCACCTGAATTTCGTCACATCCTCGGTCATGAACGATGTTTACGATCTACCGGATTATTCCACGGACGAAGTGATCGCGTTCGCAGGATTCCCGGATGACCGGCTCCTGCGCTCGGCGATTCCGGCGTACAATCTCGCGTATGGGCAGTATGACAGCTTCGTGTTTTGGGACGGCATGATGGGCCTGCAAAATTGTCGGCGGAACTATCTGCTCCATTATTTTGGCATTGACGGCGGACATATTTACGGGCACCTGTATAACAACGCTGTGGCGAGCGAAGAATTTCGGAATATGCCGCTATGGCCGGAGCAGGGCTCCATCCGGCGCATCAATCATCTGATTATCGTCAAGTTTTCAGAGGACCCGCCTATTTTCGGATAGAGCGGAGCAGTGCGCACAAAACGGAATAAAATATATCATGGGTATCGGCTTAACTCAGCAAAACCAGCCCCCGGTCTGTCATTGCGAACCCGCCTGAGGTGTAAGTTCGTGTTGGCCAAATCAAAGATTTGGACACTCACTTAAGTGACCGATGTCACTGGTGTGGCAATCCGTTGAACACCTTACCGCATTGCCATTCCCGGGCCTGCTTTGCGACGGCCCGCCAATGGCGCGGCTGCGGAGATTCCGTGCCGCCTTCCTCTGCCCCCGGCAGCGGCGGCCCGCAATCCTCCCAGCGGCCAGTTAGGATTTCTGAGTGTTTCAGTGCCTCCGGCGGGCGGATTGCCACGCCAGTGTGAGCACTGGCTCGCAATGACGGGATTAGCTGAGTAAAGCCGATACGCATAAAATATATTTGCCCTCCACAGACTAATACAAAACGTCTGTGGAGGGATTTTTATGAGTCCTGAACGCAAAAAGCTGGTCCTGGCCCTCGCGCTGATCTTCGCGGTGAACATTTTCATCATCGCCCTGGCGCAGCGCGCCTCGGCGGATCTGTACAAAAGAGGCTCCTCCGGCGCCGCCGTGAGCGAGATCCAGACCCGCCTTAAAAACTGGGGCTACTATTTCGGCGCGGTGGACGGCGTCTACGGCAGCCAGACCGAGAAGGCCGTGCGCTGGTTCCAGCAGAAAAACGGCCTCACGGCGGACGGACAGGTGGGGGACAAGACCCTCGCGGCCCTCGGTATGCCCGTGAGCGGCAGTTCCGGCGGCAAGAGCGGCAGCGGGGGCGGCGGCAATCTCGACCTCCTGGCCCGTCTCATCTCCGCCGAGGCGAGAGGGGAGCCCTATGAGGGGCAGGTCGCTGTCGGCGCCGTGGTCCTCAACCGCGTCGGGCACCCGTCCTTCCCCAACTCTGTCGCGGAGGTCATCTATCAGCCCGGGGCCTTCTCCTGCCTGGACGACGGCCAGTTCAACGAGCCCGTGGCCGAGAGCGCCTACCGCGCCGCCCGGGATGCCATGAACGGCTGGGATCCGAGCTACGGCGCCATCTACTATTTTAACCCCGTCACCGCCACCAGCAAATGGATCTGGGCACGGCCCCTCATCGTAAACATCGGCAAGCACAGATTCTGCGCCTGAGCTTTTGAATTCTGTATTGAATTGTTAACAATCGTACAGTATAATATTGTCAAAATAAAAACTACAGGAGGTATCACGATGGCATACTGCAAAAGCTGCGGCGCCTATATCCCCGACGGCGTGACGGCCTGCATCGCCTGCGGCTATGACGAGGCCGCCGAGCAGCAGAAGACATCCGCGCGTTCCACGGGTTCGGCTGCGGCCAGGGCGTCGGAGAAGAAGAGCAGCCGGGAAAAATACAAACAGTTTGACAGCGACTATCTCCGCGAACAGCTCGAGGAGCAGCGCAAGCGCCAGCAGGCCAACAGCCGCAAGTGGGCGGAGACTGAGTACGCCCAGCGGCAGAAGGCCAAACAGGAGCAGGAGCGAAATTTTTCGAGTACCTCCGGCAGGTCGGGAAGTGATGTGTATCACACCGTGCGCAGCGCCATGAACAGCAAGGACGGCAGCAAGATCTTTGCGGGCCTCTCGTATTTCAGCGTCCTCTTCCTGCTGCCCTACCTGTTCCGGGGGGACGATGAGTTTGCCAAGTACCACGCAAAGCAGGGTATGGGCCTTTTTATCGCGGGTCTCGTCGGGCGCATCGTCGGCGGCATCTTTCACGTAGGCTGGCTTGTGGATCTGGTGCGCTTCTATTTTATATATAAGGGCGTCGACAATGTAGTAAAAGATAAGGAGGAGCCCCTGCCTTACATAGGCGACATCATCAAGTGAGGCTCCGCGACTCTGCATTTTGTGGCCTTTTCAGAGTGAAAACCACAAGATTTTGACCACGAAAAAAACCTGCGATTTTTGCAAAAAAAGTGTTGACAAATGGCACTTACAGGTGCTATATTAGCCAAGCACTCAGCCGAGAGGCTGGTCGATCTCCTGAAAACAGCACCTCAAAAATTTCAAAAAGAAATAAAAAAGGTGTTGACAAACGGAGAAAGATGTGCTAAAATAACCAAGCTGTCGCCGATAAGGCGGGGCGCGGATGTACCTTGAAAATTGAACAATGTAAGAACAGCTTATGCAAAATAAGCACCAGAAAAGGGTTCTTTTGAAGTCAGAAATGACTATAAAAATTCTTTTGAG
>CADBCV010000024.1 GCA_902793285.1 Oscillospiraceae bacterium
TCCCCAGTTCTACTTCCGTACCACCGACGTGACCGGCGTCATCTCCCTGCCCGAAGGCGTTGAGATGTGCATGCCCGGCGACAACGTCGACATGGACGTGGAGCTCATCACCCCCATCGCCATTGAGAAGGGCCTTCGCTTCGCTATCCGCGAGGGCGGCCGTACCGTCGGCTCCGGTGTTGTCATCGCCATCAACGAGTAATTCTCAATCGAAACCCAATAACAAAAAGGGGTTATCTCAAAATGAGATAACCCCTGCGTAAAATGCCGTAGGGGCCGATGCCCTCATCGGCCCGCCGTTTTCCGACATTGTGCTTGCTACGGCGGGTCGATCTGGGGATCGACCCCTGCGGTCTGTTTTTTACATGATCTTGAAAGAGAGGAGAACGCTATGGGTAAGCGTGAGGCGTGGATCGACTCCTGCCGCTTCTTTGCGATCTTTGTCATCATGACGACGCATTATCTCGCCATGTTCCTGCCGGACGCCCTCCTGCTGTGGGAGCGTATGCCGACCATGCTGCTGCTTGGCGGCCTGACCGGGAAGTTCTCCGTGGCGTTCTTCTTTGTGCTCCTCGGCTATTTCGCCTCAAAGCCTGTGCGGTTTGCGTGGAAGGGGATCGCGCTCTACACCCTGCGGCGCTATCGCCAGCTCTGCTTCTTCGTGCTGGTGTCCACGCTCTGCTACCTCCTCGGAAGCTACGGCTGCGCCTGGATCTTCCACACGCCGGATGAAAACGTCCTGCGCGTGCTGTCCGACGGGCCGCGCTACAATCTCCTGTACGCCGTGCGCGACGCCTTCCTCTTCGAGGAGAACTACAACGCCACGCTCTGGTGTATGCGTCAGCTTTTTGCCGCGAGTGTGCTGTGCCGTCTGCTGGGCTGCCTGCCCGAACACCTTGATCGGCGGCTTCGGATTCTAACCACGCTCCTGATCCTTTCCCTCTCAGCGCTCACGCGGAGCATGTGGGTCTGGGTCGGCGTCGGGGCTCTCGGCTTTACGCTGCGCCTCGTGCTGGAGAGTGATGCGTACCGCAGGCTCTGTGAGAAGCCGGCGGCGCTCGCTGCCCTGTTTTTCGCGGCGCTCTGCTGCATCAAGGCGCCGCTCCCGGAGGGGACGCTTCTGTATCTCCTCCAGGGCGTCGGGGCCCTGCTGCTTCTGCTGGCCCTCTTCGCGCTCAAGGGGGTGCAGCGCGCCTTTGCCGCGCGGCCTTTTCCCTGGCTTGGCAAACGATCCATGGGCCTCTTTGTGGTCCACACGCCCATCAATTGCTTGCTTGCGTCCTCGCTCTGCCCGATCTTGATGGCGCATCTGCCGAAAGCTGCGGCTCTGATCCTGGGCTACTGCTTATCCCTCGCGCTCTCGATCACAGCGGCCTGGCTCCTGCACGGGGCCTATGCCAAAGGCGTCAGAGCAGCGGGATGAGCAGCTTGTCGCCCGCCTTGATGTCGGCGAAATCCGTGGTGTTGAAGGACTGGAGATTTGCGCGGTTCCCCTCAAAATCCTGGCCGTAACGCAGGAACACGCTCTCAACGGCCTCGTCCTGCAGCATGGTGTGGGACATGACCGTGATATAGGTATTGGTGGTGAGATTCTTCTCCGTCGTCGGCAGGTACAGGAGATCGCCCGGGTACACAAGCTCCAGATTCCGGTCGGGGTTCAGCGCCTCGATCGCGTCCACATAGTCGTCGTACTTGAGACCCCAGAGCTTGTAGATGAACTTGACGGTGTCGCCCTTCTGGATCACATAGGGGATCACATAATACTCGATCCTGTCCTTGGAGGAGATGAGATGCGGCGCGGGGCCGACGATGTCGCCGATGGACTTCGGGATCTTGACGGTCTCCCCGATGGAGAGGGTGTCCATCTGCTTTTCGCGCGTCCAGCCGTTGAGCACCATGACCACGTACTTGTCCGTGTCAAAGTCGCGCCCCCTCTCCTTGAGGAGCTTGCGGATCGTGTCGCCGGACTTGATGGTCACCTCGTCATAGTCCTCCGCGGCAAGGGAGGCCGCGGGCAGCAGCATAACAAACAGAACAGCGCAAAGCATCAGTGCAAGAAACCGTTTCAGCATAAAGATTGCCTCCTTTTGTACAGCGTCGGACTCGTCCGGCGCTGAAATTTTTACAGGGATATTTTAACAGATAAACAACATTATGTAAAGCAAATTATAAATAAACTGCTGCCTCAAAACGATACTTTCGGCCTTGCCTTTGCAGAATATAGGATAATGACGCAGGGGCCTTTTGCCTTCCCCCTTGAGGGGAAGGTGGCATCCGGCGTCCCCCGCAAGCCGGATGACGGATGAGGTGTCCGCGCTGCGTCTTCTACGGAGCTGGTCAGAAGCGGCGGGCTCCACCTCATCAGTCACAGCCTCGCGGGAGATCGGCTGTGACAGCTTCCCCTTGAGGGGAAGCCATTTCGCCCCGACCGTACCGTAGTGGATTTTAGCAGCCAAAACTACATGTCATTCTGAGGAGCGAAGCGACGAAGAATCCCGTAGACAAGCGGGAAGATTCTTCGCTTCGCGAACATGAGAGCTTCTTAGCGGCTTGCCGCTTAGAAGCTCTATGCCATTTAAGAGGATGACATGTGAAGTTCAAGCTGTTATAAGTTCCCACGGTGAGGACTGAACATCCCAGAGATGATAACTTGGCCACTGGGAATTACGGATTGCCACACCAGCGTGCGCGCTGGTTCGCAATGACGAAACCGGTACATGATACATAAATTTTGCCGCCTGTCCGTAGGGGAGGGGCTTGCCCCTCCCGCGCGGTGAGACCTACCCTTCACCTCTACGCCTGTGCGAAACCGTGAACCGGGGTGCGTACCGCCGGGCGGGGCAAGCCCCGCCCCTACGGAGATGGGCAAACCTGTGTTCCGGCACAGGCGTACCGTGTTGCGTGAATTTTACCACATTTCCGTAGGGGCGGATATTATCCGCCCGCGCGGGGAACAGGTTCGTTTATAGACGTATTTGGGCGAATTCGTAAAAAAAACGAATTCGCCCAAAATTTGTATCATGTTTTTCTTCGTGCCGCGCGGGCGGCTGATAGCCGCCCCTACGGCACCGGAGGAACTTTTTTCATAGCCAATTTCATACGTAAATGTCTGCTCTTATGGAAAAAAGTATCAGTCCCGGCGCATTTCGCGCAGCAGCATGAGCAGCAGATCGCTCACGCCCTGGGCGAGCTGGTTTGCCTTCTGGATGCGCACATAGGCGTGGCCGTAGATGCGGTGCACGTTCTCGAGATGCGAGGTGTTCCCGTGAAACACGGCGCCGACGCGCACGCCGGTCTCGCGCAGGCGCTTCACCGCCTCCTGCGCGGAGCTGACCGCGGCCTCGCCCTCATACTCGCGCTCGAGCAGGAGACCCGCCGAGGGGAGGGGGGTGGAGTCGTTGGGGCTGCCGTCCGTGAGCACGAGCAGGATGCGCTGCCGCCCCAGGATCGCGGGGCTGTCGTCAAGGCGGCCCAGAGTCTCGACCGCGAGACCGTCGCGGTTCCAGCCGCCGGCAAAATAGCGCATCAGCCCCTCGCAGTCCGGCTGTCTCCAGTCCTTGAGGATCTCCAGCACCGTGTAGCTCCGGATGCTGCGAAAGGCGCAGACCCGCACCGGGATGTGGATCTTTTCAAGACTTTTGGCGATGATATAGCCCTCGGCCGCGAGCACCTCCTGCGAGTGCATACGCGACTGGGAGGCGTCCAGCAGCAGATCCACGCAGATCTCCGGCTCCGTCTCCTCCCCGTCCTTGAGGAAGACCATGGTGTCGTCCAGAACCGGGAGGCGGTAGGCGGCCTCCGGCCTGATCCTGCCCGCGCGGGCGGGCTCCGGCAGGTGCTTAAAATAGCTGGAAAAGATCGTCTCAATGCGCGTGGAGAGGGCGCGGATGCTGCCGGTGATCATGGCGGCGTGCTCCGCGCGAAAGTCCATGTTGCGCTTCTTCTGCCGCTCGGCGCTCTCGCGCACCTCGAGCGCGTCCCTGTCGTGGGACTCCACCGGCTCTCCCTTCGTGACCCACAGGCGGCAGAGCCCGTCGTCCCCGATGCAGAGCTCGTTTTCGAGGATGCGCATCTCCTCCGGGGAAAGGCAGCAGCGGCCGAACACCTCCCGCACATAGGCTTCATCCTCCGGCCCGGGGCCGACGGCGCGGCCGAGCCCCGCGTGGCGCTGCTGGACGGCCTTGGGGTGGTCCCCCTCGCCGGTGCCGGCGCGCACCAGGAGACGGTCGCGGCGCTTGTGCTCCTTTCGGAGGAGGAGCTTTGCAAGGGGCGTGGCCCGGACATGCTTCTCGCCGGCCGACCCGGGTGTGTAGCGGAAGAAGGTCTCGAGAAAGCTCCGCATCGCGTCGAGCACCCCGTCGGTGTCGAGCGAACCGGAGAAGAGCAGGGCCTCCGCCATGCGCTTTTCCCGCGGCGTCAAAAGGGGAGGGCGGCGCTTGCAGGCCAGAGCCCAGCGGTACTCCTGCTGGGTGAATACGGGCATACTCTGGTATTCCATCTGCTGGCGGGAGAGCTGCTGCTGCTCAAGGAAAAAGAGCGCGCCGCGCTCGCGCCGGAGGGAGGCGAGGATCGGGCGCTCCGGCAGCTCCTTTTCGTAGACGCAGTTTTCAAGCCCGAGCCAGAGATAGTCGTCAAATTCGTCCGCGCGCCGGTCCCCTTCATAGCTCAGAAAGAAGTCCCAGAGCCGCGGCATGTCCAGCCACTTCTCGACGAGGCCCGCGACCATGTTGAAGTACTGGTCGGGGTGGCCGTTTGGGAAGAAGGCCATGAAGGGCGGGTCAAAATCATAGCGCCCGGCGGCGTTCCAGATGATGTTGCGGGCGCGGCGCGCGCTGCCCGTGTAGTTTTTCTTGATCATGCCGGGAACACGTCGCCGCGTTTGAGATCGGTGGGGATGCGCGCCGCGATCACGTCGCGGATCAGGCCGCGCTCATAGGCGTCAAAGCTCTTGTTGACGATGCACATGTCGAGCGCGCTGCCGGAGGGGAGGCCCTGCTCCATGAGGGCGATGGCGTCCAAGAGCCCGCGCAGGTCGAGAGCCGCGTCGGAGATTTCAGCGCTCTCAGCCTTGCGCTCGAGCTCCGCGTAGAGCTTGACAAGCTGGTCGCGGATCTTCACGCTGATTGTGGGGTAACGGCGGGAGATGAGCTTCTGCAGGTTCTCCTCGGTAATGACGGGCATGTCCAGCACGGCGAAGCGGGAGGTCAGCGCCTCGTTGAGATCGCGGGTGCCGGCGTAGCCGTAGTTCATCGTGGCGATAAAGCGGGTCTCGGGCCGGAGGTCGGTTTTCTCATAGCCCGGCACATCGAGACTCCGGCGAAAGTCCAGCGCCGCGTGCAGGACGGCGAGGGCCTCGTTTTTCGCCATGTTGATCTCGTCCAGGATGCCGAAGCCGCCGTTTGCCGCGCAGAGCCAGATGGGACCGGGGCGGAAGGAGACGCGGGTGCCGTCATAGGTGTCGGTGCCGACGAGATAGGAGGCGTCGGTATTGATGTGGAAGGAGACGTTCCAGACAGGCCGCCCGAACAGCGCGCCGAGATTTTCGCTCAGCACGTTTTTGCCGGTGGCCTTCGGGCCTGCGAGCAGGAGATTCTTCCCCGCGAGGATGGCCGCGAGGGCGAGCTCCCAGGTGTTTTTGCCGTAGTAGAAATATTCGGGGTCGGGGACACGGGCCTCGTTCTCGGGCTCGGTGGGGTATTTCTCCCGGAAGGCGCGCACGCCCGCGAGAAGGGCTTTGTCTACGCCCTCGGATTCCAGAAACTTGATAAGCTGATCCATCTGTCTATCCTCTTTCTTTATATTTCGTCTTTATACTCGCACACAAGGAACAGGGGCTTGATCTTCACGACCTCGTCATACTCCTGCTGGGAGACCTTGACCGTGTTGTTCAGGGCCTTGAGCTCCTTTTTCATGACAGTGTACGCCTGCTGCGCGGATTTGGCCTTGCCCTCCCGCAGGGTGCGGATCATGCGGTCCAAAACCACGGGGTGGGCGTACTGGGCCGGGACCGGGAAGTCCGGCATTTCGGCGATGTAAGCGCGCATGTTCGAGAGCGCCTCGTCCCAGTCCTGCTGGCCGCGCTTTTTGCTGTTCCACTTGTTCGGCATCATGTTGCCGGAGAGCGCGAAGAAGAAGAGCGCGGCGCCGCCCAGCACAAAATAGGTGGCCGAGCTGCGGTGCAGCGTCAGGGCATAGAGACCGTAGGCGGCGCTCAAGATGCTGAGGAGGGTGAGCGCGATGCCCGCCACGCGGTAGCCGGGCTTGATGTTGTCCACGATGCGCTTCTGCTTTGCCACCGCGGCAAGGACGTTCGAGAGGGAGGGCCGCTGCTCCAGATAGACCCTGGCCTGGGTCAGCTCATGCACGGCCTCCTCCGCCTCGGGGGAGAGCTCCTTGAGATAGCGCTTCTCGGCCTCGGCCTCCGCCTCGGCGAGCTTGCGTTCGGCCTTCACGCTGTGTGTGGGGATGTTCGGGTGCTCGGCCTCGACCGCGGCGAGGAGCCTGTCCACGTCCGCCTCGTGGCGGAAGCGGCTCTGCTTCTCCTTGCCGTTTCCGTACTGCACCACGAGATAGGCGAGCGCTCCGAAGGCGCCGCGGCCGGAGAAGCCGCCCTCGCTCATGGCGACGCGCTTAAAGACGCGCTTGACCTCTTTCCAGGGGATGTAAAAGCAGCGGTCGATGTAATTGGTGCCCATGTACAGGGCCTCCCTGCCGACACCGCAGGGGCCGAATTTGCGGCTGCCCTTTTTGTCGGCCTTCAAAACCTCCGGCGCAAGGGTCCTGCTGCCGATGGGGGAGGGGGTGATAAGCATAACAGATACCTCCGATTCTTTAACCTCAGCAAATAAAAGACTATGTGTGTTCTTTCATTTGCTCAAGCAAAGAAAATCCGTCCGTATTATAACAAAGAAGCGGGGCCTTGAAAAGTGTTTTTCAAGGCCCCGGGTATTTATGTTCTGCGTTTACGCAAGGGCCGGAATCAGGCGACCTTTGCGGCCTTCGCGGCGGCGTTCTTGGCCTTCGAGAGGAAGAGAGCCAGGCAGCAGGCGGCGAAGATCAGGCCGACAGGGTAACCGACAGCCTTGTTGTTCTTGAAGAACGCGATCAGGCCCATGCACTCGCCGGCCATCATGAAGTAGGTGCAGGAGACCGCGCTCATGAAGGTGGCGGGGACGGCGCAGATCCAGTAGTTGCGCTTGTTCTGGGCCAGGTACATGGCGCCGGCCCACAGGACGATCATGGCGAGAGTCTGGTTGGACCAGGAGAAGTAACGCCAGATGACCTGGTAGTCGATGTAGGAGACCATCTTGGCAGCGCCGTCGACCATAACCTCATGCTTGAGGGTGTTGCCGAAGCCGAGGATGGCGCCGATGCCGAGCACGGGGATGCAGAGGAGCAGACGGGTCTTCCAGTTGCCCATGTCGAGCTTGAACCAGTCAGCCAGGGTCAGACGGGCGGAACGGAAGGCGGTGTCGCCGGAGGTGATGGGGCAGGCGATGACGCCCAGCATGGCGAGGATGATGCCGACCTTGCCCATGGTCTTGGTGCAGATATCGTAGACGGAGGTGGCGTTGCCGCCGCCCATCTCGGACAGACCGTCAACACCCAGCAGGGTGACACCGGCAGCGGCCCAGATCAGGGCGATGATGCCCTCGGCGACCATGGCGCCGTAGAACACGAAGTGGCCCTGGCGCTCGCTCTTGAGGCAGCGGGCCATCAGAGGAGACTGGGTGGCGTGGAAGCCGGAGATAGCGCCGCAGGCGACGGTGATGAACATGAAGGCCCAGATGGGGGTTCCCTTGGGGTGCATGTTATGGAAGTTGGAGAAGATCTCGGGGATGCCGCCGTGCTTCAGCGTGCCGAAGCAGACGCCGACAGCCATGATGATGAGGCAGATGCCGAAGAGGGGATAAATCTTGCCGATGACCTTGTCAACGGAGATGAAGGTCGCGATGAAGTAGTAGCAGAGGATGATCGCGAGCCAGAAGGCGGGGTTCACAACGATACCGGAGGTGGCGCCGTTGTTCTTGAACAGGGTGACCAGCAGACCGGCGGGGCCGACGGCGAAGACGGTGCCGACCATGATGAGCAGGATGACGGAGAAGACGCGCATGACGTTCTTCATCGTGCTGCCGAGGTAGATGCCGGTGACCTCGGAGATGGAGGCGCCGTTGTTGCGCTCGGACAGCATACCGGCAAAGTAGTCATGCACGGCGCCGGCGAACACGGTGCCAAAGGTGATCCACAGGAAGACCACAGGTCCCCACATGGCGCCGGACAGAGCGCCGAAGATGGGGCCGAGACCGGCAATGTTCAGAAGCTGGATCATGAACAGCTTCCACTGGGGCAGGACGACATAGTCGATACCGTCGTTGATGGCGACGGCGGGCGTCTCACGGTCATCCGGATTGAACACGCTGTCTACATACTTGCCGTAGAACAGGTAGCCGCAAACCAAAACCGCCAGACACAGGAAAAAGCTAATCATTTTTTCTTCCTCCTATTAATAGAATTGTCGCGGGGGATTCATAGAATGTTCATATCCCTCTTGGCACATATTAGTACAATACTACAAAAAAATCAAGTGTTATCTGCGCGGATTTTGAAATATTTAATAAAATGGAAAATTATACATGTTTTTTGCCGCCCGGAAAGAGTTCAAAGAGGCTGATTTGACGGATCAGAACGCAAAAACTGGAAAATATGGGAAAGCGGGGAGACAATAATTATAAGCCACGCTTCTGCTTGAAAATGAAGGCGGGAACTTTTTCCGGGCACATTCGTCTATCCTCCCAGAATCTCACAGGAGGCATTATCCAACATGAAGCGTGATTTGACCATCATTGCCCTCCTCTTCTGCCTCGCCGGTCTCTGCGGCGGCTGCGGACAGAGGGCCGAAGCACAGAACCGGGAGACGCCCGCCGCTGTTGTCACGGACTATGCAGCAGCCTATGAGAGCGTCATTTCCCTCTATAGAACCGCCTATCGGGACGGACACACCGACGGCGAATACGCCTGGCAGAACGGCCTGTCCGAGTATATCTCCTCCGCCGCGCACGTGGGCTATGCCCTCCGCGACCTGGACGGGGACGGTACGCCGGAGCTTCTCATCGCCGCCATGGGGGAGGGCGACCTGTCCGGCGGCGTGCTCTTTGAGCTCGACACCCTCTCGGACGGGGTGCCCGTGCAGCTTGCGTGCAGCTCCGCGCGAAACCGCTGGTACCTGCGCGCGGACAACACGATCCTGAACGAGGGCTCCGGCGGCGCGGGACACTCCGCCTTTGTTCTGAACCGCGTGGAGGGGGACCGTCTCGTCCCCGCAGAGGCTGTGATCACCTTCTTCGACAACAGCCCGGAGGACGGCTTTTATCACCAGGCGGGAGGCTGCAGCTATGAGCCCCGGCCCGAGGACACGGCCCTGGAGGAGCAGGTCTTCCACAGCTATGTCACCGCCTGGGAGAAGGAGAGGCTCGTACCGCCCCTGACCGAAATCATTTGATAGAACAGGCAAAATGTAAAGACAAAGCGCTTGAAAGAGTTATTACTTCAAGCGCTTTTTTCTTATGGAAATCAACCAAATGTGTCCCGCTGCGATTGGTGAACATCCCTATTTTCAACGCGTGAACCTGTCAGGCAATTGACAATCCCGGCGTTTTTTCTTACAATACAGATAACATCGGGGCGGAGTGATCCGCCTTTTCTGCTATGACCGTTTTTCAAAACCATGACCGACAGAAAGTGGGGGAGTGAACAAAAGATATGAGAGATCTGAAACATTTGACCTATTTTGAAAAGCTCCTGCAGGAGGCCAACAACGCGCTCGTCAAGCAGGCGAAGGAGGATGGGAAGATCTGCGTCGCCTACACCTGCGAGAACGTGCCGGAGCCGCTTCTGAACCTGGGGGACTGCGTCTCCATCCGCCTCACGGCCCCGAACACCGGTTCCATCGATATCGCGACCTATTATATGACAAACCTCCTCTGTGAGCCGAGCCGCGCCCTCCTGGAGCGCGCCATCGAGGGCGGCTTCAACTTCGCCGACTGCGTCATCACGCCGGACGGCTGCACCATGATGAACCGCGCCGTGGAGAATATGGAGCTGCTGCAGACCATGGGGAAGGGCAACCCGCGCTTTTTCCATGAGTACATGGAGATCGCCTTCAAGAACACCGAGAACGACGTGGACCTCGCGGTGCTCCAGTGCACGAACCACATCCTCAAGCCCCTGCGCGAAAACTACGGCGTGGACGTGTCGGACGAGGCCATCCGCAAATCCGTCGCGGCGCACAACCGCCTCTGCCGCGTCATCCGCGCGATCGGGGAATTTCGCAGGGAGGCAAAGCCCCGCATCACGGGGTATGAGTTCCATGTCCTCTGCCTTGCAAGCTACGTATGTCCCAAGTACCTCATCCTCGACAGGCTGGAGGAGACGCTCGAGGAGCTCAAGACCCGCGAGCCGGACGAAAAGCCCTGGCGCGCCCGCGTGCTCCTGGTCGGGTCCGAGGTGGACGATTCCGGCCTTATAAAGCTCATCGAGGAGCAGGGGGCCTTCGTCTGCTGCGACCGCTTCTGCTTCGGCTCCTACCCCGGCCGCACGGAGATCGCCCTCAAGGACGGGGAGGACGCCCTGCGCCAGGTCTGCCGCCACTATATCCAAAACTGCCAGTGTCCGCGCATGATGAACCAGGAGAAGGTCTACGGGCGCAAGGCGTATGTGGCGGAGCTCGCGAAGGAATACCATGCCGACGGCATCATCTATGAGCAGGTCAAATTCTGCGACCCCTGGGCCTATGAGCGCACGCTCGGCTCGGCCATGCTTGCCAATGACTACGGCTACCCGGTCCTGTCCGTGGACCGGCCCTACAACATCGCCTCCTCCTCCGGCCAGATGCGCACGCGTGTCCAGGCTTTTGTGGAGAGCATTGAGATCAAAACCATACAGAGAGGTGGGAAAGCATGAAGACCGTCGAAAAAGTCGTGAACCCCTTTGAGCGCGCCGGCGAGCGGTCGCCCGGCAGGATCTATGACGAGAAGCTGAAGGTCCGCGCCCGCCGCGAGTGGCGCGGCGTGAAGGACACCTTCTACGATTACACCCGCTGGCTCTATCTCATGAGCGTGCTGGGCCGCTTCATCCTGGTCCCGCGCAATGTCAAGGGCTTTTTCCGCTACCGCTGGATGATGAGCTATCTCTTCGTGCCCCACGGCATGGACAAGTTCACCATCGGCCTCCGGGACGAGGCGCTGCGCATCGCCCACACCTCCTTCAACTTCGTCATCGCGGACGTGACCCAGGCCATCGCCAACTGCTTCCGCGGCGACCGCCGGGTCGGAAACGACACGGCCTATTCCGACAAGTGCGTCATCACGGACGAAAACTCCATGGTCACCTTCATGATGGGCTTCGACACCAAAAAGGTCCACACCATCCTGCGCGAGGTGCCCACCATGTTCGCCTCCAACATCTTCCACCAGTTCAACGTCATGCACTATCTGGACATCGCCCAGCAGTACGGCATCCCCGGCGATGTCTGCCCCATGCCGGAGGCCGAGGCCGGCATCTCCATCGAGGATGATTTCTGCGTGCTCGGCTGCTGCGCCGTGCAGAACAACACCACCTGCGACGGCTCCCTCATGGGAAACGGCATCATTGCCAAGCGCCTCGAGCGGGAGTACGGCATCCCGACCTTCCAACTCGCAACGCCCCTGCGCCATAAGGAGCCGGACGTGCTGGACTACGCCGCCCAGGAGATCAAAAACGCCATCGCCTTTGTGGAGGAGCACACCGGCGAGCGCTGGAGCTGGGACACCTACTTTGCCGCGGCGAAGCGTGTGAACGACGCGACCCGCTGCCGCATCGCCCAGATGGAGATCAACTCCACGCCCTATCCGCAGTTTTTCGGCGCGGCCTTCTCCCTCTACAACGACACAAACTACATGGGCAACTCCGGCCGCAACGCGGACTTCGTGAAGATCGATCACAAGCTCTTAAAGCTCGCGGAGGAGGGCTACAAGGCAAAGCGCATGTACGCGAAGGAGTACCGGCACCGCGCCATCGTCTGGGGCGTGCAGCCGCAGTATGTGATCGACATGCTCTACTGGATGGTCCAGTGCTGGGGCGTCGTCCCGCTGACCGACATGCTCTCTGTCATCAACACCGACATGATCGCCGAGGAGGACACCCCCGAGAACCGGGAGCAGGCGTACCGCGACATGGCCATGCTCAACATGGAGATGATCATGCGAAACCACACCCACGGCGGCTACAAGGTCCTGCTGGACGAGCTCTGGGATCTTTGCGAGAAGATGAACGCCGATGTCGTCATGATGTGGGAGCATATGTCCTGCAAGGCCCTCACCGGGATGCACGGCATGTTTGAGGAGCAGGGGCGCGAGCGCGGCATCCATATCATGTGGGTCTCCCACGATCTCTGCGACCCGCGCGTCTTCACCCGCCAGGCCATCCGCGACCAGGTCAACAACTACATGCGCACCGTCATGCGCGAGGAGCCGCTCGACCCCTCGCTCGAGAATATCCCCGATAATGAAGCCTACTAAGGAGATAGCGATATGAAAAACTTTTTACTGAGCCTTGCGGTCAAGCTCCTGCTGGTGGTGCTGGGCTTTTTCGCCGTGACCTTCACGGTCTATTTCTTCAATCTCGATATGAAGGCCACCGCGCTCCTCGCCCCCTGGCTTGAAAAGTGGTACGACCGTCTCGAGCGCAAGCAGTATATCTGATCTCCCATACAGACGCATTGACCGGAGGGCGGACGCCCTCCGGTTTCTTATGTTTGTTATACTTTTAGCTTTGCTTGACAAGGCGGGACGGGCCGGGTATCATAATTGCATCTTTTGAATGGGTGGGATCATCATGGATCAATTCCGCGCCTTTTTGAAACGTAAAAACATCGTCTTCTCCGCCAAGCGCTACGGGATCGACGCCCTCGGCGCGATGGCGCAGGGGCTCTTCTGTTCGCTCCTCATCGGGACGATCATCAAAACGCTCGGCACACAGCTCGGCGTGCAGATGCTGACGGATATCGGCGCTTACGCCATGGCGGTCTCCGGGCCGGCGATGGCGGTCGCGATCGGCTATGCCCTCCAGGCCTCGCCCATGGTGCTCTTCTCCCTCGCTGCGGTCGGCTGGGCCTCCAATGCCGAGGGCGGCGCGGGCGGCCCGCTCGCGGTGCTCATCATCGCCATCATCGCGGCCGAGTGCGGCAAGGCCGTCAGCAAGGAGACCAAGGTGGACCTTCTCGTGACCCCCGCCGTGACCATCATGGTCGGCGTCGCGCTCGCAAAGCTCATCGCCCCGCCCATCGGGACGGCGGCCTCCGCCTTCGGCATCATGATCGACCGGGCTACCAAGCTCCAGCCCTTCTGGATGGGCATCGCGGTGTCGGTGCTCGTGGGCATCGCGCTCACGCTGCCGATCTCCTCGGCGGCCATCTGCTCGGTCTTGCAGCTCACGGGGCTTGCGGGCGGCGCGGCCGTCGCGGGCTGCTGCGCCCAGATGGTGGGCTTTGCCGTCATGAGCTTCAAAGAAAACCGCTGGGGCGGGCTTGTGTCCCAGGGGCTTGGCACCTCCATGCTCCAGATGCCGAACATCATCCGCAATGTGCGCGTCTGGATCGCGCCCATCGTCTGCTCTGCCATCACGGGGCCGCTCGCAACCTGCGTCTTTCACCTGGAGATGAACGGCGCGCCCATCAACTCCGGCATGGGCACCTGCGGTCTCTGCGGCCAGATCGGCGTCTGGACCGGCTGGGTCTCGCCGAGCGCCGAGGCTGTCGCCAAGGGCGCCGCCGCCATCGAGCCCACCGCCTTCGACTGGCTGGGCCTTGTGCTCATCTGCTTTGTGCTGCCGGCGGTCCTCTGCCCCGCCTTCAACGCCGTCTGCCGCAAGCTCGGCTGGGTCAAGGACGGCGACCTCACGCTCGCGTGATAAAAAACAGAAGGGACGGTGAAAAAGTCCCTCCGGCATCGTGGTACCCCGTAAAACATAAATCTTTATCTGTCATCCTGAGCGTTAGCGAAGGATCCCGTGGTTGGCTGCAATTGGGACGGGATTCTTCGTCGCTATGCTCCTCAGAATGACACTAACGAAATCTGTCATCCTGAGCGTTAGCGAAGGATCCCGTGGTTGGTTGCAATTGGGACGGGATTCTTCGTCGCTATGCTCCTCAGAATGACACGAACGAAATGAGTTTTTCACGAATTCGCCCAAATTCATCTATACATGATCCTGTTTTTCCGCCGGGCGGCCGGGGACGCCCGCCCCGGAAGAGAATGAATTAACGGATGATCCCCGGGTCCTGGAACACATCGAGCGCGGTCATCGCCATGGCGGCGGCCGCGATGGACATGGTCCTGTCGGCGAGGGGGCCGACGACGCCCTCTAAAAAGCGCTCCATGTGGGCGGCGACATCAGGCCCCAGACCGGTGGCGAGCTCACAGTAGGAGGTCGGCACGGCCTGGCTCACGTTGCCGAGGTCGGTGCTGCCGAAGCCGCCCTCCGCCCTCGTGGGCGCATCCTCCTCCACGCCGAGCGCCGCGAGATTTGCGCGCAGCGCCTCCTGCAGCGCGGGGTTTACCCGGAGATCGTCATAGGGGTTTTCAAAATAGCGCCACTCCAGCTCCGCCCCGGTCATCAGGGCCGCGCCCCGGGCGACGTTCAGCACCCGCTCCCTGAGCTCGTTCAGATAGCTCCTGCGGCCGGCCCGGATGTAGAAGCGGCAGCGGGCAAAGTCCGGCACCACGTTGCAGGCGGCGCCCCCGTCGGTGATGATGCCGTGCATACGCACATCCGGCGTCACATGCTGGCGCAGGCAGTTGATGCCCGCAAAGCTGAGGTTCACCGCGTCGAGCGCGTTGATGCCCCGGTGGGGCTGCCCGGCGGCGTGGGCCGTCCGCCCGTGGAAGGTAAACTCGAGCGAATCCATGGCGAGGAACGTGAGCCGCTCCCCGCTTATGGTGGTGCCGTTACTGAGATGAAACTGCAGGGCCGCGTCCACATCCGCGTAGCCGCCGTTTCGCAGCACGTCGATCTTCCCGCCCGTGGTCTCCTCCGCGGGTGCGCCGATAAAGCTCAGGGTGCCGGAGAAAAGCTCCCTGCACCGCGCGAGCGCCGCGCACGCGCCATAGGAGGCGGCGGCGATCCAGTTGTGCCCGCAGGCGTGGGCCACCCGGTCGTGGTCCGGCCCGTAGCCGGGGAGGGCGTCGTACTCGCCGAGGAAGGCCACCGTCGGCCCCTCGCCGCATTGGAGATCGGCGCGCAGGGCGGTCTCCACCCCCGCGTAGGGGTACTGCACCGCAAAGCCCAGCTTGCCGAGCTCCTCCGCGAGATAACGCGAGCTTATAAATTCCCGGTTTCCCAGCTCCGCGTGGTCATAGATAAACTGCCCCACGCGCCGCATGTCGGGGAGGATCGCGCTGACGGCCTCCCGAAGACGCGCCTTTTGTTCGTTTCTCTCCATTGCACTCACCTCAATCTGAAAATGCCCCGCAGACGCATACGAATACATCTGCGGGGCCTTGTCTTCCCGGAGAGGATTCGCAGCGCTCCCCCCGGTTCTTTTCCTCCCGGGGGACAGTGACATGCCTGTTCGACATGCCCCCAGCCGCCTCGCGGCGACTTCGGCACGCTCGCCTTTCCCGCGCCGCGGTACTCATCGAGAATGCAACCTCTGCGTATCAAGCTGGGTCCAGTGTAGCACGGATCTGGAAAAAAACAAGGCTTTGATCCAAAAATTCTGCATATTTGGGCAATTGAGGAATAAAAATGCAGCCGCCGCGTATCTTCTTTGTTCAATCTGCCGATCCGGGCGGCCGGAGTTGCCACGCAAAAAGGCTGGACGCGGCGGCGCTTTGCGGCTATAATGCAGGTATTGAAAAAACGCGAGAGGAGCGAAGACCTTGAAGCTCTTGATCATCCGGCACGCGGACCCGGACTATGAGCATGACAACCTGACCGAGACCGGCAAACGGGAGGCGGCCTGTCTCGCCGAACGCATCGCGCCCATGGAGATCCGGGATTATTTCGTCTCGCCTCTCGGGAGGGCGAGGGCCACCGCCGCCCCGACGCTGGAGCGGGCGGGGCGGACAGCCCGGGTCTGCGACTGGCTGCGGGAGTTCGATATCCCGGTCATGCGCCCGGATCTCGAGGGGCCGAGCCGCGTGACCTGGGACTGGCTGCCCCAGGACTGGCTGGCAGACCCGCGCCTTCTCTCGTATGACCGCTGGAGGGAGAACGAGATCATGCAGGCGGGCGGCGTGGGGGCGGCGTATGACCGCGTGACCGAGCGCTTTGACGCCCTGCTCGCCCGCTATGGCTATGTGCGCGACGGGCTCCTCTACCGCGCGGCGGAGCCGAACGAGGACACGCTCGTCTTCTTCTGCCATCTGGGGAGCGGGTGCGTACTGATGAGCCATCTCATGAACTGCTCGCCCATGGTGCTCTGGCAGGGGACGGCGCTCGCCCCAAGCTCTGTCTCGGTCTTCGTGACGGAGGAGCGGCGGCCGGGGCGCGCCGCGTTTCGCGCGTCTTCCATCGGGGATGTGTCCCATCTCTACAAGGCGGGGCTGAAGCCGTCCTTTGCCGGGCGCTTCTGCGAGATTTACGGCAACGGGGACCGCGTGGACTGATTTGGATTCGGAGGGAGACTATGGCAAGCGTCAGCTTTCACAATGTTAAAAAGATCTACAGCTTCGGCAGCGTCGAGGAAAAGCGGCGGCTGAAACAGGCCGGCGGAGACGGGGCGAAGCGCAGCAATCTCCAGATCACGGACGAGGGGGTCGTCGCGGTGCAGAGCTTCAATCTGGACATCGCGGACAAGGAGTTCATCGTCCTGGTCGGCCCCTCCGGCTGCGGCAAATCCACCACCCTGCGCATGGTCGCGGGGCTGGAGGAGATTTCGGACGGGGAGCTCTATATCGACGGCAAGCTCATGAACTATGTGGACTCCAAGGAGCGCGACATCTCCATGGTCTTCCAGAACTATGCCCTCTTCCCGCACATGACCGTGTATGAGAACATGGCCTTCCCCCTCACGCTCCGGCACGAGCGGCGGGATGTCATCGACCAAAAGGTGCGGGAGGCCGCCCAGATCCTCGATATCACGGACTATCTCGACCGCAAGCCCAGGGCGCTCTCCGGCGGCCAGCGACAGCGCGTCGCCATCGGCCGGGCCATCGTGCGCGCGCCGAAGGTCATGCTCATGGACGAGCCGCTGAGTAACCTCGACGCCAAGCTCCGCAACGAGATGCGGGCCGAGATCATCAAGCTCAGAAAACGCATCAATACGACCTTTATCTATGTCACCCATGACCAGACCGAGGCCATGACCCTGGGTGACCGCATCGTCATCATGAAGGACGGCTATATCCAGCAGATCGGCACCCCGCAGGAGGTCTTCAACCATCCGGCAAACCTCTTTGTGGCGAGCTTTATCGGCACGCCCGTCATGAACTTTTTTGACGCGATGCTCATCCGCGAGGGCGAGAGCTACAGTGTCGAGCTGGACGGCTGGCGCGTCCCCCTGAGCGAGGCGAAGCGCCGGAGACTCCTCGAGAAGGACGTGCAGGGCGGCCCCGTCACGCTCGGCGTCCGGCCGGAGCATATGCTCTTGTGGCAGGAGGGCGGGATCGAGGCCAGGGTCGATGTGCGGGAGATGATGGGCTCCTCGGTGCATCTGCACGTCACCGCAGCCGGCAGGGAGGCCATCATCGTCGTCCAGCTCTACGATGCCGAGGACAGCTATGACAGCGGGGACACGGTGCGCTTTCGCTTTGCGGGAAGCTCCGCGCATGTGTTCGACAGGGAGAGCGGGCGAAACCTGGAGGGCTGACAAATAATGGAAACACGAGACAGAGCAGCACAGAAGAGTCGCTGCTCTGTCGTTGCTTTTTGCAAAAATAGTGAAAAGTTATTGCGAATCTCCTCGCCTTGTGGTAAAATAAATCGGTTCAATTCCAAGCAGCTATGGCCCGCGTATCACACGGGCCATCCGAAAACCAGTAACCGGGAACGAGGGAACAGCAATGATAATGAACACGGGGCGCGACAACAACGTATCGTCGCCCAAATTAAAAACGATCAAATATGTGCACAGCATCGTCACGACGCTGATCTTTTTCGCCTTTTGGCTGCGCTTTCGCTATCCAAGCGGTGAATGGGAGCTGACACGCGCGTTTCGTTACAACATATTTGTTGCGCTTGGTTTTTTATTCCTGCTGAGCTGGTTCAACAGGACCTACAACTCCTATACGCTGGGGTACTTTCGGATTCGCCAGCTTGCGTTCTCCCAGACGCTGTCGGATATCTTCAGCACGGTGATCATTTACTTCTCGGTTTCCGTCGCCTGGCTTCATTTTCTGAACCCGCTGATTTTCTTCCCGATGCTCGTCGTCATGGCGGCGTGGAACTGCTTCTGGAGCTTTCACGCCAATCAGTATTATTACAAGCTGGTCAAAAACTACCGCACCGTGGTTGTCTATCGCAACCAGAACGATCTGCGGCGCTTCGGCGATATCACCGGCAAGCCGATTGAGCGGCTCTTTAAGGTCGAAAAGTTTATTCAGTACAACGAACCCGACTACTTCGGCCTGGAGGATCAGATCCGGGGCTATGACGCGCTCTTCGTCGCGGGCGTGAACGCGACGCTGATGAACGGCCTGTGCAAATACTGTGCCGAGAACAATATCCGCGGCTTCTTCCTGCCCCATGTGGGGGACGTTATCATGTGCGGCGCAACGCACATCAAATCCTTCACAACGCCTGTTCTCTCCGTGCGCCGTTCGACAAAAACGCTCGAGTATCTGGTCATCAAGCGCGCCTTTGATATTCTTGCCTCGTTCCTCGGCCTTGTGGTGCTGAGTCCCTTCTTCCTGCTGACGGCCATTCTGATCAAGGCATACGACCGCGGCCCGATCTTTTACAAGCAGGTCCGCCTCACGCAGGACGGCAGGGAGTTTAAGATCATCAAGTTCCGCTCGATGCGCGTTGACGCGGAGAAGGACGGCGTCGCGAGGCTTTCCACCGGCGACAGGGACCCGCGCATCACGCCGGTCGGCCACTTTATCCGCGCCTGCCGCCTGGACGAGCTGCCCCAGCTTATCAACATCCTGAAGGGCGACATGTCCATCGTCGGACCCCGGCCGGAGCGCCCGGAGATCGCGCGCGAGTATGAAAAATACCTGCCCGAGTTTAAGCTCCGCCTCCAGGTCAAGGCGGGCCTCACAGGCTACGCCCAGGTCTACGGGAAGTACAACACGAACCCCTACGAAAAGCTGGAGTTTGACCTCCTGTACATAAACCAGATGAACGTGTTGACGGATCTCGAGCTTATGTTCAACACGGTCCGCATCCTCTTCTCCAAGGAGAGCACCGAAGGCGCCGAGAGCGAAACCGCATGGCTCCGCGAGCAGGAGATGGACGGAGAGAAAGCGACTGCTGACATAAAATAATGTGTGCCGAGTGCGGCATCCTCACCTTTTACGAGAAAGCCTGCGCGCTGACAAGCGCCTGGATGGCGGGAACGCCGCTTGAGCCTGACCTGACAGCCTTGGAGGACTATGCCCTGAACGGCGGGGCCTTCGGAAATGCGGAAAACAGCCTGGCTTCCAGGCAGAGAGAGCCGAGGCATCCGTTATCTGCTCGGCAGACTTTTTATGAAGCGTTCGCTTCTTGAGACGGAATATCCGGAGCTGAAGAAAAAACCCTATTTGCTGCCATGGTATCAGACCCGGCGGTGGATGAGACTGGCAAACCCGCGGAAGCGCAAAATGGTCAAAAATGAGATAAAGCGGATGCAGGCCATGAGCGCGGAGACAATCGATTCATTCGATAAACTTCTCACCAGTCTGGGGCTGTGATGGGCCAAAACAGGACAGGGAGCCGATCCAAGGCTTAGAAATCAGTTGAACATTTTCATTACAGGTATCACAGGGCAGCTCGGGTATGACTGCGCGCGGGAGCTTTTGCGGCGCGGATACACCGTCGCGGGCGCCTGCGGAAGAGCCTGCGGGGAGGGGACGATCTCGGTCTCCCGGCAGGGCGTCGAAGCGCGCATCCCCTGCATACAACTGGACATCACGGATGAAAAAGCCGTAAAAGAGGCGATCCAGACCCTCTGTCCGGACGTCATTCTCCACTGTGCGGCGTGGACCGCCGTGGATGCGGCGGAGGAGGAAGAGAACCGGGCAAAGGTCGACGCGGTCAACCACCTCGGCACGCGTTATATCGCGGAGGCGGCGGAGCGCGTGGGGGCAAAGCTCGTCTATATCTCCACGGACTACGTCTTCGGCGGCGTGGGCACAAGGCCCTGGCAGCCGGACGACCGTGATTTCGCGCCGCTCAACGTCTACGGCCGGAGCAAGCTGGACGGGGAGCTCGCGGTGCGGGCGCTCGTGAAGAAAGCCTTCATCGTGCGCATCGCCTGGGTGTTCGGCGCAAACGGCAAGAACTTTGTCAAAACGATGCTCAAGCTCGGAAAGACGCATGACACTGTGCGTGTGGTGGACGATCAGATCGGCACGCCGACCTACACCGCGGACCTTGCAAGACTTTTGGCCGACATGATCGAGACGGAGAAATACGGGACTTACCACGCCACCAATGAGGGCGGCTACATCTCCTGGGCGGATTTTGCGGAGGAGATCTACAGGCAGGCGGGGATGCCGGTCCGGGTGGAGCGCGTGACCACGGCGGAATACGGCCTGAGCAGGGCGGCCCGCCCCTTCAACAGCCGCCTGGACAAGTCCGCGCTCGGAAGGGCCGGGTTTGAACCGCTGCCCGACTGGCGGGACGCGCTGCGCAGATATCTCATCGAGATCGGCGAGATCGAGCAATAACAGGAGAAAACATATGGGACAGATCAAGGTTAGCTATGACCTCGACGGCATAGCGGGGCTGTGCACCATTGAATCGGCCGTCCACGGGGACAGCCGCGGCTATTTTATGGAGACCTTCAGCCAGAAAGACATGTACGAAGCGGGGCTCTATTTCAGCTTCGTGCAGGATAACCAGTCCATGAGCGTCAAGGGTGTGCTGCGCGGCCTGCACTTTCAGAAGAACTTCCCGCAGACAAAGCTGGTGCGCGTCATCAAGGGCACGGTCTATGATGTGGCCGTGGACCTGCGCCCCACCTCGCCGACCTACGGGAAATACCATGGGGAGATTCTCACAGCGGACAACCGCAAGCAGTATCTCATCCCCCGCGGCTTTGCCCATGGCTTCCTTGTCCTCTCGGACGAGGCGGAGTTTTGCTACAAGTGCGACGATTTTTACCACCCGAACGACGAGGGCGGCCTTGCCTGGAACGACCCGGAGATCGGCATTCACTGGCCGGGCATCGTGGGGGAGTACCGCGGCAGCGCCGACGCGGAGGGCTATACGCTCACGGACGGGACCCCGCTGATCCTGTCTGAGAAGGACCGGAAGTGGCTCGGCATCCGGGAGACCTTCCGGCAGGCGTATCATCCATAACAGGAACGCGGCCCCGGTGATCGGGGCCGCGTTCCATATATATCCCATGTTTTCGGGCCGTTACATCGCGGCGTACATGCCGAACATGGCCATGTAGATGGCGATGACGATAAAGCCCGCGATACCGGCAAGGCCTACCAACAGCGCCGGTTCCAACTTTGCCAGGGCTGAGGCAATGGCCTGGTCGAGCTCCGCGTCATAGTAGCCTGCGATGGTGTGCAGGGTCTGTTCCATCTCGCCGGTCTCTTCCCCGACGGATACCATGTCCACCAGAATGTCGGGCATGAAGTCAGCCTCGCGCATACTGGCGCCGAGCGCGCGGCCCTCCTCCAGCTTGACGGAGAGCTTACCCACCTCGGTGCTCATGAAATAATTGCTCATGGTGCGGGCGGTGATGCCGATGGCGCGCACCAGGGGCAGGCCGGAAGCCAGCATGGTGGTCATGGTGTTGGCAAATTCACTTGCCGCATTGAGCTCCGCGATCTCGCCCAGCACAGGGAGCTTGAGCTGCCACTCGGCAAACTGCATACGCCCCTTCTCCGTGTTGCCGTAGACCTTGTAGAAGATCGTGAAGCCCGCAATGATGGCCAGCATGACCATCCAGTATTTCGCGAAGAAATTGGAGACCGCGATCAGAATCTGTGTGACCATCGGAAGCTCGGCGTCGTAGCTGTCGAAGATGGCCGTAAACGTCGGCACCACCTTCGCCATCAGCACGATCACAACAATGACGGCGATCGCCAGCACGAAGAGCGGATAAGCCAGCGCGCCGCGCACCTTGGCGGCCATCTTCGCCTGTTTGTCGAAGTGCTCATGTACGGTCTCAAACGCCTTGTCGAGATTGCCGCTCTGCTCACCGGCGGCGATGGTCTCCACAAACGTGGGGGGCAGGAGCTTTTCGCCGCGCTCGGCAAAGCTCTGGGAGATGGAGCGTCCGGCCTCCACGTCCTCCGCCACGTGGACAAGCATCCGGTGCAGGGGCTTGTCGCTGGTCTTGGCGGCGATGAGATGAACGGTGCGCGCGATGGGGATGCCCGCATTGAGGATAATGGCAAACTGGCTGCACATAACCGTGAAAGCCTTGTTGTTGAGCTTGTTGCCGCCGATCTCCATGGCGAGCAGACCGCCCTCGCCCTCGCCCTTCATCGGGGTCATCTTGAGGATGACGCTGTGGTTCTGCTTGATGCGGTCAACTGCGTCCATCTCGTTGAACGCCTCGATCACGCCGGAGACCTTCTGACCGTTTGCGGACAGGGCCTGGTATTTATAGGTAACCAATTGCTGTCACTTCCTTTTCAAAGCCTTTCTTCCGTGGAGAGAAAAGCGGGAGTGCTTAAATCGCGTTTTTCTTGACGAACTCGCGGTCATGGGCGTACTGGAGGGCCATGTCGCGGGTGATCTGGCCGCCGCGGACGAGCCGCACAAGCGCCTGGTCCATCGTCTGCCCGCCGATTGCGGAGGAGGTCGCGATAGCGTTTGCGATCTGGGGGGTGTTGCCCGCGCGGATGAGGTTCCGGATGCCGTCCGTGACGATCATCAGCTCGCACGCGAGGCAGCGCCCGCCGCCCTTCTTGGGGACGAGCTGCTGCGTCAGGACCGCCTGGAGACACATGGAGAGCTGGAGGCGGATCTGGGTCTGCATGGCCTCGGGGAAGACCTGGACGATACGGTCCACCGCGTCGGACGCGCTGCCGGTGTGCAGGGTGCCGAAGACGAGATGGCCTGTCTCGGCGGCGGTGATGGCCGTTTCAATGGTGTCCTTGTCGCGCATCTCACCGATGAGGATGACGTTCGGGTCCTCGCGCAGACTCGCGCGCAGCCCGTCGGAGAAGCTGCGGGTGTCCTTGCCCACCTCGCGCTGGTTGATGGCGCAGAGATCCGGCTTGTACAGATACTCCACCGGGTCCTCGAGCGTGACGATATGGGCCTTACGGTGATGGTTTACATAATCTATCATCGCCGCGAGACTCGTGGATTTGCCGGAGCCCGTCTCGCCGGTGACGAGGACGATGCCCTTGTGCTGGTTCGGCAGCTCCAGCGCGGCGGGGGGGAGACCCAGCTTGGTCAGATCCGGGATCTGATCGCGCAGCAGACGCAGCGCCACCGAGGGCACGCCCTGCTGCTTGAAGATATGGATACGGCAACGGCTGCCGGCGTAGCTGTTCGCGGCGTCCAGCTCGCCCACGCGCATGAATTCCTCGAACGCCTGATCGCTCCCCGCGAGATCGCGGGCAAGGCGCAGACACTCCTTTTCGTCCAGCACCTCGTCGCACATGTTTTCGATCTGGCCGTCCTTGCGGTATTTCGGCGGCAGATCGCAGATGATATGGATATCGGAGGCGCCGTCCTGCCGCGCCTGGGCAACCAGTTGTTCAATGGTAATCATACTGTTAACTCCCTCTTGCGCCAATAATTGGTGTTTTATAGCATTTTTTTACAATTTATTCGGTTGACAGCACGCGCGTAAATCCTTTATTATATGCGAAGGACAGAAAAAGATGCGCGCGCGATTATGCGGAAGCTTGTGACAACATGGCAAACATGAATTCGATCCGGGACACGATGGGCCACACGGTATGCAGACGCTGCATTGCGGAAAAATACGGCGTCGATCTCCAGCCGTCCGACTGTAAATACGGACTCTATCCCGAGCCCTGCGATGTCTGCAAAGAGATCCACAACATTGTGAAGGGCCTGACCGGCAGCGGAAAGCGAAAGCTCCTCTTCAAATGACCCACACCCGCCTTTACGGCGGGCTTTTTTTATGGGCGAGGGTCAATCGTCCTCGCTCACGACGCGCATCATCTCACTTGCGGTGGTGATGCCCTCGCGCACAAGGCGCATGGCGTTGTCGTGCAGGGAGACAAAGCCGTTCTCGGGCCGCTTGAGCTCCTGCTCGATCTCGCTGCGGCTGGCCCCGTCCGCGATCAGACGGCGCACGCGGGAGTTGATGACCAGCATCTCAAACACGGCGATACGCCCGCGATAGCCGGTGTCGAAGCAGCTCGGGCAGCCGGCGCCGCGGTAGAACTGCAGCCCCTCCTGCGGGGGCAGGCCGAGCTCGCTCAGCTCCTCGTCGTCGGGGGTATAGGCCGTGCGGCACTGGGGACAGATGCGGCGCACCAGGCGCTGGGAGATGACCCCGCGCAGGGCGCTCGCGACGAGATACGGCTCCACGCCGATATCCTCCAGACGCTCGATGGTGCCGACGGCGTCGTTCGTGTGGATGGTGGAGATGACGACGTGGCCCGTGATGGCCGAGCGCATGGCGATCTCCGCCGTCTCGCCGTCGCGGATCTCGCCCACGCCGATGATATCCGGGTCCTGGCGCAGGATGGCGCGCAGGCCGTTTGCGAAGGTCATGCCGGTCTTCTCGTTGATGGGGACCTGGTTTACGCCGTCGATGTTGTATTCCACGGGGTCCTCCAGCGTGACCATGTTGACCTCGGGCTTGTTGAGCTCGCCGATCATGGCGTACATGGTGGTGGACTTGCCGCTGCCGGTGGGGCCCACGATCAAAAGCACACCGCTGCGGCACTTGATCATCCTGTCAAAGGTCTCCATATCCTGCCCGCTCAGGCCGATGTTCTCTTTGTTGAGATTGCCGCCGGATTTATCCAGCAGACGGGCCACGATCTTCTCGCCGTACACTGTCGGCAGCGTGGAGACACGCAGGTCGATGTCCTTTTCCTTCATGCGCACGTTGAAGCGGCCGTCCTGCGGGATGCGCCGCTCGGAGATATCGAGTCCGCTCATGATCTTGATACGGGAGATGACGGAGCTCTGCAGATCCTTCGGCACGTTGAGGATGGTGCGCATCAGGCCGTCGATACGCATACGCACGACCATCTCGGTCTCGCGCGGCTCAAGGTGGATATCGCTCGCGCGTTCGGTGATGGCGCGCTCGATGATGGAGTTGACGAGGCGGATGGTGGGGGCGTTGTTGACCGTGTCGTCGATCTGGTTTGCGGCGAAGGAGAGGTCCTGCGCCTGCGCGTCATTGCCGCCCTGCCCGGCGGCCTCCCGCTTCATCTCCTCGATGGCGCGGGCCGCGCCCTCGTTCCCGTAGAGGACCTGGATCGCGCGCTCCACCATGGCGCTGTGGGACACCATGGGCACCACCTTCTTGCGCACGGCCTTGCGCACCTCTTCGATCGCGTAGAAGTTGAGCGGGTCGCTCATGGCGAGGTAGAGCTCATCCTTCTTGATGCGCACCGGGACGACGGAGTACTGCTTGGCAATATTCTTCGGCACGACGGAGGCCAGCTCCGTCGGGATGTTGACCTTGCTGAGATCTATGTACTCAATGCCGAGCTGCATCTGCAGGGCCTCAATGAGCTGGTCTTCGGTAATGATGCCGTTTGCGATCAGCACCTCACCGAGACGGCCCTTCTGTGTTTTCTGCAGCTCAAGGCCGCGGTCGAGCTCCTCCTGGGTGATGGTCCCCGCGGCAAGCAGAAGTTCGCCAAGACGCCGATAAAAAGCCATGGCTACTCCTCCTTTAAATCTTAGTCACTATTTTGTAACCGCTATTATACCATTTGTTCTTGCAAGATGCAAGAAGCACAGGCGTTTTTTCGTAAATTTTCATCCGCGCAGGAAAAAACGCCCCTGCTTTTCCGAAAAGCAGGGGCGGGAAGGGAGAGCTCACGTGTTCGCCGCCGTCTCGGGGAGAGCGGGCGCTGCGCTGCGCTTTTTGCCGAAGAGGCGGGCGCACACACCCAGACCCAGCGGCGCGGAGACCAGTCTTGTCACCCCGGCCACATAGGGCAGCGCGGTCAGAATGCACCACAGCGCAAGGCCGATGGCAAGCTCCGCCCAGAAGTTGGCCTGCTTCTTCAAGGCCCTGCGCCAGAGCAGCGAGCCGAGGAAGAAGCCCAAAAACACCGGGGAAACCAGCAGCGCCGCGATGTAAACCAGCAGCAGCACAAAGGCCGGGCGCAGGCCGAAGCCCGTGATCATCAGAATGATGGACGCCAGCGGCGCCGCGGCCAGGACCGCAAAGCCGATGCCGAAGGCGGCGGCATAGCTGCCGAAGCTCTTGCCGGCATACCGCGCGTCGATCCTCTCCCACAGCGGCGTGAGCCAGAGCAGGAAGTAGGCGATCAGCAGCAGGCCCACAAAGCCGAAGACCTTGCTTTTGAGCTTGGAGAGGGGCGACGGGGCGCTTTCCTGCGCCGCACTCTCACCGCTGTCCGCGCTCTTGTCCTCATAGGTCGCGGCGCTCTTGAGGAGCTCGGCAGGCGCGGTGATTTTGGCGCTGCTGTTGTAGCGCAGAGAGCCGCCGATTTTTGCCGTATCGGTGATCACGATCTCCTCCGCCGTGAGCAGGACGTTGCCGCCCACCTCGCCGTCGATGACGACGCTGCTGCCGCCGGCCGCCACGTCGCGGCCGACCGTCCCGCGGATCTCCACCGCGTTGCCCACGATGCAGAGGTCACGCGCGCAGCTTCCCAGGAAGCTGACGCTGTTGCCCGCCACGAAGGCGTCCGCGCTGTTCGCGCCGGAGTAGGTCACCATATTGCCCGCCACGAAGGCGTACTCGCTGGAGCCGCCGGCGCTCACGGTGTTGCCGGCCTCAAAGAGGATGCCCTTGACGTTTGCGGTGCTGGTGGGGTTGGAGCCCGCGAGCAGGACTGTGGAGTCGTACTCGCCCGTCAGGGTCTCATCCTCGCCTGCGAAGACCACATCGGCGAAGGCCGCCGGCGCAAGCGAGAGACTCAGAATCAGAACAAGGAGAAGGCACGCCAGAACTTTTCGTGTATGCATAACACGACCTCCCGGTTATTGTAAATTTGGCAAAAACAGTATAATACTATTCCTTGATAAGAAGCTTTATTGGATTCCCGAGGAAAATTTGTGCCAGACAAGGCGAAGCCCGCAGAGCATAATGGAGATATATGGTCAAGCCGGGAAGACTTAAAGATTTCTATCAAGGGATAGTATAATACCGCTCCCCATAGCTGTCAAGTGAGACGCCGCGACAAACCACGGCGACAAACAGGGGGGAATGCCGGCCGGCATTCCCCCCTGCGCAGCTTCAGTATTCCGCATTGTTTTTGATCGTGGCCGCCTCCGCGATAGCGCGGGCGTCGTCCTCGCACGCAAAAAACATCTGCACGACCATCGGGTCAAAGTGGGTGCCGGACTCCTCGCGGATGATGTCAAGCGCCTTATCCACCGGGAAGCTGTCCTTGTAGCTGCGGCGGGAGACCAGGGCGTCGAACACGTCGGCCACCGCCATCACGCGGGCGGAGAGCGGGATATCCTCGCCCCGCAGCCCGTAGGGATAGCCCTTGCCGTCCCAGCGCTCGTGGTGGTAGACGGTGAGCTTTCTCGCCTCGTTGAGATAGAGGGAGGAGTCGTCCGCCACCTGCTCGATGGCGCTGTCGATGATCTCACCCCCGGCGATCGTGTGCTTTTTCATGATCTCAAACTCCTCCGGGGTGAGCTTGCCGGGCTTATTCAGCAGCGCGTCCGGCACCTGGATCTTGCCCACGTCATGCAGCGGGGCGCTGCTCACCACATCCCGGATGTAATCATCGTTGACGAGATCGGGGTACAGGCCCTGCTCCTGCATCTTCTTCAGGATAAGCTCCACATAGCTTGCGGTATTGCGCACATGGTTTCCGGTACACTTGTCGCGGCTCTCCACCATATCGGCCAAGACCATAATAAGCCCTCCCTGCAGACGGGTGATCTGCTCGTTCTTGCGCTGGATGCTGAGAATGCTGTCCACGACCTCCTTCGTGGTGGAGGAGATCGCCTGATACAGGTTTTCGATCTCGTCGCCCGTGCGGATATCCAGGGCCTCCACCTGGGCAAGCCCCTCGCCGGTCAAGCTGTCCTTGCGCTTGGCAAAGGCCGTGGTCGCGGCGGCCATGGAGTTGATGGGGCGGATCAGGCTGTCCTCCGCGAGCTGGATGCCCAAAACCGTGACCAGCATCGAGAAGCCGAGGAAGAGGGAGATGATCTCCGCGAGGAACACAGTCGCCGTGGAGCGGATCTTCGGCATGGAGACATCGACGCCCACATAGCACTGGCACGTGTTTTCGGAATCGTATACCGGCAGGTACACGGTCAAAAGCCAGCCGTAGGTCTCGTTGGAGATGATGGGGTCGATCACCCCGCCCTCCAGCAGCACGGGCAGCACCTCCATGAACGCGTCGTCAAAGCCGATGATCTCGCCGGGATCGCTGCCGGGGCCGGCGGCGGTGTCGGGGTCGAACACCACATGGCACCCGTCCTCCCGGATCTGGTAGACATAGACGTAGTCGATGTTCTCCGCGCTCTCCACAATGCGGGCGAGGGCGGCCTCACTCTCGGCGTAGCCCGCGGCCGCGTCGCCCCGCTCGATAAACTCCGGCACGCGGTCGGCGTCAAAGGCCCCGGCCGCGATACGCGCCGCGCCATAGGCCATCTTCACGTTCTCCTCAATGATGGAATCGTTGAAAAGCGAGATCGTGATGCCCGTCACGGCGATCGCGACGACCAGCATGAGCCCCGTGACGAGCAGCATCACCTTCGTGCGCAGCGACATCTGCCGCACCATGTCCTTGTCCGTGATGAGCGAGACGCGCTCCTTGTCGAAAAGCTCAAGCATGGGCTGCGGGATGAAGCGCAGGATGAGCAGCACCACGGCGAGCGAGATCCCCTTGTCCGCGAGATCCAGTATGAAATCGCCGAGGATTTGAGAAGTCAGAAGAGAAAAGCCGGCGTTCACAAAGCGCGCCGAGAGAGCACTGCCGGTATAAACAGAGCCGTTGAGAAACCAGGTCAGCAGCGAGCCGATCACGCCGCCGACAAAGGCGAGCGAGAAGAAGGGGAGCAGCACTTTGGGAAAGCGCATCAGATCGTGCCGCTGGGCGAAAAAGGTCGTCACCATGGCGAGCATGATGTTGATGGGGATGTAGTAGATCGAGCTCAGATTCCAGAAACCCTTCAAAAGGTTCGTGGCAAAGCCGGTGATAACGCCCGGCAAGAATCCGCCCACCGCCGACGTCAGGATCGTGCCGATGCTGTCCAGATACAGACTGAGCCCGGCCTTTGCGCTGAGATAGGAGACGACGATATTGACGCAGATCCCGACCGCGCAGAGCAGCGTGTGGTCCAGTACGCGCCTGTTTTTCCGGCTCAAAACGGCAGAAGAGTGCATGGTCATGTTCCCCTTATATAAGAAAATCCCCAAAAAGATAACTTAATGTACCATATACAGAAGATTATGTCAATCAATCTTACGTCTTTTCTGACCTGGACGGAGAATTTTAAAAAAGGCTGTTTGTGAAGAATTCTTAAATATGGCTCCGTGTTCACAGAAATGACACAAGCCCTGTGCTATGATACGCGTGAAAGCGGAAGAACCCAACCCAAATATTAGGCGATCATATAGAAAAGGAGTTGTTTTTCATGAAGTCAAAAAGCCTTGCCCATGTTCTGAGCATCCTGCTGGTCGCGGCGCTGCTGTGCGGGCTGTTCCCCGCGGCCTATGCCGAGGAGACCCGGGAGGACCCCGCCGCCGGCAGGACGGAGGCCGCGGCAGAGACGCCGGACCTCAGCCGGGAGGACACCATCCTTGCGTTCCTCAAGCTCGTCATGCGGGCCGAGACGGAGTCTGATCCCGTGGCTCGCGCGGCGCTCTGCAGGGAGGCCAAGGAGCTCTGGAACAGCTATCTGGAGACAGCGCCCGCCGGCAGCACCCAGTATGCCGACGAGCTGGAGCGCGACGCCCGCAAGCCGGAGCGTCAGGATCTGCTCTTTGACCTGATGCAGTACATCATGGCCGCGGAGACCGAGAACGACCCCGCCGCCCGCGCGAGCCTCTACCTGCAGGCGGACGCGATCTGGTATTCCTATCTTGACTTGGTGAACAGCGCGGCGGCCGAAGCCGAGAACAAACTGGACCCCGCGCAGGAGAAGGCCCTGCAGGATCTCCTGCTCGGCATGGCGGACCCCGACATGTCGCCCGAGGAGCAGGCGCGCTTCCTGGAGGAGGCCGGCAAGCTCTGGGATACCTACTACGGCATGGTGATCGACGCCATGGAGGAAAACAAGCCCGCCCCCGCGGAGGCAGCGGAGCCCGAAACCCCGGCGGAGCCCGAGAAGCCTGAGACGCCCGAGACGCCTGAGACGCCCGAGAAGCCTGAGACGCCCGAGACGCCTGAGACGCCCGAGACGCCTGCGGAGAGCGAGGAGCCTGACAGCGACAGCTTCTATGCCGATAGCTGGAAGGAGCTGGAAGACATGCTCCACGGCATGATGGGCAGCTTCTCTCCCTTTTCCGAGGACATGGCGCCCTTCGGCTTCCCGAATCCCTGGATCGACACCGACTGGCTGGAGCAGGCCATCCTCATCTCCGGCATCAAGCTCACGCCCCCCGAAAAGCAGGCCCTGCCCGAGGGCATGAAGCTCTTCGGCTACTGCGCGATGAACGGCACCATTGAGGCCGACTACTCCGACGGGGACAATGAGCTCATGCTCCGCGCCTCCCTCATCGACGAGGGCTACACCCTCTCCGGCGACTACAATGACTACTCCAAGGAGTGGACGGAGAAGTTCGGCGATGTGGAGGTGAGCTGCCTCGGCGACGGGAAGACCGTCAATGTGGCGAGCTGGCAGAGCGGCGATGTGGCCTTTGCCGTGACCATGGCCTGCGGGCTTGAGGGGCAGGGGCTCACGCTCGCGGAGCTGGAAGCCCTCGTGAAGGGGACCGCGGCCGAGCCCGTGCGGGACGGAAACCCCGGCGATATATACGCCGACAGGCGCGACGCCTTCGCAGACCCCTTCCGCCCCAATACGGAGAAGGAGGACGCGGCGACTGAGCCCGACACCCGGGACGCCGGACCCTCCCACGACACCGGCTCTGACAGAAAGCCCTCCTCCTTCGGCAGACGCCGCGCCTCCCAGTTCGATTTCGACACGGCTATGAACTGATACATTTTTCCATAAAAAAGCCTTGGGTGAAAACGTACACGCTGCGGATTTGCCCAAGGCTTTTCCTATTTTCACATTTTCTCCGCCGGGCTGCCGAGGGCGTCAGCCCCTACGGCTTCTAAGCTCCCTTTCGAAAAGGGAGCTGTCAGCGAAGCTGACTGAGGGATCGATCCCTCCACCGCCTTCGGCGGTCCCCCTCCCTTTTTCCAAAGGGGGCTTAGAGGAACTCCGTAGGGGCGGGGCTTGCCCCGCCCGGCGGCATAGGGAGATCATTTAAAATAATGTACGGCGAAATCGTAGAATGATACGAAATCGCCGTACATTTTTCCTGCCGCGGGGCTGGGAAAAACGTTTTTCGCAGCGTCTTTACAATCAGATCTTCAGACTGAGATTCTCGCCGCTGATGCCGACGTAGGCGCCGTTTTCCGCCTGGGGGGAGTCGGGGTGGCAGAGCATCCACTTCCCGCGCATCCAGAGGAGCTTCTCTTCCCCGGGGGCGGCGGTGTTCACCTGCGGCAGGGCCTCGTTCACGCCCTTCTCGAGGACCACGAGGCAGTTGAAGCCCGCCTCCTGAATGCGGCAGGGCGCAAAGTGGAGCACGCCCGGGAAGACCTCCACCAGCGTCTCCGGCGGCAGATAGAAGCCCACGACCGAGGCGGCGTCCAGATGTCCGTCCCTGAGATCGCCCTGCAGCGCGAGCAGCAGCACCGCGCCCGTGGTGGAGTAGTTGACCTCGCTGCACTTGTGATACTCCATGGCGTTCATGGTATAGCCGCGCCCGTTGCAGAAGCCGGACTGGGTGGGCATCTCCCCGAAGGCGACGCGCCGGATATCCGCCATGCAGGGCACAGCCTCCAGCGCCTCCGCAGAGGCATAGTACACGTTCCCCTCGGCGGGGATGCCGGTGGTGTCCAGGGCCCTGGAGAGGGCCTCGTCCCGCCCGCCGAGCACGCGGCCGTAGGGGGCAAATTCCGGGTCCGTCACCGCGCAGAGCGGCAGACCGGGGTTCTTTTCACGAAGCATCTGTAAAAGATTCACGCTTGAATACCTCCGTTTTGAAAGAAATTCTGTACGGCAAGCAGGCACGCCGCCTTGTCCTCAAGCTGGTGGTTGAAGCGGCTTTTCTCAATGGTGACCGTGTGGCGCGCGTCCATCCCCTCGCGCATCTCGGTAAAGAAGCGGGCGAGGAAATAGTCGTTGTCGAACATCCTGCCGTAGAGGACGATCTTGCCCGGGTCGATGAGATAGATCACGGACTTGACCGCGCTGCCGAGGGCGTGCACGGCGGTGTCCACAATGGTGGCCGCGCCGTTGTCGCCGCTTGCCGCAGCGGTGAACACGTCGGAGAGAGTGGGACGGCCGCTCCCGCCGCCGCAGAGCTGCCAGAGCACGGGCGTCGCCTCCGGGGAGAGCCTGGCCCCGGCCTCCTCCAGAATGGCGGTGGGGGAGGCGATGGTCTCGAGACAGCCGCTCTTCCCGCAGGAGCAGGGCTTTCCGCCGCGCCGCACCACGGGGATGTGGCCGATCTCGGAGCACTGGAGCGTCACCCCGTGCCAGATCTGCCCGTCGATGGAGAGCGCCGCGCCGATGCCGTCCACGCAGCGCAGGAAAAACTGGGAGCCGCCAGCCTCGTCCTTCGAGAGGAACATCTGCGCCGCGAGGAGCGAGCGCACATTGTTCGACAGGATGCACCTGTACCCCGTGCGCGCCTCAAACATTTCGCAGAGGGGGATATCCGCCTCGGCAAAGGCGCCGAAGCTGTCGCTCACGCCGCGGCGGTTTGCGGCCGTGATGCCGCGCACCGCGATGCCGAGCCCGACGATGCGCTCATCCCGGAGACGGTATTCCCGTCGGAGCTCGAGAAGCCGCGCTGCGAGAGCGTCCACAGTCTCCTCCGCGGGCGCGCGCACCGGCAGGGGGATCGCCTCGGAGAAGATGACGCTCCCGTCAAGCCAGGTGGCCGAGAGAATGGCCTGCCGCAGATTCAGCAGTACGCCGAGGGCGCAGAAGGCGTGGGCGTTGAGCTCCACCAAAATCTCGCGCCGGCCGACGGAGCCGCTTGTGACGGCGCAGCCCTCGCGCAGAAGGCCCTCCTCCAGCATCTCGGCCACGATCTTGGTGATCGCGGGGGGCGTGAGCTTCATGGTCTCCGCAAGGCGCTTTCTCGACATGCTGCCCTTCTCGTGGAGGATGCGGAGCATCGCGCTGCGGTTGTTGCGCTTGACGCCCATCATGTTGTCGCCTTCAAAGGGCACGGGAAAGCCTCCTTCCGGGTTTAACGCGCGGGCCTGCCCGCGTGGTTGATGCGGCCGCGCTGCAAAATGACGGCGGCCCCGGCCAGCACCACAAGAATGCCGAGCAGCTTCTTCGTTGTCAGCTCCTCATGCAGGAAGAAGACGCCGATGAAGCAGCTCAAAACCGGCATCAAAAGCAGATAGAGCTTCACGAGCCAGACCTCAAAGTGCCGGAGATTGCGGTAGTAGAAGAAATAGATGCCCGTCTGGGCAAGTCCGCCGAGCGCGACCAGCCACCAGAAGCCGGGGATGCTGTTGAGAGCATCCGTCCTCAGATCGCCGGCGAATGCCGCGCTCGTGCCGAAGAGCAGCAGCACGACGAAATTATTATAGTAGGAGATCATGTCCGCGTCCTCGTGGTACTTCTCCTGGGCGGACTTGATGATGAAAGCGTTTGCGCTCACGCAGGCGGCGGAGAGGAGAAAGTACAGGTCCGTGACGTGCACCTCCATCCCGCCGAAGTCCACCCCCAGCACGAGCAGCACGCCGAAGAGCATGACCGCGGTGCCGACCCAGTCGGAGATGTAGAGCCGCTTGCGGTAGATGATCACCGTCGCGAGATTCACCATCAGCACGTCCGTCTTCAGAAGAGCCGTCCCGGTGGAGAGAGAGCCGTTCGCGTAGCCGAGGTTTGCAAACAGATCCAGCAGAAAGCCGAACACGCCGATGAGGACCAGGATGAAGACGGCCTTCCCCTGGTGGAAGAGCCTTGCAAAGCTCTTATCCAGGAGAAGCTGCACCGTGAGAAACACGAGCGCCGCCGTGCGCAGCAGAAAGCCCGCGAGGAGCGGAGAGCCCGTCGCGTCCACCACGATCTTGCTGACCGCGTAGTAGATCGACCAGGCGACCACCATCCCCGTGACCATCAGGGTGTATTTCAGATCCTCTCTCATCGCAGCGCTTCAAACATCTCCCGGAGCTTTTCCTCCGTCATCTGGACGGGGTTGTTGTTCATAAGGGGGTGCGCCGCGCAGTCGCGGCAGAGCTTGTCAAGGTCCACCGCGCCGAGATCGCCGAGACGGGAGCGCAGCCCCGCCATCTCCTTGAAGGCGCGGATCTTTTCCGCAAGCTCCGCGGTGTCCCGGAGGCCGACGGCCTGCGCCAGATACTCCAGGCGCGCGTCCGCGTTGATGCGCACAAAACTGTCCAGCGTGAAAGCGCAGGCCTCGCCGTGGGGCAGGTGGTAATCCTCGGACAGGGGATAGCTGCACGCGTGGCACGCCGCGGTCTTCGGCAGGGCAAAGCTCAGCCCGCCGAGCAGGGACGCGAGCGCCATCCTGCCGCGGGCTTCCCGGTTTGCGCCGTCGCGGTAGGCGGTCTCAAGGTTTGCGAGAATGAGGCGCACGGCCTCAATGGCCATGAGATCGGGGATGGGCTGGTGGTTTTTACTCCAGTAGCCCTCCAGCGCGTGGGCCATGGCGTCAAGGCCGGTGTTCATGGTGGTGCGCTGCGGCACGGACAGCATGAGCAGGGGATCGACGATGGCGGCCTTCGGCATGAAGGCGGGGTTATTGATGGTCTTCTTCTCCGTGATGTGGGACACGACGGAGACCTGGGTCACCTCGCTGCCGGTGCCGGCGGTGGTGGGCACCGCGATGATGGTGAGGCGCTCCGCGGGGAAGGGCCGCTCGCCGCGGTAGTACTCGATGGCCTCGTGCCCGTCGAGGGCGATGGCGGCGGCGAATTTCGCCGTGTCGATGGAGCTGCCGCCCCCGATGCCGATGACGGCGTCGGCCTTGTGCTCGCGCGCAAGGCGGGTGGTCTCAATCACGCCGGAGAGCTGGGGGTTCTGCTCCACGCCGCCGAAGACGGCGACGATGCGAGGCTCCTTTTCCATGAGCTCCTCGGCCGTCGGGGCAAAGTGCTTGCCGCAGGCGATGACGCAGCGGCTCACCTGAAGCTCGTCCAGAACCTTGCCGAGCTCCTGGAACTTCCCCTCGCCGAAGAAGATCTTGACCGGCTGGGCGTAGATGAACTCATTTCCCATAGCAGGCGTCCTCAATGGCGGCGACCTTGTCGGCGAACTTGTGCATGTTCTCCGCGCGCCAATCCTCCAGATCCTGGCACCAGTCGGTGGCGAGGAAGGTCTTCACCATCTCGACGGCCATCTCGGGCCCGACGATCCAGCCGCCCATGCAGAGGACCTTGGCATTGTTGATGGCGCGGGCCATCTTCGCGGAGTAGACACCCTCGCACGCGACGGCGTGCACGCCCTTGTACTTGTTTGCCACAACGCTCATGCCGGCACCGGTGCCGCAGATCAGCACCGCGCGGTCATAGGTCCCGTCCTGCACCAGGGGGGCGACCCTGGAGGCCACCTCGTAATAGGGGTGCACCTCGTCGAGCGTCACGGTGCCGAGATCGTCAAACTCCACGCCGGCCTCGGTGAGGTAGGCCCGGATGGCTTCCTTCGCGGAGAAGCCGGATTTATCACTGCCGATGGCGATTTTCATAGGAAATATCCTCCAAATCATTGTCAGTTTTAAATGGCGTTCGTTTTTGCGATGTCATGAGATTGCTGTCATTCTGAGGAGCGCAGCGACGAAGAATCCCGAAAGTATTGCAGGCAATCATGAGATCCTTCGCTGACGCTCAGGATGACACGAACATAAGGCCTCCCCCGATTGGGGAAGGCCCGTTTTTTACTTGAGCGCCGCGGCCTTCTTCGCGGCGGCGACGATATCCTCCGTGCGCATACCCAGCACCTCGCGCAGGTAGGGCATTTTGCCGACCTCGCCGAAGCGGTCCTGCACGCCGACGGCGACGGCGGGGATCTTCTCCTGGGCCAGGGCCTCGAGCACGGCGGAGTGCAGGCCGCCGATGACGTTGTGGTTCTCCACAGTCAGCACGGCGCCGGTCTTGCGGGCGGAGGCGATGACGGTCTCGCGGTCGATGGGCTTGATGGTGTGCACGTTCACGACCTCGCAGTCGATGCCCTCAGCCGCGAGCTCCGCGGCGGCGTCGAGCACGTCCTTGGTCAGGAAACCGGACACGAAGATCGTGAGATCCTTGCCCTCGCGCAGGGTGTCAGCCTTGAAGAGGTCGAACTTGTAGTCGGCGGGGAAGACGTCGGGCAGGGTCTTGCGGAAAAGGCGCATGTACACGGGGCCCTCGTAGGCGGCCAGAGCGGGCATGGCCGCGCGAAGCTGCACGGCGTCCACGGGCTCAAAGATGACCATGCCGGGGATGGAGCGGATGACGCCCACGTCCTCCATGCTCATGTGGGTGCCGCCGTTGAGCTCGGCCGAGATGCCGGGGTCGGTGCCGACGATTTTGACGTTCTGTTTGGCGTAGGAGATGGAGATCGCGATCTGGTCGCAGATGCGTCTCGTGGCGAAGGGCGTGAAGCTCTCGATCCAGGGCTTAAAGCCGTAGCTTGCAAGGCCGGCCGCGATGGAGGCCATGTCCTGCTCGGCCACGCCGCAGTCAAACATCTGCTTCGGGAAGCGCTCATAGAGTTTGCGGGTGCCGCTGGCCTTGGAGAGGTCAGCGTCCAGGACGCACACGTGGCGGTCCTGCTCCATCATTTCAGCCAGGCATTCGGCGTAAACTGCTCTCATTTCCATTTTTTATTCCCCCCTGATCTCCGCGATGGCGGCCTTGGCCTGCTCTTCGTTGACGTTGGTGTTGTGGTTGCCCGCGCCGAGGTCGACGATCCACTGGACGCCGCAGCCCTTGAGCGTGTTGAGGATCACCATGGTGGGCCTGCCGCTGCCGCGCATGGTCTTGGCCTCTTTGACGGCGGCGGAGACCTGCTCCACATCGTTGCCGTCCTTGACCTCGATCACGTTCCAGCCGAAGGCCCTCCACTTGTCGGCGAGGGGCGCGATGTCGTTGACCTCGGCGACGCTGCCGTCGATCTGCAGCTTGTTGTAGTCGGTGAAGCCGATGAGGTTGTCGAGCTTCTTCGCGGCGGCGAACATGGCGGCCTCCCAGATCTGGCCCTCCTGGCTCTCGCCGTCCCCGATGAGGGTGAAGATCGTGGCGCCGTCCTCCTCCATCTTGGAGCCGAGCGCAACGCCCACCGCGCAGGAGAAGCCCTGGCCGAGGGAGCCGGTGGTCATGTCGATGCCGGTGGTGCGGTTCATGTCGCAGTGGCTGGGCAGGTTCGTGCCGCCTTGGTTGAGGGTGAGCAGCTCCTTGCGGTCAAAGTAGCCGCGGTTTGCGAGCGTCGCGTACACCGCGGGGCCCGCGTGGCCCTTGGAGCAGACAAAGCGGTCGCGCCCGGGCATTTTGGGGTTTGCGGGGTCGATGTGCATCTCCTCAAAGTAGAGTACCGCGAGCAGCTCCGTCACAGACAGGCAGCCGCCGATGTGCCCCACGCCTAGATGACCGATGCTGGTCATGATGTCGCAGCGGATATCCTTGCAGACTTCTTTCAGATCGTAGCTCAATTTGATTTCCTCCCAACAAGAAGAATATTGTCATTGGTTAAAAGGTCTAACTAATGCACAGTGTAGTCTCTGATATCCTCTTTGTCAATAGGGAAAACAAAAAAACCGGGCCTTCTTTTCACGCAGACCTTGACATCTGTCCCCGGGCGGACTATGATTATTCACGCTGTTAAATAATTTCCCTTTCAATAATTCGACAGGAGGATCAACATGAGCTTTACACCTGTTTATATTCCGGTGGGCGTCCCCACCTTCCATCTCGAGAGCGCCCAGGATCAGTTCGAGCGCTCCGTCAAGCTCCTGCGCGCGGTGGATGAGCGCTTCGTCGTCCCCGGGGAGATGCTGCTGAGTCTCGACAAGCTCCGCGATTACATGCAGGGGCTGCAGCCGGACCTCATCGTGTTCCAGAACCTGACCTTCGCAAACGCCGCCTACATGTCCGAGGTGCTGCGCCGCTTCGACTGCCCGGTCCTCCTCTGGACCCTGCGGGAGCCCGTCATCGACGGGGGCCGCCTGCGCCTCAACTCCCTGACCGGGGCGTACTCGGCTGCCAACACCCTCCGCGCCTTTGACGACAGGCCCTTCTCCTACGTCTTCGGCGCGCCGGAGGAGGAAGAGACCGTCAAGGCCGTGAGGGCGAGCGTCGCCGCGGCCCGGGTGAAGAAAAACATGCGCTCTCTGCGCCTTGCCGCCGTGGGCCACACGCCCCAGGGCTTCGGCTTCGGCCGCGCGCTCGACAGCGAGCTCATGAGCACCTTCGGCGTGGAGCTTGAGGCCATCGAGGCGCGCGAGCTTATCGACGAGGCCAAAAAGCTCACGGACGCGGAGCTTGCCGCCGCCGTCGCGGATACCGAGAAGGCCACCGCCGGGCTTGACAAGACGCCCGAGAACAATATCCTGGACCACGCCCGCCTTCTCAACGCCTACAGGAACTATGTGAAGACCCACAACATCGGGGCGCTGGCCTCCCGCTGCTGGCCCGATTTCTTCACCGCCTTCGGCACCCCGGTCTGCACGGTCCTCTCCATGCTCAATGACGAGGGGGTCGCCGCCGCCTGCGAGGCCGATATCTACGGGGCGCTGTCCATGTGGATCGGGATGCAGCTCTCCGGCGAGCCTGTCTTCTTCGGCGACCCCGTTTCCCTCGACGAGGGGGAGAACACCGTCACCTTCTGGCACTGCGGCGCGGCCGCCTGTTCGCTCGCCCGGCACGATACCGGCGCTACAGTCGGCGTGCACCCCAACCGCAAGATCGGCCCCGCCATGGACTTCGGCTGCGAGGCTTTCCCCGAGGCCACCATCTTCCGCATCGGGCGCGAGCCGGACGGCTCCTTCCGCTTCTTCATCGCGGAGGGCGAGGCGCTCGATAAGCCCAAGCAGTTCATCGGCACCTCCATCGTGGTCCGCACCTTCTGCGACAGCCGCGGCATGGTGGAGCAGAGCGTGCGCGACGGGTTCGAGCCCCACTTTGTCGTCATCAAGGGCCTGCACGCGAGAACGCTCGAGACCCTTGCCGAGATGTACGGCTTTGATGTGTACCGCTACACGGTGGACGCCGGGCTCTGCCGCGGAAACGATCAATGAAGGAGTCGAAGCTCCACGCGGTACTCACGGCGCTCATCGACATCGTGTGGCTCGGCATCCTCTGGGCGCTCTGCTCCCTGCCCGTCATCACGCTGGGGGCCGCGTCCGCCGCGCTCTACTACAGCATGGTCAAGTGCGTGCGCCACGATTACCCGGAGCCGACCCACGCCTTCTTCCGCGCCTTTCGCATGAATTTCCGGGGGGCGACGCTTTTGTGGCTGGTCTTCCTCGCGGCGCTCTGCGTCGGCGTTCTGGACATCGTCGCCTTCTCGCGGATGGGCGTTGAGGCCGGGAGCTTTCTCCACGTCTTCTCCCGCGTCCTGCTGCTGCCGCTGCCGCTGCTCGCGGTCTGGAGCTTTGCCTATCTCTCGCGCTTTGACGATCCGGTGAAGACCGTCCTGCGCTTCGGGGTCTATCTCGCGGTCCGAAACTGGCGGCAGAGCCTTCTGTTGCTCTTCGAGCTTGCGCTTGTGGCGCTCATCTCCTGGCTCCTGCCGCAGATCGCGCCCCTCCTGCCCGGGGCCCTCTGTCTTTTGATGAGCTTTTCGATCGAGCCCGCCCTGCGCGCCCTCTCCGCCGGCCAGGGCAGAGCCGACGACTGGTATAATGAATAAGGAGTATCGACCATGTTCCGATTTGATTATCCCGCAGAAGGCTCCTTCACCCTCACCCTTGACGGGCGGGTGATCCTCCGCCACAGCGGGGAGGAGCCTGCGCTTTTTCTCGGCCGCGGCCGGGAGGATATCCGCATGTTCCGCGGTAACTTCACCATCCGAGACCGCGTGGACGAGCGCCTTGCCCTCCGCTTTCTCGGCGCGGACGGCGACAGCCTCCGCTTCGGAAGCCCGGCGCTCGAGGGGGAGTACCGCCTGCGCTTTTTTGAGCAGGACGGGCTTCTCCATCTGGACGGCGCCTGTGAGGATACGCGCGTTAACCGCCTGTGGCTGCGCCTCGCGGCGGAGGCGGGCGAGCATGTGACCGGCGGGGGAGAGCAGTTTTCCGCCCTCGACCTGCGCGGGAAGCTCTACCCCATCTGGACGCGGGAGCAGGGCGTGGGCCGCAACAAGCTCACGGAGGTCACCCGCCTTGCCGACGCCCTGGACGGCAGCGGCGGCGATTACCACACCACCTTCTTCCCGCAGCCGACCTTCGTCTCCTCCCGCCTTTATTTTGCCCACCTTATGAACTATGAATATGCCGAGCTTGACTTCCGCGAGACAGGGTATCATGAAATCACCCTCTGGACCCCGGCGCTGCGCCTGGTCCTCGGCGCGGGCGAGGATTACCCGGCGCTTTTGGAGAAGCTCACGGGCCTTCTCGGGCGGCAGCCGAGACTTCCCGCCTGGGCGATGAAGGGCCTCTGGCTCGGCGTCCAGGGCGGCACGGTGCGCGCCTGCCGGATGGCGGAGCGCTGCCGCAAGGGCGGCGTGGACATCTCCGCCGTCTGGATTCAGGACTGGGAGGGCAAACGCGTCACCTCCTTCGGAAAGCGCCTCCAGTGGGACTGGCGCTGGAACCGGGAGCTCTACCCGGAGCTTGACAAGCTCATCGCCGGGGACCCCTCGATGGCCTGGATGGGCTACATCAACCCCTACCTCGTGGAGGGCGGCGTCCTCTTCCGGGAGGCGGCGGAGCGCGGCTACTTTGTCAAACGCGCGGACGGCACGGACTATCTCTTTGACTTCGGTGAATACGACTGCGGCGTGGTGGACCTCACCCTGCCCGCGGCCTTCGACTGGTACAAAAACGTTATCAAAACAAACCTCATCGGCCTCGGCTTCAAGGGCTGGATGGCGGACTTCGGCGAATACCTCCCGGCGGACGCGGTCTGCTGCGGCGGCAGCGGCCTTGCCCTCCACAACGCCTGGCCCATGCTCTGGGCAAAGTGCAACCGCGAGGCTGTGGAGGAGGCCGGCAAGCTCGGCGAGTGCGTATTCTTCATGCGCGCCGGGGCCGCCGGGAGCCAGCGCTGGGCGACGCTCATCTGGGCGGGGGACCAGTGCGTGGACTGGTCTGCGGACGACGGGCTTCCCTCCGTGGTCACGGCGGCCCTCACCCTCGGCATGAGCGGCTATGGCCTGCACACCTGCGACGCGGGCGGCTACACCACGCTCTTCCACCTGCACCGGGATGAGGAGCTTCTGCTGCGCTGGCTGGAATTCGCCTGCTTCACGCCCGTCATGCGCACGCATGAGGGGAACCGCCCCGACTCCAATGTCCAGCTCTACGACAGCGAGCGCGTGATCGCGGCCTCGGCACGGCTGGTAAGTTTACATAATACGATTTTACCCTATCTCGAAGCCTGTGTGGAGGAAAACAGCGCGCGCGGCATCCCCGTGATGCGCCCCCTGTTCTTCGCGGAACCCGACGCGCCGGAGGCGTGGGACCGGGACCTCTTCAGCTATCTCCTGGGGCCGGATGTGCTGGTCGCCCCGGTGGTGGAGCCGGGCGCGGATACGCGCGCTCTCTGGCTGCCGGCGGGGGATTGGGTCCATCTCTGGAGCGGCGCGGTCTGTGCGGGCGGCCGCCATACGGTCGACGCGCCCCTCGGAAAGCCGCCGGTGTTCTATCGCGCAGGCTCGCCCTGGACCTCGCTCTTCGAGCGCCTGCGGGAGCGCTGAGCGCGTTCAAATTCGTCAACATTCACAAAACGGCGACCCACATTTTGGCGGGCCGCCGTTTCCTTCGTGCAAAAGCTACAAAAAGTCAAAGCGAAAATCTACAAGATCACGGGGGAAAAGGGCTTTACAAAGGGGGAGGGGGTCACTATAATGTTTCTTGTAGCTATCAAGGGCTTTTTTGTAAAAGCAATTGATTAAACCTGTTAATTAAAATCAAAGGAGAATGAACATGAAAAAAACCATCGCCCTGCTTCTGACGCTCGTCATGGTGTTCGGCCTGGTCGCCTCCATGCCCGCGTACGCTGACGACGAGATCGTCATCAACTTCCCCAGCATCTGGGTCGGCACCGACTCCAAGGCCGCCTACATGTCCCAGCTTATTGAGAACTTCAACGCCGAGAACGCCGGCGCTATCAAGGTCGTCGTCGAAGAGCAGACCGACTATCAGGCCTACCGCGACAAGATCCGCACCACCATCACCACCGGCTCCGCGCCCGACATCTGCATCCTTGACACCACCTTCGACATCAAGGCGTATGCGGAATCCGGCAAGTTCATGGACCTGACCCCCTATCTGGACGAGGGCTGGGGCAATGATTTTACCGACGGTGCGTTCGACGCCTGGAGTGTGGACGGCAAGGTCTCCATCCTCCCCTTTGAGAGTGCTGTCTTCACCCCCATCTACAATGCCAAACTCCTCGCCGAGTGCGGCTGGGATCACTTCCCCGCCACCTATGACGAGTTCTTCCAGATGTGCAAGGACGTCAAGGCCAAGGGCTTCAACGCCATGGGCCAGATGGCCGGCGACAATGCCTGGTCCTCCATGCTCTGGTACTCCCTGATCGCGGAAGCCATCGGCGGCAAGGACGTCTATGCCGACGGGCTTGATAACCCCGCCTTCGTTGAGGCCGCCAAGGTCCTCAAGGAGATGTACAGCTACACCTTCGACGGCGCCGTCTCCGCTGCCGCCTCCGACGTGAACGGCCACTTCCTCGCCCGCGACACCGTCGTCTACCTCAACGGCCCCTGGTGGATCGCAAACTTCTACAAAGAAGATAACGCCGTTGACGGCGTCCTCCTCGCCGACGACTGCGAGGTCGCTGTGAATCCCACGTATGAAGGCGGCCTCGGCGAGGGCGGCCTCGTCACCACCGTGCAGGGCTTCCTGGCCGCTGCCAAGCAGAGCGACCCCGCAAAGGAAGAGGCGGTTGTGAAGTTCCTCAAGTACATCACCGATCCTCAGCACGTCTCTGAGCTCGCCCTCTCTTCCGGCGCCATGTTCTTCGTGAAGTACACCCCGTCCCCCGACACCTCCCTCATCTCCCAGAAGGTCACCGAGGTTGCGAACAACGCCGCCTTCACCGTCCTGCACGTGAACGGCGCCTTCCCGACCGCCTTCTCCACCGAGTTCCCCGCCGCGCTCTCCGCCCTGGTCCTTGGCCAGGTTGACGAGCAGGGCTTCGTCGATCAGCTCCAGACCGCCATCGAACTGGCCGAGTAATACGCCTGATCCGCTCTACAGGCTGCGGTGAAAACCGCAGCCTGTTCTTTCCTCAATTGTGAAGCGTGTTCGCAATTGAACAGTATTAGGAGGTGGCTCATTGAAACTGGAACGTTCTGACAGAGGACCGCTGCTGGCCTTCCTGCTGCCCGCGATCATCATGATGGTGGTCTTCTTTGTCATCCCTGTCATCTATGTCGTCGCGGTGAGCTTTCTGAAATGGAACGGCATCTCCGCGCCGATCGTCAGGGGCTTTCGCAACTATCTGCTGCTCTATAAGGACAAGGCTTTCGCCCGCTCCATCCTCAACAACGTGATCTGGGCGCTGGTGGCGGGCTTCATCCAGGTGCCGCTCGCCATGGTCATGGCGATCATTCTCTCCCGCAAGCCGAAGGGCTGGAAGTTCTTCCGCACGGTCTATTTCTTCCCCCAGGTCATCTCCGGCATTGCGCTCGCAACCCTGTGGCGCGCCATCTACAGCGCGGACACCGGCCTTCTGAACGGCCTTCTGCGCGCCATCGGTCTCGGGGACGCGGCGCGGGACTGGCTCGGCACCATAGAGACGGCCTTCCCGGCGGTGCTGATCTACTGGGTTTTTTACATCGGCTATTACATGGTCATCATGATGGCCGACATCACCACCATCGACACCTCCTATTATGAAGCGGCGGTCATCGACGGGGCCTCCGATTTCCAGCAGGCGATCTACATCACGATCCCGCTTATCAAGAGGACCTCGCTTCTCACCTGCATCACGCTTGCAAGCGTCATGGGCCTTCGGCAGTTCGAGCAGGTCTACATGCTCACAAACGGCGGCCCCGCGAACACCACGTCCACCATCGTTCTGTACATGTATAAAAAGATGCAGGACTCCAACTACGGCCTTGCCAGCGCCTCGGCGGTGATCCTCATCATCGTCGGCGTCATCTTCATCGTCACGATCCGCAAGCTCTTTGAGGGCCGCGGCGACAAGGCGGCGCAGCGCAAGGCGATCAAAAAGGCAAGGAGGGCGCTGAAATGAGTGAAAACAAGATCCATGCCCCCCTCCACGGGAAGGAGCTGATCCTCGCGATCCTGCGCTGGATCCTGATCATCTTCTTCGCGGTCTACACGCTCTTTCCCCTCATCTGGCTGATCCTCTCCTCGCTCAAGACAAACTTTGAGTTTCAGGCCATGTCGCCCTTCGCCCTGCCCAAGGTGCCCCAGTGGCAGAACTATGTGAACGCGCTCAAGGTAGCGGGCCTCGGCCGGATGCTCTTAAACTCCGTGATCGTGGGCCTTGCCGCCACGGCGGTCAACGTCATCATCGCGAGCATGGGCGCCTACTGCATCTCCCGCTTCCGCTTCAAGGGGCGCGAGCGGATCTTCACGCTCTTCACGGCGGGCATCCTCGTCCCCCTGAACGCCCTCATGGTGCCGTACTTCGTCATCATCAACAAGCTCGGCCTCTACAACACCTACGGCGGCATGATCCTTCTCTACTGCGCCATCGGCATCCCCATGTCCACCTTCCTCATCCGCGGCCTCATGGACTCCGTGCCCATGGAGCTGGAGGAGGCGGCCTACATCGACGGCTGCGGCTTCTTCGGGCGCTTCTTCTATCTGATCCTGCCTCTGAGCCGCACGGGCATCGTCACCGCCGCGACCTTTGAGTTTCTGACCTGCTGGAACGAATTTGTCTTCGCAAACCTCATCGTCTCCTCGGAGAAGCTCCGCACGGTCCAGGTCGGCATCCGCTACTTTACAAACCAGTTCTCGACGGACTATGTCTCCATGTACGCCGCCATCGTCATCTCCATCATCCCCTCCATCCTGGGCTACATCCTCTTCCAGGAGCAGATCATCGCCGGCATGACGAGCGGCGCCGTCAAGGGATAAAGACAACGACAAAAAGGAAAAAGTCCCTCCGCCACCGTAGGGGCACCTCCCTTTTCGAAAGGGAGCTTAGAAAGAGGCTTGCTGACTTAACCCGATACCCATATATATAAATGTACGGCGAAAACGTATCAGGATACGAAATCGCCGTACATTTTTTGCGTATTGAAGCATTTCTGCGCGCGGGCGGCTGATAGCCGCCCCTACGGTGTGGTCGGATTTTGCTACAGCCTCGCGCAACTCAGAGCTCCGCGATGAGCTCGATCTCGCACAGGACGTTTTTCGGCAGCGTCTTCACCGCGACGCAGGAGCGGGCGGGCTTGCCGGTAAAGTATTTGGCATAAACCGCGTTGAAGGCGGCAAAGTCTCCCATATCCGCCAAAAAGCATACGGTCTTCACGACAGACTCAAAGCCGAGACCGTTCTCCTTCAGAAGCTCCCCCAGGTTGCGGCAGCAGCGCTCGGCCTGCTGCTCGATGGTGGCGCCGTCAATGTCCCCCGTCTCGGGGATAATGGCGATCTGCCCGGAGGTGAAGAGGAAGCCGTTCGCGGCGATGGCCTGGGAATAGGGCCCGATCGCGGCGGGGGCCCTCGGCGTGGATGTGACTTTCATCAAAGAATCTCCTTTCTGTTTCTCCCTCCGGCAAATGCGCGCGGAGGGCCTGTGTTCATACTTGAGATTACGCGCCCTTCGCGGCCTCGGACTCCGGGCAGTCAAGCTCCCAGTTCCAGGGGTTTTTGCGGATCACGCCGTCGGCAAAGGGGATGAAGATGGACAAAATCCCCACGGCACCGAGGATCCAGCAGTACCACATGCTGCCGATGAGACCGGCGGCCGTGAACACCTGCCCCGTGGAGGTGGCCGCGTTTGCCAGCGTCGCCGCCGCCACAAGCTGTGCGCCGTAGGGGATCACGCCCTGGAACACGCAGGAGAACACGTCCAGCAGGGAGGCGGTGCGGCGCGGGTCCACCCTGTAGGTGTGGGACACCTCGCGCGCCATGTCGCCCGCCACGATGATGGCGACGGTGTTGTTCGCCGTGGCGCAGTCGCAGGCCGAGACCATCGCGGCAATGCCGATCTGGGCCGAGCGGCCGTTTTTCATCACGCCGCGCAGCTTGTCGATGATCCAGTTGATGCCGCCGTTTTTCGCGATGAGCTCGGACATGCCGCTCGAGAGGAAGGTGAGGAAATAGACCTCGTTCATGCCGACGACGCCGTTGAAGATCGCGTTCGCGAGCACCGAGATGCTCTCGGCGAGCACCGCGCCCCCACCCATGGGATTGCCCGCGGCGGCAGCGGCGGCAGCCTCGGCGGTGACGCTCGGCACGCCGAAGATGAGGCCCACCGCGATGGCAAAGAAGATCCCGATCGTGAGCACAAGAAACACGTTCATCCCGCAGAGGGCGAGGATCAAAACCGTGAGATAGGGCAGCACGAGGAAGAAGTTGAAGGAGCCCGCCTCCACCGGGGTGACGGTCTCGGGCCGGCCGAAGATCAGCAGCAAGACAATGGTGATGATGGCGGCGGGCAGCGCGATGAGGAGGTTCACGCGGAACTTGTCGCGCATCTCCACGCGCTGGGAGCGGGTGGCGGCAATGGTGGTGTCGGAGATCATGGAGAGGTTATCGCCGAACATGCCGCCGCCGACGACTGCGGCGATGATGATGACGGGGGAGAGCCCGCCCTTCTCCGCGACGCCCACGGCCACGGGGATCAGCAGGTTGATGGTGCCCATGGAAGTGCCGGTGGCGGTGCCGAAGAAGGCGGCGATCATGAACATGCCGGCGGCAAGCAGGGACGGGGGCACGAGATGCAGGCCGAGATTCACGGTGGCGTCCTTTGCGCCGACGGCCCCGGCGACGCTCGCAAAGGCCCCGGCGAGGATGTAGATCACAAGCATCGTCAGCACATCCACGTTGCCTGCGCCTTTGGCGAAGGTGGCAAAGCGCTCGTTGATGCTCTCGCCGCTCATGATAAAGGCGACCACGGTGGCAAAGAGCATGGCCGTGACTGAGGGAAATTTGTAAAAATCGTGGTAGGCGATGCCGGCGCCGATGTACACGGCGATGAACACGAGGAAGGGGATCAGGGCAAGTCCGCTTTTTCTTTCGTACTTCATAATACACTCCTGTTTGGCTTCTCTCATTCTCCGCGGGTTTTGCGCCCGCCTTACTATTATATACCACAACCCGGCTTTAGACAAGGGCGGCGCTGCTGTGCCGCGGAAAAAACATGGGAAATGGAAAACCCTCCCCGGAGAATCCCGGGAAGGGCGTACACTTCTATTTCCGGCACTGTCTGCCGGCGCCGTCGATGAAAAAGTCCCCCTCCAGCAGGATCTCAGAGATGGGCACGATCTCATAGCCCTCCGCGAGCAGCGCCTCCAGGATCTCCGGCAGGGCCTCCGGCGTGTGCTCGGCGGCGTTGTGAAAGAGGACGATGCTGCCCGGCTGCACCCGGTCCAGAACGCGGCGGGAGATCTCCTGCGCGGAGATGCCCTTCCAGTCGAGACTGTCCACATCCCACTGCACCGGCGTCATGCCGAGCGCGCGGACGGCCTTGATGACATGGTCGTCGTATTCCCCGTAGGGACAGCGGAAGAGCGTCGGGCGCACCCCGGTCACGGCCTCGATCTTGTCGTTGCATTTGGAGATGTCGCTTTTGATTTCCGCCGTGGTGAGCGAGGAAAAATGCGCGTGGCTGCTCGAGTGGTTCATCACCTCATGCCCCGCGTCCGAGAGCGCCTGCACGGACTCCGGATATCGATCCACCCAGTCGCCCACCACAAAAAAGGTCACGGCGACGCCGTAGCCGCCGAGAATGTCAATCAGCGTCTGCGTGTCCTCATTGCCCCAGGCCGCGTCAAAGCTCAGCGCAACGCGCTTCTCATCCTGCTGCACACAGTAGACCGGCAGCTCGCGCCTGGATGCGGAGACGCCCACGAGCTTCGGCGTGTTGACCGCCCAGAAGATCAGCAGCACCGCCGCCACCATCGCAAGCGCCTGCAGCACCGCGCCGTGCCGGCGCAAAAGAGCCTTCCCTTGCATTCGCATCCCTCCTCGCACACAGCATATGCGCCGTCGCCGGCGACTATCTCTCCCGGCGGGGGTGTCGGGGCAAAGAAGCAAACCTTTTCAAATATCGGAAAAATTAGCTTGACAAATTCAATGTTCTTTGCTATTATAACTAAGCGCTCAGGGGTCAGGTCGCTGGCCGATACACGGGCGATGCCGGTAAGATGCTGGTGTAGCTCAGTCGGTAGAGCAGCTGATTTGTAATCAGCAGGTCGGGGGTTCGAGTCCGTCCACCAGCTCCAACGGCGCAACTTCATATGGGGGAATTCCCGAGTGGCCAAAGGGGACAGACTGTAAATCTGCTGGCAATGCCTTCGGTGGTTCGAATCCACCTTCCCCCACCAAAGCAAGATAATCCGAACCACATCTTCTCAATCGGAGATGGGTTCGGATTTTGCTTTATCATCGATGATTTCCAAACCAGCCGCAAACTACGCGCTGCGAGTATCACGAGGACTCCCAGACTATAGAGCTGCGCTATCCTGATTATTCGTTCACGTCAAATTTCAGGACAGCAGCAAGATCACTTCGCACTGAGTGTGATATTTCCGCTGGTCTTCTCCAGAACATTGACAAAGAGCGTGTATTCGCCCGGCTGAAGCGGATGTTCGGTTGTACCGGCGGAGTTCACCGTCACGTCCAGTGCGGGCGTTTCGTCTGTGTGCAGGATCTCGTCAAGGGAGGCATCCACGCCAGCAGGCTCATTATCCAGAAAGAGCTTAAACTGGACGGAGCCTTTGGAGAGGGCCGAGTCGATGACAAGCTGCTGACCATCGGCGACCGTGATGCCGGCACCGCCGACACCGCTGATCCCGGCTTTGTCCGCCGTAATGGTTATCGTATTGTCATCATGCGGCACGACCTCCAGACTGGGTTTGCGGCTCCGGCAGCCAGTCAGCATGAGGACGGACAGAAAAGCAATGAGGATACATAAAAATCTTTTGCGCATTAGTTTTTTCTCCTGTAAGTGCTCGTGCTGTTAAACTATCCAGCGAAATTGAGGTTTGAGCGGTCATAGATAAACTGGAATTTGTTTATAGAACCATCAGCAATGTTCCGGCACCGATCAGGATGCAGCCAACCATTGACTTTGCAGTAAAATCTTCATGAAGAAAAATA